>NZ_JBIAGW010000005.1:0-494513 GCF_042869955.1 Streptomyces sp. NPDC006691
GTTTGGGGCGGGGGGGCGCGGCGGGGGGGGGGGGGGGGGGGGGGGGGGGGGGGGGGGGGGGGGGGGGGGGGGCCCCCCCCCCCCCCCACGACAGCCGGCACGGGACGCCTGCCGACGGCGGCTCAGACCAGGTCGACGTGGTACCGGCCGGCCTTGTAGTCGGCGAACAGGGTGTACTCGACCTCGGTCGCGGGCGCCGTGTCCTCGCCGCATTCCTTCTCGACGGGCTCCAGGTCGACCAGGGCGTATTCGCTGTAGCCCTCGAAGTCGCCGGGCCCGTCCGCGACGGCGATGTGGATGGGGGTGTCGTCGGAGAGGTCGGCGAGGGCCTGTCGCAGGCGGCCTGCCGTCCATACCTGCGGGGTGTGGTCAAAGGTGTCCGTCATGGGCGGAGACTAGCCGCGCCCCCGGCCCGTCCCGCGCTCCCCCGCCAGCGCAGCGCCAACAGCAATCGCTTGGCCTATCCGGACGGGCCGGTCCCGGCTCAGCCCTTCTTGATCGTCACGCGGTTGATGTTCACGGGCAGCGTGGGGTATCCGTCGCCGGGGCCGTTCTGGTCGTCCTCGCCACCCGCCGCGATCTTCCGCAGGACGTCGAGCCCGGAGGTGACCCGGCCGAAGGGTGTGTAGGCGGGCGAGAGCTTGGTGTCCTTCCAGACGAAGAAGAACTGGCTGCCGTTGGTGTTCGGCCCGGCGTTGGCCATCGCCACGGTTCCGGCCGGATAGGTGGCGCCCGTGAGGTTCTCGTCCGGGAACGAGTATCCGGGGCCCCCGCTGCCCGTGCCGGTCGGGTCGCCGCACTGGAGGACGTACAGGCGGGCCGTGGTGAGCCGGTGGCAGTGCGAGCCGTTGAAGTAGCGCTTCTCGGCGAGGAACCGGAAGGAGTTGGTGGTGCACGGGGCCTTGTCGGTCAGCGCCTTGAAGGTGATGGCGCCCTGGCTGGTACGCAGGGTGGCACTGAACGGCCTGGCCGCCTTGGCCGGGTCGAAGTCCGGTATCCCCTTGTAGTTGTCGGCGGGCACGGCCGGCGTGTAGGCACAGGCGGTGGCCGCGGTGGCCGCGGTCGCCGGGGACGTGTGCGGGGCCGGGGCGTCCGGCCGCGGCGCCGGGGCGGCGGCGCCCGCCTGGGTCGCCGTGGCGAGCGGGAACAGGAGGACGGCGGCGAGCAACGCGCCTTTTCTGCGGAGCACTTGAGGGTTTCCTTCCCTGGGGACCGACGTGACATGGCCGCCTCATCCTGCCCAGCCGCCCGCCCGGCATGCCGCCCATCGCCCGCACCTGCACCTGCACCCCGGCCGGGCCGCCGTGCGGCCCCCGGGGCGACTCCCCGCACGCCCGGATTCGTCCGAACTCATCCGATCGGCACATCAACTGCCTTACGGCGCACGGAAGTTCCCTCTTCCGGGGTGGAACGCATCGGCACGAGAGGCGCTCTTACAGGGCGCACATCCCAAAAGGAACGAAAGGGGAACAGCGTGTACGTGTCTGGCATGCGCAGGATGGCCGCGGCGAGCGCGGTGGCGGTACTCGCCGGATCGGGGATCCTGCTCACCGCGGGCGGGGCCTCGGCGGCGGACCCGACTCCGGTCGGCACCTCGGGCCAGCAGGCGGCCCCCGCCGCACCTGCGGCGGCCGAGGCCAAGGGCAAGGTCGTCGCCAACGGCGGCCTGTGGGTCCACCAGGAAGCGAACACCACCTCCAAGCGGCTGAACCTGCTGCCCCAGGGCTCGGTCGTCGCCCTGCAGTGCAAGAAGACCGCCCAGAACGTGGACGGCAACAAGACCTGGTACAAGCTCGGCGCCAACAAGCCCGGCTGGGTCACCGCCCGTTACGTTCAGAACCTGGCGGCGGTCCCCTACTGCAAGTGACAGGGTGAGCGGCGACTGCCGGGCGGCCGTCTCCGGTTCGGCGAACGCCCGCCAGTCCGCCCGTCACCGCAGGTGATACGCCACAGGAAATACGCAGCATGTGATCCATCACGAGTGATCCACCACGAGTGATCGGATCACGGGCGAAGCACTCACGCACGAGCCGGCTCCGACCGATCCGACTCGTTCCGGGGGTGTCAACGGCCGCTCGGCAGAGTCCCGTTGACACCCCGCACTCCTGCCACGCGGCGGTAGAGGACCGGGCTCGCATCCATCTCGCCGCCGACGCCCCGGCGCCCTTTTGTTTCCCTCAAGTTTCCTCCCGGCCCCTGTACATACGCATACCCGCCAGTAGTGTGTGGCCGCGCGGTCGCACCCGAGGGCTGCCGTGTCGCCAACTGCCAGTGCCACCAGGGGGATACCCATGCGCGGGATGAGCCGACGTCAGTTCGTTTCCAGGATGTCCGGCGCCGCCGCGGGCGCCGCCCTGTGGTCGATGGCGGCGCAGGACCGGGCGCTGGCCGCGACCGTCGCGCGAGCCGTCCGGACCGGCGGCACCACCCTGGAACAGGCCGCGATGCCGGTGGGCACCGGGCCGTACAAGCGGCTGGCGGCCGGGCCGGGGTGGCCGCTGGTGGTCCGGGGCGAGCTGGCCGCGGGGAGCGCGGGGCGGGACGACCGCCGGACCGGGCTGGCCTCCTTCGTGCAGTTCACCGACCTGCACCTGGCCGACACCGAGTCGCCGGTGCGGTTCGAGTACCTGGCCCAGTACAACGACAGCGCGCACCGCCCGCAGGAGGCGCTCACGGTGCGCGGCGCGTCCGCCCTGGTCGAGCGGGTCAACTCGGTGCGCCAAGGCCCGTACACCGGGCTGCCGTTCGGCATGGTGATGGCCACCGGTGACAACACCGACAACCATGAACTCATCGAGCTCGACTGGTACTTGAGTGTCATGAGCGGTGGCCGGATCACCCCGAGCAGTGGCGACGTCTCGCGCTACGAGGGCGTACAGAACTCCGGCAGCGCGCAGTACTGGAACCCGGAGCTTTCCTTCCAGGACTCCTACAAGGCCAGGGGCCTTCCGCAGATTCCGGGATTCCTCTCGGGTGCGGCCCGGCCCTTCGACGCGCCGGGTCTCAGCGTCCCCTGGTATACGACGGTCGGCAACCACGACGACAGCATCGAGGGCAGTCTGCCGGACCTCGGGCTCCTCAACGACCTGTACACGGGCGACCGCAAGATCGAGGGCTGCGACGACGCCACCGCCGCGAAGCTCGCCTACGCGCTCCAGCACAACCCGGCCCAAGCGGCGCTGCTGCTCGCCCAGTTGCTCGGCAACGGCGGCGCGATCCGCAAGGTCACCCCGGACGAGCGCCGGCGCCCCTTCACCCCGGCCGAGTTCGCCAAGGCGCATCTCAACCCGGCCTACACGGGTGCCGGTCCGGTCGGGCACGGCTTCACCTCGGACGCGGCGAGCAGCGGGCACCTGTACTACACGTTCCCCCTCGCGGGCGGGGTGCTCGGCATCAGCCTCGACACCACCAACAGGGCGGGATTCGCGGACGGTTCGATCGGCACGGCCCAGCTCAACTGGCTGGAGTCGGTCCTCAAGTCGCACAGCAGCCGCTGGTACGACACGGACGGGCACGTGGTGCGCGGCGGATCCAGCGACTCACTCGTCGTCCTGTTCAGCCATCACACCAGCACGACCATGGGCAACCTGCTGCCGGACCCGTACCACCCGTTCGAAGGGCGGCACGACGGAAACGCGCTGGTCGCGCTGCTCCAGCGCTATCCGAACGTGGTGGCGTGGGTGAACGGCCACACGCACGAGAACCGGATCACCCCGCACGGCCACGCGGTCCCCGAGCGCGCCTTCTGGGAGATCAACACCGCATCCCACATCGACTATCCGCAGCACGCCCGCGTGATCGAGATCGCGGACAACGGTGACGGCACGCTGTCCCTGTTCACCACCCTCATCGAGTCCGACGCACCCTATACGACGGACTTCGGCGACACCTCCGACCGGGGCTTGGCCGCCCTCTACCGCGAACTCTCCTACAACGACCCCTATGCCACCCCGTCGGCCAAGCTCGGCTCCTCGGCCGACCACAACACCGAGCTCCTGCTGGCCCACCCGGGCAAGTAACTCCCCGCGGGCAGGGCACGAGGGGCGGAGTGCTCCCCGCGGGCAGGACCGGAGGGAGTACTCCCCCGGTCCCCGCCCCATGCCTCAGGGTCGCAGCGCCGGTACGGGCCGGAGCACGGGCCAGCGGGCGAGCATCCGGCCGCGCATGCTCGCCGTCAGGACGTGCACCGCGCCGAGAAGCGGGTCCTCGGCGGTCAGTGCGCCGACGACCCCGAGCCGGTGGACCAGTCGCTGGCGGGCGCTCGCCGTGCCCCACGTCCAGTCCTCGTCCGGCACCCGGGCCAGATGGTCCGTGCCGTCGCGGTGTGCCCGCTGGACCAGCGCGTCACCACGGATCAGCCAGCCGACGCACGCGTCGACAAGACCGTCCACCCGGAGCTCGGAGCCCGTGGCGGCACGCCATGCCGTACGGTACGCACGCTCCGCCCGGGCCAGCAGCGGCTCGGCGGCCGCGGTGACACACCAGCAGGTGGGGAAGCCGATCCGCAGATAGGCCAGTTCCATCAGGCCGCTGCCGAGCGAGGCCTGCTCGAAGTCGACGAACCTGACGCCCTCGATGGTGTGCAGATCGTTCCCGGGGCAGGGGTCCCCGTGGAGCAGGGCATGTCCCGGGGCCCGGTCGAGGCGGCCCACCAGCGCTTCGAGTTCGTCGCGGACACCGGCCGGGACAGCCGCTCCGAGCGCCGCGGCGAGGGCGAGGAAGGCGGCGATGTCGGTCTCGCCCGGGCCCTGCCACCGCGGCAGCAGCCCGGCATCCTCCGGAACCGCCGTGGCATGCAGCCGGGCCAGGGACTCGGCGTAGTGGACGATCCAGTCGGGTGCCGGGGTGTGGTGGTCGAGATGGTCGAGGACGAGTAGGCGGCGCTCGGGGTCGGTGGCCAACAGCCGTGGCACGACCGGCGCGGGGGACCGGGCGGCGATCCCCAGGGCGGCCACCTCGCGGGCGTAGCGCTCCGCGGCGCCGGGGCCGTCGACGAGGTGCTTCACCACGGCCTGGCGTGGCCGGCCCCGCACCTCGGCCGGCAGCTCGACGCGCCACACCTGCGAGCGCGGGCTGCTGCTCAAGGAGCGAACCTCCGTAGGCGACCCGAGGTCGGCCCGTAACGCGTCCCCGAATGTGTCCCCGAATGTCAGTGGCATATCCATGTCCACATCGTGCCAGGCCGCAGACGGGCGGCCCGGGCACGCAGGGACGCTCGCGCTCCCGCCGGGGGCGCCCGCCCGGCCTTCCCGCCTGGCGGGGTGCCCGGGCGGGCGGTCCACTGGGAGGACCAGGAGCCGTGCGTCACACGATGAGGGAGTACCTGCGATGGCGGACACCCACCATGTTCTGCTGATCTCGTTCACCGATCCGACGCGGTGCCGTGCGGCCTTCGAGGAAGCGGCCTCCCTGCCGGGGGTGCGCCAGGCAGCCGTTCTGGAACGTTCGGCCGAGGGTCTGCTGGACGTGCCGGAGAACCATGTGCGGGGTGCCGGGGTGCCCACGGTCGGCGGCGGCCTGGTCGGCGGTCTCCTCGGGCTGCTCGGCGGCCCGATCGGCGTGCTGCTGGGCAGCGCGGCCGGGGCCACGCTGGCGAACGCGGCGGAGAACCGCCAGATCCTGGAGGACGGCGCCGGCCTCATCGTGCTGAGCAGCAGGGTCGAGGACGGCACATCGATGCTGGTCGTCGATCTGCACGAGTCCTCGCAGGAGCCCGCCGACGAGCTGGCCCGGCGCCACGGCGGCACGCTGCGCCGCCTGTCCGCGAAGGAGTTCACCGCGGAGGTGGAGGCCGCGGAGCGCGCGGCGGAGGAACGCGGCCCGCGGGACACCGGCGGGGCTTGAGGCGCCCGCCCGGGGGCGAGCACTTCGCCCGGCGGGGCTTGAGGCGCCCGCCGGGGAACCGGCCGGCGCGTTCGTGGGGCGTACGCCCGCAGACCCGGGGGCGAAAACTCGGGTGCGGGGCGATCGGGCCGCCCGTACCCTGGCGGCATGAAGGTCATCCACCGCAGCAGCGTCACGACCGCGCGAGCGACCAGCTCGCCGGTTGCCGCCGCCTGACCTCCTTATCCCTCTCCCCCGGCGACCGGAAACGGCCCGCCGGTGTGGATCGACCGAGTTCCCCGTTCGTCGCCCCGTGCTCGCGGTCCCTTTCCGGCTGCCCCGCAGTCAAAGGATCCGTACGTCATGAACCCCGTCGTGAACCCCGTCATGAGCAGCGAGCACGTCGTCCGCACCTTCGTCGAGCACTTCGAGCGGCTGGGCCACCGGCGCATCACGGGCTCGTCCCTGCTGCCGCCGCCCGGTGACTCCGTCCTCTTCACCACCTCGGGCATGCACCCCCTCACCCCGCATCTGCAGGGCCTCCCCCACCCGCTGGGCCGGCGTCTGGTCAATGCGCAGCGCTGTCTGCGCACCACCGACCTGGAGGAGGTGGGTGACAACACCCATCTGACGGTCTTCGAGATGCTCGGCACCTGGTCGCTCGGCGACTACACCGGCTCGCAGAGCCTCCGCTGGGGCCACGACCTGCTGGTGGACGGCTTCGGCATCGATCCGGGACTGCTGTACGCCACGGTGTTCGGCGGCGACGAGCGCTCGGGTCCGGACCTCGAATCCCTGCGCGCCTGGCAGGAGATCGGCGTACCGGTCGAGCTGACCGGCGAGGAGAACTGGTGGTCCAACGGCCCCACCGGTCCCTGTGGGCCGGACTCGGAGATCTTCGTCTGGACCGGCGAGGGGCCGCCCCGGTCCACGCCGACCGGTGACGATCGATGGGTCGAGGTGTGGAACCACGTGATGATGCGTCACCGGTGCGGCGAGGACGGCACACTGGAATCCCTGCCCCAGCGGAACATCGACACGGGGCTGGGCCTGGAGCGGCTGGTCGCCGTCCTCCAGGGCAGGCGGTCGGTCTTCGACACGGACCTGTTCGAACCGTGGATGCGCACGGTGCCCCCACTGTGGGACCTGGACCTGCGTTCGCTGCGCCTGGTCTGCGACCATCTGCGGTCCGGCATCGTCGTGGTGGGCGACGGCGTACTGCCGGCCAACACCGGTCGCGGATACGTCCTGCGGCGCCTGGTGCGGCGGGTGCTCACCTCCCTGTGGCGGGCCGACCCCTCCCGCACGCTCGGCGACCTGCCCGAGGAACTCTTCGGCCACACGCTGGACCACTTCGGCCAGCAGGGACCGGGCGGACCGATCCGCGACGTACTCCTCGAAGAGGAGCGGCGCTTCGCCCAGCTCCTGGAGCGGGGCCGACGCGTCCTGTCCCGGCCCCGCTTCCGCGGCCCGCTCGGCGAGGACGACTTCGACTACCTCCACGACACCCACGGGCTGCCCCGCGACCTCGTGCTCGGCCTGCGCGCCGACCCGCACGGGTGATGCCGGTCCGGAGGGCGATGCCGAGGTGGGGGATGCCGACGTAGCGGATGATGCCGCGAGGTGGGAGGTGACGCCGACGTAGGGGGTGATGCCGAGGTTCGGAGGGGCACCGCGTCGACACCTCGCGACCGCCGGAGCCGGGCGTCCGCACGCACGGACCGTAGACTCGGCGGATGGCAAAGTACTTCGACGTGCACCCCGACAACCCTCAGCGGCGCACCATCAGCAGCGTGGCCGACAGCATCCGTTCCGGTGCGCTCATCGCGTACCCGACGGACTCCTGCTACGCGCTGGGGTGCCAGCTGGGCAGTCGTGACGGCATCAACCGGATCCGCTCGATCCGCGATCTGGACGACCGCCACCACTTCACCCTGGTGTGCGAGAACTTTGCGCAGCTGGGCCAGTTCGTGCAGATCGACAATGACGTGTTCCGCGCCATCAAGGCGGCTACGCCCGGCAGTTACACGTTCATCCTGCCCGCGACGAGGGAGGTGCCGCGGCAGCTGCTGCACCCAAAGAAGAAGACGGTGGGCGTGCGGATCCCGGATCACGCCGTGGTCCAGGCCCTGCTCGCCGAGCTCGGGGAGCCGCTGCTCTCCAGCACGCTGCTGCTGCCCGACGAGGCCGAGCCGATGACGCAGGGCTGGGAGATCAAGGAGCGCCTCGACCACGTGGTGGACGCGGTACTGGACTCCGGCGACTGCGGCACCGAGCCGACCACCGTCATCGACTTCTCGGGCGGCGAGGCGGAGATCGTGCGCCGGGGCGCGGGCGACACCTCGCGCTTCGAGTAGTCGCCCGCGCCCGTCCGGCCCCGGCCGCCGCTCCCGCCCGGTCCGGGCGTCGGCCGCGCCCCGGGCGCCGGTCTCGACGGGGCACCTCTCGACGGGGCGTCAGCCTGGGCTGGCGGGCCCGCCAGCCTGGGCAGGCAGGCTCGCTCGTCAGTCGCGGCGGGGGCCTATGACCGCGTTCCCGTCGTGCACGGTGATCGCCTGCGCGGGGCAGGCGTCGGCGATGTCCAGAACGCGCTCGTCCGGCTCGATCGCGTCCGGCAGCACCCGTGCGTGCTCGGTGTCGAGCGCGAAGACGTCGGGGGCGGCCCCGGCACACATGCCCGAGGCCAGACAGAGTTGTGGATCCACGCGTACGGTCCAGGTCATGGCCGTCACCACGCGACCGGCATGACGCGCGGCCCGCGGACCAGCATCTCGGTCTTCCAGGTGATGTCGCCGGCCAGTTTCAGGCCGGGGAAGCGCGTGATGAGCGCGCTCAGCGCCTCCTGGAGTTCGAGGCGGGCCAGCGGGGCGCCCAGGCAGTGGTGGACTCCATGGCCGAAACCGAGGTGCTGGTTGCCCTCGCGCGCGATGTCCAGCACGCCGGGGCCGCTGAAGCGCAGCGCGTCGCGGTTGGCGGCGCCGGTCGCGACCAGGACCGGGCTGCCGGCCCGTACCAGGGTGCCGCCCACCTCGACGTCCTCGGTGGCGTACCGCGCCTGGCCGGCGCCACTGCCCAGCGGCACGAAGCGGAGCAGTTCCTCCACCGCGTTGGCGATCAGCTCGGGGCGGGTCCTGAGCTGGGCGAGCTGGTCGGGGTGGTCGAGCAGGGTGAGGGTGAAGTTGGGGATCTGGGACGCCGTGGTCTCGTGTCCGGCCACCAGCACCGCCACACACAGGTCGACGAGTTCGAGTTCGGACAGGCGGTCGCCGCCGTCGCGCGCCTCGATGAGCGCGGTCATCAGGTCGTCCTGCGGTTCCTGGCGGTGCAGGGCGATCAACTCGCCCATGTACGAGCGCAGTTCCTCCCGGTTGGCCTCGAACTCGGCGGCCGTGAGCGAGCTCGTGGACAGGGCGGCGTCGCTCCACACCCGAAAACGCGGGCGGTCCTCGGTGGGCACGCCGAGCAGTCGGCAGATCACCGCGACCGGCAGCGGGAGCGCGTAGGAGTCCACGAGGTCGGCGGGCGCCCCGCTCGCCTCCATGTCGTCGAGCAGACTCGCGGTGAGCTCGCGGACCTGCGGCCGGAGTTTCTCCACCTGGCGGACGGTGAACGCCCGCGCCACCAGGGAGCGCAGCCGGGTGTGGTCCGGCGGGTCCATGCCGAGGATCCCGCTGTTGGTCCGCCCCTCGGACTGGCGCGGCTCGTCGTGCTCGGCACCCGCGGCCCGGCTGAAGCGCTGGTCGCCGAGGACGAGCCGGGCATCCGCGTAGCGGGTGACGAGCCAGGCGGGCTCGCCGTACGGCAGCTGCACGCGTAACAGGCCCGGCAGTTCGCGTACCCGCTCGTACTCTTCGGCGAGCTGGAGTCCGTCGGCGGTGTTGAAGGGATAGGCGAGGGGTGTGGTCTCGGCTGTCGTCACTGCGGCCTCCCGGATGTAAGCAGCTGCTTACAACGGTAGGGGCGCCCCCCGAGTCGGTCAACGGCGCATTGTGGCCGTTATCCTGACGGGCCGTCTGAGAGGACCTCCCATGGCAGAAGCCCCCGAATCGCCCGCCGGCGAGCGCCGCCGCGATGCCGCGGCCACCCGCAGGCGGCTGCTCGACGCCGCACGCGATCTGTTCGCGGAACGCGGCTACGAAGGGGCGACGGTCCGTGAGATCGCCGAACGCGCGGGCGCCAACCAGGCCTTGCTGTTCCGGTACTTCGGGTCCAAGCAGGGCCTCTTGACCGAGGTCGTCGCGCAGGGCGGCCTGGAGCAGTTTCGCGCCACACCGCCCGAGGAGCTCTTCGAGACCGCGCTCCGCTCGATGCTGACGAGCAGCGCCGCGGGGACGGCCGACCGGTCCCTTGAGGTCTATCTGCGGTCCATCGGCCGGGGCGACGAGGCGACCGGAACGCTGCGCGAGCTGGGCGAGCGCTACCAGCGCGCACTGGCCGAGCTGTCCGGCGCCAAGGACGGCGCGCTGCGCGCCGATCTGGCCATGGCGTGGCTGCTCGGGATCGGGCTCATGCGGACGGTCGTCGCGCGCGAGCCCCTGGCGAGCGCGGACCCGGACACGGTCTGCCGGCTCGTGGTCGACACCCTCGACCATCTCTGGTCCGACGCGGAGCGGGAGAAGCCGTAGGCGTCAACCGGTCCTTTCTCGTAGGGAGATCGGGTCGGCCCGCGACACCGCGAGACCTCGCGTCGACTCGCTGGCCTCGCTGCCGGCGCGGCCCTCGCGGCACGGGCAGTACAGACCGGCCCGCGCGCGTCCGGGCCGGAGCCGCTCGGGCGGCTCCGGCCGGGATCGGGCGCAGGCGGGTCGGGATCGGGCGGAGGCAGGGCAGGCCTGTCGGGGCAAGCCCGTCCGCGGCAGGCCCGTCGGTGGTGGGCCCGTCGGTAGCAGGCCTATTCGACGATGCGGACCGCTCCGGACGGACAGAGGTTGGCCGCCTGGCGGGCCGCCGACTGCTGCGCCCCGTCGGGATCCGGCGCAAGGACATCGACGAGGCCGTCGTCGTCCTGGTCGAAGACGCCGGGGGCGGTCAGCGCGCACAGCCCGGCGCCGACGCACACGTCCCGGTCGGCGGACACCCGCATGGGGACTCCTTCCACCCCGGTCACCAGGTGACCGGGAGCTCGTTGACACCCTGGATCGTCGTACCCGGCCGCAGCGTGAGCCGCTCCACCGGGACGGCGAGACGCAGGGTCGGAATACGGTCGAACAACGCGGTGAGGATGACTTCGAGTTCGAGGCGGGCCAGATTCTGGCCGAGGCACTGATGCACTCCGTACCCGAAGGAGAGGTGGTGGCGCGCGGTGCGGTGCACATCGAGACGGTCCGGATCCGCGAAGACCGAACTGTCGCGATTGGCAATGGAGTTGGTGACGATCACACCCTCGCCCGCGCGGATGAGCTGCCCGTCGACATCGATGTCGGCGGTGGCCACCCGGCCGCCCGCGATGTCCGCGATGGCGAGGTAGCGCAGCAGTTCCTCCACCGCGCCGGGCACCAGGGAGGGGTCGTCGCGCAACGCGGCGTGCTGCTCGGGGTGTTCGAGCAGAGTGATCACGCTGAGCGAGGTCATCGATGCGGTGGTCTCGTGACCGGCGACGAGCAACAGCAGTGCGGTCGAGATCAGCTCCTCGCGGTCGATCTCCCCGGCCGCCAACTGCCGTGACACCAGGGAGTTCAGGAGGCCGGAGCCGGGCTGGGCCTGCATCTTGGTGATGAGCCCGTCCAGGTACTCGTTGAGGTCCTGGCGGGCGGTGATCGCGCCGTCCACGTCCGTGGACTGCACGAGACGCCTGCTCGCGTCCTGGAAGTAGTCGTGGTCGGCGTACGGAACGCCGAGCAGTTCGCAGATCACCATGGAGGGAACGGGGAGCGCGAACTGGCTGACCAGGTCGGCGGGCGGGCCACCGGCGAGCATCTCGTCGATGAAACCGTGCACGATGCGTTCGACGTCCGGGCGCATGCCCTTGATGCGCTTCACGGTGAATTCACTGATCGTCATCCGCCGACGGGGGCCGTGCTCCGGCGGGTCCATGCCGATGAAGGCGGGGCGGCCGGAGCGGATGGCCTCGAACCGCGGTGAAGTGGCGGGGAAATGGACGCTGGTGCGGTCGGAGGAGAGCCGGGGGTCCGCGAGCAGCCTGCGCGCGGTCTCGTGCTTGGTCACCACCCAGGCCCGTCGCCCGTCGAAGAGGGTCACGGGGCTCAGTGCATCGGCCTTGTCCCGCAACTCGACGTAGGAGGCGGGCAGTTGATAGGGGCAGGTCCGGTCGGCCGGAAAGGCGGGGGCCTCGGCCTTCTGCAACGGTGCGGTCGTCGTCTCGGTCGTGTCGGTCATCGAATCCCTCGAAACCTCAGACGTTAAAGAACGGTCAGTTCTCTAAGTTGGAGGCTAGGCTGTCCCCCCTGAAGAACGCAACGGCCCCTATCGGACACACCCGGGAGGCATGGGTGCCCAGCAGCACCGGCCCGGCCACCGAACCATCCGTTGACCACCGCAAAGGCCCGCGCCGCCGTGGCGAGGAACTGGAACGAGCCATTCTGCGGGCCACCTTGGACGAACTCGCCGAGGCGGGCTACGCGGCGCTGACCATGGAGCGGGTGGCCGCCCGGGCCCGCACCGGCAAGGCAGCCGTCTACCGGCGCTGGCCAAGTCGGGCCCAACTCGTCCTGGATGCCTGCAAGTTGGGCAAGATCTCCGACGTCGATCTGCCCGACACCGGCGAGCTGCGCGGCGATACCCTGGCGCTGCTGCGGCACATGGCCGTCACCATGGCCAGCCCGCTCGGCGGAATCATGCGCGGCCTGCTCGGCGAGATGACCCGCGACCCCGAGCTGGCCGAATTGATTCGGGAGCGCGTCCACACCGTCCGCCCGTCGACCGTTCACGTCATCCTGGAGCGGGCCGTGGAGCGCGGTGAGATCGAGCCGTGGATCCTCACCTCCCGGCGGGCCACCGTCGCAACCGATCTGCTGCGCAATCAATTCCTGCTGTTCGGCGCCCCGGTGCCGGACGAGTTCATCGTCGACATCGTCGACGACATCTATCTGCCCCTGGTCCTGAGCCCAGCACCCCGCTAGGAAGGCCGGCCGCCCAGGACGTCAGCCGCCGTCGGCGTCCGGCCGGGCCGAGAGCTTGCGCAGCAGCGCCAGCAGCGACGCCCGGTCTCCCGCCGTCAGCCCTTCGAAGCACTCCGCGAGTGCCGCGTCGGCCACCTCATGCCCCGCACGCAGCACCCGCCTCCCCTCGGCCGTGAGGTGGTGCTCGATGCGCCGGCCGTGCCCCTTGCGCCGGTCCACCAGACCCTGAGCCACAAGACGGCCCGCGAGCGCGCCGAATGCCTGCTCGCTCTGGAACGTCGTCGCGGCCAGCTCCCGGGCGCTGGCTCCCGGCGCGTTGTCGATCGCGCGCAGTGCGTCCCACTGGGCCAGCGTGCTGCCGATGGCGGCGAGGTGCGTATCGAGGGAGCGGTGCTGCCGATACTGGGCGGCCTTCACGGCCTTTCCGAGGGCTTGCAGGTCAACGGCCATGCGAGCAGATTAGCATGGCAACTAAGCTTGTTTAGCTAAACATCTTTAGTTACAGTCGTGGCCATGACTTCCGAACGCGCGCTCGCCCTGTCCGGACCCGCCACCGGCCGCCCCGTCCTCGTCCTGCACGGTGGCGGCGGCCCCGCCACCGTCGCCCCCATCGCCGAGCACTTCGCCGCGTCCTCGCCCACCCTGCTTCCCACCCATCCGGGCTGGAACGGCACATCGCGCCCCGAGGACGTCACGTGTGTCGCCGACCTCGCCGCCGGCTACCTCCGGCTCCTGCGCGAGCGCGGTCTTCGCGACGTCCTGGTCGTGGGGTCGTCGCTCGGGGGCTGGATCGCCGCGGAGATGTCGGCCGCCGACACGGAAGGGATGATCAGCGGGCTCGCGCTGGTGAACGCGGTCGGCATCGAGGTCGAGCAGGAACCGGTGCGCGACTTCTTCACCCTCGACGCCAAGGGTGTCGCCACCTACGCGTACTACGACTCGGAGCGGTTCCATGTCGCTCCGGAGGACGTGCCGGCCGAGCGGCGTGCGGCCATGGCCGGCAACATGGCGGCCCTGCGCCTCTTCTCCGGCGGTCCCGCGATGGCGGACCCCACCCTGCGGGCCCGGCTGGCGGATGTCACCGTCCCGACGCTCGTGCTGTGGGGAGAGGCCGATCGCATCGTGACGCCCGCCTATGGCTCGGCCTTCGCCGCGGCTTTCGACAACGCCCGCTATGTGACGGTGCCGCAAGCCGGCCACCTGCCCCATCTGGAACAGCCGGAGCACACGTTCGCCCTGCTGGACGCGTTCGCGGCCGAGACTGCCGTCCGGTAGGGAGCACGACCTGCCCCGGTACGGCATACGACCTGCCCCCCGGCGGGCGTTGGATGCGCGGGTGCGCGTCGGGCAGCCCGGTGGCCCACCGGACAACTCGTGGGCTAGTCCCCGCCTTCGGGCGGCGCGCCCCCCATCATGCGCAGCATCTCCCTCCCTCCGGTCCGGAAGAAGCGCACGAGCAGCACGCCGGCGAGCACCAGGAACACCATGTTGAGCCACGTCGTGTAGTTCCAGGCCACACCCTCCATGGGGATGGTCGCCGAGCTCCGGTCGGGAACGAGGCCGAGGCCACCGAAAAGGAACTCGACCACATACCCGGCGACCACCATCGCCCCGTAGAACGTGCCGAGCAGGAAGGCGGCCGTGCGGGCGCCGTAGTACTTCCGGTAGATGGAGAGGATCGGCAGGATCAACAGGTCCGCGAAGAGGAACGCGACCACCCCGCCGAAGCTGATGCCGCCCTTCCAGAGGACCACCGCGAGCGGCACGTTGCCGATGGAGCAGACGAACGAGGCGATGGCGACGAGCGGACCGATCAGCGGCCCCCAGAGCCGGGATGCCAGCGGATGACCGTCGAAGAAGAACGTGCGCCAGAAGGAATCCGGCACCCATGCGGCGATCGCGCCCGCGATGAGCAGTCCGACGACGAGGTCACGCAGGATCGCCGCCCATTCCATGACGAAGACGTGCGCGGTGGAGGTGAAGCCGTCCGCCGAGAACAGTCGCGCGGCGAACGAGCCCTCCTTCCGCACGGACATGTCCATCGAGGCGTGCCCCTCCATCGACCCGGCCAGACCGCGCTCGGCCTGCTCGCGTGCCTGGCCGAGCAGTCGGTCCCGGAGGAACAGCCGGAAGAGCACGGCGAGCAGCACGATCATGACGGGGCCACCGACGAACTCGGCCGCCGTGAACTGCCAGCCCATCAACAGGGCCAGAATCACGCCGAGTTCGACGACGAGGTTCGTCGAGGCGATCTCGAAGGCCATCGCCGCGGTGAAGTGGGCACCCTTGCGGAAGAGGGAGCGGGCGAGCGCGACGGCGGCGTACGAGCAGGAGGACGAGGCCGCGCCCAGACCCGCCGCGAGCGCCAGGGTGCGCGGGCGGTCGTCGCCGAGCAGGGCGACCACCGTGGACTTGCGCACCACCGCCTGCACGACGGCGGACAGGGTGAAGCCGAGGACCAGGGCCCAGGTGATCTCCCAGGTCATCGAACCGGTGATGCGCAGGGCGTGCAGTACGGCATCCATGATGTGCCTTCCCTGGACGGGCGCGGGACGGACTGGGGACGGGCGGCACAGGACGGACAGGGGTCACGTGCCGGAGTGCGGTTTCTGGCTGGGGCGCGTGGCGGAGCGGGCAACGGGGTGGGGTTCCGGTCCTCCGTCACCTCGACGCAGGACCGGAACCGCCCTTCTCCCGTCGGCCCGACCGGCCCGACCGGCTCGGCGGGTTCGGCGGGTTCGGCGGGTTCGGCGGGTTCGGCGGGTTCGATCGGCCCGACCGACTCGACCGACTCGACCGGCTCAGCGGGCTCGCCGAGCCGCCGAGCCCGCCGGAACTACCGCAGTCGCTCGACGATCTTGTTCATCTGCTCGATCTCGGCGTTCTGGGCCGCGATGACATTGCCCGCGAGCTTCTTCGCGTCGGGGTTGGCCCCGTTGCTCTGCTCATCCTTGGCCATGGTGACCGCGCCCTGGTGATGGCCGATCATCAACTCGGCGAACTTCTTGTCGAAGTCCTTGCCCTTGGCGGACTTGAGGGCGCTCATGTCCTGGTCGGACATCACCCCGGCCATGCCGGACGAGCCGTGGTGCATCCCGGGCATGTCTCCCATCGAGGAGGACGCCGAAGGCAGCGGCTTGCCCCATGTCCTGAGCCAGCCCTTCATCGTGGCGATCTCCGGGTCCTGGGCCTTCTGGATCGTGGTGGCCAGACTCTTGACCTCGGGGTCGGCGGCGCGGCCGTCGGCGAGGCGCGCCATCTCCAACGCCTGCTGGTGGTGCGGGATCATCTGCTGCGCGAACGTCACGTCCGCGTCGTTGAAGGCGCCGGAGCCGGACGGGGCGTGGGAGGACGGCGAGTTGGGCGACGCCGCGTTGCTCGGTCCGTGGTTCATGCCGTGCGTGGCCGAGTCCCCGGACTTGGAGCCACTGGAGGAACCGCAGCCCGCGAGGGCGAGGGTGAGGGCGGCGACAGTGCCTACGGCCGCGAGGGTGCGGCGGCGGACGGCGAAGGTGTGGGTGGCAGACATCGAATGGAGTTCTTTCCAGGTGGTCGCGCCTACGCTGGGGCGCTCGAACGGGCAGGGCACCTCGTCGGTCCGGCCGGCGGCCGGGCCGAGAGCACCTGTCACGTCCGTGCGACACACACCTGAAGGAGCAGTTCTCTGCCGTGGAGCGGTGGTCCGCGCCGAGCCGCCGCGAGTGGAGCCCTGGGACACCCGGCGAGCCCCCACCCGACGAGGACCACCAGGCCGAGCAGCGCGAGCAGCCCGGCCGCGGCCGCCGGCAGACGGTCGCGGGCGGGCGTGGACACACAGAGCTCGCCACTCATGGGCGGGGTGACGGAGGCGGCGCGCACACCCATGTGCTCACCCCACATGTTCGTGTGCCCCATGCTCATCGGCGTGCCCATGGGTGCCGCCGTGGCGAAGTCACCGTGGCAGCCGGAGGCGGCGCTCGCCGGGGCCCCGTGCATGGCGAAGAGCCCGAACAGGACGGCACACAGCACCAGGAGCCGGGAGAGCTCCACCCTGCGCACGCGTCCGCCGTTCACGGTCTGCCCCGGCCTTCCCTCGCTCGTACGGCTCGTGTCCTCCGGCCCGACCATACCCCCACCGGGTGTACTCGCGGACGACCACACCCCGGCGTGGGCGAACCCGTACCGGACAGCGCGCGCCTGGCGTCCACGTGGGCCGCCGAACCCACGCACCACACCGAAGTAGCCAGGTCAGTGGTGGAATTTGGGCTGGTCCGCCACAAGGGTGAGCTATGTTTTGAGCACACGTGGCATGAGAAGGAGGCCCGCCGGTGTCATCGGGGCAGCAGGTACGCGCCCAGTCGGCCGCGATCACGCCGAGCGGGGAGCCCTCGGACCACGAACGCGCCCCGGTGGACCGGGTCCGCGCCCTGTTCGACGGCCACCGGCTCTCCCCCGGTCAGCGGCGCATCGCGCAGTACCTCATCGACCACCTCACCGACGCCGCCTTCCTCTCGATCACCGAACTCGCGGAGCGGGTCGGCGTGAGCCAGCCGTCCGTGACCCGGTTCGCCTCCTCCCTCGGCTACAGCGGCTATCCCGCGCTGCGCGAGGTCCTCCAGCCGCTGGCCCTGAGCGCGGTCGCGGGCACCCCCGAGGGGCGCGAGGAGAGCAAGCACAACGAACTCCAGGCGGCGGTGGACGCCGAGATCGAGAACCTGGAGAACGTGCGCCGCCTGGTCGCCAATACCACCCAGGTCCTGGAGATCGGCCGCGAGCTGGCCCGTTCGGTGCCGCTGACGGTCCTCGGCCTGCGCATCTCCGTCTCCCTCGCCGAGTACTTCGCGTACGCGGCCCGCCGCATCCACCCCGACGTGCGGCTGGTGACACGCGGCGGCAGCGTCGCCTACGACGCGCTGCTCCAGTCCCGTTCGGCGGGCGGCACCTGGGTGCTGGCCTTCGCCATGCCCCGGCACGCCAAGGAGACCCTGTCCGCGCTCCGGACGGCCCGCAGCGCCGGGCTGCGCATCGCGCTGGTCACGGACACCACCCTCGGCCCGCTCGTGGACGAGGCCGATGTGGCGCTGACCGCGGGCACCGGCTCACGGCTCGTGTTCGACTCGTACGCGGCGCCCGGTGTGCTCGCCGCGGCCATCCTCCAGGCGATGGCCGACGCCGACCCCGAGCGGACCCAGGCGCGGCTTGAGGAGTACGAGCAGGCCGCCGACAAGCACGGCTTCTTCCTCTGAACCCGCGCCCGCCAGAACCCGCGAGCCGACGCCTGAACCTGCGCCGGCCGGCTGAACGTCCTCGGTCGGCCCGCCGCTCGCCGCCGTGCGCCCCCGCGGCCGGCGCAGCCCTCACCGCCCGCCCGCACTTGCTCCTCGACCTGCGCTTCACGCACCACTGAGTCGACAATTCCGTTTCTTCCCCCCGGGGCCGGATTCGTCCGAGGTGAAGCGCAGGATCTTCACAACGTAACGGCGCATGAATCTTTTCATACCCTTGTTTACTCAACGGTATATATGTTTACTGAGCCGAGGCGGCCACCGATCGCCCCCTGCCAAGGAGAGCCACCCCAGCCCCTCCGAGAACGAACACCCGGCGTGGCGCCCCCCTCCTCACGCCGCGCCGGCTGTCCGATCCAGGCTGTCGGATCCGGTGGTACGCCCCTGGCGGCCTCGGCCAACCCCTGGGCCGGGGCCGCCCACACCTCTCGATCAGAGTTCGACAACCATCGGAAGCGACGAGAATGTCCCCTACCGCCCCCACCACCTCCCTCAGCCCGGACTGGCCGTGTCAGGTCAAATCGCCCGGGAGCCGTGACTGGGAGCGCACCGCCACCCGTTGGCTGCGCGACCTGCTGCCGGCCCGCTACGCCGGCTACTCGCCCCTGGTCCGCCACCACGTCCTGCTGGCGCGGCACGCACAGATCCAGGTGCAGCACGAGATCCGCGCGGTGCGCGTGGCCCTCCAGACCAGTCGCGCCGAACTGCCCACGCTGGGCGTTGCCCCGGCCGTCATCGAGAACACCATCAGGATGTACGCGATGGAACTCGAACAGCTGGGCCGGCTCGCGCGCGGCATCCGTCTTGTCATGGAGGCCCTGCTGGACGACGGCCCCGCACCCCGAAGGACCGCCGTACAACGACGGTGACGCGCGGTGACGTGGACGTGCCGGCGAAGGCACCTTGTCGGCACGTCGCCGCGTCGGCACGTCATCGCGTCACCCGTACCTCGACAAC
Source organism: Streptomyces sp. NPDC006691 (assembly GCF_042869955.1). Lineage (NCBI taxonomy): Bacteria > Bacillati > Actinomycetota > Actinomycetes > Kitasatosporales > Streptomycetaceae > Streptomyces > Streptomyces sp. NPDC006691. The sequence goes on from NZ_JBIAGW010000005.1 coordinate 19,124, forward strand.
AGGTGATCGTGCGCCTCGACCGCCCCGAATGCGATCTCCCAGGGTGCGTGCGAGCGTGGAAGTGGCTCTACCTCCGACCTGCCCAGCAGGGGGCGACCACGATGAGCAAGAAGCAGACCCGCCAGAACCGGGGTGCACGCACCGGCGGCCATGACCGGACCGCCACCACGGCCGAGGCCAAGGAGCAGACGCAGAGCCCCGTCTCGTCGGCGACCATGCACTCGACGCCGGAGGTCTCGCACAAGCGGTCCCGGAAGTTCGGCCACAACTGACGCGGCCGCCCAAGGCGTCAGAAGGCCGAGTTGGCCACCCAGCGCCGGAGCAGGTCGTCGTTCCCCGAGGTTTCGAAGACCTCGGCGCCGCGGTCGAGGCGGCCGTACAGGAGCAGCAGCAGATCGGCCGCCACGCCCTCGACGGTGGCGTCCGCCGTACCCATGGCGAGCGCCTCCTCGGCGTTCGGGTCGATGCCGAAGCCGTCGGGGCGCAGTCGGACCAGCCATTCGTCCGGCCGGTCCGTACAGCGGAAGCGGATCGTCTCGCCCTGGCCGCGCAGTTCCGCGGTCTTCGGCGCGAAGAACTCGGCGAAGGGCAGGTTGACCAGGAACTCGTCCACTCCGTCCGCCGCGAGCGCGGGGTCGATCACCGGCCGGAGGCCTACGGCGAGTTCCGCGTCCACCCGGTGCATCAGCGTCTCGAACAGCATCCGCCGCATCCAGAACCGGGCGTGCGGATCGGCACCCCACACCCACATGGGAGCGTCCGGGTCGGTGTCGGCGAACACCTGGCCTGCCACCCGCGCGCTGCCGGTCAACCAGGCGGGATAACCATCGTCGCTCGCCGGCAGGTCGAGGACGGTGTCGCGGGTGAGGGGACGCTCCTGGACCAGCCGGCGAAGCAGTCCGGAGAACATGCGCTGCACGCTTCCGGTGTGCCGGATCAGGTCGACGAGGGTCCAGCCGGGACAGCTCGGTACCGGCGTCCCCAGGTTCGCGCCCGCGATGGCCGCGACGAAGCGCTCGGTCTCCGCCATCACCGCGCGGCAGTGGATCGCGGGGGCAACGCCTCGGGGGGACGCGTCACGCTGTCCGTCCGCGTCTCTGGCCGCACCCCTGCCTGCTACCCCGTTACCCCTGTCGCTGTCACCTTCGCCGTCGCGGTCGTTCATCTTGCCGTCCACGTCCCTGTCCATGTGGTCGCACGCTTCCTTTCGCGCCGCTTTCGCGTCGCCTTCGCGTCGCCTTCGCGCCCTCGTGCTCCGAGCGACTGTGTTGGTGCGCGGGTGCGCTCCGGTCGCTCGTCGCCCAGCTGTCCCGATCAGTGTGCGCCCGGGTCCATCCCGGAGTGATCGCGGGCTGCCTGGTGCGTGGTGGATGCGGTTGCGGGCGCGCCCCGCGATGTGGGGGCCGGGCACATGCGGAGCGGGGGCCGGGCTCATGCGCTGGGCGGGCTGGTCTCATACGGTGTGTACGTCGGACTCCTGCGATGTGTGCTCGGAGCACACTCGGCCAGGCGTGCCGGGTGCGGGCGGCCGTGCGGTGTATTCAGGGGTGATGGATCTTCAGGCACTGCGCGCGGCCCGCCGCCGCTCCCTGGCGCCGCGGCACGCTCTGCTCGCGGTGCCGCTCGCGATGATCGCGCTCGTCACGACGGGCGATCTGCTCGTCCCGCCCGATGTGCACCTCGGGCCGTTCCTGGCCGCCGCCCCCGCCGTCACGGCGTCCTTCGCCGGGCCCCGCACCACCGGTTCCATCGGGGTGGTCGCCGTCCTGGCGCAGGTGGTCGTGGCGATGGTGCGGGGCAGCGTCACCGATCTCAATCACACCTTCCAGATCATCACGCTGCTCCTGATCTCGGTGTTCGTGACGCTGTTCGCCCATCTCCGTGAGGTGCACGAGCAACAGCTTGTGCGGTTGCGTTCGGTCGCCGAGGCCGCCCAGCAGGTCGTGCTGCGCCCCCTGCGTGAGCGCCTCGGCCCGTTGCGCGTCGCGAGCGTGTATCTGGCCGCCGCGGCGGATGCTCGGATCGGCGGTGATCTGTACGCCGCCGCTCGGACCTCCCACGGCAGCCGGCTCATCATCGGTGACGTACGCGGCAAGGGACTTGAGGCCGTGGGAGACGCGGCTCTGGTGCTCGGGGCGTTCCGGGCCGCGGCGCACCAGGAGGCCGATCTGCCGAGCCTTGTCGACTATCTCGAACGTGCCGTCGCGCCGGACCTCGACCAAGCCCATCAAGCCCATCAGACCCAGCGGTCCTTTCAGGCCCATGAGACCTATGAGGCCCATGAGGCCTCCGAGCCCCCTCGGCCCGGTTCCCCCCTCGGCTCCGGCCGCGCCTCCCATCCTGACCCCGGACCCGAGGGTACGGCTGCGGACGACCCCGGCTTCGACGACCACAGCGAGGCGTTCATCACCGCCGCCCTGATCGAGATCCCGGACCTCGGACACTCCGTCCACCTGGTGAACTGCGGCCACCCTTCGCCGCTGCTCCTGCGTCGCGAAGGGGTCGTCACCCTGGAGGTCGACCATCCGGCACCACCCCTCGGGCTCGCCGGCCTCGCCGAGTCCCAACTGGCCGCACAGAGCTTCCCGTTCGAGCCCGGCGACATCCTTCTCCTGTACACCGACGGCGTGCTCGAAGCACGCGACGAGGCGGGCGACTTCTATCCCCTGGCCGAACGCGCGGCCGCCTGGAACGGAACCGGCCCCCACGCCCTGCTGAGCCACCTCCGCCGCGATCTGCTCGCCCACACTCCGACCGGAACCCTGGGCGACGACGCCGCGATGGTGGCCATCGAGCGGCTCCCCGAGCCCGCGCTACGGGATGCGTCCAGCCCTTAGGGATTCGATGATGGAAGCGGGACTGCGTGCGGCGAACGGCTTCCCCGGCAGGCACCCCTTGCACTCGTGTACATCCCAGAGACCCGGCAGGCACCTTTTGGGGATCCGAGAGAGGGGAGCAGCACATGCCGCAGGAAGCAGAAGGTGGGCGGCCGGATCCCGAGGGCGGGCGGTTGACTCCGGAAAGGGCGCGCGCGGCCGCCGAGGGTCCGCGCCCGGGTGAAGAAGGTGGCCGGGCGTGGTCGGGGCGCGCGGGTGCGCAGGCGTTCGCGGCGGTGGACGCGGCGACGGATTGGCTGATCGGCTATCCGTTCGTATTCCGGGCCCTCGCGGGGGCCAACACCACCGGCGGGACGCTCCTTGACTTCGGCTGCGGACCCGGCACCGTCGCGGAGTACGCCGCCCGACGGCTCGGCATGCGGATCATCGGCGTGGACGCCTCCCCCGAGATGCTCGCCCTGGCCCGCGAACGGGGCACCCCGGGCGCCGAGTACCACCTGGTCACCGGAGGCCGCGCGGACGGCCTGGCCGATGCCTGCGCGGACGCGGCGATGTGCAATCACGTCCTGGCCTCGCTGCCCGACGACCGGAGCGTCCTGGCCGTGTTCGGCGAGATCCACCGGCTGCTGCGGCCGGGCGCACCCCTCGCGCTGCTCACCACGGACCCGGCGTGCGCAGGCATCGAGTACGCCTCGCTGCGGGTCGGCGAACCCGGTGCCACGTACGGTCCCGGCCAGGCCATGACGGTACGACTGCGCCGCACCGACGGAACCTGGCAGTCCACGCCGAACCACGCCTGGCCCCCCGCCGCGATCTCCGCGCTCCTGAATCGTGCGGGGTTCACGGCCATGTCGCAGTCGCATCCGACCCCGGACGAGGCCGACGGCGTCGCCGACCCGGTCCATGCGCTCAGCCGCGACTGGGCGGCCGAACGGCAGCGCCCGCCTCTCGTGGTGACGGTGGCACTCAGGGCCTGACCTGCGACCTGACCTGCGACTGCGTGGGTGCGGGTGGTGCGGGTGCGGGTGCGGGTGCGGGTGCGGGTGGGAACTCGTATCCGTCGACCCTCGGCCCTTGGCCCTTGGCTCTCTGCCCTATGGCCCTCGGCCCTTGGCCCGTACCCGTGCCCGTGCCCGTACCCGTACCCGTACCCCTCAGAGATTGCCGTCCAGGAAGGTCTTCAGGGCGGAGCCGTCCATCGTTCCCGCCGCGAGCGCCACCGTTTCGCCACCCTTGATCAGGACCACGGAGGGGGCGCCCTCCACGCCGTAGCGCCGTACCGGCACCGGGCAACGCGTCATGTCGACCTTGATCACGGTCAGGCGTCCCGCGTACTCCTCGGCGGCCTCGGCCACGACGGGGTCCATCTCCTTGCATGCCTTGACGGCCTTGGGCCAGGTCCCGCAGAAATACGCGAGCACCGGGCCTTCGGCCAGCGCGAGGATGAAGTCGAACTCCTCGTTCTCCAGCGGTTGGTGGACCCTGCGGGCCATGGCGCTCCTCCGTGTTGCGGTCAGTGCTGCACCGAGTACGACGAGCAGTACTCCGGTCGGCACTGCGCGCCCCATGATGACCCGTGCCCCCGTGTGCTGCGAAAGTCATGGTTCCCCGCCACATCCACAGCGGCGCCACATCCACAGCGACGATACGGAACGGAGATACGGGCGGGGGGAGCGAGGGATCGCGACGGCGGCCGCACCCTGCCGAAACGGATCCGGCCGACCCTGCGGCGAGGTGCACGGCGTGCGGGCCGGGCGGGCGGATACTGGCGGCATTTCCGTACGCCCGCGCGTCCGAGGAGCCGGCCATGGTTCTGCCTCCCCCACCCAGCCAGCCTCCACCCGGAGTCCTCCGCCGCCGTTCGGTGCTTCTCGGCACGGCCGCCTGGTGCCTGGGCACCGCGGCCTGCTCGGGCGGGGCACATTCATCGCCCGCGCCCACATCGTCCGGCGCCCGCTCGCGCGCACCGTCCGCGGCCTCCCCCACCGGCCCGGCATCCGCCTCGGGCTCGCCGTCCCTCGCGGCGAGCCCCGTCGGCACACTCCCCGAGGCCGTGCCGTGGCGGCCGGGGCCCGGCGAGATCGAGCCCGCCGCCAAACTCGCCGCGGTGCGGCTGGTCGAGGCGCTGGGCACCTGGGCGCTCGGGCAAGGCGGTCGGGAGGCGGCCGCGGCACGTGTCGCCTCGCTGGGGATCTCCGAAAGCCTTGCTGCCCAACTGGCCGCCGAGGCAGGGTCGTTGACACCATCGGCGGACGCGGCGGTGGTGCGGGTGATCGACGCCCAGTACGGCGGGATCCTGTCCGACACGGCGAGCGTTCTGGTCGTCTGCGACCAGCCCACCCTGACGGGCTCGGCCGTGCACCACGGAGGCACGACCGTCGACGTTCGCCTCAGCCACGACCCCGGCGGCTGGGCCGTCACCGGCCTGCACCCCGCGGCACCAGGCCCCGCCAAGGCGCTGGACTCAGCTGCGCGGGATGTGCTCGCCCAGTCCCGGATCGAGTTGCCGCCCGCCTCCGTGGCCGACATCCGCAGCGGCGCCGTACATGACAGTGTGCTGCGTGCGATGCTCCAACTCGCGGGCACCTACCGGCTTTCGGTCAGCGTCGTACGCTCCGGTCATCCGCTGGACGTGTTCGGCACCGACCGGCCCAGCGATCATCCGCTGGGCCGCGCCTTCGACGTGTGGCGCATCGACGGCCGGCCGGTCGTGGACCCGGCGACCTCCCGCAGCCTGATCACCGGGTTCATGCGAGCCGCCGCGTCGGCCGGGTCGTACAACGTCGGTGGCCCGGTGCAGCTGACGGGCGGTGCCACGGCACATCAATTCTTCTCCGACGACACCCACCACGACCACGTCCATGTGGGCTTCTCTTCCTGACCGCAGGCCATCCGCGGTCCCCACGCGAGCGGCCACGTCGTGTCGCTGCCCCGCGCCATGTCATGAGATGTCATGGAGCCATACCGATGCGCCATGTCATGTGCCCGAAGCCCATGTGGCGATCGTGGCACCGGCGTGACTGATGGGGACGGTGTGGGTGACCCACATGGTGTCCGTACGGAGGTGGAGCAGGAAGGAGGTTGGTTCCGCGAGGTAGTTGGGGACCTCGCCCCGTAGGGCCAGCCCGCTCTGGAGGTGGGTGCTGGGAGCGACCGCCAGGATGCCACCGGCGAAGGGCGCCGTGACGGAACGGTGGACATGGCCCGCCAGGACCCGGGCGACATGGGGATGGCGGCCGACCACGGCCAGGGCGTCCCCATCGGCCAGCCGCATTCCGTCCAGGAATCCGATCCCCACCGGGACGGGGGGATGGTGCAGACAGACGAACGCCGGGATACCGGACCTCCGTTCAAGCACCCAGTCCAGCCAGCCCAGTTGGGACGCCCCCAGACGGCCGCCGGGAGAGCCCGGAACCGTCGAGTCGAGGACGACGACCGTGAAGCCGGGGTGCTGCACCGCGTAGTGCGTCTTGTATCCGCCGCCCAGGAAGGCGGTACCGCCGAAGGCCGTACGCAGCGACTCGGGGTCGTCGTGATTTCCGGCGACGAGATGCAGCGGCAGGGGAAAGCCGCTGACTACCTCCCGCAGGACCGCATACTCCTCGGCACGGCCCCGGTCGGTCAGGTCCCCCGTGATCACCACCGCGTCGGGCCGTGGATCCAAGGCGAGGACCCGGCCGAGCGCGCGGGCCAACGCCTCGGCCGGCGCACCGGCCAGCGGGCCGGACGTGAGGTGCGGGTCACTGAGATGGGCTATCGCCGGGGTCATACCCGTACGCTGCCACACCCTGCCCACGTCCAGACCGATCACGCTGAGGGCGAAAGCGGCGCACCGCTTCCTGCCGGTCCGGTCCACTCGCCAGGGGTTCACTCGTCCGGTCCGGTCGGAGCTCCGCGCTCAGCCGGCGGCGAAGACCGATCGCACGTGCTTGCCGTTGACCAGCACCACCACGGCCACCAGGAGCAGCCCGCAGGCCGCTTGTTCGGCCTTCAGCCAAGCGGGAAACGTGCCCGGCAGCGCGACGACGGCCGCGATGGCCACGACCGAGACGGCCGAGATGATCCTGAGCCTGCGATACGCGGAGCGTGAGCCGCGGGCCGCGCGAACGGCGCACAGGAGCGTCACGAGCGCGCTCACGGCGACGATGGTTCCCCGCACCCACACGGCGGAGTTCACGTCCGCCGAGTCGCCGCGGAGGAGAACGATGACCGCCAGCGTGAGCACGCTGATCCCCAGGTAGGCGCCGACGAGCACCTTCGCACCGCGGAAGAACGCCAGGCTGCGGGGATCGTTCAGATGCTCCGCGGATATGGCGGCGGGGGCAGGGTGTGAGCTGTGGGCGGGGCGGGGGCTGCGGGCGACGCGCGGGCTGCGGGCGGCGTTCATGACGGCCTCTCTTCTCCTGACGCGGTTCTCGTGTGGCTCGGTCGCACCTGTCGCGGCCAATTCCAGGGTCGACCCCGTGTGGCGCTCATCCATCGCCCGCACGGACGAAGCTCACATGGCTCGGGGTCGGGGCCGGCTGAGGGCCGTCCCGTAGGGGCCACACCACGCTGAGGAGACCCTCGCCCTCGCGGGGAACAGCGGGGCGCAGCACGTCCGCACGTCGGCGCCTGAGCCTGTCGGGCCATCAGCCCGTCAAGCTTTCAAGCCGTCAGCCCGTCAAGCCATCGCTACGGTCAGCAGGAACGCCGAGTCCTCCAAGGCCTCCACCGTGTGGGGCGTGGCCGGTACCGCCAACAGGTCCCCGTTCCGGCCCTCCCAGGTGTCCGCTCCGGCGACGAGGCGGATGCGGCCCGTCCACACCAGCAGCGTGGCCTCGCCCCCATGGCCGTGCTCGCCGAGTGTGCTGCCCTCGGTCAGAGCCATGACCGTGTGGCGCAGCACGCGCTCGTGCCCGCCGATCACGGTGGACGCGCTGCGTCCGGCCCCGGCGTCCCGGGCGGCCTTCAGCTGAGCGCGGGCGATCGCTTCCAGGGAGAACTTCTCCATGCCTTGCTCACTTCCTTGTGCGGAGGGTGCCGGGCCCCAGGGTCACGGGTTCCAGGCCGACCCTCGCAGACCCCCGGCCGGGCGGCACGCCGGGACGCGCCGGAAGGCGTGCGACCATCGACCCTCGCGATGGATCGGGGAGGACCGGATGCTGCTCACCTTGACGGGCGGCGCGGGCGCCGGCAAGACGACTCTGGCCACGGCTCTGGCCGCCGACGCGCCCCGCACGCCCGTACGGGTCCTGCACGGCGACGACTACTACTTCCGCACTCCCGAGCGAGGCGTGTGGACGCCCGACGAGGCGGGCGTGCCACGTCTGGACGCCGGCGACCCGCGCTCGATGGACACCGAACGCCTCACCGAGGACACCGACGCCGCCCTGGATGCGGCGGAGTTCGTCATCGTCGACGGCATGTTCGCGCACCACATAGCCCCGCGGACGCGGCACCGCCGCTTCGACGTGTTCGTCGATCTGCCGGCCGACCTGCGCCTGGCCCGCAAGATCCGGCGCAAGTGCCTGAGCGAGGACTTCCCGCTCGATGTGCTTCTGCGGAACTATGTGGAGCACCGGCGCGAGGCGCACTACCGGCACGTCGAGCCGGCACGTCATTCGTGCGACCTGGTCGTCGACGGGATGGCGGCGCCCCGCATTCTGGCCCGCCAGGTGTGGCAGGCCATTACCAACCAGAGCCCGGCAGAGGGCAGTTGGTGACGACACCGGCGCGCCGCACCCGCCCTCGGCCGCCGGTCAGGAGGTCGGGACCCCGAGGCCGCGCACAAGCGCCGACGCGGTGCTCGCGATCACCGCGTTGTCCGCGGGCGCCTCGGCAGCCGCATGGTTGGTGTAGATCGCGATGATCACGGGGTGGCCGGACTTCGGCCACGCCACCGCGATGTCATGGGCGGAGCCGTACGCGTCGGTCGTACCGGTCTTGTCTCCGACGGTCCAGTCCTTGGGCAAGCCGGCCCGGATCCGCTCGCCTCCCGTGACGGTCCCCCGCAGCCAGGTGTTCAGCGTGTCCCGGTCGGCCGGTGCCAGGGCGCACCCCAGGGAGGTCTTGGCGAGGTCACGTCCCATGGCGGCGGGGGCCGTGGTGTCGCGCCGCTCCCCCGGCCGCCAGTCGTTCAGCTCGGGCTCCCAGCGGTCCAGCCGCGAGACCGGGTCGCCGAGGGAGCGGTAGTAGCGGGTCATGCCCTGGGGACCACCGATCTGGTGGAGCACCATGTTGCCCGCCGTGTTGTCGCTCCGGGTGATGGCTGCCCGGCACAGCTCGGCGACGGTCATCCCCTTGGCGCCCTGCCCCTGGGTGACCGGCGAGTTGGCTACCTCGTCGCTCGCCTTCCATTGCACGACCTTGTCGAGGAGCCCCGGCTCGGTGCGCCGCGCCCGGTCGAGCACGGCCGCACACGCCATCGCCTTGAAGGTGGACAGCGAGGGGAAGCTCTCGCCACCCCGGTAGCTGACGGCCCGTCCGGTCACGGTGTCGAGGGCGTACGCACCGATCCGCACGTCGTGACTCGCTTCCAGCTGCCGCAGCGCGTCGGCGACATCACGCGTGGCGGCCCCATCATGTGTGTCGCCCCCATGGCGCGTCAGCTGAGCGGAGGTGTCACCCACGTGGCGCGACCCCTGAGCGGACGTGGCGCTCAGGGTGGTGCGGTCCCGGGCTTCGGCCGCCTGCGCGGTGGAGGCGGTCCCGGTGGTGAGCACCGCGAGGGCGAGCAGCGCGGCGGGCCACTTCGCGGGAGAGCGGTGCAGGGCGGCAAAGCGTGTCGTGTTGTCTCGCATGTCCCCAGCAGAACAGCCGTGCCCCCTCGGCGTCCAAGAGGCGTCCCGGGAACATGGCCATAGCGAGGTGCCTATGGCACCTGTTGAGAGGGGGCGCGGACCGCAGCAGGACCGATCGCGGACGTGCATCGCAAGAGGGCCGAACTCGTCAGCGCCACAACCGAATTGGTCAATGACCACTCGAATACGTCAATGATCCGTTGGATTCACTGACAAGTTGGCGAAGGTTCACCCGGCGGCCTCCTAGAGTCTGGGTTCTCTTCCCGTACGCACACCTACGCACGCGTACGCATACCGGGAGCGGAGCCATGGACTCGTTACGTCATCTCGCCGCCCATCTGGGGCTCGACCTCACCGCCATCTGCCTGCTCACGTTCGCGATCTACTACCCGAGGCACCGGCGCCGCGACCTCGTGCCGGCCTATCTCGCCCTGAACGTGGCCCTGTTCACCATCGTCGCGGCACTCGCCGAGGTGGGTGGCCGAGGCGGCATGGCGCTCGGCTTCGGTCTGTTCGGGGTCCTGTCGATCATCCGGCTGCGCTCCGACGCCGTGCAGCACCAGGAGGTGGCCTACTACTTCACCACCTTGGTGCTCGGCCTCATCTGCGGGCTGCCCCACCTCCGGTTCGGCCTGGCGGCCGCGCTCAGCGCCGTTCTGCTCCTGGTCGTGTACGCAGCCGACCACCCGCGCCTCTTCGCCCGTGCCCGCCGCGCGGTCATCACCCTGGACGCCGTGCACACCAACCCCACCGCGCTACGGACCGACCTCGCACGGCGCCTCGGCGAGCCGCTGCACTGGACGGTCATGGAGATCGACTTCGTACGGGATCTGATGGTCGTCGACGTCCGCTACCGCGAACCGGTGGCGACCTCCGCACCGGCACCCGCCCACCCCCACATCCGCACGTCCACACCCGCGTCACCATCTACATCACCATCTATGTCCGCGTCGGTGACGACGGGCCACGCCGACGTGCCGCGCCCGGCGGCCCCCGCCCTGGACACCGCATGAGCATCGAGGCCGTGCGGGCCGTCGAGGAGGCCGCCTGGGGCGCCGGCCCGATCTCGCTGGCCGAGCTCAACGAGCGGTCCTCGCTGCTCACCCGCTTCGACCGCAGCTACCTCGTGCCCGTCCCCGCCTTCCTCCAGGTGGTCGGCCCGCTCACCGCGGCCGGGCGGCCGGGCGGGCCCTTCCGGGCGCTGGCCATCGATGGGATCCGCGTCTTCCGCTACCACTCGGTGTACTACGACACCCCCGCCCTGCGCTCCTTCCACGACCACCGGCAGGGCAGACGGCTGCGGTTCAAGGTCCGTGAGCGGGTCTACGAGGACAGCGGGGAGCGGCAGTTCGAGATCAAGCTCAAGGGTGCCCGGGGTGACACGGTCAAACACCGCCGCGCCCTCACCGGCGCGGACACCCCGATGGGCGCCGCGCAGCGGGTGTTCCTCGCCGACACACTGCGCCGCGCGTACGCGATCGACGCGCCGGACCTGCTCGGGCCCTCCCTGTCCACCGACTACCTCCGGGCCACGTTCGTGGCGGACGGTCAGCGCGTCACGTGCGACGCGGGGCTGGTGTGTGTCGATCTGGCCGGCAAGCGCGCGGTGCGCGCCGACGCGGGGCTCGTACTCGTCGAAACGAAGTCCGCCGAGCACCTCACGGAGGCGGACCGGCTGCTGCACGCCCATCGGGTGCGGCCCGCCGTGTTCACCAAGTACTGCGGGGCGCTCGCCGTGCTGCGCCCCGCACTGCCCGCCAACCGGTGGCGCCGGGCGGCACATCAGGCCTTCGGGGCGGTGGTGCACTGACCGATCACGCGGGGCGCCCGGCGCCGCGCCGGGCGACTTCGCGCTCTACTGCACACCGCTGGAGCCCCCGTATGGTGGGCCGTCACATATGTCCGGGCGGAGAGGAATTGATGGTGCGCAGGACCAGGAACATCCGACACGGCGCCGCACTCGCGGCTGCGGTGCTGCTGTCCGCCGGCCTGACTCCCACGGCGTTCGCGGCGGGCACCCCGTCGGCGCCCGGCCCGGACGCCGCCGAGCTGGGCGCCTTCTGGACCGCGGCCCGTATGACGGCCGCTCAGCCCGGCGACACGGGTCCGGGCGACCCAGGGCCCGGTGCCACAAGTCAGGACGAAGCCATGGGGGCCCACACCACATCGCCGTCCGTGGACGGCCCACGCCCCGGCGAGGTCATCCCGCCGAGCAAGAGCTTCGACGGGATTCCTCAGGCCGGCACCTTCTTCTGGACGGACGACTCCGGTACGGGGCGTACGTGCAGTGGTTCCGTGGTGCGCGGCCCCGGCCACAACCTGGTGCTCAGTGCCGGGCACTGCCTGAAGGGGTATGCCGGCAACGCCCCCAAGCGTCATCTCGCCTTCGTGCCGCAGTACCACGACGGGCTCACCCCGTTCGGTGTCTTCCCCGTCCAGGACAACGGGGTGTACGTCTCGCAGCAGTACTACGACAAGGGTGAACACGCGGGCGCGGCCTATGACTTCGGGTTCGCGCTCACCGAGGCCAACCAGGACGGACAGCGGCTGGAGGACGCGGTCGGCGGGGTCCAGCTGGTCACCGGCTCGGGGTACGCCCACGCCCCCGTACGCATGATCGGCTACCCCGGTGGCGCGCAGAAGCCACTGGAATGCCTGAGCAAGACCACGAAGTGGCTCAGCGACGACCCGGCCGACCCGGGCACCTTCGAGCGCATCGCCTGTGCCGGATTCGTGGGCGGCACGAGCGGTGGGCCCATGCTGGTGGCCCGGCCGGGCGGCTGGGGTGTGATCGGCGTCATCGGCGGCTACCACACCGGCGGCAACACCCCGCAGGTCTCGTACAGCGCGTACTTCGGGCCGGCCGCCCAGGCCCTCTACAAGGCCGCCACCACCGGCGCGCCTCCGGCCGGTCCCGCCTCCTGACCGAGGCGTTCCGGCCCGCACCTCCAACAACAGGCCATCACTTCAGGGATTGCGCAATCGTGGAACCGTAGCCGTGTTCCGGACGTTCTCATCGGACGACGGAACCGGCACAACCACGGAGGAACAACATGGGCGTGAGTCTCGGTAAGGGCGGGAATGTCTCGCTGAGCAAGGAAGCCCCCGGCCTCGCGGCCGTCACGGTGGGTTTGGGCTGGGACGTGCGGACGACCACCGGCACGGACCATGACCTCGACGCCAGCGCGCTGCTCTGCGACGAGAGCGGCAAGGTGCTCTCGGACAGCCACTTCGTCTTCTACAACAACCTGACCAGCCCGGACGGCTCGGTGCAGCACACCGGCGACAACCTCACCGGCGAGGGCGAGGGCGACGACGAGACCATCAACATCGACCTCACCGCTGTCCCCGCCCCCGTCGCGAAGATCGTGTTCCCGGTCTCCATCCACGACGCCCAGGCGCGCGGGCAGAACTTCGGCCAGGTGCGCAACGCCTACATCCGCGTGCTCAACCAGTCGGGCGGCATCGAGCTGGCCCGCTACGACCTGAGCGAGGACGCCTCGACGGAGACGGCGATGGTCTTCGGGGAGCTCTACCGGCACGGCGCCGAGTGGAAGTTCCGCGCGGTCGGCCAGGGTTACGCGTCGGGGCTCGCCGGTATCGCCGCCGACTACGGAGTCAACGTCTGACGCGGCCGACCGCCGCGCGGGCCGACCGTGTGCGGGGGGGCGCGTCGGCGCCTCCACACGGCCCGGCCGGGCGTCGCCGGCGCGCCTCGCCGGGCCACCGGACCTCTTCCGATGATCACGGTTGTGGCGCGAGCGGGTGAAGGGACACCAGGCCGACTCGACCGGCTCCCGGATACCCGCTACGAAGGGGGCGCGGGCTTCGCCCGCCGTTCCGCTCCCCGGCCTGGAGGCGCCCCGTCGTGCAGTGGTTCTCGTCGTCGGCGTACTGGTTCGGCCGGCTCGTCTTCCAGCGCTCCCTCGCCGCCGTCTACCTGGTGGCGTTCCTCGCGGCGGCCCTGCAGTTCCGGGCGCTCATCGGCGAGCACGGGATGCTTCCCGTGCCCGCCTTCGTGCGGCGCGTACCGTTCCGCAGTGCACCCAGCCTGTTCCAACTCCGCTACTCCGACCGGCTGTTCGGCCTGTGTGCGTGGTCGGGGGCGGCCCTGGCGGGGGCCGTGGTGGCGGGGGCGGCCGATGCCGTGCCGTTGTGGGCGGCGATGGTGTGCTGGGCGGTGCTGTGGGCGCTGTACCTGTCCATCGTCAACGTCGGCCAGACCTGGTACGGCTTCGGCTGGGAGTCGCTTCTCCTGGAGTCCGGCTTCCTCGCCGTCTTCCTGGGGAACGACGACATCGCCCCTCCCGTGATCCTGATGTGGCTGCTGCGGTGGGTGTTGTTCCGGGTGGAGTTCGGCGCCGGGCTCATCAAGCTGCGCGGCGATCCGTGCTGGCGCGATCTGACGTGCCTGTACTACCACCACGAGACCCAGCCGATGCCCGGCCCGCTCAGCTGGTTCTTCCACCATCTGCCGAAGCCCCTGCACCGGGTGGAGGTGGCGGCCAACCACTTCGTCCAACTCGTCGTGCCCGTAGTCCTGTTCACCCCGCAGCCGGTCGCGAGCATCGCTGCCTGCGTGATCATCTGCACCCAGCTGTGGCTGGTCCTCTCCGGGAACTTCGCCTGGCTGAACTGGCTGACCATCGTCCTCGCCTCCTCCGCCCTCGACGGCTCCCCCGTCGCGACCGCGCCGACCCTGTCCCGCCCGCCCCTGTGGTACGAGATCGTCGTCGCCCTGGTGGCCGCTCTCGTCCTCGCGCTCAGTTGTCGTCCTGCCCGCAATCTCCTTTCGCACCGGCAGCGGATGAACACGACGTACGAGCCACTGCATCTGGTCAATTCGTACGGGGCCTTCGGGAGCATCACGCGCGTCCGGCGCGAGGTCGTCATCGAGGGAACCGCGGACGAGTCGGTGACAGAGCGGACCATCTGGCGGGAGTACGAATTCCATGGGAAGCCGGGCGATGTACGACGGCTGCCGCGCCAGTTCGCCCCGTACCACCTGCGGCTAGACTGGCTACTCTGGTTCCTGGCGCTCTCGCCGTCCTACGGCTCCTCGTGGTTCAGCGCGTTCGTGGCACGCCTTCTGGTCAACGACCCCGATACGGTGCGCCTGTTGCGGCACAATCCCTTTCCCGACGCGCCGCCGGTATTCATCCGTGCCCGGGTGTGGCGCTATCGCTTCACGACGTGGCAGGAACTCCGGACGACCGGAGCGTGGTGGCACCGCGAGGCGCCCCGCGAGTTCCTGCCGCCGACGACCCTGCGCTGACCGTTCGACGGGGTCGGCGCGGTCGCCGGGGCCGGCGGGGGCGGGGTGGATCAGCGGACGGTCTGGTCGCCGTCGGGCACGTCCTGGACGGTCACGAGGGGGCGCGGCAGGCCGAGGCCGTCGGCCACCGCCCGGGCGATGCCCTCGGCGTCCTGGCCGGTCGGGACCGGCACCGGATCCGTGTCGCCGTAGCTCTCGATCGCCTTGGTGAAGTAGCTCGGGTGCCAAGCTCCGACCGCGCCCCTGACCTCGATGGCACTCACCGGTCGGCCGCCCACCGCGGCCTTGAGGGCGGGCAGTATCCCGTCGGAGCGCAGTTCGCCGGGCACCTGGAAGAGACTGGCGTGCGCGCCCACCAGGCCACCGCCGCTCAGGCGGACCGTGATGGTGAGGCAGCTGGTCACGCTCGGGTAGGTGAGCACACCGCCCGGCGCGACCTCCTTCATCTGCCCCTCGGAGATGGTGGCTTCGAGGGGGGCGTGACCCGTGCGTGCGGCGCCCCCGGCCCCCACTCCCGCCGCCGTGGCCCGGGCATCCGTCGCCGTCCCAGGTGTTCTCGCCTGAGCCGCCGAACCGACCCCGATCTGCAGGGCGAGCAGCACCAGGGCGGCGCCGGCGCCGGCGGCCCTTCGAGCCGTCGGCCGTGCAACGGCACGGGTGGATGGGGAGGCAGGGGCGGTCGGTCGGGACTGCGGGCGGAACACGGCAACTCCTGGTGAATCGAGCGGGACCGGCGGCACGGGGGTGTGCGCCCGACCCATGGTCGGCCGACCACTGTACGCAGTGCACACGTGGCCGCACCCCATGCGATGCGGCTCACACACCCACGCTCACCCCTCCACCCCTGCCCCCTTCACCCTCGCCGCTTCCGACTCAGCCCGTGCGACCTGCCCCCTTCATCGGTTCATCGACGGCTCATCGGTGACCCATCGGCTCGATCATCTCGGCCAGCACCGAGTGCAGGTCCTCCCCCGGCGCCGGGCGCAGGGCCCGTGCGAGTCGGTCCGCGCGGTAGTGCCAGCGGTGGTCGAGGTCGCGGTGCACCTCGTCGTCGAACGTGACGGCGCTGTCGCTGCCGAGCAGCGTCACCAGCTCGGCGGTGAGGTCGGACCAGGCCACGTGTCCGCTCACGGCGTTGGCGACGCCGTGCACGGGTGCGTCGAGGCAGGAGACCACCGCGCGGGCCAGAGCCGCCGCGTGCACCCAGGGCGCCCCGTACCAGTCGTGTCCACCCGCACCGGAGGCCGGCAGGCCGATGGGGTGGCCGGCGAGGGCCGCCTGGTACAGCAACCCCGTGGCGCCCCACCGCAGTTGGTCGCGCAGCCGGTCGTGCGCGCCCCACACGATGGGTGAGCGCACGGCACTCGCGCCGCCCCGCCCCTCGGTGCCCGCAGCACTCAGCAGGTGCCGCTCGCAGTCCAGTTTGGCCTGGCCGTACGAGCTGAGCGGCGCCTGCGCGGCCGACTCCTCTGCCACCTGGGCGGCCTGGGGCCGGCCATAGGCGTCCACACTGCTCACGAAGACGAAGGGGCCCCCGCGCCAGGCGTCGACCATGGCCTCCATCGCGGCCACATCCACTTCGGGGCGGGTGAAGGTGCACGCGGCGTGGATCACTGCGTCCGCGCCTTCGACGGCGGCTCGCAGACCGTCCAGGTCGGTGAGGTCGCCCTCGATGACCTCGACGCCTTGTCCGCCGACCAGATGCGCGGACTCGGGCCGGGCCAGCGCGAGCACCGGCCGTCCCTGGGCGGCCAGTTCACGCAGCACGAACGCACCGACGCCCCCCGTGCCGCCGGTCACCAGGACCGTGCCCTCGCGCGCCCGGCGCGGTCGCGCGGAGGCAGTGGCCGACGCGGACGCGGCAGCGGACGCGGCGACCGCCGAGGCCCGCTCCGCCGCACGCGCGTCGAGCAGCTCCGCGACGGCCCTCGGCGTACGGGTCTGCATGATGTCGAGGCCGACCAGGGGCAGCGTGAGCGCCGACCGCAGACGCTCGGCGAGCTGGACGGCGGCCAGCGAGTGGCCGCCGAGCGCGAAGAAATCGTCGTCCGGGGAAGGCCGTTGGCCGAGCAGTCCCGTGAACGCCTCCGTCACCGCGTCGAGGCGCGGGCTCCTGGGCGGCGCCGGAACCGGGGCCGAGGGCAGCTTCGCGGTGTCCACGGATCCGTCCGCCGTGCGCGGCATGGCGTCCAGCAGGATGACCGCGGCGGGCACGAGTGCGCGTCCGAGGGCTCCCCGCAGATGGGTGCGGAGCTGGACGGGCGAGGGCCCTCCGGTGCGGCGCAGTACGGCGTAGGCGAGCAGGGGTCCGCCCACCGGGTCAGGCACGTGGGCCTCGGCCACCTCCGGGTGGGCCAGCAGCCGGACCTCGGCGGGGTGGCTTCCGTCGGTCACCTGCCCGGCGGGGCTGCCCGGCAGTGCGGACAGCGGGAGTTCGGGGTCGGTCGCGACGGCGGTGAGCAGTTCGGTGAAGGACGCGGCGAGGGCCCGGCCCGTCACTTCGTCGAGCGCGGCCCGGCCGAACTGGACCAGGCTGGCCGGGGCTTCGGTGTCGAACAGGCCGAAGGTGAGGTCGAACTTGGCCTCCCCCACGGCCACGTCGACGGCGCGTGCCTCAAGTCCGGGCAGACACAGTGCGGTTGGGGTGCCGACGACGTCCGAGGTGACCCGTACGAGTCCGGTGCCGTCGTCGCCCCGGACCGCCGCGCCGAGCCGCTCCAGGATCAGGTCGAACGGCACCTCACGGTGCTCCTGTGCCGCGAGCAACGCGTCCCGCACGCGCTCGACGAGGGTCGCGAAGCCGGGATCGCCCGACAGGTCGACGCGTACCGGGAGGGTGTTGACGCACAGGCCCACCAGGCCGCGCATCGCCGGGCCCTCACGGTGAGTGGCGGCACAGCCGATGACGAGGTCCAGCTCGCCGGTGAGGCGGTGCAGTGCGGCGAACGCGGCGGCCAGGCCCACGGTGAACACCGTGGCCCGGCGCTGCCGGCCGAGCTCGCGCAGCGCGGGCAGTACGTCCTCGCCGAGCGCGGTGGAGCGGGTCGCGGCCGGGTGTTCGGTCACATCGGCGGGGAGTACGGCCGGCCGGGGCAGGCGCGGCGCGGTGGCGCCGTCGAGACGCCGCATCCAGTGGCCGAGGCCGTCTTCCAGGCGTGCCGCGTCGGTGTGCTCGCGGCGCGCGAAGTCCGCGTACTGCGGCGGCTCGGGCAGTGCGAGCGGACGGCCGTCGACAGCCGCCTGGTACAGGGCCGCGAGCTCTCCGGCCACGGTCTCCAACGAGCCGCCGTCGATGGCTATGTGATGGAACGTCAGCAATACGGTGTGGTCCTGCGGCCCATGGCGCAGCACGAGGGCGCGCGGGACGGTGCCGTCGGCCAGGTCGAAGGGGCGGCGGGCCTCCTCGGTCAGGAGCCGGGCGCCGTCGTCCGGGGCGTCGACCACGGGGACCGCGATGGCGTCGGGGGCGGGCAGCGGCTCCTGGTAGGGCTCGTCGCCGTCGTGGCCGTAGCGGGTGCGCAGGATCTCGTGGCGGCGTACCAGCTCGGTGAGCGCGGTGCTCAGGGCGTCCGGATCGAAGGGCCCGGTGAGCCGGGTCGCGAAGGGCACGCTGTACTGGGCGCTGCTCTGGCCGAGCCGTTCCATCAGCCACATGCGGCGCTGGGCATGGGTGAGCGGGGCGGGTCCGGTGGCACGTTCCTGGGCCGGCGCCGGAGTGGCCGGACGCGCGGCGGCGCGGGCCCGGGCCCTGCGCAGCAGCTCCTGTTGAAGGTCGGCGGGGGTGTCAGTGGCGGCCATCGGTGTCCTCGGGCGCGTCGGGGTGCAGATCGGTGTGGGCGGCGAGCAGGGCGCGCTCGACCAGGTCGGCGTGGCCGGCGACCGTGGGGGCTGCGAAGAAGTCGGCGAGCGACAGTTCCACGCCGAGGTCCTCGCGCAGGTCCTCGGCGACGACGAGGGCGAGCAGGGAGTGTCCGCCGAGTTCGAGGAAGTCGGCGTCGGGCCGGGTCACTTCGCAGCCGAGCGAGCGTGCCCACACTTCGGCGACGGCCTGCTGGAGCGGGGTGAGCGGTTGGGCGGCGCCGATGGTGTCGACGGCGGTGGCGAGGTCGCCGAGGGACCCGCGGTCGACCTTGCCGGAGGTGGTGAGCGGCAGCCGTTCGACGAAGGTCAGCTCGTCCGGGACCAGGTGCGCGGGCAGGAGGGCGGCGAGGCGGGCGAGGAGTGCCTCCGAGTGCGGCACCGGTCCGGGGCCGGCCACCACGAAGGCGGCGAGGCGGGCGTCGTCGGGGGTGGGGCGGCGTACGGTGACGGCCGCGTCGTCCACCTCCGGCTGCTCGCGCAGCGCGTGCTCGATCTCGCCGGGCTCGATGCGGAAGCCGCGCACCTTGACCTGGTCGTCGGTGCGGCCGTGGTAGTCGAGGATGCCGTCCGGGCGGGCGGAGACGAGGTCGCCGGTGCGGTAGAGGCGGCCGAGCGTGGGGTGGGCGACGAAGCGCTCGGCGGTCAGCTCGGGCCGCCGGGTGTATCCGTGGGCCAGTCGGCTGCCGCCGATCCACAGTTCGCCGCGTGCCCCGCCGTCGACGGGCAGGTCCGCCGCGTCGAGGATGTGGGCGGTGGCACCGGCCACGGGGCGGCCGATGGGTACGGGCCCGTCGCAGTCTGCGTCGGTGACCCGGTGGGCGGTGGCGAAGGTGGTGGTCTCGGTCGGGCCGTAGCCGTTGACGAGCTCGACCCAGGGGAAGGCGCGCAGCACGGCGCGGGCGTGCTGCGCGGCCATCGCCTCACCGCCGACGACCACCGTGCGCAGCAGCGAGAAGACGCGCGAGCGGCGGGCCGCGAGCTGGTGGAAGAGGGCGGTGGTGAAGAACGCGACGGTGACGCCGTGCCGCTCCACGTCCTTGGCGAGATCCTCGAAGGAGGGCCGCTCAGTGGTGCACACCACGACGGCGGCGCCGTTGGCGAGGGCCGACCACACCTCGAAGGTGGAGCCGTCGAACGTCGCCGGGGAATGCAGGAGGACCCGGTCGCGCGCGGTGACGGTGACGTAGTCCGGGGCGGTGACGAGTTCGGCGACGGCCCCGTGCGGGATCGCGACGCCCTTGGGGCGGCCGGTGGAGCCGGAGGTGAACATGACGAACGCGACGGCGTCGGGGCCGGGCCCCTCGCCGGGCAGCTCCAGGTCGGTCAGCCGCTCGTCGCCGGGCAGGGCGAGGACGGTTCCGGCCGGCGCGGCGGCCTCCAGCAGCTTGCTGTCGCCGAGGGTGAGCGTGGCGCCGGAGTCTTCGAGCATGGCGGCGGTACGGGGGGCGGGGTGCGCCGGGTCGAGCGGCACGACGGCGGCGCCCGCCCACCACAGGGCGAGCTGGGCGACGACGGTGGCGGCCGAGCGGGGCATGAGGAGCGCCACCGAGTCACCGGTGCGTACGCCCTGCTCGTGCAGGTGGGCGGCGAGACGGCGGGCGCGCGAGACGAGCTGCGCGTACGTGAGGGTGGTGTCGCCGTCCGCCACGGCGAGGGCGTCCGGGGTGTGTTCGGCGTGCCGCGCCACCAGGGCGGGCAGGCCGGTCTGTGCCACGGTCACGGTCGTTTCCTTCCGGTCGTCGAGGTCGGTGGGGGGCCGCGAGGCAGTCACGTCAGGTCCCCGGGGTGCGCGCGAGGGTGCGGCGCCTGTCGAGCACGGCCGCGATCGCGCGCAGGTCGGGCTGACGCAGCAACTCCGGTGCGCGAAGGCGCACTTGAGTCTCGCGCTCCAGGGCTTCGAGGAGCCGGGCCGCGAGGATGGAGGTGCCTCCGGCGTCGGTGAAGTTGTCGTCCAGGGTGATCTCGGGACGGCCGAGCAGGTCACGGACCGTGGCGAGGACGAGGAGTTCGTCGGCGCCGGCCCCCTCGGGCAGCTCGGCCCCGGCCACGGGCGCGGGCGACTCCTCGGCCCGCTTGCGCAGGGCGGCCCGGTCCACCTTTCCGTTGGCGTCCAGCGGGAAGGCGTCCACGATCCGTACGGTCGAGGGCACCGCCTGCTCGGGCAGCCAGGCCCGTACGGCGGTGAGGAGTTCATCGACGGCGGGGGCCGCTCCGGCGGTGGCGAGGACGTGGGCGACGAGCCGGGCGCGGCCCTCGGTGTCGCGCGGGGCGGTGACCACGGCGCTGCGGACGTGCTCGTGCTGCTCGAACGCGGCCTCGACCTCGGCGGGTTCGATCCGCACGCCGCTGATCTTGACCTGGTCGTCGAGGCGGCCGAGGAATTCGAGGCGGCCGTCCGCGAGCATCCGGACCCGGTCGCCGGTGCGGTACATGCGGTCCAGGTCCGGCAGGTGGGCCGGCGGGGCGGTGAAGCGCCGGGCGGTCAGCTCCGGGTCGAGGTAGCCGAGCGCCAGGCAGCTTCCGCCGATGCGGAGTTCGCCGGCCTCACCGCGCGCCAGGACTGCGCCGTCGGCATCGGTGACGGCGACGGTCGCACCCGCGACCGGGGCGCCGATGGGCGGTGCGGCGTCGAGGCTCACGTCGGGGTCGGTGGCCCGCATGGCGTGGGTGGTGGTGACGACGGTCGCCTCGGCGGGGCCGTAGGCGTTGTGCACGGTGGCGGTGACGTCGGGGCCGGGGCGGCGGCGCATCCGGTCGCCGCCGACCATGAGGTGACGGAGCTTCAGGTCCTGCGGCCAGGGCCGGTCCAGAAGAGGTTCGACCATGGGGGTGGCCGAGACGCCGACGGTGATCTCGGCGTCGCGCCACCAGTCGGTGAGCGCGGCCGGGTCCCAGCGGACCTCGTCGGGGGCGGGTATCAGGGCCGCGCCACAGGTCAGTCCGCCCCACAGCTCAAGGAGGTGGGGGTCGAAGGCGACACCGATGAGCAGCGACTGCCGGTCGCCCGGGGCGAGCCCGGTCTCCGCGCGGTACCAGTCCAGGAGGGCGGCGAGCGCGGGTTCGCCGACGGCGACCGCCTTGGGGCGGCCGGTGGATCCGGAGGTGAGGACGGCGTACAGGGCCTCGGGCGGGGCGGTACGAGCGTCCGGTGCGACCGTCCCGAAGGCGGCCACGACAGCGGCGGTGGCGTTGACGCCTTCCGCGGGCAGTGGCAACTCGACGTGTTCGCCCTGCCCTTGACACTCCGTCAGGTTGTGCGGGTCGGCTATGAGGCATACGACGCCGATGTCCTCGGCGACGGCGCTGATGCGGCGCTCTCCGGGGCGCGGGCCGAGCGGCAGGTAGACCGCGCCGATCCGGGCCAGAGCGACGGCGGTGACCACCAGGGCCGCCGAGCGGTCCAGGCAGACTCCGACGAGGTCGCCGGGCCGGACCCGGCCGGCCAGCGTCTTCGCGACCGCGTCCGCCGCCTCGTCGAGCTCGGCGTAGCTCCAGCGGTGCTCGCCGTCGATCACCGCGGGGGCCTGCGGTGCGTTGCGCACCCACTCCTCGTAGCGCGCGAGCACACCCGGAGCGGCGGACGTGGAAAGGGGTGCGCCGCGCAGGATGCTCAGGCCGGCGTCGGCGGCGGCAGGGGCGGTGGACTGACGTTCCGTCAACTGATCGGTCATCACGACTCCTTCGGCGTGGCGAGGGCGGGGGTGGCGGTCGCGCCGAGGGCGCGGGCCTGGTCGGCGAGGACCGGGTGCTGGAAGAGCAGGCGCAGCGAGGGACGCTCGCCCAGGCGGGGCTCCAGCCAGGCCGCCAGCTGCGCGGCGAGCAGGGAGTGTCCGCCGATGTGGAAGAAGTGCGAGCTCTCCTCGAAGCGATCGTGTCCGAGCACCTCGCGCCAGCCCTCCGCGAGCAGCGCGACGGCCGGGTCCCGCGAGAGTGCCGGGTCCGCCATCGGCGGCGCCTCCTCGACGGGGGCGGCCGGGGCCGGTTCGGCGGCCAGGCGGGCGAGGGCCACCCGGTTGGGCTTGCCTCCGGCGAGCGTGGGCATGGCGTCCAGGAGCACCCAGCGGGCGGGCACCAGGGCGCCGGGAAGGCGGTTGGCGAGCTCGGCGTGCAGGGCCTGCTCGTCCCACTCCTCGACCTCGTCGGCGCGCTCGCGGAAGGCGACCAGCCGGGGCCCGCCGGCAGCGTCCTTGTCGAGCACGACGGCGCAGGAACGGCCGCCGAGCGCGGCGGAGGCGGCGGCCTCGACCTCTTCGAGTTCGATGCGGTAGCCGCGCAGCTTGATCTGGTTGTCGCGGCGGCCGAGGAAGCGCAGCAGGCCGTCCTGGCCGCGGTAGCCGAGGTCGCCGGTGAGGTAGACGCGCTCGCCCCCGAGCGCCTCGACGGTGACGAAGCGGGCCGCGGTGGCCTCGGGGTTGCCGACGTATCCTTCGGCCAACCCGGCTCCCGCGACCGCGAGTTCACCGACGGCGCCGGTGGGCAGCGGGCGCAGGCCCTCGTCCAGGACGTGGATCCGCTCGCCCGGCAGTTCGCCGCCGAGCGGTATCTCGGCTCCCTCGACGAGGTTCTCGCGGGTGATCTCGTGGACGGTGGAGCTGATGGCCGCCTCGGTCACTCCGTACGCGTTGAGCACCGAGAACGGAGTCCCGGTGTCCGTTTCGGTGGCGGCGAAGAAGGCGCGCATCACGTCCGCGGGGATGCGCTCGCCACCCAGCACGATCAGGCGCGGCGCCCAGCGCTCTTCCTTCAGGACCGGCAGGAGGTCTTCGCGGGTGGCGAGGAAGTAACTGGTGGGCAGGTTCGCCACGGTGACCCGGGCGGACGCGAGGAGCTCGGCGAGTTCGCCGCCGGTCGGCACGTCCTGCTCGGGTACGACGAGGCAGGCGCCCGCGTACAGCGAGGGCAGCACCTCTTCGAGGGCGACGTCGAAGGAGGGCTGGGCGAACAGGAGCACCCGGTCGCCGGCCGCGAGGCCGAACCGTTCGGCGGCACCGGTCAGGTGGTTGACCAGGGCCTGGCGGCCGACGGCCACCGGCTTGGGTATGCCGGTCGAGCCGGAGGTGTGGATGATGTACGCCGTGTTCGGCACGGTGTCCGCCGGGCGTGCGGCCGGCAGCGCGGGGGCGTCGAGGTGGGCGCTCGGCAGGCCGTCGGGGACGCGGACCGGGCTGTTCTCGGCGGTGAGGACGAGCGCGGGGGCGAGCCGCTCCAGGAGCAGCTCCAGGCGGGCGGCGGGGTCGGACGGCGACAGCGGGCAGTAGACCGCGCCGGTGCGCAGACAGGCCAGCAGGGTCACCACCGAGTCGACACCGCGCGGCAGCACCGCGGCGACCGGCTGCCCGGCCGTCACACCGGCGGCCAGCAGCCGCGTCGCGAGCGAGGCGACCCGGGCGTCCAGGTCGCCGTAGGTGAGCCGGCGGGCGCCGATCAGGAGGGCGGGCAGCGACGGGTCCTGCCCGGCGGCCGGGTCGAGCGCGTCGCGGTCGGGCGGCACGACGGGGGCGGGCTCCGGTTCCGGGAAGGTGGTGGGGAGCGCCAGGTCGCCGAGGGCGGTGGCGGGCGCGTCGAGGTAGGCGCGCAGCAGGTCGAGGAAGCGGTCGGCGAGGAGCCGCGCGACCTCCTCTCCGAACAGGTCGGCGTCGTAGTCCCAGACGAGGGTCATGCCCGCCGTGCCGTGCCGCAGGCTCACCCCGCGCCGGTCGTCGGGGAGCAGCACCACATCGAGGTCGAAGCGGGTGGTGCCGGTGTTGAACCCCTCGAACAGGGTGACGTCGAGCCCGGGCACGTCCAGTTCGGGAAGCGGTGCGTCATGGGCGCTGAACATGACGCTGAACAGCGGGTTGTCGGCGCCCGAGGTGTGCAGCCCGAGCGACCGGGTCAATTCCTGCACCGGCACTTCCTGGTGCGGGAGCGCACGGATGAGGGTGTCGGTGACCTCGTCCATGGCGTCCTCCGCCGGCGCGGAGGCATCCAGGTCGAGGCGCAGGGGAATGGTGTTGACGAACATACCGACGGCGTCCTCGAAGCCGCGCGGCCGGTTGCCCACGGCGGTACCCACCACCATCTGGCCGCGTCCGCTGTGGCGGCGCAACATCTCGGCGAAGAGCCCGAGCAGGGTGGCGAACGGAGTCAGTCCGCGTTCGCGGGTGTGGGCGCGCAGCCGCTCCGCGAGGTCGGCGCCGATCGACTGGCGCAGCTGGCCGCCGTGGTGGCGGCGCCGGGCGCCGGGCCGGGTCAGGCCGGGCAGCGGCATGTCGTAGGAGGCGTCGCGCAGCGTGTCGGTCCAGTACGCCAGGCTGGCGCTCAGCTCCTCGGCCCGTACGTCCTCGGCGCGGGCGCGCACATGGTCGGCGTACGAGCTGGGGGTGCCCAACTCGATCTTCTCGCCCAGCACTTGGGCCCGGTAGACGCTGAAGACGTCGCGCAGGAGGATCGCGAAGGAGTGGCCGTCGTGGATCAGGTGGTGTTCCACGTGGATGAGCCGGTGCTGGTCGTCGGCGAGCTTGACGAGGGTCCAGCGGATCAGCGGCGCCTCGAAGGTGTCCAGCGGGGTCTCCGCCTCGCCGCGCAGCAGCTTCTCGAAGGCGGCCTCGGGATCGGCCTCCCAGGAGATGTCCACGGTGCTCAGCCGCGGCAGGCAGACGTCGGCCACCCGCTGGCCCGGCATCGCGCCGGGCACGGCCACGAGTTCGAGCCGCAGCCCGGTGTGCCGGGCGAGCGTGGCGGTCAGGCCGCTGCGCAGCGCGTCGACGTCGAGGGTGCCCCACAGGTCGAGCGAGGCGGTGAAGTTGTAGGCGCGGCTGCCGGGCTGCACTTGTTCGTGCAGCCAGACGATCTCCTGCGAGGAGGAGAGGGGGAGCATGGGCGATCCCTTGGGTTGTCGGGTCGGATGGTGCGGAACGCGGTTGTGCGACCGCACGGCGGGGCGCCGGCCGGTCGCGGATCGCGCGGCACGGACGGATGCGGAAGGTTCGGGGGTACGCGGCCGTCCGCGGGCGGTCACGTGCGGCGCGGGTGGGCTAGTGGGCCGGGGCCTCGGCGGGGAGCGCTCCGCACAGGGCCGCGAAGGCGTCCTCGGCCGCGGCGTCGTCGAGGACCGCGCGGTCCCACACCATGCGCAGGTGGAGTTCGGGACCCTGGGTCGCGGAGACGGCGAAGGGCGCGCGGACCTGACGGCCGCCGATGTGCACCTCACGGCCGGGGGTGGCGCCGAGCACGAGCGGGGTGCGGTGGCGGGAGTCGTCCACGGTGAGCAGGCCGTCGAGCCTGCCGGACCAGGCGGAGCCGCCCGCGCGGGCGGCCCGTACCACTTCGTCGAAGGGGGTGTCGGCCCGGTCGAGGTCGTCCCACCAGTCGGTGGCGGTGATCTCCGGGACCGTGGCCGCGCCGGTGTCGGCGGGAAAGACCACGGTGTTGAGGAAGCAGCCGAGCACCGGCTCCGCGCCGGCGGGCCGGCCGCCCCACGGGTAGCCGACGGGTGACACGGGCCCGGTGCCGAACAGCGCACCGGCCGCCGCACGGCACGCGTCGAGCAGCGCCGGGAAGGGGACGCCACCGACAGGTGACGGAATCCTCGACTCGACCGCTCCGCTGGGCAGTTCGGCGGATATGGGCAGCTTCCGCGGCAGTGGCGCCTGCTCCTGCGCCGTACGCAGCCGGTCCCCCCAGTACGCGAGGGCGCGGGGCGAGGCCGCTCGGTCCTCGGCGTCGAGCTGGCGCAGGACGGCATCGCGGTAGGCGGCCAGTTCGGTGGCCGCCTCGGCGGGCGACAGGTCGTCGGGGCCCAGGCGGTCGCGGTAGGCGGCGCCGAGTTCCTCGACGATGCGGGCGAGCGACTGGCCGTCGCAGGCGGTGTGGTCCAGGACGACGGCGAGCACTTCCTCACCCCCGCGCGAGGCGTCGTGCGAGGCGTCGCGGGGGCCCTGGGGAGAGGCGCCCCCGGCGCCGTCGCGGGCGAGGAAGAGGCGCAGCGGCGGGCCCTGTGCGGCCCAGTCCGCGAGCGCCCGGCGCAGCGCGTCCTCGGCACTCTCGCCGGGTGCGCGGATCACGTGCTCCAGGGGCACCTCGGCCGGCTGCGGCCGCAGTACCGGCGTGCCGCGTACGACGCACGGCTGGGAGCGCAGGACGGGGTGGCGGGCCGCGAGGTGTTCCGCGGCGGCGCGCAGCCGCGCCGGGTCGACGGTGCCGCGCGGGAACGCGAAGAACATCGGGACGATGTCCGCGCGGCCCGCGGGGTCGAGGGCGCGTACGAGCAGGAAGCGCCGCTGGGCTCCGGTGACGGGCAGCAGCGCGGCGGCCGGGTCACCCGCGTCGCCGAGGCGCTGGTAGCGGGCCAGATACTGGCCCGTGATGCTGGGGAGCACGTGATCCTCTCTCGGGTCGGAAACGCTCGGCGTGGGGGGGTAACGTCCGTGCGGCGGTGCGGAGTTGAGCGGGTGCTGCGCCTTCGCGGGTCAGGCGACGGGAACGTTCTCGTCGTGACCGGGCGCCGCGAGCCGCAGGTCGTCGTCCTCGGGCTGGACGGCGTCGGGGAGTTCGCGCATGCGGCGCAGCGGGGAGAGCAGCAGCGGCAGGGGTACGACGAGGAAGCCGACGGCGCAGATCCACAGCGCGGCGCGGGCGCCGGACGCGTCGGCGACGGCGCCGCCGACGAGGGCGCCGAGCGGCAGGGTGCCCCACATGAGGAAGCGCAGGGTGGCGTTCATGCGACCCAACAGGCGCGGGGGGCACAGGGTCTGACGGAAACTCACCTGAGCGACGTTGTAGACCACGGCGCCGAAGAAGACGACGCCGGAGGCGACGGCGAACAGGGCGGCCGCGGCGCCCTTTCCGGACAGTGGCCACAGCAGCGCGAACGGCCCGGTGACGAGGGCGGAGAGCCAGATGACGCGGGCCTGGCCGAAGCGTCCGGCCAGACGCCCGGCGCAGAGCGCGCCGGCGAGTCCGCCCACGGCCGAGGCGGAGAGCATCACGCCGACCGCGGCGGGCGGCAGGCCGAGGACCCGGACCAGGAAGACGGTCTGGGTGGCCATGAGCATGGCGGTGAAGAAGTTGCCGAGGCCGGTGGTGCCCGCGATGACGCGCAGCAGCGGGTGGCCGAGCACGAAGCGCAGGCCCTCGCCGACCTCCTTGCGCAGGGAGGCGCCGGGGACCGGTTCAGGCTTGCTCTCGGGGCGGCGGATGCCGAGGAGGAACAGGGCGGATATCGCGTAGCCGATGGCATCGGCCACGATCGCCAGATGGGCGCCGACGAGTTGGACGAGTCCGCCGCCGAGCCCGGGGCCGGCGACCTGCGCCGAGGAACGCACCGTCTCCAGTGCCCCGTTCCCGGCCACCAGGTGCTCCCGGGGCAGCAGTTGGGGCAGATAGCTCTGGTGGGCCACGTCGAAGAAGACGGTCGCGACGCCCACCACCAGCGCGACGGCGTACAGCTGAACCATCGTCAGGACATCCGCGAGCGCGGCGAGCGGGACGCTGGCCATGGCCAGCGAGCGCACGACGTCGGCGCGGATCATCAGGGACAGTTTGCGCATCCGGTCGACCCAGGCCCCGGCCGGGAGTCCGATGAGCAGGAACGCGGCGGTCTCCGCCGCGGTGAGCAGTCCCACTTGGAAGGCGGGTGCCTTGAGTTCGAGCACGGCCACCAGGGGCAGCGCCACCAGCGTGACCTGGGCGCCGACCTGCCCGGCCGCGGCTCCGGCGAGCAGAAGGCGGAAATCGCGCATACGGAGCAGACCGCCGGAAGCGGCCTGGGGCGAAGGGGACATGCACGAGACCTTCACCGCAGGCCGATCAGGAGTCAAAACAAACAGGACACTTTCGGTCGTTTCTTATGCCATTCTGGCAGTGGATCAAGAGAATCAACGGCCAGATCAGGGCAACCACCATATGAATTGCAGGTGTTGACACCTGTCGACACAGGACTTTCACCATCGGGGACCGAGCCTGCGCGGGGGACGCCGCGCCTCCCGCCCCCATGGGGGAAGGTATGTCCGAAACTCACCGTCCCCACACTTGTGGAGGCAACCTTGAGGCCGCCCGGCCGTCGGGGTCCGGGCCCTCACTCCGCCGCGGGGCGCAACTCCACCTGGTGCCGGTCGGCGGCGATGACGAAGGGCAGCGGAAGACCGCCCCGCATGACCAGCTGTACGAGTGTCGCCTGGACGTCGACGGGCCCGGCCGCCGGGGCGGGTCCGGATCCGGCCCGGCCCCGGTTGACCCAGGTGTGCTCGGCGCCGTCGCACTGCGCGGCGACGCCGTTGAGCCCGTACCGCACGCTGCCGCTGTCCGCCGAGCCGATCCCCACCGAGCTGGCCACGAGCACCGGGCCCGGGCTCGTCGGCGCGGTACACCGGTAGGTGCCGGACAGGGTGATGGTGCCGTCCCGGGAGACGGTCCCCGTCGGGTCGGCGGACACGGACCCGGAGCTCGCGGCGGCCGGGCCCGCGACCACCGCGAGAAGGGCTCCGGCGGCGGCGACGGCCCCGGCGGCGACAAGAGGTACGCGCATCGGCAGATCTCCTACATCGTGACGTGAGTGGGGCGCGTGGGCGGCACGTTCACCCGCCCGCGCTGGCCCAAGGAATACCGTGGGCGCACCCGCCCGCCGGGGATTCACCCCGGTCGGCGGCGTGTCCGACGGCCGCCGCGGCTGGTGCCCGAGTGACGTGACGGATACCGACGAGACCGCTGGGGCGGGCGGTGCCGGGCCGCGCGCGGTGTGACCGAAAGAGAGCCCCGCACGGGGAACTACGGATGGCGTGGGCCAGGCATGCTGGTGCCTCCGGCCGTTTCCCCGTGCCGCCCGTCGGGCGCCCGGACAGGATGGGAGCGTCATTTTGCGCACCGTAGGCGTGGAAGAGGAACTGCTCCTGGTCGACCCGGGCACCGGGTACCCCTGTGCCCTGTCCTCGGAAGTACTGGCCCGCCTTGCCAAGTGTGCCGCCGCCGGAGGCGGTGCACCGAAGGGGACCTTCCAGGGCGAACTCCAGGCCCAGCAGCTGGAGTTCGGCACCCGGCCCCAGACGGACCGGGAGGAACTCGGCGCGGAGATCATGCGCTGGCGCCGTGAGGCGGCCCGCCACGCGGCGGAGGCCGGGGCGGCGGTGGCCGCGCTCGCGACCTCTCCGCTGCCCGCCCGTCCCGCCGTCAACGTGAGCCGGCGGTACCAGTGGATGGAGGAACAGTTCGGCCTCACCACCCAGGAACAGCTCACCTGCGGTTGCCATGTGCATGTGTCGGTCGCATCGGACGAGGAAGGCGTGGCGGTCGTGGACCGGATCCAGCCGTGGCTGCCCGTCCTGACCGCCCTGAGCGGGAACTCGCCGTACTGGCACGGGAACGACACCCTCTACAGCAGTTACCGCAGCCGGGTGTGGGGGCGATGGCCCATGTCGGGACCCACCGGGGTGTTCGGCTCGGCCGAGCGCTACCACTCCCAGGTCGACGACATGGTGACGAGCGGAGTGGTACATGACCGGGGCATGATCTATTTCGATGCCCGGCTCTCCCACCGCTACCCCACGGTGGAGATCCGCGTCGCCGATGTGTGTCTGGAGTCCACCACCACCGTGCTGCTGGCCTGCCTGGGACGCGCGTTGGTCGAGACCGCGGCCCGCGACTGGCGGGCGGGACTGCCGCCGGTGGGACATGGGGTGCAGCTGTTGCGCCTGGCCGCGTGGCGGGCCGCGCGCTCGGGTCTGGAGGGTGATCTGTTGCACCCCCTGACCATGCGGCCGGCCCCCGCGCCCACCGTCCTGCGGGCCCTGCTCGACCACGTACAGGAGGCTCTCGAAGACACCGGCGACCTGGGCTGGGCCCGCAGGACGACCGCGGGGCTCCTCGCCCACGGCAACGGCGCCCTCGTTCAGCGCGCGCTACTCGCCCATACCGGAAGCCTCGGCGGTGTGGTCGCGGCATGTGTGCGCCGCACCCTGGGCGAGCGCGAACTCAGGTGCACGACACCGGAGTGACACCGCACGGCGGGGCCGACGGGATGCAATGGGGGCTGCCGGGTATGCCACGGGAGTCTGCCGGGGGGGGGGGTGACATCGGGGTCTGACGGGGATGGCATCGGACCCCGACAGGGACGGCATCGACCGGTCGGCACCGCCCCGTCCGACCCCTCACACAGCACCCACACCTCAGGGCGGGACCTCACTCGATGTGTCCGTGGAGGCCACCACCACACCACTTCATCACCCTCAGCGGTCTCATCTACTGTCAAGTGGGTGTCCGGACACAGGTGAGGCGCGTAACATCCGGCAGCAATCACCTACGCACACACCCCCGGAGGAACCACTCGTGCCGGACAGCACTCCGCTCCAGTCCCAGTACGCCGCCCAGATCCAGAGCGACCTGGACAGCAATGTCGCCGAACGCGAACAGATCGCCGGCCAGATCAGCGCGCTCCAGGAGCAGTTGAGCGTTCTGGAGAACAACCACGCGCTGCTCGCGTCCATGCAGCAGGCCATCGGTCCCGCCTCCAACACGCCGGCCAAGGCCACCGCCAAGGGCAAGGACAAGGCCGCCAAGAAGACCGCCGGGGCCACGGCGCCGCGGATCCCCCAGGCGCGCACGGCGGCGAAGTCCGCAGGTCGCGCCGGGAAGAAGCAGGCGAAGCCGGCCGTCAAGGCCAAGGCGTCCGGGAACGCTCCCACCCTGCGGGACCTCGTCGCGAACCACCTCGCGCAGAGCGGCGAGCCGCGCTCGGCAGCCGAGATCACCGCGGGTCTCACCGACGCACACCCGCAGCGCAACATCGCCGGCACCGTGGTGCGCAACACCCTCGAAAACCTCGTCGCCAAGGGCCAGGCGCAGCGCACCCGTCAGAACCGGTCCGTCTTCTACACCGCCCCCGACGCCACGGACACCAGCACGGCCAAGGAGCCGGCGGACAGCGACGTCAAGAAGGGAGCGGACGCCGTCACCCCCGCCACCACCGGCTGACCTCGTGGCGAGCCGGACCGGCCGGCCCGCCCGAAACCGTCTGCGGAGCCACCCACCCACGAGGTGACATGGCCCCGTGCCTCACTCCACAGGGCTGCAGTCCGGGTGACCCCAGCCGCCCTCGCGCTTCATGATGGGAGTACCCGCGGCATACGGCTGCCCACAAGGGCAGCGGCCCGGGAACTTCGCCTTGATGGTCCGCGGCTTCCCCGAGGAGGCCGGCTTGGCCGCGGACGATGCCTTCCTCGCGGATGCGGGCCTGGCCCGCGTCGCGGAGGCCCGGGCCGGCGCCGGCACCGGCAACTCCTGGTCGCCCAGCGCGGTACCGGCGGCCCGCTGGGTGGCGGCCGCATCGCTGGCGGCCTGGTCGGCGATCGCGTTCAACGGGTCCCCGCCCACCTGGTGTGCGGGGACATGGATGAACTCCACATCCCGCCCGGTGAGCAACTCGTCGATGCGCTCGACGAGTTCGCGGTTGGCGACGGGCTTGCCCGCCGCGGTCTTCCAGCCGTTGCGCTTCCACCCCGGCAGCCACTGGGTGACCGCCTTCATGGCGTACTGGGAATCCATCCGCACCTGCATGCGCGTGCCGGGGGCCACGGCTTCGAGGAGGCGTTCCAGTGCGGTCAGCTCACCCACGTTGTTGGTGGCGGTGCCGAGCGGTCCCGCGCCCCAGCGCTCCGGCCGTCCCTCCGGATCCGCGATCACCCAGCCCCAGCCCGCGGGACCCGGATTACCCTTCGACGCGCCATCACAGGCGGCAACCACAACACGATCAGACATCGCGCCATCATCCCACCGCCGCTCGCTCATCAAGAAACCCCCGCCCGGCACCTCCACAGCCCTCCCCCGCCCGGTCGAGGCGGGGCAGGGCACGGCGACGGCCGGCACTCCCCTCCCGAGGTGCCGGCCGTCGTCGACCAACAGTCCGCGCGCGTCACTTCGCGCGCCAAGGCATCAGCGGCGACCCCAGGACCTGGTGACGATGACGTGGCTGTGGTTGTCGCGCAGGGTGGCGGTGTCACCGGTGTTGTTCCACACATAGGCACGGCGGTTCTGGTAGACGTCGCCGCGGGTGTTGCGGCCGATGCCGGTGTGCACGCGGACCGAGGCGTGACCGCCCAGCGTGAAGCCGCCGAAGGTGTAGACGTGGTGGCTGCGGTCGCTGAGCGTCCACCCCTTCAGGTTGACCGACGAGCGACCGGTGTTGCTGACGGTGACCCACTCGGCGTTGAGACTGCGCTGCGAACCGTCGTCCTTGCCGGGGCTGTCGTACTGGATGGTGCCGAAGACGATCGGTGAGCGCGGGGCGGCGGCGGTGGCGGGCAGGGCCGTGGCCCCGACCAGAGCGGCTCCGGCGGCCAGGCCGGCCACGACACGGGCTATGGAACGTGCGGACATGGAAACCCCCAGTTCAGGACGGCGAGCAGAGCCTGCGTCGCCGTCCGATGGTGCGATCGTCCGGCCTGGTGGCGGCCGGACACCCACACTCTGGACCCGATCCGCGTCGGCCAAGGAAAGTAGTTCAACGCGTAACAGAACGCGGACATCGACACACCGTCAGGTCCCCCAGCGCATGCGCCCCGGCGTGCGCCGACCCCAACGAGCCCTGTTCACAGGGGAGTCACAGCACCGCACGTCAAGATGGCCTACCCATGTGTGGGTGCCCGGCACACACTTCGGCCCCCGGCACTGGGTGCCGGGGGCCGAAGTTCCGTAGCGGGGACAGGATTTGAACCTGCGACCTCTGGGTTATGAGCCCAGCGAGCTACCGAGCTGCTCCACCCCGCGTCGATGACTCCACCCTACGGCATACGGAACGCCCCGCCGACCACTCCCGGCCCCGGGCTGTAGATTCCGGGTCCGCGTTGGCAGTGTCGGTCGATCTCCAGCAGTCGGCCAGCGATCTTCCGGGTCGCGTTGGCAGCACCTGTGGTCGGCGACCTGGGCGTTCAGGTTACGGCTGGGGCGGTCGCAAGGCGCCGACGATGACGGTGGTCACCATCTTGCGGACGGCGGCGGTCTGCGGTGGGGCGCTTGTCCGGTCGGCGAACAGCAGGTGCCCGGCCCCGACGAGGGTGGGGGCGAGTGTGTCGATGTCGGCGTCACCGGCCAGGCGCCCCCACTCCCGCTCGGCGGTGAGGTATGCGGCGATCATGGCGGTGCCCTGCATGGCGAGTGGGATGCCGGTCAGACCGGCCTCGCGCAGCCGGGCACGGAGGCCGTCGCGGAAGGTGATGAGCGCGACGATCGCCACCGTGACCGGACCGAACAGGTCCTGCAGCGCGTCTGTGAGGTTGTCCACCACGCTCCCGGTCCCGGCGGCCGCGCGCAGAGTCGTGGTCCGGTCCTCGATGCCGCGGACGCGGTCGAGGACCAGTTCCGCCAGGAAGGCGTCGAAGTCGGCGAAGTGCCGGTGCAGCACACCCTTCGCGCAGTTCGCCTCCTCCGTGACCGCCCGGCTGGTCAACGCGTCGGGCCCGTCCCGAAGCAGGACACGCTCGGCGGCTTCGAATAACTGGCCGCGCACGTTGTGGATGTGCACCCCTGACGGCATTGTCTCCCTTTCCGCACCGCCCGCCTCAACAAGTGGGCAACCGCCCATTAGTGTGGGCGCATGCCCACTTTATTGCAGGGACAGCCGGACACGTCCGGCCCCGAGCCCCACCGACACCGGCAGACAGCCGAGTCGTTCGGAGTGGACGCCGAACGCTACGACCGCGCCCGACCGCCGTATCCCCAGGCCCTGGTGGACAGGATCGTCGCGGCAAGCCCCGGCCGGCACATCCTCGACGTCGGAGCCGGGACCGGCATCGAGGCCCGGCAGTTCCAGGCGGCCGGCTGCACGGTGCTCGCTGTCGAGCCCGACGAGCGGATGGCCGCCTTCGCGCAACGCGGCCGTATCGAGGTCGAGGTCGCCAGGTTCGAGGACTGGCAGCCGGCCGGGCGGCAGTTCGACGCGGTCGTCGCCGGAACCGCCTGGCACTGGGTGGACCCCGTCGCCGGCGCGGCCAAGGCGGCCCAGGTGCTCAGGCCCGGCGGCCGACTCGCCCCCTTCCACCACGTCCCCCAGCTCCCGGCCGAGGTGATCGACGCCCTCGCCGAAGCACTCCAACGAGTCGCTCCCGATTCTCCGTTCAACCCCGGCCCGCTCAGGGGCTCGGCCTTGGACGCCTACCAGCCGCTGTTCGCGAAGATCTCCAACGGGATCCGGCAGACCGGCAGCTTCAGCGAGCCGGAACAGTGGCGCTTCGCCTGGGAGCGCACCTGCTCCCGAGAGGAGTGGCTCGATCAGCTCCCCACTTTCGGCGGCCTCACCCAACTCCCCGCGGACACAATGGCGGAGGTCCTGGACAGCGCCGGGACCGCGATCGACAAGCTCGGCGGCCACGCCACCATGCCCTACACGTCCGTCGTGATCACCGCGACCCGCTCCCAGGCCTGACCAGCGCAAACGCTGGGTGTCGCCGAGCATGAGGAGACTGATGAGCTCGGCGACACCCGCCGGGGAGCGGGGAAAGTTCTCCGGCTTGCTGCACCGGACCTCAGTCCAACGGTCCGTCCCGGCGGGCCACACGATGGCTGAAGATCAGCCGGTCGGCCCACTGCCAACGCACCATGGAATCCGTGGTTTCAGCAGGACCCACTGCTAACGGAGCCCACCTTCTCGGATGGGTCACGCTGCGTTGCGGCTCGACGCGCGGTGGGTGGGGGCGCGTGTCACCGTGAAGTGGTTCGATCCCCCATCCCCCCACACGCAGGAGTGAATCCCGATGGGCAAGGCCGAAAAGTTCCGGGACAAGGCGCAGCAGGCCGCCGAGCAGGCCAGGGCGAAGACGACGGAGACGAGGGAGCGGATCTCCGGACGCTCCGACGAGTCCGACGCGAGCCGTCGGGCACAGGAACAGCAGGAGCGGACCGAGCAGGCGATGCGCGACGCCGGCACCGACCGCGCCTGACCCGGTACGCACTGAGGACGCGCGAGCCGGGGTCTCACCCGGTACGCCGGTGAGACCACGCAAGCCGCGGCCTCGCCCGGTACGCACTGAGGACGCGCGAGCCGGGGTCTCACCCAGTGGGCGCTGAGCCCCCGCAACCGGGGCCCCACCCGATAGCGCGCCGAGCCACGTCGGCCGGGGCCTCACCCGATAGGGGTTGAGGTCCCGGCTCGTGCGGGCGCGCTGTGCTTGCCGGGAGCGACCGGCCGCCCGGTGGCCCTCATCGGCCCGGCGCCTCCGCCCCCGCCGGGACCTCGCGCGTGCGGGTCCAGGCCAGCAGGGCATCCATCGGCCAGGTCGTGATGACTCGTTCCGGTGGGACGCCGCATTCCTCGGCACGGGCGCAGCCGTAGATCTGCCAGTCGAGCTGCCCGGGGGCGTGCGCGTCGGTGTCGACGGCGAACAGGAGGCCCGCCTCGACGGCCCGGTTCAGGAGGCGGCGCGGTGGGTCGAGCCGCTCCGGACGGCTGTTGATCTCCAAGGCCGTACCGGCCGCGGCACACGCCGCGAAGACGGCGTCCGCGTCGAACTCCGACTCCGGCCGGCCACGACCGGTGACCAGGCGCCCCGTGCAGTGGCCCAGGACGTCCGCCAGCGGGTTGCTCACGGCCGCGACCAGTCGCCGGGTCATGGCGGCGGCATCCATCCGCAGCTTGGAGTGTACGGAGACGACCACGACGTCGAGCTGGTCGAGCAGCTCGTCCTCCTGATCGAGGGAGCCGTCGTCGAGGATGTCGCATTCGATGCCGGTGAGGAGCCGGAACGGCGCCCAGCGCTCGTTGAGTTCGGCCACCACCTCCAGCTGGCTGCGCAGCCGCTCGGCGCTCAGCCCGCCCGCCACGGTCAGCCGGGGCGAATGGTCGGTGAGCACGGCCCATTCATGGCCGAGTTCGGCGGCCGTGCGGCCCATGTCGTCGATGGTGCTGCCGCCGTCCGACCAGTCGGAGTGCAGATGGCAGTCGCCGCGCAGTGCCGCGCGCAGCGTCTCGCCGCCCACCGCGAGCGGCGCCGCCGCCTCCAGCTCCGACTCCAGGCGCTGGAGATAGCCCGGCACCTCGTCGGCCAGCGCCTCGCGCACCACTTGGGCGGTCTTCGGGCCGATCCCCTTGATCGATTCGAGGCTTCCCCCCACCGCCGCGCGTGCCGCGAGCTCGTCCGGCGGCATCTCCTTGATCGCCGCGGCCGCGGTACGGAAGGCCTGGACGCGATAGGTGGCGCCCTGGCCGCGTTCGAGCAGAAAGGCGATCCGCCTCAGGGCCGCCACCGGATCCATGGGCACCTCCCGCGCAGACGCCCGCTGTGCGGGCGGGCCGACACCGTCCCTCCCAGCTTCCCCCAGGCCCGCCTCCCCCGCAGTCTCGCCACATACGCGCCCCCTGTGTGAGGTGTCCGCCCACACATGTGGCCGGGGCCCTGTGTGAGGTGTCCCGCCCACACATGTGGCCGGGCCGCCCGTCGGGGGATCGACGGGCGGCCCGGTGCTTCAGTGCGGTGCCGGAATCAGCACTCGCGCAGACCCGGCGCCGGGTCCTGGCCGGTGCGCACGCTGACGGCGGGGACGTTGCCCCAGGCGCCGTTGTCGAGCTGCGTCCAGTACCAGATGTCGTTGCCGCCCTGGTGCGGGTCGCCGTGGCCCCAGCAGGCGAACCAGTTGAACCCGGTGGTGAGCTCGCCGCGGGTCGCCGAGCGGTAGGAACGGTCGGCGTAGCCCTTCGCGCCCACCGCGTTGCCGCAGTACAGCCGGCCGTCCGAGCGCACCCCGCACTCGGCGGCGGGCGCCGCCGCCTTGGCGGGCGCGGCGACCGCGGCGGGCAGCCCGGTCGCGGTGAGGCCGGCGGTCAGCGCGGTGGCGGAGAGGAACAGGGCGATCTTCTTGCGAGCGTTCACAAAGAACTCCTGACGAGTGATGGGTGGTGGGCGAAGAGCGGTGGGCGATGGGTGGTGTGTGGCGGGCGACGGGTGGTGGGTGCTGTCTGGTGCGTCATGCTCCGTGCGTCGTGCGGGGCGGCTCGGCGCGTGCTGGATGACCCGACATGGCTGTGATGCATTGTGTGGCTCCCGGCCCCATGGGGCGTACCCGTAACGTCCGGGAACGTGGTGCCTGAGGCCATGTGGTGGCGGACGATGTGTCCAGGCCGGGGACCGGTCGGAACAGGCCCGGCCGGTGCGGAACGTCCGGCGACCGGCCGCGGTCAGGCGCAGGTCGGAACGCCGTCGAGCCAGGCCGGTCCCTGGATGTAGATGTTGGTGATCCAGGCCTTGTAGTCCGGCAGGTACGACCAGGCGTCGTTGCGGTAGCCGTCGGCCTCGACGAGCTGGGCGTGCTTCTGGCAGCCGACCTTCACTCGGGTCGGTCCCGCGAACTTGTTGACCCGGGCGCTGGTCGTGGACGGTTCGGCGTGCGTCCACACATCGGTGCCCCAGGTGGAGAAGTTGCCGTTCTGGCCCGGGCTCGCGCCGATGCGCACGGCACCGTTGTAGTCGCCGCCGAGACGCACGTCGCTGACCATCACATGGGTGCCGGACTGGCGGGCCTCGACCATCTTGCCCGCGCCGAGGTAGACGGCGATGTGATGGATGGAGTTGGCGCCGCCCCACGCCATCAGGTCGCCGGGCAGCAGCGGCCCGGTGCCCTGGGACGCGGCGAAGCGGGCGGTGACCCGGGAGGAGTGGTACTGGCTGTTGGCGGTGCCGGCCAGGATGTCCTGCCCGGTCGCCTGGGCATAGGCGTACCGGACCAGGCCGGAGCAGTCGAAGCCGAGCCGTTCCGGGTCGTGGTTGCTGGCCGGGTCGGTGGGGTCCACCTGCCCGTAGGTCGCGCCGGGTTGCGGGCCGTGGCCGCCGCCCCACGTGTACCAGATGCCGAGCTGCGAACAGGCGGCGCGGACGGCCGCCTCGGCGGTGGCCGAGGCGCCGGGGGCGAGTACGTCGCAGCCGCCGGCGGCCGCCGCGGAGCGGCCGGCGATGCCCGTCGAGTGGGGTGCGGCGGCGGAGAGTTGGGCGGTGGGCACGATGGCGAAGGCCGCCACGATGCCCGCGGCGACGAAGGTCCGTCGCATTCCGGCAAGGGTGTGGTGCATGTGTGTGTTCCCCGTTTCGTCGTACGTGTCGCCGGGTCGCCCCGGTCGGCCGCGAGCCGCTCCGGTGCGGGGCGGGATCATCTGTCGCGGTGTGTTCGAGACTGTGCCGTGGCGGGGGCCGATGTCGAGGACCCCGGCGTCTCCTGTGCCGTCGGGAAACGGGAAACACCCCGGGAAACACCGGGACTTCGCAGGTCAGTCGGGCGTCGGGCACAACGGTCGGTAGGGCAGGTCGGGCAGCAGGCGTGCCCACCGGTCGCGGCCCGTGTCGCCCAGGAGGCGGCAGACGTCGCTCTGTTGACGGGGCACGTCGGTGTTCCACAGCCGTACGGTCCCGTCGTTGCTGCTGCTCGCCAGCGTTCCGGGGAGCCCGGGGTCGAAGGCGACGCCCCAGACGGCCCCGGTGTGTCCGCTCAGCGCGGCGAGCTGTTCGGCGCCGGCCGGGTTCCACAGGCGTACGGTCTGGTCGCTGCCGCTGCTCGCGAGGGTCGCGCCGTCGGGGCTGAAGGCGACCGCGCGCACCGAGCCGCTGTGCCCCGCGAGGATGCCGGTCCGGCGGTGCGTGGCCGGGTCCCACAGGCGTACGGTCCCGTCGTTGGCGCCGCTCGCGAGGGTGTGTCCGTCGGGGGCGAAGGCGACGGAGCGTACCGAACCGGTGTGCCCGCGCAGGACGGAGCGCGGCCCGCCGCCGGGGTCGCGCGCGTCCCACAGACGCACCGTCAGGTCGTCGCTGGCGGTGGCCAGGGTGTGCCCGTCGGGGCTGAAGGCGACCGCGTTGACGAAGTCCTCGTGGCCGTGGAGCGTGGCGTACGGGCGCCGCGTGCCGACCGTCCAGAGGATGGCGGTGCGGTCGGCGCTCGCGGAGGCGAGCAGGTGCCCGTCGGGTGAGAAGGCCAGCGAGAACACGGATCCGGTGTGGCCGGTGAGCGTCGCCTCCGGGTGCCCGGTGGCCGCGTCCCAGAGCCGGACCGTGCGGTCGGCTCCGGCGGAGGCGATGAGGCGGCCGTCCGGGGAGAAGGCCACCGCGAAGACCGAGCCGTCGTGGCCGGTCAGGGTGGTGCGCAGCCGGTGGTCGGCGACGGACCAC
Organism: Streptomyces sp. NPDC006691; assembly: GCF_042869955.1. Classification (NCBI taxonomy): domain Bacteria; kingdom Bacillati; phylum Actinomycetota; class Actinomycetes; order Kitasatosporales; family Streptomycetaceae; genus Streptomyces; species Streptomyces sp. NPDC006691. The sequence goes on from NZ_JBIAGW010000005.1 coordinate 58,989, forward strand.
ACCCGTACCGTGCGGTCCGCCTGGGCGGAGGCGAGCAGGCTTCCGTCGGGCGAGAAGGCCGACTGCCAGGCTTCGGTGAACGGCCGGGCGGTGAGTGCAGAGCGGCCCGGGTCCCACAGCACCACCGACTGGTCGAAGCCGCCGGTCGCCAGGCGTTCGCCGGGTCCGGCGGCGACCGCCAAGGCGTAGTCGGTGTGGCCGGACAGGGTGGTGACGAGGCGGTGGTTGACGGCGTCCCAGAGTTTGACGGTGCCGTCGCCTCCCGCGCTGAGGACGGTGTCCCCGGCACGGGTGAAGGCGACGGCGTTGACGTCGTCGCTGTGCCCGGTCAGGACGCCGCCGGCCGTTCCGTCGGGCAGGTTCCACAGCCGCACGGTGCGATCGGCGGAGCCGGACGCCAGGGTGTGGCCGTCGGGGCTGAAGGCCACCCCGAGTACCTGGTCGCTGTGCCCGGTGAGCACCGTCGGTGACTGACTGCCCGTCACATCCCAGACCCGTACGGTGCGGTCGGCGGAGGCGGAGGCCACCTTCTGCCCGTCGGGCCCGAAGGCGACCGACATCACCGCGTCGCCGTGCCCGGCCAGGACCGCGCGCGAGGTGCCGGCCGGTACGTCCCACAGACGCACGGTGCGATCGACGCCGCCGGACACCAAGGTGCGGCCGTCGGGGCTGAACGCCACCGCGCGGACGGTTCCTTGATGACCCGTCAGGCTGGCCGTCGTGCGGTGTGTGGCCGTGCTCCAGAGCCGTACGGTGCCGTCCTCGCCCGCGGTCGCGAGCCGCGTGCCGTCGGCGGAGTAGGCGAGGGAGGTGACCGCTCCGGTGTGGCCGGTCAGGGTGGCGGTGACCCGGTGGGTCGCGGTGTCCCAGAGCTTGACGGTGGCGTCCGAGCTCGCCGATGCGAGGGTCTTGCCGTCGGGACTGAACGCTACGGAGTTGACGGGGCCCGAGTGGCCGCGCAATCGCCCGTCGAAGGACTGGGCCTGGGTGCTCAGCAGGGCGCCGCGCGCCTGCGGAGTGCGGTCGGTGCGGTAGGCGTCGGAGGCGAGCAGCATGGAGGCCTCCGGCTGCCCGGCGGCGAGCGCGCCCGAGCGCACCGCGAGGGCCTGGGACTGAGCGGTGTGGCTCTGGTCCAGGGCGCGGCGGCTCTGCTGGAAGGCGAGGGATCCGGCGGTCACGGCGACCGCGAGGAGGCCCCCGAGGGTCACGAGCAAGGCGCGTCGGATGCGGGCCTGGCGCCGCGCGACGCGCAATCCGCGCCCTTCCTCGGCCTCGCACGCCGCGATGAAGTCCCGTGTCTCGGGACCGAGATGGCTTCTGTCCGGGGCGTGACGGGACCGGTCGCGCACGGCCGCGAGGCGGCTTCCGCGGTAGAGCAGGCTCGGATCACGGCCCGCCCGTACCCACTGGGTCGCGGCGTCGAAGAGCTCCTGACGCATGACGAGTCCCGCACGGTCGGCGTCGATCCAGCCGCGCAGCCGCGGCCAGGCGTGCAGGAGTGCCTCATGGGTGATCTCGACCGTCTCACTGCCCGCGGTGACGAGGCGGGCCCGCACGAAGGCGTCCAGCGCGCGGCCTCCGGCGGAGGGGTCGCTCAACTGCCGCAGCAGCAGCTCGCGTTCGACGGGCTTGCGGGTCTGGGCACTGTCGTCCGCCACATGAACGAGCCGCACCAGGAGTTGACGGGACGTCAGCTGCTCGGCCGGGTCCAGCCGGGCGTACACGGACTCGGCGGTGCGGGCGACGGCGCCGTGGATGCCTCCCGTCGTCTCGTAACCGGCCACGGTCAGGGTGCGGCTGGTGCGCTGCTGCCAGGTGACGAGGAGCGCGTGGGCGAGCAGCGGGAGGGAGCCGGCCGAGGTGGCCGTGTCGATGCCGAGGTCTCTCAGCAGAAGTTCCACCAGGCCGGGTTCGAGGCTGAGCCCGGCCCGTTCGGCGGGCCCGGTGATGGCCTGGCGCAGTTGGGTGCCGGACATCGGGCCGAGGGCGAACAGGCCGTGTGTGAAGACCTCCACGAGGTGGGGATGGTCCAGACAGCGGCCGCAGAAATCGGCGCGCAGGCCGACCACGACGGCGGCCTGCGGGCTGCCGTCGTCGCCGGCCCGCGCGGTGGCCAGGGCGTGCAGCACGGCGACGAAGGCGCGGCGCTCGCGGTCGTCCTCGCAGAGGGTGAACGCCTCCTCGAACTGGTCGACCAGAAGCACCAGTCCGGGCCGGCCCCCGCGCGCCGCCGAGGCGTCGAGGAGGGCGGCGGGCCGCTCCGCCAGCGCCTCGGGGGTGAGCTCGGCGCCCGCCGCGCCGAGCACATCGGCGGCGCAGCGCAGAAGTTCCTTGAGCGGATGGGCGGTTGGGGTGCACACCACGACCGGCCAGCGGTCGGATCCGGGTGCCGGAAGGGCGCCCCGGCGCAGTGCGGGCAGCAGCCCGGCCTGGAGGAGCGAGGACTTTCCGGCGCCCGAGGGGGCGACCACGGCGAGTGGTCCTCGGCCCATCCGTTCGGCGAGCCGGCCGGTCAGTTCGGCCGTGGCGCTCTCCCGGCCGTAGAACCACTCGGCGTCCTGCGGGCCGTAGGCGGCGAGTCCCCGGTAGGGGCACCGGGCGGTTTCGGCGGGGCCGCCGTGCGCGGCGCGGGCGGCGGGCACGGCCGGCGGACTCGCCACCAGGCGCAGGAGCGCTCCGCCGGCTTCCAGTACGTCGTCGCAGCGGCGTGCGACATCGAGCGTGGGGGGCTTGCCGCCGTTCTCGATCTTGCTGAGATACCCCTTGCTGTAGTGGATCGAGCGGGCAAGACCGGTGAGGGACACCTTGCGCAGGCCTCGCAGACGGCGCAGCTCGGCTGCGAATCCGTCGGCCGTTTCGTCGTCCGTTGACACGGGCCCCACTGTTCCGTGACGGGTGGAACGTACGCCGGAAAAGGACGAACTTCGTCCGGTTCCGGTCGGCAACAGACGTACGAGACGGGTTCGTTCGGCAAGCTGCCGAAACGTCGTCGGAGAAGGGAACGAATGTGCGCGGGCGAGGCAACCGATCCGCCCGATCCCGCATCTGGGCCGGTGAACGGGAAGTTGGACACCTTTTGGCCACCTGGATCACCAGGAATTGTTAAATCTGGGTTCCGGGAGCACGGAAAGTCGATCATCCCTCTTTACATGCTCATGCCAGACATAGCAGGGTTCCGGCCGGGACCACATGGTCCCCGCGGTGCACAACAGCACCGTGCGTACGGGTGGTTGTTGAGCCGACCGCCCCCGCACCTCTAAGGACCCCCCACCGTGCGTACACCCCACATACGCAGCCTGGCGATAGCCCTGGCCGTCACCACGGCCGTCACCATCACCGCGGGAGGCGGGGCCACGGCCCTCGCAGCTCCCGCCGCCCCGGGGACCACCGCCCCCGTCGCGAGCGCCGGTTTCCAGCCGGTGATCGACGCGGCCCGCACCGCCGCCGTCACCCACGCCGCCGCCACCGGCGTCGGCAAGGACGACACACTTCAGGCCACCGACGTCCTGGTCGACCCGGACGGCAAGCAGCACGTCCGCTTCGTCCGCTCGCACCAGGGGCTTCCGGTTCTCGGCGGCGACCTGGTCATCCACCTCGACAGGAGATCCGCCTACACCGGCGTGACCCGCGCGCTGCGCCAGCAGGTGAAGGTCGCCACCACCAGTGCCAAGCTGACGGCCGGACAGGCCCGGGCGAAGGCCGCCGCCACCGCCAAGGGCACCGCGGGCACCGCCCAGCTGGTGGTGGACGCCCGCGCAGGACACTCGGCCCTCGCCTACCAGATCCAGGTGACGGACAGCGCCACCGCCGAGTCCGGCGCCCGCACCGTGGTCGTCGACGCGGCCAGCGGCGCGATCCTCAGCAACACCCCGGTCGCCGACTCCTTCCTGTCGCCCCGCGTCCAGGAGAAGCTCCGCAAGAGCGGCCAGAAGCTCAACCCCTCCCTCGCCACGGCCACGCCCGCCCCGCTCGCCTCCGCCAAGGCGACCGGCTTCCCCGCGCAGGCCAACGGCACCGGCCAGTCCCTCTTCGTCGGCAGCGTCCCGCTGATCACCACCCAGACGGCGAAGAGCGCGTTCACGCTCAAGGACCCGAGCCGCGGCCAGACCGAGACCCGCGACGCCGGCAACAAGGAGCTGGAGCAGTTCTCCGGCGGCAAGGCGTTCACCAGCACCACCGACCGCTGGGGCACCGGAAAGGCGAGCGACCGCGCCACCGCGGCCGTCGACGCGCAGTACGGGATCACCAGCACCCTGGACTTCTACAAGAAGACCTTCGGCCGCAACGGGATCAAGAACGACGGCGCGGGCGCGCACGCCCTGGTGCACTTCGGCAACAAGGTCGGCAACGCGTTCTGGTCCTCGGACTGCGGCTGCATGCTCTACGGCGACGGTGACGGGCAGACGTTCGCGCAGCCCCTCGTCGTCCTGGACGTCACCGGCCACGAGCTCACCCACGGCGTCGTGGACGCGACGGCGAACCTCCAGCCGACCCGGGTCGACGCGAACGACAACCAGTTCGGCGAGCCCGGCTCGCTCAACGAGTCGCTCGCCGACATCTTCGGCAGCAACGTCGAGTTCGCGACCAACAACCCGAACAACCCGCCCAACTACCTGATGGGCGAGAAGCTCGGCCTCCAGCAGAAGTTCCTGCGCCGCCTCGACAAGCCGTCCCTCGACAAGCTCGAAGGCACGGTCGACTACTGGTCGAAGGCGTCGTACGACACCGAGGTCCACGCCGGCTCCGGCGTCTCCTCGCACGCCTACTACCTGCTGGCCGAGGGCAGCGGAAAGAAGACCATCAACTCGGTCGCCTACGACTCGCCGACCTACGACGGCTCCACCGTGACCGGTATCGGCCGGGACAAGGCCACGCAGATCTTCTACCGGGCGCTCACCCGATACATGGTCTCCACGACCGACTTCCACGACGCCCGCACCGCCACGCTGAGCGCGGCCGCCGACCTGTACGGCGCGAGCAGCACCGAGTACAAGACGGTGGACAAGTCCTGGGCCGCCGTCAACGTGACCGCGGCGAACACCCCGGCCGCCCGTAGCTGACCCGATCCGCCGCTGCCGCCCGCGATCCGTGGGCGGCAGCGGTGTGTCCGGCGTGCTACGGCACCAGGGTCTCCAGCGGCGTCATCACGACGTCGCTGGTGGGGCGCGACAGGTGCAGCACCGTGTGGAAGGAGCCCTCGCCCTCCTTGCCCGCGGGGTCGAGCCCGGCCGCGGTCACCGTGTCGACGGCGTAGCGCCGTTCGGCGTCGTCGGTGAAGCGGCGCTGGGTGAAGGTCGTGCCGCTCCGCTCGGTGGCGAGGCCGAACGCGGCGAGGCAGTCCGCGATGTCCTCGTACGAGGCGGTGCGCAGCACGAACGCGGCGACCCAGACCGGTCCACGGGCCGCACACAGCAGCGGCCTGAAGGTGCGCCGCGACAGGAAGCTGGCGCCGCCCGTGACGGTGACCAGACGGACGTCCCGCACCGCCTCGCGCAGTTCCGGGCTCGGCGGCGCCTCCTCCAGATCCTCGGCGAAGCCCTCAGCGAGTAGCCCGACGGCCCGGCCGTAGGCGACGGCACGCGGCGCCCTGTCCAGCCCGATGACCCGGACATGGTCGCGACGGCGGCGCGACGCGAAGAACTCCCGGTCCCAGGCGGCCAGTTGGTCACCGGTCATGGCGGCGGCCTCGCGCGAGGTGTAGCGCCGGCACAGCTCGTCCAGGGTCACCTCGTGGTTCAGCAGGGCCGCGTTGATCCCGTACGAGCAGCACAGGTCGAGCACGGTGAGGGGCTCCGAAGGGCCGGGTGACAGTACGGTCCGCAGTCGCCGGAAGATCCGTTGGGCGTGGCCGGGCGTGCGGTATCCGAGGGGCCCCAGGGCCTGGAAGTAGGCCCTGGGATCGGGCTGGTCGTAGGTCGCGTCGAACGGGGACATCCCCGGTGCCGCGGCGGTGTCCGCCACTCCCACCCCACCGGTCGCTCCCGCCCCGGTCAGCCGGTCGTCCGTCATCGTGCACCCGTCCCTTCTCGCGCCGCCCCCCGTTCCCGCCCGAGCATGCGGACGGCGGCGGCCCTTGGGAACACGGCCCGTTCGAAACAGGCCACCGACGACTCCGGTGCGCTTGTGGTTGGTTGCGTCTCCGGAGGCGGTCGCTCACCTCCGGGTCAGGGGCGCCGAGCCAGGACCGGGGCCAGGTCCGGGGTGCGCGGCAGCGGCGCCAAGGGCCCGAGCGGCTTGTCCCGGCGTTGCGCCGCGCCCGTTCCGCACAGCGCCCGGAGGTAGAAGGCGCCGAGCGCGTCGTCGATCCGATGGGGCTCCAACCTGCCCTCTGCACTGATCTTCTGATACTTCATCAGGTTCTGCCCCAGGGACACCTGGCGTCTGCCGTCCGCGGTGGCCAGGACGGCCGTACCGGCCCCGAACACCGCCCCGTCGTGACCCCAGATCCGCCCGCACGGCAGGTCCAGGGCGTAGACCCCGAGGCCGTAGTACATCGAGGTGTTGCCGTCCTCGTCGAGAACCGGCACCGTGGTCTGCATCTCTCGGAGTTGCGCGGCGGGCAGCAGCCGGCCGCGCAGCAGTTCGCGGTAGAAGTCGTTGAGGTCGCTGGTCGTGGAGACGAGCGCAGCCGCCGTCCCGGCCCACGACATGTCGTACACACTGAAGTCGCGTGGCGGGTCGATGAGCCCGTAGTACGCCTCGTACATCTTCGGGTGCGGCCCGGCCAGGCGGGGTGAGCGCGGGAAGTAGGTGTCGCGCAGCCCGGCCCTGCGGATGACGTCGCGGGTGATGAGGGCCTCGGCGTCCTCACCCGTGATCGTCTGGAGCAGCATCCCGGCGATGATGTAGTTGGTGTTGGAGTACGACCACTTCTGGCCGGGCCTGCCGGTGGGCGCCGCTTCGAGGCCGAGGCGGACCAGTTCGCCGGGCTCCCGGTGGCGGAAGCGGTTGTCTTCCAGGCTCGCGGCCGAGTTCCGCGCCAGCGAGGGAAACGCGCCCTCCACGTAGTCGCCGATGCCGCTGGTGTGGTCGAGCAGCATCCGTACCGTGATCGACCGCCCCCGCTCGCCGGGCACGGTCTCCGGCAGATAGCGCCCGATCGGGGCGTCCAGGCCGATGCGCCCCCTGGCGACCTGCTGGAGCACGGCCACCGCGGTGAACGCCTTGGTCGCACTGCCCACACGGTGCTGGAACCGGGGCCGCATCGGCTGCCCGGTGGCCACGTCGGCGACGCCGGTGGCGCCCCGCCACTCCTGCCCGCCGTCCCGGACCTCCGCCATGGCGCCGTACATGCCCGCCCGGTGGACCGCGCCGAGCGAGGCGGACAGTGCCTCGCGGTCCAGGCCCCCGGCCGGGGCGGTGGCCGTCCGGCCGGAGACCGCGACGGCCGCGGGCGAGGGCACCGGCGCGGCCCGGGCGGGGACGACGGCCGCCATCAGGGCCATCGCCAGTCCCGCGGTGGTCGCGGTGACGCGTGCGCGACGGCGGTCCGCGCGGGGTGACCACATGGAGTCTTCCTTTCGGTCGGCCACGCTGGTGAGGTCGACGATCCGAGCCAACTCTCGCAAGGGGGCCGAGCCGGGCAAATCCTCCCCCGGCACGACCTTGCCCCGCGGCGACTGCATCGAACGGACGAGCCGGTCCCGGTACCCACGACCGGCCGGCGCGATGGACGGCGGCGCCCTCGGGCCACCCCGGGCCCTCCGGCCCCGGTCGGGTGCGGTGTCACCTCCGGCAGGTGTTCCACATGCGTCGGCGTGGTTCCGGTGACAGTGTCGAAACGCCGGGGCCCACCCGGCGTCCGCGGCCGGGCGGCCGGGCGCGGCCCGAGACGGAAGAGGAGCCACCAGTGCGCCATCGCATCGTTGCCGAGAGACTCCCCGACGGCGACACCCTCAAGGAATGGCACATGGTCCGCGGCGACGAGCAACTGTCGATGTGTGGACGCGAGTTGGACCCGGGTGCGGACGAACAGCCGGACGACGCCTGGGGGACGGAGACGGCCCACCCCTTCTGCCACACCTGCGGCGCGCTGTACCTGCGCGAAACCCCGTAGCCGGACCGCCCGGCGGGCGGAAGAACATCCCCGCCCGCCATCGGGTGAACCGCACAACACGGCAGGCGAGTTGACGATGTGTCAGGTCAGGTGCCGCCTCACCCTCCCCCTTCCCGGCTCCGTATCGTGGAGTCCCGCCGCCGAGAAGGGACATCGCATGCCCGAGCCCACCCGCGCACCCGAGATCCGCACCATCGCCGGTTCCGTCCGCGGCCGTACGGTGGACGGCACGGCCGTCTTCCGCGGCATACCGTTCGCCCAGCCGCCGGTAGGCGCCCTGCACCTGGCCCCGCCCGTCCCCGCCCTGCCGTGGGACGGCGTCCGCGAGGCGGTCTCGTTCGGGCCCACTCCCCCGCAGTCCCTCGGGCTCGGGTTCGGCTCCGGGCCCGAGAACACCGGCGACTCGGACGAGTGGCTGACGGTGAACGTCTGGTCCCCGGACCCGGCCGCGACGGCCCGGCTGCCGGTCATGGTGTGGATCTACGGCGGCGCCTACCTGGTCGGCTCGGCCGAGGGGCCCACGTACGACGGCGCGGCGCTGGCCCGCCGGGGCGCGGTCGTCGTCACGTTCAACCACCGGGTCGGCGCGGAGGGGTACGGCCATTTCGAGGGCGCGGTGCCCAACCGGGCGCTGCTCGACCAGGTCGCCGCCCTGGAGTGGGTGCGGGACAACATCACGGCGTTCGGCGGCGACCCGGACCGGGTGACCGTCTTCGGTGAATCGGCGGGGGCCGGCGCGATCGCCGCGCTGCTCGCGATGCCGAGGGCCACGGGCCTGTTCCGCCGGGCGGTGGCCCAGAGCGTGCCCGGCTCGGTCTTCGGCCCGGCGCTCGCCGCGGACGTCGGCGCGAGTGTGGCCGCGGAGCTCGGGCTGCCCCCGACCCTGGCGGCGCTGGCCCCGGTCGCGCCCAAGGCGCTGCGCGACGCGGCGGACGCCGTGCTCGGCGGCATCACCGGGCGCGGGGCGCGCTGGGGGCAGATCGCCCACGCCCATCTGCCGTTCTCGCCGGTGGTCGACGGCGAGGTGTTGCCCCTCTCCCCCTGGGAGGCGCTGCGGACCGGCCGGGGCAGGGAGGTGGAGCTGATCGCGGGTCACAACCGGGACGAGGCGAAGCTGTTCACGGTCATGTCGGGCCGCTCCGGGAGGGTCACCGAGGAGGAGGCCGACACCGCACTGTCACGGTTCGCGCCCCGGCGCGGGGGCGCGGCGGCCTACCGGGCGGCCCACCCGGACGCGGATCCGACCACGCTCCAGGACCTGGTGATGTCGGACTGGCTGTTCCGGATGCCGAGCCTGCGGCTGGCCGAGGCGCACACGGCGGGCGGCGGCACCTCGTACCTCTACGAACTGGCGTGGGCGGCGCCCGCGTTCGGTGGGGCGCTCGGTGCCTGCCACGGTCTGGATGTGCCACTGGTGTTCGGCAACCTGATCGGCGGCATCGCCACCCTGGCGCTCGGGGAGGAACCGCCCGCCGAGGCGTGGGCCGTCTCGGAGGCGATGGGCCGGGCGTGGCACGCGTTCGCGGCGCACGGCGATCCGGGCTGGGCGCCCTTCCGCACCGGCGAACGGCTGACCCGGGTGTTCACCGCCGAGCCGCACACCGTGCCGTACCCGCAGGAGGCCTCGCGCCGGATCTGGGCCGAACACGACTTCGCCGCACTGGAGTTGACCTCCGGGATCGATCCCGCGGCCTCCGTCTGAGAACGGCCCGCAGAGGGGGCGCGCCGCGTCCGCCGGGTGCGGCCGGGCGCGGGGTCTTGCGGGGAGTATGTCCGGTGCACGCCGGGTACACGCGTCCGGCAGGTGCGGTTTCGGCTCCCGGCGGCAGGAGGCAGTTCATGAGCAATGCGGTGCAGGGCCCCGGGCCGGGGCCGCGAACGATCACCACCTCCGTGCCGGCCAGACTGGACCGGCTGCCCTGGTCGCGTTGGCACTGGATGATCGTGATCGGCCTCGGCACCGTGTGGATCCTGGACGGTCTTGAGGTCACCGTCGTCGGCAACATCGCGAGCCGGCTCTCGGAGCCCGGCAGCGGGCTCGCCATCAGCGACGCCCAGGTCACCGGCCTGGGCGCCGCGCTGTATGTGGCCGGCGCCTGCGCGGGCGCGCTGTTCTTCGGCTGGCTGACCGACCGCTTCGGGCGCAAGAAGCTGTTCCTGGTCACACTCGCGATCTACCTCGCCGCGACCGCGATGACCGCGCTGTCCTTCAGCGCGTGGTGGTTCTTCCTGTTCCGCTTCCTCACCGGCTTCGGCATCGGGGGCGAGTACGCGGCCATCAACTCGGCCATCGACGAGCTGATCCCGAGCAAGTACCGGGGCCGGGTGGACCTCATCATCAACGGCAGCTACTGGCTGGGCGCGATGGGCGGGGCGCTGCTCTCGGTGCTCGCGCTCAACACCGACCTGCTGCCGAAGGACATCGGCTGGCGCCTCACCTTCGCGCTCGGCGTGGTGCTCGGCCTGGTGATCCTGCTGGTGCGGCGGCACGTGCCGGAGAGCCCGCGCTGGATGTTCATCCACGGCAAGGAGGAGGGCGCGGAGAAGCTGCTCGACGACGTGGAACACACGGTGGAGGAGGAGACCGGCAAACGCCTCCCCGAGCCGGGCAGCTCCATCACCATCGAGCAGCGCACGAGCGTGGGCTTCGTGGAGATCGCCAGGACGCTGTTCAAGTCCTACCCCAAGCGGGCGGTGCTCGGCTTCTCCCTGTTCATCGGGCAGGCGTTCCTCTACAACGCGATCACCTTCGGGTTCAGCTCGATCCTGGTCAAGTTCTTCGACGTCTCCAGCGGCACCACGGGGTACTTCTTCGCCGTCATCGCCTTCGGCAACTTCCTGGGCCCGCTGCTGCTCGGGAAGCTCTTCGACACCGTGGGCCGACGGAAGATGATCGCCGGGACGTATGTGCTCTCGGGTCTGCTGCTCTTCGTCACCGCCTGGCTCTTCGCCCAGGGATGGCTCAACTCGACCACCATGACGGCCTGTTGGTGCGTGGTGCTGTTCTTCGCGTCGGCGGGCGCCAGTTCCGCCTACCTCACGGTGAGCGAGATCTTCCCGATGGAGACGCGGGCCATGGCGATCGCCCTCTTCTACGCCATCGGGACGGCGGCGGGCGGCATCTCCGGGCCGCTGGTCTTCTCGGCACTGACCTCCAGCGGCGTGGTGGGGGACGCCGTGCTCGCCTTCAGCATCGGAGCGGCCCTGATGACGGCGGCCGGAGTGGTGGCCGCCTTCCTCGCGATCGACGCCGAGGGCAAGTCCCTGGAGGACATCGCCGCCCCACTGTCGGCGCGCCTCGCCACGGCGGGCGAGGGCACGACACCGCCGGGGGCTCCGGCAGCGTAGGACGCGCCCTCTCCGGGAGGGGGTCTTCGGCGGGCGGTGGTCGCGGAACGATCGAGGCCGGGACTGGCGGTCAGCCGCCGGTCCTGCGAGGTGCGCCCGCGGGCGAGTGGCTCCGATCCACGATGGCCGCGACGATCGTCATCAGGCGGTCTCCCACCCGGTCGATGCTCCCGTTCTGCGTACTGACCTGCGCGCCTTCGAGCACGAAGGTGATCTCCGCCGCGACCTGTTCGGGGTCGTCGAGGCCGGCCTCGGTGCACAGGCCGACGAGACGACGGGTCTGGCGCGCCTTGTGCTGCTCAATCACCTGGCGTGCCGGATGGGCGCGGTCGGGCAGTTCCGCGAGGGAGTTGATGAAGGGGCACCCCCGGTGCGAAAGCGCCGGAAGGCCTTCGGCGATGAACCGGGCCACGCCCAGGATCTGTTCCCTGGGCCGGCCGGGGTGCTCGGTCTCGACCCGGTCGAACGCCGCCTGATAGTCGGCGGCGACGATGCGCAGCCACTCCGCGACCAGGGCGTCCTTGGTCTCGAAGTGTCGATAGATCGCCATCTTGGTGGTCTCGGCCTTCTCGGCGATCGCCTGGACGCCCACCCGCAGGATTCCCTCGCTCTGGAAGAGCTCCTCGGCCGCGTCGAGGATGCGCTCGCGCGGGGGCAGTTTCGCCACCCTGCTCGGCCTTCTGGCGGTCGATGTCATGACTGCTGCTCCGTGAGGTCCGGTCGGTTGCGGGGCTCCGACTTCCTGCTACGGTACCAGCTCGGCTCACACGATACCGATCGGTATCGAACGGGTCTTGTCGGTATTGCTCCAATCCCTGGGAGAGACAGTGAAAATCAGCGAGTACGTGGGCTACGACGCGGTCGGACTTGCCGGGCTGGTCGCCAAGGGGGAGGTGACCTCCGCGGAGCTCCACATGGCAGCCCGAGCGGCCGCGCGGGCGGTCGAGCCGCGGATCAACGCGATCGCGGAGACCTGGACGCCCGACGACGAGCCCCGCCCCGGCGCCGCACCGCTGGCCGGAGTCCCCTTCCTGATCAAGGACCTCGGCGTCGCCATGGCCGGGCGGCGGATGGAGATGGGCAGCCGGCTCGCGGCCGGCCACGTCTCCGTCGCGGACTCCTTCTTGATGGCGCGCTTCCGTCGCGCCGGCCTCGTGACCTTCGGGCGGACCACCACCCCAGAAATGGCCTACAACACCACGACGGAAACGGAGTTGTACGGCACGACCCGCAACCCGTGGGAGCTGGACCGCAGTGCGGGCGGCTCCAGCGGGGGCGCGGGCGCCGCCGTCGCCGCCGGTGTCGTGCCGATCGCGCATGCCACCGACGCCGCCGGTTCGATCCGCATACCCGCTTCCTACAACGGTCTCTTCGGGCTGAAGCCCACCCGTGGCAGGGTCTCCGTGGGCCCGTTCGTCGACGAGATCTTCAACGGCCTTGCCGTGCAGGGCAGCGTGAGCCGCACCGTGCGGGACAGCGCGGTGCTGCTCGACCAGATGCGCGGCCCCGAGCCTGGCGTCCCGTACGTCGCGCCGGAGCCGCCCCGGCCCTACGCGCACGAGGTCACCCGGCCCCCGGGCTCCCTGCGGATCGGCGTGCTCGCGCACGGGTGGGGCGGACACCGCACCACCACGCCCGTATCGGAAGCCCTCTCGCGCACCGTGCGCCTGCTGGAATCGCTCGGTCACCGCGTGGAGGAGGTCGCAGTCGCACTGGGGGCGGACTGGGAGGAGTTCCTGCTGGCCAACGCCCGCCAGTGGACGGCGAACCTGACGGCCTCGATCGACGAGCTGGCCGAAGCCCTCGGCCGTCCTGTCGACTCCTCCACCCTCGAACCGTCGACCCTGGTCAGCTATCACTACGGGCAGCGCGTCACCGGTGCCGAGTTGGCGACCGCGCTCGCGATCCGCAACCGGGTCGCGCGGAGCATGGCGGCGCACTTCGACACCTACGACATCCTGCTCACCCCGACCGTGCCGGACCTGCCCGTACCTCTGGGCACTCACACCCGGGGAGTGGAGGCGATGGACGGCCTCGGCTGGCTTCGCCGCCTCTTCGACCTCTCGCCGTTCACGGCGGCGTTCAACGTGACCGGCACGCCGGCCATGTCCGTGCCCTTGACGGCGGACGCCGAGACCGGGCTCCCGATCGGCATGCAGTTCGCGGCGGGCTACGGACTGGAGGGCCGCCTCTTCCGTCTCGCCGGGCAACTGGAGGAGGCGAGTCCGTGGTCGGGCCGGACTCCCCCGGTGTGGGCGGGAAGCGTGACGGACGGCTGAGCAGCACGCCCGGCGCGCGCCGTTGTCGGTGATCTGTCGGGGGAGTCGGCGGCCTGTCGGGCCGGTGTCGGCAGGGACTGACACCTTTCGAGAGGTCCGTCCGGGCGACCGCCCGGCGGACGGCTTCGGAAAGGGGATGTCTCATGCACGACGTCGTGATCGTGGGCGCGGGCCCGGTCGGTCTCTTCCTCGCATGCGAACTCGGCCTCTCGGGCTGTTCCGTACTGGTACTGGAGAAGGAGTCGGAGCCGGACTCGCCGTGGCGCACGCAACCGCTGGGCATGCGCGGCCTGTTCGGCTTCTCGGTCGGGGCGTTCTACCGGCGCGGACTGCTGGACGAGCTGCGGTCGGCGTCGTTCACCCTCGAAGGACCGGGCGCTCCTGGCCGATCTGACGCTTCGTCAAGGCCGCGTATGGTGGGCCACTTCGCCGGCATGGTGCTCGATCCGGCCAAGGTCGACACGGCGGCCCTGCCCTTCCGGCTGCCCAGCCCGGCCCCGGACTTCACCATGATCACCCTTCGGGCGCTCGAATCGCTGCTGTCCGAGAGGGCGGTCAAACTGGGAGTCGACATCCGGCGCGGAGTCACCGTGGACGCGGTCGTACAGGACGAGGACCACGTGGTCGTGTCCTCGGGCGAGGCCGGCTTCGAGGCGCGCTGGGGCGTCGGCTGTGACGGCGGACGGAGTGCGGTGCGACGTCTCGCCGGCTTCGAATTCACGGGCACCGAGCCGGAGTTCACCGGATACACCGTTCTCGGTACGCTCGCCGATCCGGAGAAGCTGCGCCCCGGGATCAACCTGACGCCGACAGGCATGTACATCCGGATGGCCATCGACGGACACCTCGGCATGATGGACTTCGACGGCGGCGCCTTCGACCGCACGCGCCGGCCGACGCGCGAGCACCTCCAGACGGTGCTGCGCCGGGTGTCGGGCACCGACGTCACCTTGAGCGACGTCCGCCTCGCCTCCACCTTCACCGATCGGGCCAAGCAGGCGACGGCCTACCGGCGCGGCCGCGTCCTGCTCGCGGGCGACGCTGCCCACATCCACTCGCCGCTCGGTGGCCAGGGCCTGAACACCGGGTTGGGCGACGCCGTGAACCTGGGCTGGAAACTCGCGGCCACCGTGCGCGGGCACGCACCGGACGGACTCCTCGACACCTATGGCCAAGAGCGCCGTCCGATCGGAGCCCAGGTGCTCGACTGGTCGCGCGCCCAGGTCTCGATCATGAGGCCGGACCAGCACGGCCAGGCCATCCAGGGCGTGGTCCGCGACCTGCTCGGCACCCGCGACGGGACGACGTATGTCTTCGAGAAGGTGTCGGGGGCGTCGATCCGCTACGACCTCGGCGACCCGCATCCGCTGGTGGGCCGCAACGCCCCCAACTTCCGTCTGACAGAAGGGACTTGTCTCGGTGAGCTGATGCGGGACGGACTGGGCGTCGTCCTCGACTTCAGTGCCGACCGCCGGCTGAGCGGCCCGGCGGCGTCTTGGCGAAACCGACTGCGCTACGCGACCGGGACGCCGGCGGACGACCTCGGACTCGGTGCCGTACTGGTCCGCCCGGACGGCACCGTCGCCTGGGCGGGCGACCACGCCTTCACTCCCGACGGGTTCGAGAGCGCGGCCTCCCGGTGGTTCGGCCGCCCGCAGGCCTGACCACCCGCACCACCTCCTTCCCGCTACGACCTCCATGGAGCACTCATGACCATCGCCCTCCGACCGGGCAGCACCGTCATGTTCACCGGCGACTCGATCACCGACTGCCAACGCCGTGAGAGCGAAGACGGTCTCGGATTCGGCTATCCGATGCAGATCGCGGGCCAGTGGGGCCTCCGGCATCCGGACCGCCCCGTGACCTGGCTCAACACCGGGACGGGCGGCCACAAGGTGAGCGACCTCGAAGCGCGCTGGCAGACGGACGTGCTCGACGTGCGCCCCGACGTCGTGTCGATCCTCGTCGGCGTGAACGACATGGGCTGGCACACGCTGGACCCCGACGGCTACGTGATCACGGCCGAGGAGTTCGCGGCGGGCTACGAGCGGCTGCTCGCCCCGCTCGCGGATGCGGGCACCCAGCTCATCCTCATCGAGCCGTTCCTCCTCCCGATCGACGGCGTCATCGAGGCCGGTACCGCGCTCGTCGGCGACAAGGAACGCAAGGAGTGGCGCACGGACCTGGACCCGAAGATCCGGGTCGTGCGCGAACTCGCCCGTACCCACGGGGCTCATCTGCTGGCCGCGGACGGCATGTTCGCCGAGTTGGCGGCGACGACCGAGCTGGGGCACTGGTCCGCGGACGGCGTGCACCCGTCGCCGGCCGGCCACGCCGCGCTCACAGCGGCCTGGCTGCGTCTGGTCGCCTGACCGGTGCGGGCCCCGGCGGGACTCCGGCAGGGCGGGACGGTACGGCTGGCGCCCTCGCGCGGCCTGCTCGACCGGGGTGCCCGGATTCAGCAGCCGCCCTTGCCCTTGAGCAGGTACTTCTCGGCCCACTGGGCCAGTTCCGTGAGGGCGGGTCCCAGAGCGGCCAGTTCCGTGAGGGCGGGCCCCAGAGCGGCCCCCGACTCCGTGAGCCGGTACGAGACACGGAGGGCCTGCGACAGCGGGATGCCGCTGCTCCTGGCCGTGCTGCTCGCCTTGGTGGGCAGCGGGTGCTGCCAGATGGGCGACCACCGCCCGCTTTCGCATGCCGCCGTACGGCCGTGGGCCCTGGACCCCACCCCCGCCCCTCCACCATCGACATGGCGGCATCATCACGCCATTGCGTCGACCAGTAGCGCGCGTTACAGTCTCTAACTAACGGCACTGCACATAACACTGCCGGGTGCGGCAACGCCCCGGCCAGGAGGGGATCCGTCATGGCACACACCGAAAGCAATCTGCATGTGGTTCTCGGCTCGGGACCGGCCGGCACCGCCCTCGCCACCGAGCTCGCCCACCGCGGCCACCCGGTCCGGCTCGTCGACCGGTCCGCGACGGGCGCCGCCCCGGCGGGCGTCGACCGGATGCGGGGTGACGTCTCGACGCCCGAGGGGGCCGCCGCCGCCATCCACGGGGCAGGGGTCGTCTACCACTGCGTGAACGTCGCCTACCAACTCCAGGTCGACGTCATGCCCCGGATCCAGCGGGCGGTGCTCGGCGCCGCGGAGGCGGAGGGGGCCCGTCTGGTCGTGCTCGACACGCTCTATCCGTACGGCAGGACGGGCGGCGAGGTGATGACCGAGGAGACGCCCTGGCGCGCCACCACCCACAAGGGCCGGATGCGTGCCGAGCTCGACGAGATCTACCTGGCCGCGCACCGCGAGGAGCGCGCTTCGGTGGTGCTCGGCCGCTCCGCCGACTTCGTCGGCCCCGGCGTCCTCAACTCGACGCTCGGCGCGGCGGTCTTCCCCGGCGCACTGACCGGCGGCGAGGTGCTGACCCTGGGCGACATCGACCTGCCGCACAGCTACACCGACATCCGCGCGGTGGCCGCCGGGCTCGCCACGCTCGGCGAGAGCCCGCACGGCGACGGCCGCGTCTGGCACCTCCCGACGGCACCGGCCCGGACCACCCGCGAGGTCCTCGGCATGGTCGAGGACCGGGTGGGCCGCCCGCTGAAGATCGTCACGCTGGACTCGCCGCGCCCCTTCGGCCCGTTCGACGAGGTCTTCATGGATGCGTACGCCGAGATGTTCTACCAGCACACCGAGCCGCAGATCATGGACTCGGGCGCCTTCGAGGCCGCGTTCCGCACGGCGCCGGTCCCGCTGGGCGACACCCTCGACGCCACGCTCGCGTGGTACCGCGGCCTGCTGGCCAAGCAGTCCTGAACGCCGGCACACGCTCGGGGCTACTCGATGACGATCTCGAAGGGGATGTTGCCGCGGGTGGCCTTGGAGTACGGGCAGGCGGCGTGCGTCAGCTCGACGAGCTTCGCGCCGGTCTCGCCCTCCAGGTGCTCGGGGAGCTCGACGCGCATGACGACGCCGATGCCGAAGCCGCCGTCGGCCGGGTCCTTGCCGATGCCGACCTCGGCGGTCACCGAGACGTCCTTGACGTCGAGCTTCAGCTGCCGGGCGACCGAGCCCATGGCACTGGCGAAGCAGGCCGCGTACCCGGCGGCGAAGAGCTGCTCGGGGTTGGTGCCCCGGCCGTTGCCCCCGAGGGCCGGCGGGAAGGCGAGCGGGAGGTCGAGCTGCCCGTCGGAGCTGACGGTGCGGCCCTCCCGGCCGTTGGCGGTCGCCACTGCGGTGTAGAGCGCGTCCATGGGATCGGTTCCTCTCGTGTCGCTCCGTACGGATCCGGTGCGGCTCCGTACGGGGAAGCCTCGGCTGCCCGGAACCAACTGAAGCACACAATTAAGTTGTGCACAACTGAATGGCGTGGTGTTAGCCTGGCCGCATGGTGACCACGCCCCCCGCCCGCCCGCACGACGAGGACTACCTGCGGCTCGATCTCCAGCTCTGCTTCTCGCTGCACGCGGCCTCGCGCGCCTTCAACGGCGTCTACCGCACGCTCCTGAAGAACCTGGGTCTGACGTATCCGCAGTACCTCGTGATGCTGACGCTCTGGGAGCACGGCGAGCTGCCGGTCAAGAGCATCGGCGAGAAGCTGCGGCTGGATTCCGGCACGCTCTCACCGCTGCTCAAGCGCCTGGAGTCGGCGGGCTTCGTCGAGCGGCACCGCAGCCGGGCGGACGAGCGGTCCGTCACCATCCGCCTCACCGACCAGGGCACGGCCCTGCGGGAGCGCGCCCGGGTGGTGCCGCACCACATCGCGCGCGCGGTCAACCTCCCCCCCGAGGACTTCCACACCCTGCGCACCCTCCTGGCCACCCTGACCGAGGGCCTCGATGCCGCGGCGGCGGCCCACCCATAGCCCAGCCGCAATCCATGTGCGCGTCCCACACGGCCCGGCATAGCCTGCGCCGATGAGTGGCTTCGCGACACACCGACAACGCGTACACGACGTGCGGCTGACGCCGCGTGCCCGGCACGCGAACCTGCGCACCTGTGTGGTGATGTTCGCTCCCTACGGGTTTCGGGCGACCTATCACCACCTCTGCGTCAGTGCCGGTGTACCCAGGGACCTCGCATCGGATCCGGAGTCCCTGGTGCGAGCCGTGGAAGAGCTCGGCGCCGCGCGGCAGTTGTGGCTCGCCGACGAGGCCGCGTACACCGATCGCCGTCGGCGCGAGAAGGCCGTCGGCCGCCGGTATCTGCCCGTCGACCACCATCGGCGGGCGCGCCGACGCGGCCCCGGCGGAAGTCTCGCCTTCTGCCCGGACCCCGGGTTCCACCCCGGCGGACCGCTGCCGGTGGTGGTGGCCCGCGTCCTCGCCGCCGAGCCCTCCTCCGCGTGCCCGGCGTGCGACGGACGGGCCGGCACGACCCGGTGGTTCTCCGGCCACGACGAGCACGACCTCTGTGCCCGGTGCGGGATCACGCTCGGGTCCCGCCCGGCCGGGCGGGACGTCCGGGTCGCGCGGGAGCGTCACGAGCGGTGGATCGCCATCTGGCGGCGTACCGCATGACCCCGAAGGCCACGGACATGGGGGCCGTGCGCCGATCCGCCGCCCGTACGGTAGGACTTGCTGCGGCGCGCAGGGCACACCGACCAGCACAGGAGAAGCACATGGCACGTCCGGTCACCCTCGTCACCGGCGGCAGCCGGGGCATCGGCGCGGCGACCTGCGCCCGGCTCGCCACCGACGGGCACGATCTCGTCCTCGGGTACGTCAGCAACGAGGAGGCCGCCCGGGAGGCGGCCGCGGCGGTGCGCGCCGCCGGGGCCCGCTGCGTCACCGTGCGGGCCGACACCTCTCAAGAGGCGGACGTGGAGCGGCTGTTCGACACGGCCGCGGCGGAGCTGGGCCCGGTGACCGGCCTGGTCAACAACGCCGGGGTCACCGGGCCGCTCACCCGGCTCGCGGACGCGCGCACCGAGGACCTGCGCCGGGTTCTTGAGGTGAACCTGCTCGGCTATCTCCTCTGCTGCCGCCGCGCGGCCCGCGACATGGCGGCCTCCGGCGGCGGTGCCATCGTCAACATCTCCTCCGCGGCGGCCACCCTCGGCAGCCCCGGCGACTACGTCCACTACGCGGCGTCCAAGGCGGCCACCGACACCCTGACCATCGGCCTGTCCAAGGAGCTCGGCCAGGATCGCATCCGGGTCAACGCGGTCTCGCCCGGCCTGATCGACACCGACATGCACGCCACGATGGGCGACCCCGGGCGCCCGGCCAGGATGGCCGACAGCATCCCGCTCGGCCGCCCGGGCCAGGCGTCCGAGATCGCGGCGGCCGTCTCCTGGCTCCTGTCGCCCGACGCCTCGTACACCACCGGCGCGATCCTGCGGGTCTCCGGCGGAAGGTGAACCGTGCGGATACGGGGGCGAGTTGAGGAGTGGCCGGATGACTGACGCGGCGCGGCCGTTCGAGCCGGCCACGGGCGACGGGCCCGTCGTGCGGGGCACCGAGCGGGCGGCCGCCGTGCGCACCGCCTTCGACGGCCTGCTGAACATCCGCCGGGTCATGGGGGCATCGGGCCCCGCCGAGTGGGAGCGGCTCAAGCCGGTGCGGGCCGTCGCCCTCGCCCTGGAGGCCGCGGGCATCGAGCCCTCCGCCGTGGACGGCGACGGTACGCGGTGCGCCACGGGCTATCGGGCGAGCGCCGAGGACGGCGGCCGCGCGGTCCGCGTCGAGTGGCTGGGCCCGCCCGGAAGCGGCGCCGAGTACGCGGCGAACGAGGCGCTGCGGCGGTGCGCCGAAGCGCTGCGGGCGCTGGGGTGGGTGGCGTTGGAGTACCGCGGGCCGCGTCGGCACCACTACCTGGAGGTCGAACCGGCGGGGTGACGCACCGCCGGTTCGCACGTCATGCACCGCCGGTTCGCACGTCCTCCCGACTGCCGCTAGAGTGCGATGCTTGTTCGAATGTCCAGGGGTGTGGGGGGAAGCGGCGTGAACGCGCAACTACGGGAGACAGCAGGCGAGTTGGCCGAGCTGTTGTGGCGGGAGCACACGCTGTACCGCGAACGGTCGGGCACCGTGGTCATCCGGGGCCCCCACGTCGAACGCTGGATCAGCCTCTCCCCCACCGGCGGCAAGGACCAGGTCCTGATCCGGGCCGGCCGCATCCTGGAGGGCGGGACCACCGCCCCGGCCCGCTCGGAGACGGTGGCCAGTCTCACCGTGGGCAGGGCCGAACTCGCGGCGATCTGCCGGAGGTTGCTCGCGGAGACGGCCGCGGGGCCCGCCCCCCGCGGCGCCGCGCACCCGCCGAGGCCGGGCGGACCACGCAGGACGAAGGCGAGACGGACGGCGAAGCCGGCGCGCGGGAACCGGCACACCGGCCTCGCCTCCTGGCTCGTCATCGTCGCCCTGCTCGGCATCCTCGCCCTGTACGTCCGCGATCTCGCCGCGGGGGCGTAGCGGCCGGCCCGTCGACGAGCGGCCGGGGCCGCTCAGACCGCCTCCGCTTCGATGATCGACGACAGCGACGGCGTGGACAGGACGCGGTGCAGGCGGAAGCCGGACCGGGTGAGCAGGCTCGCGAACTCCGCGGCCGTGCGCTCCCTGCCCTTCAGCACCATGAGCATGATCATGTCCAGCTCGACGGCGGGGTGCGGATCGCCGCTGTCGGGCAGGACCGCGTCCACCACCAGGAGCCGCTTGCCCGGGGCGGCGGCCCGGCGGACGGCGCCCAGGATGCGCAGGCAGTCCTCGTCGTCCCAGTCGTGCAGGATGTTCTTGAGCAGATAGAGGTCGCCGTCGGCCGGTACCTCGGTGAAGAAGTCGCCGCCCGCCACGCTCCAGCGTCCGGCCAGCTCCTCGGTGTCGAGCAGATGGTCCGACACGGTGTCCGGGCGGTCGAACAGCACGCCGTTCAAGCCCGGTTCACGGCTCAGTACCGCGCGCAGGAAGCCGCCCCGTCCGCCACCGACATCGACGACGGTCCCGCTGCCGGGGAACGCGTAGCTGCCCGCGACGCGCTCGACGACCCGGCCGGACAGCGAGGCCATACCGGCGTCGAAGAGGTCCCGCGCCTCGGGCGTCGTCGCCAGGTGCTCGAAGAACGGGCGCCCATAGGCGGCTTCGAACGGGGTCTCCCCCGTGCGCAGGGTGTCCGTGATGCCGTAGGAGGCGCGGCGGAGCATCTCGTCGGTGATGAACAGGGCCGCCGCGTGCTGCGATCCGGGAACGTCGGTACGCAGCAATAGCCCCGCCTCGGTCAGGCCGAAGGCGCCGCTGCCGTCCTGGCTGAAAAGGCCGTGCATCGCGAGCAGCCGCAGGACGCGCCGCAGGGAGTCCGCGTGCAGGCCGGAGTCCTTGGCGAGGTCCTCGACGGTACGGGGGCCGTCGGCGAGACGGTCCGCGATGCGGTGGACCGCCACGGCCCGTACCGCGGCCGAGTAGATGTGTCCGTACACCAGCCCGTTGAGCGGTGAGGGGCCGGCGGGGGCGGTGGGGTGCTGCGGGTGGTCCGAGCTGGTCGCCAACGGTCGCTCCTGTCGTCACGCGAGGTGGCCGCTGTCGCGGCAGAGGTCTGCCGTCCCATCGTCGCAGCGCGTCCCGCGCGGGGGTGCGGCTTTCGGCCGGGCCGGTGTGCCGTCAAGCCGCCTTCCGGTCACGGGCCGTCGCACGGGCCGCCGTGGCCTCCGGTTCGGTCCGCCGTGGCCTCCGATTCGGTCCGCCGTCGGGGCCCACCTGCTAGAAAGGGCCTTCCAGCTTCTCCGCGGACCCGAGGGACGGCGTCATGCCCACCGAAGTACTGAACCGGCTCGGCGCCGGCAAGTACCTGCTCGTCACGACGTACAAGAAGAACGGCACGGGCGTCGCCACGCCGGTGTGGGTGGTCCGGGACGGCGATGCCCTGATGATCTGGACGGTCGCCGACTCCTGGAAGGTCAAGCGCATCCGCAACCGGTCCGATGTGCTGGTCGGCCCCTGCGACGTGCGCGGCAACCCGACGGGCGAGCCGCATCCGGCGACCGCGGAGATCTGCGACCCGGCGGCCGCCGATGCCTGCCGGGCCCTGCTGCGGCGCAAGTACGGCGTGATCGGACGGCTCACCCTGCTCGGCAGCCGGCTGCGGCGCGGCGCGACGGGCACGGTGGCCGTCCGGATCACCCTCGACGACTGACCGGGGGCGCTAGGGGCCCGAGACCAGGTCGGCCACGTTGGTCGCGGAGTTGGAGGGCCCTCCGGCGGTGTTGATGACGTGGTTGATGGTGCCGGTGCCGCCGAGGGAGACCGTCACCATGTCGTGGAAGCGGACTGCCGGGGCGGCGGGTGCCTCGAAGGCGTGCTCGGCCACCACCGAGGGGTTGGAGCTGAAGTAGCAGTAGCTGCCGAGCCCCCAGGCCTCGTGGCTGGTCACGCCGCTCGCCACCTTGTACGCGTCGTAGCCGCGGGTCGATCCGTTCATCCAGGACGCCTGGTCCGGCGGGTCGTAGGGCATCTCGTTCTGGAAGAAGTAGGTGCGGCCGCCGTTGCCGTTCCAGATGACCTGGTGCTGCTGGTAGTGCTCGACGAACAGGCCGTACATCGTGACGTCGGTGCCGTTCACGATGAGGCCGTTGGCGGCCGTGTTGCTGGTCCAGCCGACGCCGCTGCCGTGGTCGGCGCGCCACAGCCACATGTGGTCGCCGATGACGTCGGAGCTGTTGACGACCAGGCTCTGGGTCGCTCTGCCGACTCCGGCGCCGCCGATGCGGAAGAACACGTCGTGCAGGGAGGTCGGGTCGGCGCCGTGCCGGGCGCTCGCGCCGCTCTGCCCGATCCGCATCAGCGTCCCGGAGTTGGTGGTGCCCGCGTCGATGAGCAGACCGGCCACGTTCACGCCGTCGACGTCGGCGACGCTCATCGCGCTGATGCCGTTGTCGGGGACCAGGGTGGCGAGTCCGAGGCCGAG
The DNA here is from genome assembly GCF_042869955.1 of Streptomyces sp. NPDC006691. Taxonomy (NCBI): domain Bacteria; kingdom Bacillati; phylum Actinomycetota; class Actinomycetes; order Kitasatosporales; family Streptomycetaceae; genus Streptomyces; species Streptomyces sp. NPDC006691. The sequence continues at coordinate 82,573 of NZ_JBIAGW010000005.1, forward strand.
CACGACGGTGTCCGCCCGGTTCACGTTCAGGGTTTGGTCGAGGTGGTAGACACCTGGTGTGAACAGCAGGTTCTTGCCCTGGGCGAGTGCTTGGTTGATGTCGGTCGCCGTCGCGCCCGGCTTCACGATGAAGAAGGTGTCGATCCCGAGCGAGCTGCCGGGCCGGCTGCCGCCCGACCAGGTCGTGCCCTGGGAGTTGGTCCGCAGGGCCGGCACGAACACCTTGTACGCACCGGCCCCGTCCACGTACAGGAACGGCTTCTCACGGGTCACGGGTGACTGCGCGACCGTGGTGTAGGGCGGGTTGGGGAAGGTGTTGGCGGGGGCGTTGACGTCGCCGACGAAGACCATGTTCCAGTTGGAGCCGTTCCAGCCGCCCCACTGGGTGTTGCGCGAGAGCCACTGCTGCTGGGAGCCGGAGCGCACCTGGCCGTCGATCTTCGAGTCGGCGATGAAACCGCCGCTCGACCAGCCGCCGTCGTCGAGCTGGAGGTCGCCGCGCACGTGCATCCGGCGGTAGGGGGCTGCCTGGGACACCGCCCAGCGGTCGCTGCCGCCGGTGGGGTTGACCGACAGGTTCTCGGCGGAGCGCCAGAAGTTCTGGGTGGCGTTGCCCTGGAACCAGTCGGCCTCGGCGTGCACGGCACCGTTGATGGTGACGTCGTCCGGGGAGAGGCCGAGGCCGGCGACCTGGGTGTAGAAGCCCACGTTCGCGTCGGCGCTGTAGGTACCGGGCTTGAAGAGCAGGGCGTAGCGCTGCGCGCCGAACTGGTTCTTCTCCTGCTGGGCGAAGACCTGGTTGAGCCTGCCCTGGATGGCGGAGGCGGACATCGACGGATCGAAGACGGTGACGTTGGGCCCGAAGTCCGGTGTGCCGGAGGGGGGTTGGGGCCCGCTCGCGGCGTCCACCGCGAACGACTGGGCCGCGCTCGCGTTGCACGCGTACTGCTGCATCCGGGCGCCGTCCGCCGTCGAGGCGCTCGGCACGTCGAGGCACTTGCCGCTGTTGCGGTTCACGAAGTGGTAGGTGCCGCCCGCCTCCTGGACGGGCAGCCACTGCTGGTTGGCCCCGCCGCCGTACGTCCACAGCTGGATCGGCGCGGAGTCGGCGGTCGAGACATCGGTGACGTCCCAGGCCTTGGTCGGGTCGTTGCGATTGTTGACGCGGACGTATCCGCTGCTCGTCGTCTGGAACTGCCACTGCTGCGCGGCACTCGCGTTGCAGGCGTACTGCTGGACGGCCGTGCCGTCGGCGGTGCCGGCCGCGGCCGCGTCCACGCACTTGCCGCTGTTCCCGGCCGCCACGGTGACCCAGCCCGACGGGAGGCCGACGGCGTGTGCCGAGGGGGCGAGGGCGGTCGCCGACACCAGAGAGGCCAGCAGTGCGCCCAGGGCGAGCAGCGGGACGATGGGGGTGGCGCGGTGCGGGGGCCGGGGCGGGATCAGGGGCCGGGGTGATCCGGGAGTTCTCATACGTCTCTCCTGTACCGCGGGGTGCACGGAGTAAGTGGGGGGTGTACGGGAGGAGTTGCGAACCGGGAACTGCGCGAGGGCGTCACGAGTGGCGCGTGGGGTTCATGGCTTTCTTCAAGGTGTGAAGTTAGGAGGGCCCGGCGGACCCGTCAAGAGTTCGGGTACGGAAGAAGTTCCGATGGGCGGGGCGGGTGGCTGGTAGCTTGACGCGTCCGGAAAAGCGCTTCGCAAGGGGACGATCAGCAGTGCACAGGTTCTCGCGTACCACCGGCCTCGCCTCCGTGGGGCTCGCCGCGGCCCTTCTGGCCTCGGGGTGCAGCAGCGGAGGTTCCGACAAGGCTTCGGACAAGCCGTCGGGACAGACGTCGGGGCGGGCAACGCCGGGCAGCAGCGCGCCGGCGCAGGCTCCGGCAGGGTCGGGCGGAGCCTCGACTCCCGGTCGGGGCAAGGGATCCGCCGCTCCGGGGGGTTCGGCGCCCGGCGCCAAGGGGCTCGACGGGAACTGGGTCGCCGTGACCCAGGGCAAGCCCGTCGCACTCGTCATCAAGGGCAAGGTGGCCTCGGTGCTCGGCGAGCACCTGTGCAACGGAACGGCGAACAGCACCGCCGGGACGACGGCGCTGCGTCTGACGTGCGCGGACGGGAACACCACACGCGTCAGGGGCACGGCGAGGATGAACGGCGCCAAGCTGGAGGTCAGTTGGGACGGTTTTGGCAAGGACGAGTTCAGCCGGAACAAGACGAACGGCTGAGGCCGGGGCACCCCGCGAACGGGACACGCCACGGCCTCGCCCGGCCCCCGGGGCTGCTCGGAGCCACCGGGCCGGCCCCGCTCACGCGTCGGCGAACCGCACCCGCCCGGAGGCGGGCAGGGCACGAACACCCGTGACTGGCACGGCAGTTGTGAGCGACTCACCGAGCGCCTGGTCCAGGTCCCGCCACAGGTCCCCGGCGTCCTCCAGGCCGACCGACATGCGCAGCAGTCGGTCGCTGACGCCGCAGGAGGCACGGTCGTCCTCGGGCACGATGCGGTGGCTGATCGAGGCCGGGTGCTGGATGAGGGTGTCGACGCTGCCGAGGCTGACGGCCGGGGTGATCAGCCGGACCCGGGCGATCACCTCGTGCGGGTCGGCGAGCGTCTCGAAGGCCACCATGGCGCCGCCCACCTTCGGGTAGTGGACGCGGAGCACGCGCGGGTCGGCGGTGAGCCGGGCCGCGAGCCCGGCGGCGGTGGCGGACGCGGCCCGCACGCGCACCGGCAGGGTCGAGAGTCCCCGCAGGAGCAGGTAGCCGGCGAGCGGGTGCAGGACGCCGCCCGTGGCGAAGCGGATCTGGCGCAGCCGGCGGGCGAAGGCCTCGTCGCAGGCGACGACTCCCCCGAGGACGTCCCCGTGGCCGCCGAGATACTTCGTCGCGCTGTGCAGCACGAGCCGGGCGCCGCTGCTGACGGGCCGCTGGAGTACGGGCGTGGCGAAGGTGTTGTCGACGAGCAGCGGCACCGTGCCGCAGGCCTCGGCGAGCGCCGCCAGGTCCACCTCGGCGAGGGTCGGGTTGGCGGGGCTCTCGACCATGACCAGGGCGGTGTCGGGGCGGAGCGCGTCGGCGACGGCCTCCGGGTCGGCCCAGGTGACCTCGGTGCCGAGCAGCCCGGCGGTCAGCAGGTGGTCGCTGCATCCGTACAGCGGGCGCACCGCGACGACGTGGCGGCGGCCCGTGGCGTGCTGGGCGAGCAGGACGGCCGACAGCGCCGCCATGCCGCTGGCGAAGGCGACGGCGGCCTCGGTTCCCTCCAAGGTGGCCAGCGCCGTCTCGAAGCGGGCGACGGTCGGGTTGCCGAGCCGGCCGTAGACCGGCGGGCCCTCGGGGGTCTCGCCGGTGGCGGCGAAGGCGTCGATCCTGGCCGCCTCGCCCCGGCTGTCGTACGAGGGGTAGGTGGTGGAGAGGTCGATCGGCGGGGCGTGCAGCCCGAGACCGGCGAGGTCTTCGCGGCCCGCGTGCACGGCGAGGGTGTCCACGGCTCTGGCGTCCACGGGGGTGGTGTCGGCGTCCATGGGTCCACTGTGAACAGTGGCCGGGCCATCGCGGCCGTACCCCGTGTTACGTTCGGGCCATGGCCGATTCCGTCGTACTGGACCCGGTGGATCTGCACATTCTGCGCCTCTTGCAGAACGACGCACGCATGACCTACCGCGATCTCGCCGCCGAGGTGGGCGTCGCGCCCTCCACCTGTCTGGACCGCGTGGCGCGACTGCGGCGATCCGGGGTGATCTTGGGATATCAGCTGCGCGTAGACCCGGCGAAGCTGGGGCGGGGGCTTCAGGCGCTGCTTTCGGTGCAGGTGCGTCCGCACCGGCGCGATCTGATCGGCCCGTTCGTGGAGCGGGTCAGGGCGCTGCCGGAGTCCCGGTCGCTCTTCCATCTGACCGGGCCCGACGACTACCTCGTGCATGTGACCGTCGCGGACACGGCCGATCTTCAGCGGCTCGTCCTGGACGAGTTCACCTCGCGGCCGGAGGTGGCCCGGGTGGAGACCCGGCTCATCTTCCAGCAGTGGGACTGCGGGCCCCTGCTGCCTCCGGCCTAGGGCCGGTCCGGCGGACGGGCCCCAGGAGACCGGTCCCGGGCCCCGTGCAGGAGGCCCGGAACCGGTCGACGGGGGGTCAGCGCGCGTCGGCCTTCAGCAGGTCGGCGCACTTCTCGCCGATCGCCATGGTCGTGATGCACGGGTTGACGGTGACGAGTTCCGGCATGACCGATCCGTCGCAGACCCGCAGTCCTTCGATGCCCTTGACGCGCAGCCGGGCGTCCACCGGAGCCATCGCGTCGTCGTCGGCACCCATCTTCACCGTCGAGGCGGGGTGGTAGACGGTGTTGTGGGTCTTGCGGATGTAGTCGAGCAGCTCGTCGTCGGTGCGCACGTCCGGGCCCGGGGCGAGCTCGGCGCCCGCCCAGCCGCTCAGTGCGGGCTGTGCCGCGATCTTCCGGGCCAGCTTGAGGCCGTACGTCATGACGCGCTCGTCGTGCTCGTGCGTGAAGTAGCGCGGGTCGACCATCGGCTTGTCCCGGTAGTCGCGGGTGCGCAGGCGCACGGTGCCGCGGGACTTGGCCTGCGTCACGTTGGGGGTGAGGCAGAACGCGTTCTCGGTGGTCGGGTAGCCGTAGCGCGCGGTGTTCATGTCGAACGGCACCTGGCCGTAGTGGAACATCAAGTCGGGGCGTTCCAGGCCGGGTTCGGTGTCCGCGAAGATGCCGATCTCCCACCACTGGGTGGAGGCCGTCGTCATGGGCTGCTTGGCCTCCCACATGATGACGCCCTCGGGGTGGTCCTGGAGGTTCTCGCCGACGCCGGGGGCGTCGACCAGGACGTCCACACCCACCTCGCGCAGATGGGCGGCCGGCCCGATGCCCGAGAGCATCAGGAGCTTGGGGGTGTCGATCGAGCCGCAGGACACGATGACCTCGCGCCGCGCGGTGACGGTACGGGTGTGGATGAGGTCCGGGTCGAGGTACTCCGCACCGGTGCAGCGGCGGTTCGCATCGATGATCAGCTTCTTGGCGCGCACCCCGGTGCGTACGACGAGGTTGGGGCGCTTGTCCATCACCGGGTGCAGGTAGGCCACCGAGGAGGACTGACGGATGTTGTTCTCGTCGGAGTTGATCTGGAACCAGTTGGCGCCCCGGACCACCGTCTTGCCGTCGTTGAACTGCGTGGTGGGGATGCCCTGTTGGGCACACGCTTCGAGCAGCGCCGCGCCGCACGGATCGGACGACTTGACGTTGCGGATCTTCACCGGGCCGCTGCGGCCGTGGTGGTCGCCGGGGGCGTCGTTGGTCTCCAGGCGCTGGTACAGCGGGAAGATGTCGGCCGCGCCCCAGCCCGAACAGCCCGCCGCCTCCCAGGCGTTGAGGTCTTCGGCGGGTGCCCAGAAGGCGATGCACGAGTTGTGCGAGGAGCAGCCGCCGAGCACCTTGGCGCGGGCGTGCCGCATGAAGCTGTTGCCGTGGGACTGGGGCTCGACCGGGTAGTCCCAGTCGTAGCCGGATTCGAGCAGGCCCATCCAGCGGTCCAGCTTGAGGACGTTGTCGTCGCCGACGTCGGAGGGACCGGCCTCCAGGACGCACACGGTGACCGAGGGATCCTCGCTGAGCCGGGCCGCGACCACGTTGCCCGCCGTGCCGCCGCCGACGACGACGTAGTCGAACTCCTCGGTGGGAACGGGGGATTCAGTGGGCTGTGTGGACATGGGTCTCTGACTCACTTTCGGTTTCCGATGCGGCGTGGCTCGCCAGGACGCCGGTCTTGTGGCGCTGGACGAACCAGTAGTAGGCGAAGCCGCCGAGCAGGACGGCTCCGACGAAGAGGAAGGCGCCCCAGCGCAGGTACCAGTGGTAGGGGGCGGTGGCGTTGTAGACCTCGGCGCGCGGCCAGGCCAGGTTGAGCGTCATGGCGCCGCCCCACAGCACGCCGAGGATGTTCACCGGCAGGCCCCAGCGGCCCAGCGAGAACTTGCCGTCGCCGGCCGGGGTCCACTTGCCGCGCAGCCGGGCGACGAGCATCGGCAGGGTGACCAGGAGGTAGGCGACGTAGATCATGATGATGCCGATGCTGGTGACCACCGAGAAGATCTGCGGCTGGCGGATGTTCACCAGGAGGATCGCCAGGGCCAGGACACCGATGACGACGGCCGGCAGCACGGGGGTCTGGAAGCGCGGGCTGACCTTGGCCATCAGCGACGCGGCCGGCAGGTTGTTGTCCCGGGACATCGCGAAGGCGAGGCGGATGGCGGCGGTGTGCACGGCGAGGGCGCACACGGTGACCGCGATCAGGACGCACCACAGCATGAGCTTGCCGCCGGTGTCGCCGAGCACGTCGAGCACCACGTACTGGAGGCCGTCGGTGGTGATGCCCTTGCCGTCGAGGCTGGAGACGCTCATCAGGGCGAGGATCAGGATCAGGCCACCGAGCACGAACGAGGCGAGCAGGGCCCGCAGGATCGCGCGCGGCGCGTTGCGGGACGGGTCGACGGACTCCTCGCCGAGGGAGGCGGCCGTGTCGAAGCCGTACATCACATAGGCGGAGGCGAGGGCCGCGGTGAGGAAGGCGCCCATGTAGCCGAAGCTGCCGCTGCCGCCGTGGCCGTGGGTGTCGAGGACGACGGAGGGGCCGCGCACGACATGGACGGCGAACAGGACGATCAGGACGACGGTGGCGACGAGTTCGAGGAAGACGCCGGCCGTGTTGATGCGGGCCATCAGCTTGACGCCGAACGCGTTGACCAGGGTGGTGAAGAGGATCAGCACCGCGGCGAGGATCACGGCGTTGGTGGCGACGTCGTAGGTGCCGGTGCCGTCGCCGACTATCTGGAACACCTTGGAGATCTGCGGCAGGGTGGCCTGGTAGGCGAGGGCCACCGCGGCGATCGACACGATCGAGGCGATCAGCATCATCCAGCCGGCCAGCCAGCCGACGTGCGGGCCGCCGAGTTTCTTGGCCCAGTTGTAGACCGACCCGGCCACCGGGTACTTGGCGGCGAGTTCGGCGAAGCAGAGGGCGACCATCAGCTGGCCGACGAAGACCAGCGGCCAGGACCACCAGTAGGCGGGGCCGCCGAAGCCGAAGCCGAAGTAGAACAGCTGGAAGGTGCCGGTCAGGATCGAGATGTAGCTGATGCCTGCGGCGAAGGTGTGGAAGTTGCCGAGGGTGCGCTTGAGTTCGGGTCTGTAACCGAACTCCCGGAGATCGTCGTCATCCTTCGTCATGCTCATGACCAGACTCCAAGTAGGCAGGGATTCAGGAGGGGGCACGGTGCGGTGACCGGCCGTCCGCGGGGTACGGCCGGTCGTGGGTTCAGCGGGTCAGCTCTCGAACCACCGCTGGGGTTCGGGGGCGGTGTTGCGCCAGATGTGCTTGGTCTCCTGGTACTCGGCCAGGCCCGCGGGCCCGAGCTCGCGTCCGGTCCCGGACTGCTTGTAGCCGCCCCATTCGGCCTGCGGGACGTACGGGTGGAAGTCGTTGATCCACACGGTGCCGAGCCGCAGCCCGGCCGCCACCCGGCGGGCCCTGGCCTCGTCGGTGGTCCACACCGCGCCGGCCAGGCCGTAGACGGTGTCGTTGGCCAGGCGCACGGCCTGGTCCTCGTCGGTGAAGCGCTCGACGGTCAGGACCGGCCCGAAGGACTCGTCCCGCACCACGCTCATGTCGGCCCGGCACTCGTCGAGCACGGTCGGCGGGTAGTAGTAACCGCCTTCCAGCTCGGCCGAGTCGGGGCGCTCGCCGCCGCAGCGAAGGACGGCGCCCTCGGCGACGCCGGCGGCGACGTACGCCTCGACCTTGTCGCGGTGGGCGGCGGAGATCAGCGGGCCGGTCTCGGCGCGCTCGTCGAACGGACCGCCGAGCCGGATCAGTCGGGCCCGCCGTACGAGTTCGTCGACGAACCGGTCGTGCAGCGAGTCCTCGACCAGGAGCCGGGTACCGGCCGAGCAGACCTGGCCGGAGTGCAGGAACACTGCGGTCAGCGCGTTGTCCACGGCCGCCTCGAAGCTCGCCTCGGTCGCGGCGACATCGGCGAAGACGACGTTCGGGTTCTTGCCGCCGAGTTCGAGCGCGGTCTTCTTCACCGTGGGCGCGGCGGCGGCCATGATCCGGCGGCCGGTCACGAGGCCGCCGGTGAAGGAGACGAGGTCGACGTCGGGGTGCTCGGCGAGCGGCGCACCCGCCTCGGCGCCCGCCCCGAGCACCAGGTTGGCCACGCCCGCCGGAAGACCCGCCTCGGTCAGCAGCTTCATGAGGTGGATGGCGGTGTGCGGGGTCAGCTCGCTGGGCTTCAGGACGAAGGTGTTGCCGGCGCCGATCGCCGGGGCGACCTTCCAGGCGGTCTGGAGCAGCGGGTAGTTCCACGGCGTGATCAGGCCGCACACGCCGACCGGCTCGTGGACGACGCGGCTGTCCACGACCGGGTTGCCGGTGTCGACCACGCGGCCCGCGCCCTCGGCCGCGACGAGGGTGGCGAAGTAGCGGAAGCAGTTGGCGATGTCGTCCATGTCGTAGCGGGACTCGACGAGGCGCTTGCCGGTGTCCAGGGACTCGGCGCGCGCGAGGAGTTCCTTGTCACGCACGAGCAGATCGGCGACGCGAAGCAGCAGCGCACCACGCTCGGCCGGGGCCGTCCTCGGCCACGGTCCGTGGTCGAAGGCGGCTCGGGCCGCGGCGATGGCGTGCGCGGTGTCCTGGGGACCCGCTTCGTCGACGGTGGCGACCAGGGTGCCGTCGGCGGGACACCGGATCTCACGGGTCCGCCCGTCGACGGCGGCACTCCACTGGCCGTCGATGAAGAGCTCGGGCATGTTTCGGGTCCTCCGATGCGGTACTGGGACAGGGCCACCACCGCCCCTGCCCCGGCATGCGGGGAACATGCCGAAAAAATTACCCGAAGTGACCGGCGTCACTTTGCGTGGTCCTTGCAGGTCAGAGCGGTGCCATTGATCACGTTCGGTTACGCGTAGTCAAGGCCTCACTCCCCTGCGGCATTTCGCGTACGGAATATGAGACCGGTCCGCCCGTTCTGGAGCGCTTCGGCATACTGACGCGGCTGAAACTGATCACTTCCAACCCCCGCGGGAGCAGCCATGGTTGACCGGGCCACCACCACAACGGCCGCCTTCAAGACGGTCGTCGATGTCGGCCCGGAGGCCCTCGGCCAGGTGCGGGCCGCCGAGGACGCCCTTCAGAGGGCGGTCGCGCCGGCGGCGGACGCGGGCTTCGACTTCGGGGCCGTGCGCGCGGCCGCCCGGAATCTGCCGAACAGCTCCGTCGTCAAGATCATCCCCGGCTTCGGCCTCCAGGAGACCGCCCCCCTCCAGGTCATGGTCCTCACCCTCCGGCAGGCCGTGCGCCAGGCCCTGGTCGAACCGTTTGAGAACCCGTCATTCTGGGACAAGGCGGACGAGGCTCTGGCCGGGGTGTTCCTCGGCCTCGGGGCGCAGCAGGACGCGGCCCATCTCGCCTTCCAGGAGAGTACGGACGGCACGCGGTACTTCTACCACCTGCTCTTCGCGCTCCAGGACGAGGAGACGGGCGGCCACCTCTACGTCGTCGCGTTCCGCGTCGAGGTGACCGTGGCCGCAGGCCGGGCGGAGCTCCTGTCGCTGGGCGCCGAGGACACCGCGGCGGTCACGATCCGCCTCGACGCGATCAGCGTGCGACAGGAGCTCGCGGCTACGGGCTGACGCCGGGCGTCACACGGGCAGCGCCCACGTCTGGTTGGCCTGGTGGCTGCCGCAGGTCCAGGTGTCGAGCCTGGTGCCGCTCGCCGTGCCGCCGCCGTACACATCGAGGCAGAGCCCGGATCCGGCGTTGACCAGCGCGCCGTCCCCGCCGGTGGTCCAACGCTGGGCGTCCGCGCCCGTGCAGGCCGACAGGACCGCGGAGCCACCCGCCGTGGAACCGCTCGCCGTCAGGCACTTGCCGAGCGCCCGTACGGTGTGGTCGTCGGCCAGGCTCCAGCGCTGGTTGGCGTTGGCGGTGCACGGAAACAGGATCACCGGGGTGCCGTCGGCCGTACCGCTGTTGGACACGTCCACGCAGTTGGCGCCGTTGCCGGTGAGCTGTCCGGTGGGTACGGCGGGCGCGCAGCCGCTGCCCGGGGTGAGCCGCCAGACGGCCGTTCCGTGGGCGGGGATGGTCGCGGCCAGCGCGGACGAGACGCTCGAACTCGCCCCGCTCCAGAGGTTCTTGGCGCTCACCGTGCAGCCGGGCAGGCCGATGGAGGCGAGGCTCGTGGAGACGTCGCGCGCCGAGGAGGACCGGTTGAGCACGGCGACGGCCCGGTCGCCGTTCGCCAGCGGGCGGACCAGGACGTCGGTGGTGCCGTTGGTGGCGACCACGGCGGCCTGCCGGCCCATGCGGTCCTGGTCGACGGCGATCAGCCCGGGGTTGCCGAGGGCGGAGAGCCCGGCCGGGGTGAGGGCGGACACGTCGGAGGACAGGATGAACGGGGCCGCCATCATCGACCAGAGCGCCACCTGGCTGCGCGACTCGTCGGCGGTCAGACCGGGGTCGCCGGCCAGCAGGAAGTCGGGGTCGTTCCAGTTGCCGGGCCCGGCGTAACGGCCGAGCCAGCGGTTGTAACCGTAGTTCCACAGCACGCTCGCCCAGCGGCTCGCGGTGGGCTTCTGCGGGTTGTACACCACGATGTCCGTGCCCTCGCGCCAGAGCTGGCCGTCCTGGCCGACCCAGGACAGGACCGAGAACCAGTCCGGGCTGCCCCATTCGCCATTGGGCTGGAAATAGGCGGGCGCCGACTCGGAGAAGACGATGTCGCGTCCCGCGTCGTGCAGCGCCGCGGACTCGGCGTCGTACGCCTGGCGGTAGGCCTCTTCCTTGGTCTGACCGGGGGCCACGTACATGTTGCAGCCGTCGAGCTTGAGGTAGTCCACGCCCCAGGACGCGAACGTGGCGGTGTCCTGCGCGAAGTGGTCGGGGCCGCCGCCCTGGGGGCGTCCGCTGCCCGGGTAGCCCTCACAGGTGGCGGAGCCCGCGTCCTCGTAGATGCCGAACTTCAGGCCGCGCGCGTGCAGATACGAGCCGAGCCACGCCATGCCGTGCGGGAAGCGCACCGGATCCGCCACCAGGTTGCCCTGGCCGTCGCGGGCCTTGGCCATCCAGCAGTCGTCCACGGTGACCGTCTTGTAGCCCTTGGCCGCGAGGCCCGAGGAGACCAGCGCGTCGGCGTTGCGCACCACGGTCTGTTCGCTGATGTCGCACATGTAGTGCGCCCAGTTGTTCCAGCCCATCGGTGGAGTGGCGGCGAGCCTGCCGCTCTGGGGCGCGGCGGGCGACGCCGGGGCGGGGGCCGGGGCCGCCGTGGCGTAGGCGCCGGTCGCGGCCAGCGGTACGGCCAGGAGTGCGGCGAGCAGGGCGGCGAGTCTCCTGCGCCGGGTAGGAAGTGACGGCACGACAGATTCCTTCCTGGCCCGGCCGGTCGCGGCCCGGGCGGGATGCGTAGGAGGCAGGGGAAGGTGCCGATCCCGCCGGCACGAGCCTGCCGGAGGGCACCCGCCAGTGCAGTACTGATGCTCGTTCTTGTCAACGGCTCCCGTCGGACGAGCAGAAACAAGCATCCGCCCCCGTCGGCACCGAGCCCGGCATTGCCGCGGCGTGTCCGCGCCCGGGCCGCCCGCCGGCGGCGGGCCGCACCATGCGGGCCCTCGCAGGCGGGACCTGGCGGAGCGTCAACTCACTTACGTGTGCGGCTTGTTGGAGATTCCGGCTACGCCGCCACGATGCCCGCCTCGTGGGCCAGCAGTCCGGCCTGGGTGCGATTGGCGCAATCCAGTTTGTCGAGTGTCCGCGACACGTATCCCTTGACGGTCGCCTCCGACAGGTGGAGCCGGGCCGCGATCCGCGCGTTGGAGAGGCCCTCCCCCAGTCCCGCGAGGACCTCGGTCTCCCGCTCGGTGAGCAGGGCGACCCGTTCGCGGGCGTGGCCGCGGGCCGACAGACCGTCGGTCGAGGCCGCGATGAGCCGCCGGGCCGCGGCGGGCGACAGGACGGTATGGCCTTCGGCGGCCACCCGGACGAGGCCGATGAGCTCCTCCGGCGGCGTGGACTTCACCAGGAACCCCGTCGCCCCGGCGCGCAGCGCGCGCAGGACGTACTGGTCCGCGTCGAAGGTCGTGAGCACCACGACGGGCGGTGGCTGCGCTTCGCGCCGGGCCGGCCGCTCGATGGCGGTGATGCCGTCCATGCCCGGCATGCGCAGATCCATGAGGACGACATCGGGCCGGTGCCGCAGCACCGCCTCGACGCCGGCCGCCCCGTCGTGCGCCTCGGCGACCACCTCGATGTCGTCGGCGGAGCCGAGGATGGTGCGCAGGAACCCGCACACCATCGCCTCGTCGTCCACGACCACCACTCGCACCACGGCCCTCACCCCACTGATTGCGCTGTCGGCACATAGGCGGGCAGTTCGGCGGCCACGCAGAACCCGCCGCCCGGTTCGGGGCCCGCCCGCAGGCAGCCGTGGACGAGCTCGATGCGCCGGCGGAGGCCGGCGATGCCCAGGCCCGAACCCGTGCGCACCAGGGCGCTGTCGGGGCTCCCGCTCGGCCGGGTGTTGCGGACGGTGACACGCACCCCGCCCCCGTCGTACGCCACGGTGACGGTGACGCGGGCACCGCAGGCGTGCTGGTGCACGTTGGTCAGCGCCTCGCGCACGACGCGGTACGTGGTGCGGCCGACCACCGGCGAGGCCAGCGACCGGTCGCCCGCCTCGATCAGCTCGGTGGGGACGCCCGCGGCCGTCGACTCGGCGACGAGCGCGGCCAGCCCGTCGGGCGACGGAGTGCGGTCCTCCTCCGGCGCGGTGCGCAGGATGCCGACCAGGTCCCGCAGTTCCTCCAGAGCCTGGCAGCCGGCCGCCCGCAGTTCCTCCGCCGCCCGCCGGGTCGCCTCGTCGGACGCGGTCACACGCAGCGCGCCGGCCTGGAGCACCATGAGGCTGACCCGGTGGGTGACCACGTCGTGCATCTCCCCGGCGAGGCGGCCGCGTTCCTCGGCGCGCGCCCGCTCGGCGAGCAGATGGCGCTCCCGCTCGGCGCGCTCGGTCAGGGCACACACGAGCCGTCTGCGCGCGTCGAAGTACAGGGCGAGCAGCGGTCCGACCGCGGTGCGCAGCAGGCCGATGGTGAGGACGGTGACGGACGGCTCCCAGGCCCGGGCGACCACCAGGGTGAAGAGGCCGAGCACCAGGAACACCGTGCGCCGGTTGCGTGCGGTCCTGCCGTAGAAGACCGGCCCGTACGCGGCGAGCGCCGTCGAGAACGGGGCCCAGACGTTGCCCGGGTCGGCGGGGGTCAGGGCGTGCACCGGGGAGATCAGCAGCGTCACGGCGAGCGTGAAGGCGCCGAGGACCGCGACCACCGTCAGGGGCGCCCGGCGACGGGCGACGAGGGAGAGACAGGCCAGGGCCTGGGCGCCGAGCAGGGCCCACGCCAGGGGGCCGGGGCGCTCGGGCCACCAGGTCGCGCCGACCAGCGTGATCGCCAGGTCGGTCACGGTGAAGCAGACGGCGATCGCCGTGTCCACGGCGAGCGGATGCCGGCAGTGCCACGGTCCGTCACTCATGCCGTTCACGGTAGGTCAATTCCGGTCGGCGGCCCCCGGGAAGGAGACCTCCGGTCCCGGCACACCCTACGAAAGTCGTATGCCGCCGCGTCCTGCCCGCCTTTCGTCGCCCCGTCCTCCTCCCGTCCGCTCTGGCGCACGGGGCTGCCTCGCGGTCCCATCGGGCCATGGAGACCAACGAGGACAGGACCACGGCGGCGCCCGCGCTCGGGCACTACGCGATCGACCCGGGAGCCTCGGCCGTCGAGTTCACGACCCGGCACCTGTTCGGGCTGTTCCCGGTGCGCGGCAGTTTCGCGATCCGCTCCGGCGGCGTCGACATCGCGGAGCCGCTCGGTGACTCGGGCGTACGGGCCGAGATCGACGCGGCGAGCTTCGGGAGGCGCGGTCTGTCGTACCGCATGCTCGCCGCGATGCGGGCCGCGGTGGGGCACCAGGGGCTCGACGCCCTCGTGGCGCCGGTGCGGCCGACGGCGGAGCATCTGCGGCCGCGGCTGCCCATGGCCGAATATCTGCGCGAGGTCAGGGACGACGGTCTGCCCGCCGATCCCTGGCTGCGCGTTCACGTCAGGGCGGGCGGCACCATGGTGAAGGCGGCCGCCGCGTCGATGACGGTGAGCGGGACGTCGGCCGAGTGGCGTCGCTGGACGGGGCTGCCCTTCGACCGCGACGGCGAGATCGAGGTCCCCGCCGCCCTGGTCCCGGTGCACTGTGACACCCGTCACGACGGGGTGAGTTATGTCGAGCCCCATGTGTGGGTCCGGCATCCTCTGGCCGCCTGACCTCAGGGGACCGTCGGCCGTACGGGCCGGGGAGGGGCGGGGGGAGTCCGGTGCGCGGGTGGCTTGATCGGTCACATTCACAAGATTTGTAAGACAAATCCGGAACCCTTTGGCCGCTCCCGCCCATCAGCCCAGGTGGAACGAACAGGCATGCCCTTGGGCCACGGAACCACCCGGAGCGACAGCAATGACCCACCCCCGCCACGGGGCCTACCAGTCTCGGGGCCACCGCCGGGCCAGCCGCGCCAAGCGCTGGATACTCGGCGTGGCCGCCGTCACCGTGCTCGGCCTGATCGCGTGGCCCGTCCTGAACTACTTCGACGTCTTCTCCGACAAGGGCGACGCGATCAGTTTTGGCCAGGGTGGCTCCGGAGCCGGCGGTGACAAGCCGGGCGGCGACGGCAAGGCGAGCAGCTCCAAGGTGCTGATGCCGACCGGGCCCGAGGCCAAGTTCACGGTGGCCGGCACGGTTCCGGAGAACGGCACCAAGATCGCCGTGACGACCCTGGAGGGCAAGAAGTCCGGCTTCACGGGCAAGGTCTGGGTCTGGGTCCCGCCGGAGTACAAGGACCCGAAGTACGCCAAGAGCGGCTTCCCGGTCATGGTCGCGCTGCCCGGCGGCGCCGGCTACCCGACCAACTACTGGATGGGTACGGACCTCAAGCTGGAGGCGAGTGTCTCCCAGTGGTCCAAGGAGGGCAAGAGCCTGCCGTTCATCCTCGCGATGCCGGTGCTCAACCCGCACCCGGACACCGGCGGCCTGTACTGGGACGCCAGTGACATCCCCGGCCAGCCGAAGATGGGCACCTGGCTGACGGAGGACGTGCCCGACCTCATCAAGGCCAACTTCCGTACGGTCAAGTCCCGTGACGGCTGGGCCTTCATGGGCTCCTCGACCGGCGGCTTCGCCGGCCTCAAGAGCGTGTTGCAGAAGCCCGGCCAGTTCAAGGCCGTCATCGCCTCGGGCCCGGACATCGTGCCCGACTCGCGGCTGTGGGCCGGGCACGACAAGGAGAAGGGCGAGAACAACCCCAATCTGCTGGCCCAGAAACTGATCGCGGCGAAGAGCCCCGACGTCTATCTGGCCTTCCAGGTCGGCACCGTGGGCTCCGACGCCCAGGCCAAGCCGAAGATCGAGGAGTTCATCGCCAAGTACGGCAAGGGCCCGATCAAGACGAAGCTCAGCGTCATCCAGGGCGGCGGCCACAACGCCAAGACGTATGTGCCGAACATGGCCAACGGCGGCCTCATCCAGTGGATCAGCGAGCACATGCAGGGCCCCGAGCCCTCCTCCTGACCCGCCCCGCGTCCTGCGGATGCAGGAACGCGACCGGACACCGCCCGGCGCCCCCGTGGATCGGGGCCGTGGGGAACTACCGTTCATCGGGCAGGTCGTGGACCCACGCCATCGGCGCGTGGGTGCGGTACGAACGAAGGAGCGGGCGTGGGGAATTCAGCGGTCGGCGCGGACGGGAGCCCTCGGGCCGAGGGTGAGGGGCCCGAGGGACCGCGTCGCTCCGGCCCCGGCAGACACCGCTCCTTCTGGCGGGAGCTGCCGATCCTCGTCGTGGTCGCGCTGGTGCTCGCGCTGCTCATCAAGACGTTCCTGGTGCAGGCGTTCTCCATCCCCTCCGAGTCCATGCAGAACGCACTCCAGCCCGGCGACCGCGTCCTGGTCGACAAGCTGACCCCGTGGTTCGGCGCGAAGCCCGGACGCGGCGAGGTCGTCGTCTTCCACGACCCGGACAACTGGCTTTCCGGACAGCCGGCTTCCCACCCGAACGTGGTGCAGAAGGTCCTGTCGTTCGTCGGCGTGATGCCGTCGGCCAACGAGCAGGACCTGATCAAGCGCGTCATCGGGGTCGGGGGCGACACCGTGGAGTGCAAGGGCACCGGCCCCCTGACCGTCAACGGCAAGCCGCTCACCGAGCCGTACGTCTTTCCCGGGAACACGCCATGCAGCGTCGACCAGAAGGGCGGCCAGTTCAAGGTGACGGTCCCCGAGGGCAAGCTGTGGATGATGGGCGACCACCGGCAGGACTCGGAGGACTCGCGCTACCACCAGGCCGACAAGAACCACGGGTTCGTGCCGGTCGACGAGGCCGTGGGCCGTGCGTTCGTGGTCGCGTGGCCGCTCTCGCGCTGGGCGACGCTGCCCGTCCCGGGCACCTTCGACCAGCCCGGCATCAACACACGGGCCGCCCTCGCACCGGGCGCGCTCTCACTGGCGGGCGCGGCACCCGTGGTGCTGTGGCGGCGCCGGCGCGACGCGGCCCGCGTCCGCTGACCTCAGGGGGCCGACGTCCTGGAGAGCGGGGCCGGCCCGTCCGGTGTCGCCCGCGCCGGTGTTCCGGCGCTCGGGGCCACCGGCCGGCGCGGGGGCGCCGGCGGCCCCTCGCCCGGTGCCTTCGAGCGGTCGGCCGAGGGCGTGGGGCTGGGCGGCACGGGCGCGGGCATCGGCGCGGGTGCTTCGGAGACGCCGGGGCTCGGCGGCGGCTCCACCGGGCCCGGCGTCCCGGCCGGCAGCGGGCGCGGCGGCTCGGGGGCGGGGGCCAGGGTGAACCAGCCGATCGCCACGGCGGCGGCCGTGGCGAGCCCGGCCAGGGGCAGCAGGAAGCGGCGCCGGCGCAACCGGGCCAGCGGGGTGCGGCGCAGATGGGGGCCCGGCGGATCGGCGGGGCGCAGATCAACGACGGCGATGCCCTCCGCGCGGGCGGCGAGCGCCGCGCGCAGCCGGCGCTCGACCGGACGCTCGGGGGTGTCGGGCCCGCTCCAGTGGCCGCTCATGCCCGTGCCTCCAGGATCTTCTCCAGCGAGTCGAGTGCCCGGCTCGCGATGGACTTCACCGACCCCCGGCTGATGCCGAGGGTGGTCGCGATCTCGGCCTCCGTGAGGTCGCTCCAGTACCGCAGGACCAGTACCTCGCGCCGACGGACCGTCAACTGCCCGAGGGCGGCGAGGACTTCGCGGTGTTCCTCGTCGAGGACGACGCGTTCCTCGGCGGAGGGCGCGTCGGGTTCGTGCGGCGGGGTGTAGCCGCGGGCGGTGCGGCGGCGGCGCAGCACGGACCGCGAGGCGTTCACGACGGCGGTGCGCAGATAGGCGAGCGCGTTGTCGATCTCATCGATGCGGTCGCCGTGGCGCCGGTACAGGGCGGTGAACGCGTCCTGCACCACGTCCTCGGCCGTGGCCCGGTCGTCCACCAGCATCACGGCGAGACGCACCATCTTGAGGCGGTGCGCGTGGTAGAGCTCGCCGACGGTCGGCGGCACGGCGCCGGGGTCGCGGGCCCCGGTGAACGCGCTGGACCGCGTGGCCGAGGGCGTCCGCGCACGGGGAGCGCCCGCTGTGGCGCGGCCGCGCCACAGCAGTCCGCGCCACCGGGGCGCGAGCGCGCGCGGGGTGAAGAGTGCCGGGTGCGGTGCGGCGGTGTGCTCCATCGGTTCCTCGGTTGCGCGGGCGTGCCCCGCCCCCTGGCGAGGGGACGGGGCGGTGGGTGCCTGGGTGCTCAGTTCTGGTGGCGTCGCCGTACGGCGACGACGGTTCCGGCGCCCGCGAGGATCAGTGCGCCCGCTCCGACACCCATCACCGTGTTGGTGGTGGTGGACGCACCAGTATGCGCGAGCTCCTTCTGGTCCGCGGGCGCGGGAGCCGCGGCCGGTGCGCTGGGCGCCGCGCTCGGCTCACCCTGCCCGCCGGACGGAGGCACGGGCGCGGGCTCCTTGGCGGCGGGGGCGGCCGACGGGGCGCCGGCCTCGGGCTTCGCGGCCGGCGCCGCGGCCGGTTGCTTGCTTTCATCCGCCCGCTTGACCGGCGAACCGGGCACGGCGGCGGACTGGGGCGCCGAGGCGGGGGCCGCGCGCTTGGGCTGGGGGGCCGGGGTCTCGGCGTACGCGGTGCCGGCGAACACGGGGGCCGCGAGGGCGAGGAGCAGGCCGGTCGCCGCGGCGGCCCCGGCGAGGGGGCGGCGGGCCGGGCGGTCGGGACGGTGCTGGGGGACGGTCACGTTGTGCTTCTCCACGGTCGGCGAGGCGGCGCGGAATTCCGCGCCTTCACCCCTGACGACGTGCGGCGGCACCCGGGGTTGCCGTCGCTCCGGAAAAACTTTCCGGAGCGACGGCGAGCGGCGGCGAACGCGGCGAGCGGCGCCCGGTCCGCCGCGGCGTTCAGCAGGTGCCCTCGTCCTGCCAGACCCCCCACTCCCCCGTGGTGCCGGGCTCCTCGTTCTGCGTCCACCACTTGGCCTTCCACTGGTGGCCGTTGTGGGAGACCTCGTTGCCCTGGGTGTAGACGGCACCCGAGCTCCAGGCCGTCACCGCGCAGGTGCCGCCGCCGGGCGAGGAGGGCGGCGGGGAGGACGGCGGGGGCGAGTTGGGCGGGGTGGCTCCGGCGAACCTCACCGAGTACTTGGCGAAGTCCCAGGCCGCCTGCGGAACGCTGCTGCACACCCCCGACGTGGTGCCGTTGTTGTCGGGCGGGGTGCACTGCCGGTCCCGGTTGAGGGACCAGAAGGTGAAGCGCGCCATGCCGTGGCTGGTCGCGTAGTCGAGCACGGTCTGGAAGTCGGCCTGCGAGAAGTACTCGCCGGAGTCGCTGCGGCCGTTCATGCCGGAGAAGCCCTCGTGGGCGTAGGCCGTCGCGGCGGACCAGCCGAAGGTCGACTGGAGTACCGAGTTGAAGTTGGTCAGGGCGGCGGTCTGGGCGGCGGCTCCGCTGAACCCGCCGTCGAACGGCATGATCGAGAAGTTGTCCGGCACGAAGCCCTGGGTCTTGGCCTCGTTCAGCATCTGCTTGCCGAACCAGCCGGTGCCGTCGGCGGTCCCGGCGGTGGTCACCGACACGTACAGGCCGGGGTTGTTCTGCTGAAGGATCTTGGCGGCGCCGATCTCGTGCGAGATGGCGGCGGTGTTCTCGTACTCCGGCTCTTCGAGGTCGAAGTCGATCGCCTTGAGCTGGTACTTGGTGATGACCTGCTGGTACGCGGCGGCGGTGGAGGCGGCGTCCGCACAGTTCTGGCCGAGCTTGGTGCCGCCGTACCCGCCGACCGAGACCGAGACGTCTCCGCCCTTGGCACGGATCGAGCCGATGATCCCGGCGACCGCGGTGTCGGAGGAGACGGGGGCCGTTCCACCCCAAGTGGGGCTACAGCCACCGCCGTTGGGGGCGAGGACGAAGGCCAGCTGGAAGGCCTTGAGTCCGGTGGCGTCCATGATGGCGGAGGTGTCGGGCGGGTTGTTGTCGAGTGGCATCAGATAGGGCGCGGCCGCGTACCAGCGGCTGCCGAGCCCGGCGGCGTCGGCGGTCGCGCCGGAGGCCTGTCCTGCGACGAGGGCGGTGAGCCCGGCCGCGGCGAGTGCGGCGCTGGCGGCGCCGCACAGGAGAGCACGAAGTGGCTTCATGTCGAGGTCTCCTGGGGAGGGGAGGGGCTCCCAGAATTGGGCGGTGGCCGGAACACGTCAACGACTTGGACTAGACCATTGCTCTTCCTTGAACAAAGGACGCCGGACCGGTGAACGGAGCCGTCCGCCGAGTGCCTCCGGCGCCGGCCCCGCCCGGTGAACGGAACGGGCCGGCCGAGCGCCTCCCGCACAGGCTCCCCGACGGGCCGGACAGGACCGCCCGCGCCGGCGCCTGCGCACGGGCGCCCGCCCGCCGGGACGGAACCGCCCGGTCGAGTGCCTCCCGTGTAGGCCGGACGGCACAAGCCGACCTGCGTGATGTCCGTTCTGTTCCTACGGTGGCTGAATGGTCATCAGATCCGGTTTCCGTTCCATGGCAGCACTCACCGCCACTGCCGCCATCGGTCTGTGCTGCCTCGCCCCGACGCCCGACAGCTCCGCCTCCGCGCCCGCGCAGGGCCCGGGAGCGGGCCAGCAGGTCAGTCTGCGACCGGGCGCTCCCGCCCTTCCGAGCGAGGTGTCCGCCCTGT
Source organism: Streptomyces sp. NPDC006691 (assembly GCF_042869955.1). Classification (NCBI taxonomy): domain Bacteria; kingdom Bacillati; phylum Actinomycetota; class Actinomycetes; order Kitasatosporales; family Streptomycetaceae; genus Streptomyces; species Streptomyces sp. NPDC006691. The sequence continues at coordinate 102,881 of NZ_JBIAGW010000005.1, forward strand.
CGTACGTGGTCGCGGATGCCCGCACGGGCAAGGTGCTCGCCGCCCGGGACGCCCACCGCAAGCTGCCGCCGGCCAGCACCCTCAAGACGCTGTTCGCGGTCACGGCCCTCCCCCATCTGCACGCCGAGGACCGGCACACGGTCTCCGAGCAGGAACTGGCCGGCATCGGCCCGGGCAGCAGCCTGGTGGGCGTGGAAGCGGGGCACACCTATCAGGTGGCCGACCTGTGGCGCGGCGTCTTCCTAAGCTCGGGCAACGACGCCGTCCACGTGCTGGCCTCGCTGAACGGCGGCTGGGAGGAGACCGCGGCGCAGATGCAGGCCCAGGCCCGGCGGCTCGGCGCCCTGGACACCGAGGTCGTCTCGCCCGACGGCTACGACAGCCCGGGCCAGGTCTCCTCGGCTTTCGACCTCGCGGTGTTCGGGCGGGCGGGCCTGGCCCGTCCCGACTTCGCCGAGTACTGCTCGACGCCGTCCGCGCAGTTCCCCGGCGGCGGCGGTTCGTACGGGATCATGAACACCAACCGGCTGCTTTCGGGCTCCGACGGGGTGTCCCGCTACCCCGGGATCGTGGGGGTCAAGAACGGCTACACGACCAACGCCGGCAACACGCTGATCGCGGCCGCGAAGCAGGGCGACCGCACCTTGCTGGTGACCGTCATGAACCCGCAGGCCGGCGGCGGCTTCGAGGTCTACGACGAGGCCCGCACCCTGCTGGACTGGGGCTTCGCGGCCTGGGACCACGTCGACTCGGTGGGCTCCCTCGAACCCGTACGGGCCAAGTCTCCCCAGCGGCAGGCCCAGATCGCACAGGTCGCGGCCGTCGAGCCCGAGGCCCCCGTGGACGACGACGAGCCCGGCTGGACACTGACGAGCTCGGCGGCAGCCGGCCTCGCCGTGGCCGGAACCGTGTTCCTGGTGGTGCGCCGGCGCCGCGTCGTCCGCGCTCGCGCGGAGCGCACGCGTTCCTCGGAGTGAACTCCGGCGGCATCCCGGCCACCGGGCCATCCCGCGACCGGGGCGCCGGCCGCCGGGGCCCGTCGGACCGGCCGCACGGTTCCGGACCGACCGGGGCCGCCGGAGGGCGGGCGTCCGAAAGACGGACCGGAGCGCGCCCGGACATCGGTCCGGGCCGTCTGGCACGACGGACCCGGGCGATCCCGGAGGGCGGCCCCGCGCGGCCCGCGACGGCCGATCGCTGAATCTGACCAGCCCTCAAACCGGCCTAAGATTCCCAGAATTCAGCCTTTCGTTGCCTGGAAATCGACTTCATATACCTCTTCATGCCTTTCTTTTGGCCGACCTTGACCGACTCGGCGACCTGCGCTCCCGTCCGTCCGCCTGCACCGATGCGGCTTCGTTGAGTCACTTCGTGTGACCGAATGTGTCCGGCGTGGCGCACGGGGCCCTCCGATGCAGGACAGACTCCTGTCCGTTCTTCGGAAACCGACCCCAGGAGTGTTCGAAATGCGGAAGATCGCAGCAGTCAGCGCCGTCGCCGTCGCCCTACTCGCCAACGGGCTCATCGGCACCGGACTCGGCAGCGCGGCCGCGGCCCCGACCGGCACCATGAAGCCGATGAGCCTGTACCCGCCGTCGGCGCTCGTGATCAGCGTCGAGCCCGGCACCGGCGACGAGGGCGCCTCCGTCCAGCGCGCCGTCACCCTCAGCTGCGCCCCGACCCCCTCCGGCACCCACCCCGCGCCGGCCGCCGCTTGTGCCGAACTCAGGAACGTGCAGGGTGACTTCACCGCCCTCGTCGCGAGTGGCGCCCCACGGCTGTGTACCCAGGTGTGGCAGCCGGTGACCGTACGGGCGGACGGCGTCTGGAACGGCAAGCGGGTCAGCCATGTGCAGACGTACGCCAACTCCTGCCTGAAGGCGGCCGGTTCCGAAGCCGTGTTCAACTTCTAGGCGCCCGGCACCGGGGCAGTGTCCAACTCCCCTTCCCCGACGCCAGGTTGACCCCGTCGACACTGACGCGAGCGCCAACTGCGACCGGATCGGCCGCAGGGGGTGACAGCAGGAATCCAACTCGTGTTACTTGACATGTCTTCGTCGCTTCACGCGACGATGACACTGTCCTGACGGAGAGTCACCCCCCACTAGGAGGACCCGTGTCGGATCCCCGGCCCAGACGATTCGCGCCCCGGCCGCGCACCACCCTGCTCGGCGCGCTCGCCGCCTGCCTCGCCCTCGCCACGGCGGGTGCCGGCGGCAGCGCGTCCGCGGCGGGGCCCGAGACCCTGCCGCTGTCCGGGGCCACCGTCTCCGGGCTGCACAACACCTACGACCCGGCGGCCTTCCCCTATCTGGCGCAGGCCCTGGACTCCGGCACCTCGATGATCGAGCTCGACGTCTGGGACGACTTCATCACCAAGGAGTGGAAGGTCAGCCACTCCAATCCTCTCGGCAACAGCAACAACTGCGTCAACGCCGGCACCCCCGCCCAGCTCTACACCGGCGGCGCCAACAAGAACCTGGAGAGCTGCCTCGACGACGTACGGGTGTGGCTCGGCGCCCACCCCGGGCATCCGCCGCTCGTCATCAAGCTGGAGATGAAGGCGGGCTTCCAGGCCACCTACGGCATGAGCCCCGCCAAGCTGGACCAGACGATCAGCGACCACCTCGGCTCCGCGGTCTTCCGCCCGGCGGACCTGCTCGCCAGGCCCGGCGGCGGCCAGTACGCCACGCTCGACGAGGCCGCGGTCGCCGGCAACTGGCCGACCCGTCAGGCGCTCGCGGGCAAGGTGATGCTCGAAGTGATCCCGGGGACGGTCGAGGAGGGCAATCCCACCGACAGCCTCTGGACGGACGTCGAGTACGCGCGCCACCTGCGCGATCTGGCGGCGGCCGGCCGCACCGGCCAGGCCCAGATCTTTCCCGCGGTGCACAACGCCCAGGCAGGTGACCCGCGTTCACGCTACGCGGACACCTCGATCCGCCCGTGGTTCGTGGTCTTCGACGGGGACGCAGCGACGTATCTCGGCGGCACGATCGACACCGCCTGGTACGACACCCACCACTACTTCGTCGTCATGACCGACGCGCAGAACGTCGCGCCGGCCCTCGACGACAAGAACCCCTCACCGGCGGACGCACAGGCGCGGGTGGCCCGCCTCGCCGCGGCCCACGCAAGCGTCGCCTCGAACGACTGGACCTCGCTTCCCCAGGTCCAGTCGCTGGCCCTGCCGCGCGGCGTGGGATAGTCCGGCTCCGCCGGACGGAACGGCGGCCACCCTGCCCGCCCGACAGGAAAGCCGGGTCAGGGCCGCCGTTCCCCTCCCCGTCCCCGGTTCCGCCGATGGCATCGGCTCGCCCGGGACCAGCACCTCCAGCACGGCAACCACCCCGCGCCGGGCGGTACTGGCTGGTTCTACGACGGCCGGGTCGAAGGCCGGGGCGGCGCGGGCCGGCGGTCGAGCCGCGGTCGGTGAACGCCCTCAACTCCAGAGGCGGTTCAGGCCACTGGCCGGTCCTCGGCAGGCGTTTTTGGACAGGTTCGGCACGTGAGGGCAGACACATCCCTCACGCCAGGGCAACAAGATTTTCACAAACTTGGCATATGCCGGAGAGAATCTTCACCCTGGACGCCCCAGTGACACGGGTTCAGCAAGATCCTCCTTGTTGAACACTGCACTTCGAATCGGGACATGTCCGCATAGCGGCCAACCCTCCATTCGCCACTTCTTGCCACACCGCCCCGACCGGTAGGGATGGATGTGCACCGGTTCGCCGGGCATCCCGGCCGTGACCAGGCCGGTCGAATGCCTCCCGGCGGGTCCGTGCGTCAACTCGCCGCGAAGCAATGGGGATCGCCATGTCTCAACCCTCCCAACTGTCCCGACCCACCCGCCGTCAGGCCATCGGCGTCACCGCCGGCACCCTCGCCGGACTCGCCCTGGCGGGCAGCGCCCACGCCGCCGTGCCGAGCGGCCACTCCGACGCCCACACCGGCCATGACGCGCCCGAGGCCTTCGACGAGGTGTTCCAGGGACGTCGGATACAGGGCGCGCCCGCCGCCGGGCACATGCACCACGGCGGCGGCTACGGCGTACGCATAGACGGCCAAGAGTTGCATGTGATGCAGAACGCCGACGGCACCTGGATCAGCGTCGTGAACCACTACGAGACGTTCGCCACGCCCCGCGCGGTCGCCCGCGCCGCCGTGGTCGAGCTCCAGGGCGCCGCCCTCGTCCCGCTCGCCTGATCCGGCCACGACCGCCGTCCCACCCTCGTCCCACGCCCAACCAGGAGCACAGCCATGGCCGTTCGCAAGAACCAGGCGGACCTCACCGCCACCGAGAAGCGCCGACTCGTCGACGCGCTGCTCCAGTTGAAGCGCGGCGGAAGGTACGACACCTTCGTCAGCACGCACAACGCGTTCATCATGAGCGACACCGACACGGGCGACCGGGTCGGCCACCGTTCACCGTCCTTCCTGCCCTGGCACCGCAGATTCCTCATCGAGTTCGAGCAGGCCCTCCAGTCGGTCGACCCGTCGGTGACCCTGCCGTACTGGGACTGGACGGTGGACCGCACCCCGTCGTCCTCGCTGTGGGCGGCCGACTTCCTCGGCGGCACCGGCCGCAGCCGGGACGGCCAGGTGATGGACGGGCCCTTCGCGCAGAGCGCGGGCGGCTGGCCCCTCAACGTCCGGGTGGACGGCCGCACTTACCTGCGCCGGGCGCTCGGCGCCTCGGTCGCCCAGCTGCCGACCCGGGCCGAGGTCGACAGCGTCCTTGCCATGGCGACGTACGACATGGCGCCCTGGAACAGCGCCTCCGACGGCTTCCGCAACCACTTGGAGGGCTGGCGCGGGGTCAATCTGCACAACCGCGTCCATGTGTGGGTGGGCGGCCAGATGGCGACCGGGGCCTCGCCCAACGACCCGGTGTTCTGGATGCACCACGCGTTCGTCGACAAGCTGTGGTCGCAGTGGCAGGCCAAGCACCCGGCCTCGCCGTACCTGCCGGCGGCCGGCACGCGGGACGTCGTGGACCTCCACGACACGATGCGGCCGTGGAACAACGTGACCCCGGCGGACATGCTCGACCACACCCGCTACTACACGTACGACACGGCGGCCTAGCCCCGTCGGCCGCCGGTCGCGCTCAGGCCGGCCGGCGGCCCCAGGCGGAGATCATCGGCGAGGTCGCCAGGTCGAGGCGGCCGGCGGCGACGCTCGCCAGATGGCGTTCGATCTCCCGGTCGTCGGCCAGGCCCTTGTCGACGAGCTGGTCCCTGACCTGGCGCACGGTGGCCGCTTCGAGGACGGCGCCGGCCGGCGAGGTGACCGGGAAGTACGCGTCGGCCTCGACCTGCTCAAGGTCCAACTCCCGCAGCAGGCGCGGGAGTTTGCGACCGTAGGAGAGATCGGCGCCGCGCTCGGCGAGGAGTTGCCTGAAGGCGCGGCGCAGCCGATTGGCGCGTTCCTGTTCGGGCCCGTACTCGTCGAGGCAGAGCAGCGGCTGGAGCGCGGGGTCGGCGTCCTCGACGAGCAGGACGCCGCCGGGGCGCAGCGCCCCGGCCATCGTGCGCAGCGCCCGGGCCCGGTCGGTGACGTGGACCAGGACCAGGCGCGCGTGCACGAAGTCGAAGCTCCCCGGGGGCGCCTCGTCCCGTCCGACGTCGTGCCGCCGCACCTCGACATGGGGCGGCAGGGGGACGCCGGTCAGCCAGCCGGTGTCGAGGTCCGTCGCGAGGACGTGCCCCTCGGGGCCGACCCGTTCGGCGAGGCCGCGCGGCACGGAGGGGCCTCCCGCGCCGACCTCCCACACCCGGTGCCCGGCCGTCAGGCCGAGGGCGTCGAAATGGCGGAACGTGGCGGCGTCGAAGAGTTCGGCGAGCGCGTCGAACCGCTCCCCCGCCTCGGTCTGCCGGTTGTCCAGGAGGTATCCGTCGTCCTCGGTCATGGGGATCATGATGGCAGCCTCAGCGGGCCAGCCTGCCGAGCAGTGAGGAGGCGGCGAGGATGCCGAGGGCCGCCGCGAGCAGCAACACCCCGTAGTCGAGGGCGAGATGGGACGGGGTGCCGAGCAGCAGACCGCGCAGCGCGTCGACCTGGTAGCTGAGCGGGTTGGCCTTGCTGACGGCCTGGAGCCAGCCCGGCATGATCGACACCGGGTAGAGGGCACTGGAGCCGAAGAAGAGCGGCATCGTGATGGCCTGCCCGATGCCCATCAGGCGGTCACGGGTCAGCACGATCCCGGCGATCGTCATCGACAGACAGGAGAAGAACGCCGAGCCGAGGATCACGGCCGCGGCGACGCCGAGCAGCCGCAACGGGTTCCAGGTGAGGGCCACGCCCAGCAGCGCCGCGATGGCGATCACCACGACCGCCTGGATGAGCGCCTTGACGCCGGCCGCGAAGGCCTTGCCGGTGATCAGGGCGGAGCGCGGTGTCGGGGTGACGAGGAGCTTGGTGAGGATGCCCGAGTCCCGCTCCCAGATGATCATGATGCCGTAGAAGATGGCGATGAACATGGCGGACTGGGCGATGATGCCGGGCGCCAGATAGTCGATGTAGGGGATGCCGCCGGTGGGGATCGCCTTGATGCGGGTGAAGGTCTCGCCGAAGATGAGCAGCCACAGGGCGGGCTGCACGGCCCGGGTGTAGAGCTCGGCCCGGTCGTGCCGGAGCTTTTGCAGTTCGACCCGGCACAGCGCGCCGATCCTGGCCGGCAGCAGCCGCCAGCCGGTGCGGGCCCGCGGCGGGACGAGCAGCAGATCGAGGGCGCCGGCCTTGTCGCCCCCGGCGGTGCCGGGGACCTCAGCCGAGGCGGGTTGCGGTGCGGCGGGTGCTGCGGACATCGCGGAAGTCACCTCCCTGGCTGTCGAGCCCACGTCCCGCGACGTCGCGGAAGACGTCCTCCAGGGTGGGCGGCGGATCGTCGGGACCGCTCGCGCCGCGGCGCTCGCGCAGTTCGGCCTTGAGCCCCTCGGGCGTGCCCAGGGCTCGTATCCTTCCGCGGTGCATGAGCGCCAGACGGTCGCAGTACTGATCGGCCTCGTCCATGTGGTGGGTGGTCACCAGGACTGTCATGCCGGTGGCCCGTCGCACCGCGTTGATGTGCTCCCACACGCTGGTGCGGGCTATCGGGTCGAGCCCGATGGTCGGCTCGTCGAGCATCAGCAGGCGGGGCGCGCTGACCAGCGCCTGCGCCAGTTCGAGGCGGCGGATCATGCCGCCCGAGTACGTCTTGGCCATCCGGTCGGCGGACTCGGTGAGACCGACGGCGTACAGGGCCTGCTCGACGCGCCGGGCGAGTTCCTTGCGGGGCACGTCGAAGACCCGGGCGAACAGGGCCACGTTCTCGCGTCCGGTCAGGCCGGAGTCGGCGGACAGCTGCTGCGGCACGTAGCCGAGCAGCCGGCGCACGGCCATCCGCTCCTTGGCCGCGTCGTGCCCGAACACCCGGACGCGGCCCGCCGGTACGGGCAGCAGGGTGGTGATGCAGCGGATCGCGGTGGTCTTGCCCGCGCCGTTCGGGCCGAGCAGCCCGAAGACCTCGCCGGTGGCGACGGTCAGGTCGAGTCCGTCGACGGCTCTGGTCCCGCCGAAGGCGTACTCCAGGCCGTCGCACCGCACCGCGACGCCGTCGGTCGCAGCGTCGTCGTCACTCATGACCCCTCCGCTTCCTCGTGCAGGTTCTCGGCGAGCCGGCGCAGTGCGGGCATCGCGGCGGCCAGCGCGGCCCGGTCGGCCGGGTCCAGGCGCGCCACCTGCTCCCGTACGAGCGCGGCCCGGCGGCGCTGCCAGTCGTGCAGGCGGTCGAGGGCGGCGGGGGTGACGTGGAGCCGGGCCGAGCGGCGGTCGCCCGGATCGGTCTCGCGCCTCAGGTATCCGCCCTTCACCAGCTGGTTGACCAGCGTGGAGACCGAATTGCCCGCCAGGTAGAGCTCCTTGGCGGCGGCCGACACCCCGATGCCGGGCCGGGCGGCGACCAGGCCGAGCAGTTCGATGTGGGCGCCGCGCAGCCGTGGCGCGGTCAGCCCGCGGCGCAGCCGGCGCCGCACGAGCCGCTGGACGGCGGCGAGCACATCGGCGAAGGAGTCGTCGAACGGTTCGGGCGCTTCCGGGTCGGGCTCATCGGCGGCCATGTCCCCATTTTATCTCTGACTCAGAGCTAATGACCAGAGGGCGTCGTAGCCGCGACGCCCCGCAGCGCGGTTTAACCCGCCGCAGAGTGTGGCGAGCAGCACATGTGGACCCGCTGTGCGAACGAACCGGCGCCACATGACATCTTTCCCCGGGGCCCCGCGTGCTCCACGGAACGCCATTCGCATCGGGCAGGGAAACAGGAGCTGAACACACGTGCCGGCCATCAGTCAGAGGATGCATCTGATCCTGCTCTCCGCATGGACCGCGCTCTGGTTCGCCGTGGTGGAGCCCAACGGCGGCTTCTCCTGGCACTATCTGCGGGCCGGGGGCGAGCTCATCTACCAGGGCCCCTCCGGCGACGGCACCGGCGGGCTCAATCTCTACGCCCACCATCCCGAGCTCCAGATGGGCCCGGTCAGCTTCCTGACGGCGGGCCTCTTCAACCCGTTCCCCGAGCGGACCGGGCAGTTCCTCGCGGCGCTCCTGATGTCGGTGCTCGGCCTGGTCATCGTGGTCATCGCCGGGCGCAGCGCCGCCTGGCACTTCCTGGGGACCGGCACCAACCACCAGCGGCTGCGGCAGCGGGTGCTGATCGCGGGGCTCGCCTTCATCCCGATGTGGATCGAGGTGTCGGTGCGCTTCGGCCACCTCGACGACGTGCTCGCGCTGTTCTTCACCGCGCTCGCGGTCCGTTCGGTGACCCGGGGCAGCCCGGTGGGCACCGGCGTGTGGCTGGCGCTCGCGATGGATTCGAAGCCGACCGCGGTGACGTTCGCGGCGCTGCTCTTCGCCCTGCCCCGTCACCAGTGGCTGCGGGCCGGGCTGTGGTGCGCGGCGGTGCTCGCCATCGCCTGGGCGCCGTTCTTCCTCAGCAATCCGCACTCGATGTCGGCGGCCGGCTTCGCGATACCCAACCAGCCCGCCTCCGCCCTGCGCTGGCTCGGCGTCGCCGACGCCGAGACGCCCGGCTGGGACCGGCCCGCACAGGCCGCGCTCGGCCTGCTGCTCGGCGCGATCGCGGTGTGGCGGGGGCGGTGGGCGGCGGTGGTGCTGCTCGGCGCCAACGCGCGGATCGTGCTCGACCCCAGCGTCTACACGTACTACACCGCCTCCGTCCTGCTCGGCACCCTGCTGTGGGACGTGATCGGGCAACGGAGGCTGGTTCCCTGGTGGAGCTGGCTCGCGCTGCTGACCCTGTACGGGAGCGTGTTCGTGGTGCCGGACGACGCGGCACGCGGGCTCATCCGGCTGGCCTTCGTGCTCGTCTCCACGGGGTACGTACTCCTGTGGCCGCAACGCGACCGCGGCCGCGACCGGCGGCGCAGGCAGCGGCCGGCCGCCGTGGGCGCGTGAGGCACGGCCCGGGACCGGATGGCGCATCCCCGGCCCGTACCGCGTGAGAGGCTGTCCGCGACCGCATCGGCAGACCTGCGAAGAAGGTCCCCCATGACTCGTCAGAGGCGTCCGGCCGAGGAGATCATCGCGGCGACAGCCGCGGAACTCGCTCCCGGGCCGCATGACAATCGCCTCCTGCCGCTCGTCGAGGCCGGCACGGCGCCGCTGTCCGCGCTCGCCGGGCTCGCCCTGGAACAGCGCCACATCATCGCCTCCGACCGGCGCGCCTTCGCGTTCCTGGCCGAGCGCTCGGGGCCCGGCAGCGCGTGCGCGGAGTTCTTCGGCACGCTCGCCGAGGGCGAGACCCTGGCCCTCGACCGGCTCGCCGCGTACGAGCGCGCCTGCGGGCTCACCCCCGAGGCGGTCGGCCAGTACCTTCCCCGGGCGGGCTGCCAGGCCTACCCGGCGTATGTGTCCTGGCTGGCCCTGAACGGCGAGCCGCCGAGCGTGGCCCTCGCCCTCACCGCCAACTTCGCGGCCTGGGGCGGCTATTGCGCCCGCATCGGCGCGGCGCTGCGCACCCGTTACGGCTTCACCGACGAGGCGTGCGGCTTCTTCGACTTCTTCGCCGGGCCGGCCCCCGAGCTCGAACAGCGGGCGGTGGCCGCCGTCGCGGCCGGCTCCGACGACGCGCACGGCGAGGGCGTCGGCAGCGGGGCGCACTTCGGCCGGCTGCTCCAGACGTACGAGTCGATGTTCTGGAACACACTCGCGGCCGCCGACGCCGATTAGGAGGCCCCGGGGCCGGAGCGCCCGGGGCCCCGGGATGCCGCGTCCTCAGGAAGCCTTGGGTGCGGCCGCCCGGCCGACGGCTTCCTCGATGCCGGCCCGGACCGTGTCCAGGACGCCCTGGTTCGCCTTGATGGCCTCCGTCTGCAACACCGACTCGGCCTCGAACCACACCTTCGCCACGGGAACCCGCCGACGACAGGCGACGTCCGCCGTCGCCGTGGCGATCTCCACGTCCCGGACACCGTCCCGGTCGTGGAAGCGGGGGTCGTCGTTGACGTCCATCGGCCTGGCGTAGGAGTAGCCCTTCGCCTTCATACAGGCCGACCACCGCGCGAAGACCGCCGTGACCTCGGGGGTCTTGGCCGATCGTGCGTAGGAGTCACGCGCGATCGCCTCCACCACCTCCGCCTGGACGGGGGCGGGCACGGAGACACCGGCCGCATCGGAGCAGCCGCGCAGCACGGCCCCGTCCGCTCCGGCCGGGACCACCGCACCCGCCGCGATCGCGCGGTCGTGCGCCTGCTGGTCGGCGGCGTCCGGGTGGTAGCCGCGCCGGGCGGCCAGGGCGGCATCGTGGATCCCGTACCGCAGATCGGTCTCGGTCCGCCCGTCGAGGTCGGGGGCGTCGAGGGCCGGGGCCGGCCCCGGCGAGCCGGCGCGCTGCGCGCAGTCGGCCATCAGCGCGGCCCGTCTGCTGTTCATCGTGTGGACCTGCGACCTGCTGAACATGTACGCCTCGATCGGCAGGCTCCAGCTCGCGGGATCGTCTCCGCCGTCAACTGCCTCGGATATCAGGGGGGTTGTGGATTCGGCCGGGGACGCACGGCGCGCCGTCATGTCGTCGCCGTCCGGCGAGCGCGCGGTCAGCGTGGCCACGGCCACCGCCCCGGCCGCGATCGCCACCAACGCGGGGGTGGCCACTTTCACGATCCTTCGAGGTGAGTTCATCGGGCCATTCTCCTTGCATCCGGGGGGACTTGCCGACCAGCCCGACCAATCCTGAGCGATTCCGCGGGCCTTGATCGCCGGCATCGTCCCCCCTGTGCCACCCCCGGGGTGGCATTGGTGCCACCTCCGATCGGGGTGGTGGCGGGATCGAGGGCGCGGGCCGGGGCGCGGGACGATCCTGGTGACCGATTCGCAGCAAGGGGAGCGATCCCAACGGGGAGCGAAACACATGCAGTTGATCAGGAAGACGGGCCGCTGGGCCGCCGCCGTGGCGTGCGGGATGCTCGCCGCCGCGGCCCTGCCGGGGGCGGCGGCGAGTGCCGCCGGCAGCGCCCCGCCCGTCCCGGACCGCTACCGCCTGCAAAAGCTCGACTGGCAGCCGTGCCTGGACGGCAAGCTGGAGTGCGCGACGATGGCCGTGCCGCGGGACTGGTACCACCCGGGCGCCGGCCCGAGCCTCGCCATCGAGGTCTCCCGGCACCGGGCGGCCGACCCGGCGAAGCGCCGCGGTGTGCTCATGATGGCGGCGGGCGGGCCGGGGGCCTCGGGCCTGAAGCGTCCGGCCACGCTCACCGGGCTCAGCCCGAAGCTCGCGGCGGCGTACGACGTCGTCAGCTTCGACCAGCGCGGCGTGGGCGCGAGCACCAACGTGGTCTGCTCGGGCCAGGACAAGGTCGACGCCCTGTTCACCAGCGGCGATCTGCGGGACCGCTCGCCGCGCGCGATCGACGCCACCTTCGACCGGGCCCGCGACTTCGTGGCCGACTGCGAGCGCGCGTCGGGCGGGCTCCTGCCGTACATCACCAGTGACCAGGCCGTGCACGACATGGACCTGTACCGCTCGCTGCTCGGCGTGGACGAGGTGTCCTACTACGGCCCGTCCTACGCCACCGTCCTCGGGGCGTACTACGCGACCGAGTTCCCGCGCCGGGTCGAGCGGGTCGTCCTGGACAGCACGGTGGACTTCACCCGCGGCTGGGAGTCGTTCCTAACCGGGCAGCCGATGAGCTTCCAGCGCCGGTTCGAGCAGGACTTCCTGCCGTGGCTGGCGAAGAACGACGCCGCTTACCACCAGGGCCGCACGCCCGCCGAGGCCAAGGCCTCCTACGAGCGGCTGCGGGCCGCCCTGCACGACCAGCCGCTCGATCTGGAAGGCACGACGGTCACCCCCAATCAGCTCGATGTCGCCGCCACCAACGCGATGTACACGGCGGACGGCGGCTTCCAGACGCTCGCGGCGCAGCTGGTCCTGCTCGAAGACCCCGAGGCCGCGTCCGCCGACGCGCGCAAGACCGCGGCCGCGCAGCTGCGGCACGCCATGGGCGCCAACTTCTTCGCCGACTTCACCGCGGTCACCTGTGGCGAAACCCCGTGGAAGCGGGACAGCCGCTACTGGGTGGCCGAGAGCGCCAAAGCCACCAGCGTCAACCCCCTCGCCGGAGCACGGGAGTTGACGTTCGCGGCGATCTGCTCGAACTGGCCGCGGACGAGGACTCCGCAGATCAAGGTGACCGGCGAGGGGCTGCCGCCCGTCCTCATGCTCAACTCGACGCACGACCCGGCGGCCTACTACGAGGGGGCGCTGCGGGCGCACCGCGCGCTCGCGGGGTCGCGCCTGATCACCGTGCCCGACGGCGACCACGGGCAGTTCCAGAACGGCAACGCGTGCGTGGACGCGCGTGTCGAGGACTACCTCCTCGACGGCACGCTCCCCGCGAGGGACACCAGCTGCCCGGGCGTGCCGCTGCCCGAACCCGCCGCGCACGGCTGAGCCTCCCCGACCGGCGGGCCTCCGGACCTCCGCGCCCGGCGGCCCGGCAGTCCGGCGGCCCGGCGGGCCTCCGGGACCGGCGGGCCGCTGGCCCTCGGACCCCCGGAACAGGATTCCGGTCCGGGGCGGGGAAGAAGGGGTGCACAAGCGTTTACCCTGAGGGTGAACATCTGTGCACCCCTGTCCGCGCTCCAGCCGTACGGAGAGTCATGCCCCCAGCGATACCCGTGCCCGCCGATCCGCCGCGCCCCCGTTTCTTCGTCGGGGTCCTGGCGTTCTGCGGGGTCGTCGTGGCCGTGATGCAGACACTGGTGGTGCCGCTGCTCCCGCACGTGCCCGCCCTCACCGGCAGCACCCCGGCCGCGGCGAGCTGGCTGGTCACGGTCACGCTGCTGACCGGGGCGGTGTTCACGCCGGTGCTCGGCCGGGCCGGTGACATGTACGGCAAACGGCGGCTGCTGCTCGTCTCGCTCGGGGTGCTCACGGCGGGTTCCGTGATGTGCGCGGTCAGCTCCCACATCGGGATCCTGATCGCGGGCCGCGCCCTCCAGGGGGCGGCGCTCGCGGTGATTCCGCTCGGCATCAGCATCATGCGCGACGAGCTGCCGCCAGCGAAGGTGCTGTCGTCGGTGGCCCTGATGAGTTCGACGCTCGGCATCGGCGCGGCCGTGGGACTGCCGGTCGCCGCGCTGGTCGTCGAGCACTTCGACTGGCACACCATGTTCTGGGCCTCGGCCGCGCTCGGTGTGCTGGACATCGTCCTGGTGCTGTGGGTCGTCCCGGAGTCGCCCCTGCGCTCGCGCGGCCGGTTCGACGCGGTGGGCGCGCTCGGCCTCTCGGCGGCCCTGGTCGCGGTGCTGCTCGCCATCACCCAGGGCGCCGACTGGGGCTGGGCCTCGCCGCGCACGCTCGCCCTGCTCGGCGCGGCCGTGGTGATCTGGCCGCTGTGGGGCGCCTACGAACTGCGCACCCGTTCCCCCCTGGTGGATCTGCGCGTCTCGGCACGGCCCGCCGTCCTGCTCACCAACGTGGCCGCCCTCCTGATCGGCTTCGCCTTCTACGCCAACTCCCTCGTCACCGCGCAGATGGTCCAGGAGCCCAAGGCCACCGGGTACGGGCTCGGCGCGTCCATCGTGGTCAGCGGGCTCTGCCTGCTGCCGGGCGGCCTCGCGATGGTGGCCCTCTCCCCGGTGTCGGCGAAGATCTCGGCGAAGTACGGACCGAAGGCCGCCCTCGCGCTCGCCGCAGCGGTCATGGCGGTGGGCTACGGGGTGCGGTTCTTCACCAGCCACAGCCTGCCCATGATCATCGCGGGGGCCACGGTGGTGGCCTGCGGCACCGCGATCGCGTACTCGGCGCTGCCCGCCCTGGTGATGCGGGCGGTCCCGGTGAGCGAGACGGGAGCCGCCAACGGGCTCAACACCCTGATGCGCTCGGTCGGTCAGGCCTGCTGCAGCGCGGTGGTCGCCGCGATCCTGGCCAATGTCACCTTCCAGGCCGGCGGCCACACCGCGCCCACCCTGCACGCCTACCTCCTGGTGTTCCTGATCGCCGCCGGTGCCGCGCTCGCGGCCCTGGTCGCCACGCTGTTCCTGCCGGGCCGCACCGCGCCCACCACCGCTACCGTCGGAGCGGACCGCGCCGAGGGCGCGACGGGACGTACGACGGCCGAGGAGAGCGCATGACGGGGCAGCACCCCACCGGGGTGGAGGCGGGGACGGGCAGGGACGCGATCCTGCGGGCGGCGCGGCGGGCGTTCACGCTGCGCCCGTACGCGGAGGTCACGATGCGTTCGATCGCCGCCGACGCGGGAGTCAGCGCCTCGCTCATCGTCAAGCGGTTCGGCAGCAAGGAGCGGCTGTTCCACACGGTCGCGGACTTCGGGCCGGCCGCCGACGCGCTGTTCTCCGCGCCGCTGGAGACGCTCGGGCGGCACCTCGTCCTGACCATGGTCCGGATGCGGCGCGAGGACCAGGGGGATCCGCTGCTTCGCGCGGTGTTCTCGCTGGGCAACATGGACGAACGGACCCTGCTGCGGGAGCGGTTCCGCGAGCAGGTCACGTCCCGGCTGGCTCGTCAACTGCGCGGCGGGGAGAGCGAGTTGAGGGCCGAGTTGATCGCCGGTCTGCTGCTCGGCCTGGGCGCGACCCTCAGCCTGCACCGGCCCGGCGCCGGGGAACGCGCCACGCCCGAGCAGCTGGCGGACCTCTACGCGCCGGCCGTACAGCGTCTGATCACCGGCTCCGGGGACTGACCGGAACCGGACGTTTCGCTAGCCGTCGAGGGTGATGGCCCCCACCGGACAGGCCCGGGCGGCCTCGCGGACCAGAGGGTCGCCCGCGCCGTCCTCACGGCCGGGCAGCAACGCGCTGAACCCGTCGTCGTCCTGGGTGAAGACGCCGGGGGCGGTCAGTGCGCACTGGCCCGCGCCGATACAGACGTCCTTGTCGATGCCGATCCGCATGCGCGGCTCCTTTCTTCGGTTTCCCGTCCGCTACCAGGCGACGGGGAGTTCGAGCATGCCCTGGATGGTGTCGCCCGGCTTGAACGGGATCTCCTCGGCGGGCACCGCGAGGCGCAGCCCGGGCAGCCGGTCGAAGAGGGAGCGCAGCGCGATCTCCATCTCGGCCCGCGCCAGGTTCTGGCCGAGGCACTGGTGGATGCCGAAGCCGAAGGCGACGTGGTGCCGGGTGGAGCGGTGCCAGTCGATCCGGTCGGGCTCCTCGTAGCTGGCGCTGTCCCGGTTGATGACCGATGTCGAGAAGACGACGCCCTCGTCCGCCCGGATGGTCCGGCCGCCGATCTCGATGTCCTCCAGGGCCACCCGGAGCATCCCGTCGGCGATCGACAGGAAGCGCAGCAGCTCCTCGACGGCGGCCGGCATCAGCGCCGCGTCGGAGCGCAACTCGGCCAGCTGTTGCGGGTGCTGGAGGAGGGTGAAGGTGCCGAGCGAGATCATGTTGGCGGTGGTCTCGTGGCCCGCGACGAGGAGGATCGTCGCGAAGTCCACCAGCTCCTGACGGTCCAGCGCGCCTTCGTTGAGGCGCTGCTCGATGAGCTCGTCGAGCAGGCCGTCGCCGGGTTCCTTCTGTTTGCGGTCGATGAGCTTGACGAAGTAGTCCTCCAGGGCGTCGCGGGCCGCCTCGATGTCGGCGGGCTCCGGCCCGCGCAGCAGCTTGCGGGACTGGCCCTCGAAGAACTCGTGGTCCTCGTACGGGACGCCGAGCAGGGCGCAGATCACCATGGAGGGCACCGGCAGCGCGAACGCGCCGACCAGGTCGACCGACGGCCCCCGCGCGACCATCCGGTCCAGGAGACGGTCCACGGTCTCCTGGATCTGCGGCCGCAGCGAGGCGGTCCGCTTGAGGGTGAAGCTGGGGATCAGCATCCGGCGCTGGGTGGCGTGCTCGGGGTCGTCGACGCCGAGCAGCGCGACGCGTCGCCGGGTGACCCCGGCGAACCGGGCCGTCGGCAGCGGAAATGCCTCGTTCTCCCGGTCGGTGGACAGCCGGGAGTCGGCCAGCAGGGCGCGCGCCTCGGCGAGCCCGGTGACCATCCACACGGTCCGCCCGTCGTAGAGGCGGACGCGGGCCAGCGGACGCTCGTCGCGCAGCGGCTGGTAGGCGGTGGGCGGGTGGTAGGGGCAGGTGCGGTCCTGCGGGAAGTCGACGCTGCCGGTTCGGGTGGCGGAGTGGTCCGTGGTGGCGCTGGTGTCGGTGCCTGTCATGAAGACCTCGCAAGCGAAGGGATCCGTCTTGCCGATCTCCACTACATGCCTCAGGCACCTATGACGTCTACGCGTTCTTCGGCCGAATCCACACCTTCGGCCGAGCGTGCCCGGGGCCCGGTGCGGGCTCGCCCGGGCGGCGGGGCTAGCGTGTGGACGGCCCGTCGTACGTCACGGGCCGGTGAGGAGATGGGCCCGGATGTCCGGTATGACGCTGAGCGTGGCGGCGGGGAGCCTGCCCGAACTGACGACGGGGCGGCTGCTTTCGGTGTGGCGGCCGGACGTGGCGGCACTGCTGCTGATCGTCGTCCTCGGCGGCCTCTACGCCTGGGGCGTGCTCCGGCTGCGCCGCCGGGGTGAGCGCTGGCCGCTGCCGCGCGTCGCGGCCTTCGCGCTGCTTGGCCTCGGCAGCCTGGCCGCCGCCACGATGTCGGCGCTCGCGGTGTACGACACCGAGCTGTTCTGGCCGGCCGCCGTGCAGAACGTCCTGCTCGACCTGATCGCGCCGCTCGGCCTGGCACTCGGCGATCCGCTGCGGCTCGGCATGCTCGCGCTGCCCGAGCGCGGCGCGGGGCGCCTGCGGCGCGCGATGAGCGGACGCCTGGTGCGCTTCCTCACCTTCCCGCTGGTGAGCACCGTCCTGGTGCTCGCCTCCGAGCTCTGCATCTACTTCACGCCGTACTTCGAGAGCGCCCTGCGCCACCGTGCGCTGCATGAGCTCATGTATCTCCAACTGCTGCTCGCCGGGAGCCTGTTCGTGCTCCCGGTGCTCACCCGCGAGGACGCGCTGCCCGCCTGGTGCAACCACCCCGTACGGGCCGCGCTCGTCTTCCTGGACGGGCTCGTCGACGCGGTGCCCGGCATCGTCGTGATGACCCACGGCACCCTGATCGCGGGCGCCTGGTACCTGCACCACGCGCCCGCGTGGGCGCCCGACGTCCAGCGCGACCAGCAGCTCGGCGGCGGCGCGATGGTCTCCATCGCCGAGCTGGTGTCACTGCCGTTCCTGCTCGCGATCCTGGTGCAGTGGTCGCGCGCCGACCGCGCCCAGCGCGTGGTGCTGGACCGCCGTCTGGACGCGGAACTGGCTCCGGCCGCCCCCGTCGAGGGGCGGCCGGAGGCCGCGGAGATGGTCCGGCCCTGGTGGGAGACCGACGGCGGGACGGTCGGGCAGCGGATGCGCCCGCGGCGGCCCGGCGACTGAGCGGTCAGTGCCGGTCGCGACGCCTGCGCAGCCGGCTCACGATGAACCAGATCACGAACACGATCAGCGCGATGAAGAGGATCACGATGATCAGCAGGAAGATCCCGAGCTTCTTGAAGAAGCCGCCCTTCTTCTTGGTCTTCTTGGCCTTCTTCGACGCGGTGACCACGGACTTGCCGGCGACGGTGTGCTGCCCGGCCCGCGCCTCGGCCTGAGCCGGCTCGCTCGCGGGCGCGGCCTGCGGGGCCGAGGCGGCCGAGGCGGCCACCACGGCGGTGCGCGGCGCGGCCTCGGCCGTCACCGGGCCCGCCACGAGTGCGGTGCCGAGCACCAGGGTGAGCAGCACGGCCACCCGGCGCAGCCGCCCGGTCCTGCGGGTGGGCGTGGAGTGCGTTTCGTTCATGCTTGTCATCCCCCAAGGACGCTCGGTGCGGCGGGCCGCCGCACACTGTCTGTATCTGTACCCGTCGGGCAACCCGTACCCCCGGTCCGCGAGTTACACCTCATCGGTGCGCCGCGACGCCGGCCGAGCTCTCCACCTCGATGAGCGAGGCGCTGTGCCGCTCGGCCTCGAAGGCCGCGTGCCCGCCCCGCAGGCCGAACAGGCGCTTGGCGAGCAGGATGTAGAGGACCGCGAGGATGTTGATCGTCAGCGTGACGATCTTCACCCAGCTGATCTTCTCGGTGAGTTCGTAGATCTCCAGCGGCAGGAACATCGCCGTGGCGACGACGGTGAGGTACTCGGCCCAGCGCTTGGCGCGCCACAGGCCGACGCCCTCGACGATCTCGATCAGCGCGTAGACGAGCAGCGCCACCGCGACGATCAGCAGCGTGGAGTGCTTGTAGTCGAAGGTCTTCTGGATGGTGCCGACGACCGGCGAGTGGTCCAGGTCGTAGTGGAAGTGGCGGAAGACCGGCCGGAACACGTCCAGGTACTCGTCGAAGAACCGGCGCACCGCGTCCTGGCTGTTGCTGAACTTCCACACCGCGATCGCGACGAGCACGATGAACAGGCCGCGCACGGCTCGCTCGACGGCCAGGAAGCGCAGGATGAACAGATCGCGCAGCACCTTGCCGCGCGGCACGAGCGGCGCGTCCTCGGCGGGTCCTGAGCCGTGCGGCTCGCCGAGGGCGAAGTCGCCGCAGCGCAGACAGCGCCAGGCCTCGCCCAGACCGGTTTCGGCACGCAACCGGTCGCGCAGCCCGGCCTCCTGCGGCGCGTACGTCACATGGCCGCGGCGCGCACAGGTGCGCCGGTCCCAGTCGATCTTCATGCTCTTCCTCCCGTGAGGCCCGCGCGGCGGACCGGTGTGTTCACAGGGACCGTAGTGGACCCTTGTCGTGGACGTGCCACGGGGTCGGGTCCGGTGCGGGAGCGCCCGCGCCGCTTCCGCCGGATGCGGATCTTCCGTCCGCGTCCGTGCCGTCGCGGCAGGTCCACACGGACTGAGAGGGCGAGAATGCGCGGATGAGTTCCGCGATCACGACACCGAACGCCGACCGGCCCGACGAGCGGTTCCTCCTGGTGCTCTCGGCGGCGTCCGGGGCCACCGACGCCTTCGCCTTCCTCTGTCTGGGGAAAGTGTTCGCCGGGGTGATGACCGGCAATCTCGTTCTGGTGGGCGCGTCGGTGGGCGCGGGGGACCGTGACGCGGTGCCCCGCGCCGTCGTCGCCCTGGCCGGGTACGCGCTCGGGGCGGCCGGGGCGGCGCTCGCCACCGCGCGCCTCGCAGCCCGGCCGCTGCTCGCCGTCCAGACCGCGCTGCTGGGCCTCGCCGCGGCCGGCTGGGGCCTCGGCTCCGGGCGGTCGCTCGGCCCGCAGCTGGTGCTGCTGTTCGCGGCGGCCCTCGCGATGGGCGTACAGGCGCGGGCCTGGGGCACCCCCACCACCTACTTCACGGGGACGTTCACGAACCTCGCCGGGCGCCTGGCGAAGCGCGAGGCGAAGCACGCCGACCGCTGGGTCGCCGGGCGGCTCGTGGCCGTCGTGGCGGGGGCCGCCCTCACCTCTCTGGTGGTGTGGTGCTGCTCGCCGGCGGCCGGCGTGACGGGCGTCGCGCTGTGTGCGGCCGCTTTCGCGCTGCCCGTGCGCGGATGATGCCGATCCGCATATGCCCGGCGGCCGGCCCCGCTCGTACGGCGCGAAACCGCTCGCCTTTGGCATATGTCAGAAGCACCACCGTATCGAGTGTTGCCAAATCCCTTACGGGGCATCGCTCCCTGTGCAACCCTCGTAACCGGTCCACTTCACCAGACCAGGCTCTACCGCGGCCGCATCGGAGAACGTCATGCCGTCCCATCTGTTCGCGGACCGTCCCGCTCCCCAACCGCCCGAGCGGGGCACGGTCGACGCACTGATCACGCAGACCCGCCGACTGCGCGGCGGCGTGGACGCGGTGCGCCGCGACGCGCTCGTGGACGAGGACGACGCCCAGCTCCGCTGGCAGCGCGCCCTGTGCGATCTGGCGGTCCATCAACTCGATGATCTGGGCTCGCACTTGGACCAGTTGCGCGACGGGCCGACCGCCGAGGAGTCGGACGCGGCGGCGCTCGCCGTCGAGAGCGTCTTCGGGCCGGGCCCGGAGGCCGCCACCCTGCTCAGCCGGGTCGGCAGCGCCGAGTGGAACCTGCTGACGGACGCGGTGAGTTGGTCCGAGGAGCTGTTCCAGATCTTCGGCCGTGCCCCGGGGAACGGCGGCATGTCGCTCGACGAACTGCCCGCCGTGGTCGTCGAGGACGACCAGGCCCTGCTCACCGCGATGGTGACCGGCGCACTGGTCGACGGCAGGCCGATCGACGGGGAGTTCCGGATCGAACGGCCCGACGGCCAGGTCCGTACGCTCCACATGATGGGCGAGCCGGTGCTCGACGCCGACGGCTGCACCGCCTCGATGTGGGCCGTCCTGCGCGATGTGAGCGAACTGCGACGCAGTCAGCGTGCCGTGCGGGAGAGCCGCGACCACCTCCAGCGCCGACGCCACATCGCCCGGACCGAACACCGGCTCGCGGTCGAGTTGCAGGAGGCCGTGCTGCCACCGTGGCGCGGCTCCCTGCGCCTCCCGCGGGGCGGCCCCGGCGCGCTCGACATCGCCGCGCACTATCTGCCGTCCTCCGCCAGCGCCCTGATCGGCGGCAACTGGTACGACGCGCTCGAACTCCCGGACGGCGCCTCGTTATTGACCGTCGGCGACCTCACCGGGCACGGCGTGACGGCGACCGGCGCGATGGCGATGCTGCTCGGTGCCCTGCGCGGCATGGCCGTCGCGGGCATCGGTCCCGGCCCCCTGATGGGCCACCTCAACCAGCTCCTGGAACAGACCGTGCAGCCCGCCCTCGGCAGCGCGGTCTGCTGCCGTTACGAGCCCGGCGAGCGCAGGCTCGTCTGGTCCGGGGCCGGCCACCCCGCCCCGCTGCTCTTCCGCGACGGGACGGGGCGCGCCCTCGGAGCACCGGACGGGGTGCTCCTCGGTGCCACGCGGGGGGCCGCCTACGGCCAGGCCGAGGCCACCCTGCTCCCGGGCGACCTGCTCGTCCTCGCCACCGACGGGCTGACCCGGCGGAGCGCCTCCGACGACGACGGACAGCGCGGGCTGCTCGGACTCGCCCCGCTCTTCGACGGTG
Organism: Streptomyces sp. NPDC006691; assembly: GCF_042869955.1. Lineage (NCBI taxonomy): Bacteria > Bacillati > Actinomycetota > Actinomycetes > Kitasatosporales > Streptomycetaceae > Streptomyces > Streptomyces sp. NPDC006691. The sequence continues at coordinate 124,382 of NZ_JBIAGW010000005.1, forward strand.
GCCGTACGGCCCAGGACTGCGTACGGATGATCGTCGAGGAGTTCGGCGAGCACGAGCGCGAGGACGACGCCTGTGTGCTGGTGGCCCGCATCGGGTCCTGACGCACAGGCCTCCTGACACCCAGGCGGCCGTGGACGGCCTTGCGGCAGGGGGTTGTACGTTTCGGGCGTACAACCCCCTTCTAGATGTCCGCCACCCGGCTCCGCTTCAACGGGGCCTGGGGCAGGGCCAGTTGGATCTCCTCCCGCAGATCCTGGATCTTTCCGTGGCTCGCGTACTGGTTGGTGAGCCGGTACATCTCGCGCAGCCGGTCCCAGGTGCGGTGCGAGGAGGTCTCCCCCATCGACACCAGGGCCAAGCGGGCGTAGCGGTCCGCCTGTTCCGGGTCGTCGGCGATGAAGCAGGCCGAGGCGAGCGAGATGTAGTCGAAGATCTTCGAGCGCTGACGGCCGCCCACCCGCAGCGCGAGCGCCTGCTTGGCGTGGTGCTGCGCGATGGTGGCCGCGGCCGGATCGTGCTCGGCGAGCGTGCGGAAGGCCAGGGCCTCCATGCCGTGCAGGTCCGCCTCGTCGAACATCTGCATCCAACTGGGCGGCGGCACATCGCCCTTGTCCGAGACGAAGAGCTCCTCCGCCTCGCCGAGGGTGCGCCGCATCGCCTGCCCGCGTCCCATGGACGCCTGGGCCCACGCCTCGATGGTGTGCAGCATCGCCCGGGTGCGCGGCAGGGTCTCCTCACCCGAACCGGACTTGGCGAGCTTCATCAGATCGAGTGCTTCGCCGGGGCGGCCCAGGTGGACCATCTGGCGGGCGGCCCGCGAGAGGGCTTCGCCGGCGCGGGGCCGGTCGCCGCCCTCCCGTGCCGCGTGGGCGGCGATGACGAAGTACTTCTGCGCGGTGGGCTCCAGGCCGATGTCGTGCGACATCCAGCCCGCCAGGACGGCGAGGTTGGCGGCGACGCCCCACAGGCGGCGCTGGAGGTGGTCGGGGTGGCGGTAGGCGAGCATGCCGCCCACCTCGTTGAGCTGCCCCACCACCGCCTTGCGCTGGAGTCCGCCACCACGGGAGGCGTCCCAGGCACGGAACACGTCGACCGAGCGCTCCAGCGCGTCGATCTCCTGCGACCCGATGGGAGCGGCCTCGTAGCGGTCGAACCCGGCGGGGTCGGCGTGCAGGGGGTCGTGGAGGCGGGGGGCGTCGGCCGAGAGTACGGGGTCGGTGTGCAGCCAGTCGTGCATGGCGCTGCTGAGTACTGAGCCGGTGGCGAGCGCGGCGCCCGCGCCCACCAGACCGCGTCGGTTGAGCATGAGGTCCATTCCCGTGAATTCGGTGAGGACCGCTGCCGTCCGTTCGGGCGCCCACGGAAGGCCGTCCGGATTCTTGGTGTTCCTGACGTCGTTCCGCTTTCCAGCGCGCCCGTGCCGGTCGAACCCGAGGTCCTCGATGGTCACGACACGGCCGAGCCGCTCGGTGAACAGCGCCGCCAGCACCCGGGGCACCGGATCGCGCGGGGTCTCCCCCATGTCGATCCAGCGCCTCACCCGTGAGGTGTCGGTGGCCAGTTGGGGGTGGCCCATGGCCGCCGCCTGCCGGTTCACCATTCTCGCGAGTTCGCCCTTGGACCATCCGGCGAGGCCGAACAGGTCGTTCAGGCGGGTGTTGGGTTGTCCGCTCACGTCAAGCCCCCAGGTTCTCGGCTGAGTTGACAGTAATCCCCTGTCAGATGCGGCGCGACTATTCGCCAGGGTTCGCCAGGGCACGCCAGATGGTGTGCCACCCACGGCCGGGTGTCAGGTAAGAGAGCGCCACCCCGACCCGGGGGCCGGACCTCATTCCCCAGGGTGCGGCTCGGCCACCGGGACGGGTAGCGCACGCAACTTGTCGGCACACGAAGGGATCTGTCACCCCCATGTACACAGCATCGTCCTCCGTGTCCACGCCGCCCCGGCCGCACCGTCCCCTGGGAGCGGGCGGCGGACCCTACCTCGACCCCACCCAGGCCGGCTCGGCCTACGGCGTCGGCCGGATGCCACGCCGGACGGGGGCACCCGCACAGCCGCTGAGCGGAAGAATCGACCTCTCCGGTCCCCAGGGCGCCCAGCTGCGCATCGCGATCGCCTCGGTGCAGCGGATCTGCCCGGAGTTCAACCCGGTTCAGGTGCTGCGGCACAGCGGACGCTCCGTGCTGATCGTCGGCACGACAGGGCGCACGACGGCCGTCGCCAAGTGTTTACTGGACCATTCGCCCGCCTGGGCCGAGCGCTTCCGGCACGAAATAGCTGCATACCGCGCGTTCGTCCGGCACCGCCCACCGGTGCGGGTGCCGCGGCTGATCGCCGCCGACCCCGACAACTGCACCCTGGTGATCGAGCGGATGCCCGGCCGGGCGGCGGCCCTCACCCGACACCCGGTCGAGGCTCCCCCGCGCGCGGACGTCAGGGCAGCCCTCGGGGCGGTCAAGGCGGTCAACGCCTGGCGGCCGCCCGCCGAGATGTTCGGCAGGCCCCTGGACTACGCGCCGCGGATCGCGCGCTACCACGAGCTCGGTCTGTTCACCGACCGGGATCTGAGCGACCTTCAGAAACTGGTGCACGGTCTGGCCCTCTCGGGTCGAGTCGACTGGCAGTTCTCGCACGGTGACGCCCTCCTGTCCAACATCCTCCTGTCACCGGCCGGCCCGGTCCTGGTCGACTGGGAGCACGCGGGCTGGTACCTGCCCGGGTACGACCTGGCGACGCTCTGGGCGGTCCTGGGGGAGGCTCCGGCGGAGCGGCGGCAGATCGCCTCGGCCGCCCAGGAGGCGGGCCCGGCGGCGCGGGACGCGTTCCTCGTGAACCTGATGCTCGTACTGACCCGGGAGATCCGGACGTACGAGACGGCGGTGCAGCGCACCATGCGGGACGCAGCGCCGGCGAGCCCGGCGCAGAACGCCCCGGGGGTGCTGTCCGCCGGGGAGCAGCAGCGGCTGCTGCTGCGCAGGCTGCACGACGACTGCGCGCTGGCGCGGCGGGCGGTGCGGGCGGCGGTCGGCACCCGCTGACGGCCGGGCAGGGGGAGGACGGGCCGCGCGTCCAGTGCCGACACACTGGGCGCGCGGTCCGCTGTCATGGGCCTTGTCGCCGTCCTAGCGAACGCGCACCACGTCGACGTCGGAGGCCTTCACGAAGGCGATCCGGTGGCCGATCTGCACGGTCACATAGCGGGTGCTGCCGGGGAAGTACGTGTGGTCGTAGGGGTACGAGGAGTCGATGGTGGGGGCGTAGTAGTAGCCCGTCGGCGTCGGCTCGCCGCCGGGGTAGGACTGTCCGGCCTTGATGGTGTAGGCGAGCGGGGTGCTCACCCTCGGCGCCGTGAAGTCGGCGGGGTAGTCGCCTGCCGCCGGGTAGGCCGTGCCGTAGACGGGGACGTCGGTGCGGCCCTGCTTGGGGCGTACGACGTAACCGGCGGTCGCGGTGGTGGTGCGGGTGTGCGCCGGGCTCTGGAACCAGGCCTCCTGCCCGTACCACCAGATCGCGGTCCAGCCGGGTTTGCGCTCGGCGACCACGGCCTGCTGGGTGGCGCTGATCTTGCTGCCCCAGTCGCCCGCGCAGTTGGTCCCGCTCTGGCCCGGCGGGTGGAGGCCGGGGTCGGCGAACAGCGGTGCCGTGGTGGAGGGCTGGGTGTACAACGGGACCGCGCTGGAGGGCTGGGCGGGCAGGTCGATGTTCTTCTCGCAGTCGCGGAAGGCCTGGACGTTCTGCTTGAACACCGGGTTCACGGTGACCAGTTGGCCGCCGGGGCGGCCGGTGGGCTCGGTCGGGTGGCCGAGCAGGCCCATGAAGTAGTTCCAGTCCCAGTACGGTCCCGGGTCCCAGTGCATGGCCGCGGTGCCGCCGGCCGTGGTGGGCGGCACGTTGTCGTGGCCGAGGATGTGCTGACGGTCCAGCGGGATGTCGTACTTGTCGGCGAGGTAGCGCACCAGGGCCGCGGTCGAGCGGTACATCGCGGGGGTGAACCAGGTGGCGCCGCCGGTGGCGTAGCCCTCCTGCTCGATCCCGACGGAGTCGGAGTTGATGTACCAGTTTCCGGCCTGCCAGGCCACGTCCTTGGTCTTCACCATCTGGGTGACATGGCCGTCGGCGGACCGGACCACGTAGTGCGCGGAGGCGGCGCGCGTGGGGTCCTGGAAGATCTTCAGGGTGGTCGCGTACGTCTCCTCGGTGTCGTGCAGGACGATGTACTTGATCTTGTTGGTGTTCGGCCGGTCGGAGACGTCGTAGTTGCCGTACACCTCCTTGTTGGCCGGGTCGCCGGTCTGCTGGTAGGCCGCCGGTACCCAGTCGCACTTCAGGACGCGGGGGCACTCGGTGCCCGAGCCCGCCGCGCTCGCCGGGGCGGCGGGGGCCAGGGCCAGGCCCAGGGCGCCGGCCGTCGCCGTTGCCAGCGCGAGTCTGATCCTCTGCTTGGACGTCATGGACAACCCTTCTTGCCGGAAGGTGCGGGGGCTCTTGCGCCGCAGCCGCGCGTGGGTGCGCGCGGGACACAGTGCGACCTGGCATGACGGCTCGTCAAGTACCCCTCGTGCGCGCCGACTTGTAACAGTGGACGAGACCTGTGGCGGCGGCTCCGACCTGCTGGTGGCGCGACGGCCTCAACGGGCGCGCGGGCAGGCCGGGTTCAGGGGCCCGGAACGCTCCGGTCCCGGGCTGTCCCGGGCTGTCCCGGGCTGTCCCGGGCTGTCCCGGACGCGCGGGCTGTCCCGCGGGCGGGTTGTCCTCGACGCACGATGCCCGGGCGTGAGACGCCGGGACCCCGGCTCGAAGCGGCCCGGAACATGCAGCGGCCCGGCACCTCGGACGGAAGGTGCCGGGCCGTCGGCCGGTGCGCGGGTGTCCGCCCGGCTTCGCCGGAGGGGTCAGCTCTGCTGGAAGAGCTCCGCGGGCAGCGGCTTCAGAAGGGCGTACAGGTCGTCCGTGATCGGCCGGTCCCAGCTGGCGATCGTGACGAGGACGTTGTCGCTGCGGTCGAACTGCACGCAGGAGATGCGGCTTTCGGAGAGCTTGAGGCGGCGCACGATGAGCAGGTTGTCGCCCTGCATCACCGGCATGTCCTCGGTGCCGACGACCTCGATCGGCTCGTCGTTCTCCAGGGCCACGAGGAGTTGGGCGACCTCGAAGGGGACCTGGCCCTCGGCCATCTCGCGGGCCGGGGAGCCCTCCGGCAGATTGCCGATGATCATCGCGGGGCCGCGGCCGCCGAACAGGTCGTAGCGCAGGAAGACACCCTGGCAGCTGCCGTCGGGGGCGGGCAGCAGACCGGCGCCCAGGTTGCCGGGCCAGTCACCCGGGTCCATGGCCAGGACATCGAAGTCCGGGCCCGCGGGAGTGGCGGCGCTGCGGCGGCGGAGGAAGGACATGCCGTCAATGGTACGTGCCCGCGGCGCCCCGCCGGAGCCGGGCCCGGCGGCCTGGGCGGGTCGGAGCGCGGCGTCCTGCGGGGTGGTGGCGCCCGGGGCGGCCGGGTTCCGGCAGCCGGGGCCGGGCCGGCAGGGCCCGGCCCCCCGGCCCCCTGCCCGTGGGTGGCTCGGGGCCGGGGCCGTGCCGGGGCCGGTCAGCTTCCGGGCACTCCTCGGACGCCGGAGCCGCGGGGCTGCCGGGGCAGCAGTCCCGCGAGCCCGTCACGGTTGGTGCCGAGCTTGCGGAAGGCGCCGGAGAGCAGCAGTTCCACCGTGCGCTCCTTGGTGCCGAGCTCCTCGGCGATGCGCCGGTTCTCCCAGCCCTGGGCGGCCCGCTCGGCCACGGCCTTCTCCTGGGAGGTCAGCGAGTCCGAGTCGATGGCCCGCAGCTGGAGCGGGCGGAGCCCGGAGGCGGCGAGCTCCTCGCGGGCCCGGGCCGCCAGGGCGTCGGCCCCGCACAGGGCCGCGCTCTCCAGACCGCGCATCAGGAGGTCGGCCGCGTCCTGGGGCAGCCCGGCGCGGCTGAGCATCGCGCCGTGGTCGACCAGGGCCTGGGCCAGCTCGTAGGCGGCCGGGGACCTTTCGAGCTGCCGGACCGCCTCGGCCATCAGGGCCAGGCTGTCGGCGCCGGAGGTCACCTTGGCGGCCGCGTGCAGGGCCCGGCCGATGGCGCCCGGGGTGCCGAACCGCCGGGCGATCTCGACGCCCTCCTGCGCGATCGCCGCGGCCTCGACGGGGTCGGTGTGGGCGATCGTCTGCGCCAGGAGCGGACGCCACGGGCACCACATCGGGTTGCGCATGCCGCGCGGCTCCAGCCTGCGGCCGACCGCGCGCAGCCGTTCCTCGGCGTCGGTGCGCAGGCCCCGGGCGATCAGGAGCTCGCTGTAGACGGTCTCGGAGTCGGGGTAGACGACGGCGTTCGGTACGACCTGGCCGTAGTTGTAGGTGTCCGAGAGCTCCTGCGCGTCCTGGACCCGGCCGCGGGCCAGCAGGATCTCGATGAGGATGCCGAGAGCGAACCACTGCGCGGGGACCTGGTGGCCGACGCGGTCGGCGATCCGCAGTCCGCTGTGCACCAGGTCCTCGGCCTCGGAGAGCCGGCCCCGGTGGAACTTGATGTAGCCGAGGAGCGTCAGGCCGAAGGAGAGGTGGGCGCCGCGCCAGCCCTTGCGTTCGCAGTCGGCGATGCCCTGGGTGAACAGGTCGTCGGCCCGGCCGGGCTGGTCGCAGTACATGAAGGTGAGCGCGACCAGGACCGGGACCTCGAAGCCCCAGTTGTCGTCGGTCCAGGGCAGACCGCCCTTCAGGGACTCCTCGGCATAGTGCAGCGCGGTCTCGGCGGGTTCACCGCGCACCATCGCGTCCCAGGCGCGCAGGCCGAGGATGTAGCGCTCGGCCTTGCCGCGTCCGGTGAGGTGTTCGGCGAGCCGGGCCAGGCTGCGCGAGCGGGCCGGTGAGTCCTCCTCGTCGGCGCGGAAGGCGTTCCACTGGAAGCTCTCGGCCTGCATGCGCAGCCGGGTGCGGGCGCTGGTGGAGTTCTTGGCCTCGGCGCCCACGACGGCGGCGGCCTCGCTCAGCCGGTCGGTGTGGGCCAGTGCCTGGGCGAGCCGGTAGGTGACGGCTTCGCGCAGTTCCGGGGCGAGTTCGGGCTCTTCGAGGGCCGCCTTGAGGTGGTTGACGGTGGTGGCGGGCTCGTTCAGGAGCGCCGAGCAGCCGAGTTCGAAGAGGACCTCGGCGCGCTCCTCCAGGGCGGGAGGTTCGCGCAGGGCGCGGGCGAGACAGCGCCGGGCCGCGTCCGGGGCACCGGCCCGCAGGTAGTCGCGGGCCGCGGCGCGCAGCTGGCGCACCGCCCACCGGTCGTTCTCGGGGTGCATCTCCAGGATGTGCCGGGCCGCGGCGGTGGCACCCAGTCCGGCCTCGCTGACGGCGAAGGCGGCCTGGCCGTGCATCGCGACGCGCATGGCGGACGGTATGGCCCGGTAGACGGCGGTGCCGACCAGCGGGTGGAAGAAGTCGAGACGGTCCTGGATCTCGCCCGGAGGGGCCAGAATGCGGGCGTCGCGCAGCTTGTCGATGGCGTCGGCCATCTCCTCGGCGCCGAGCCCCGCGACCCCGGCCGCCATCTCGCGGCGGGCGTCGGTGCCGAGCACGGCGACGGCCCAGGTGAGCCGGAACGCGGAGGGGCCGAGCCGCTCAAGGTGCTCGATGAGACCGTTGCCGCGTACGGCGGAGGCCAGTTCGCGCAGCTCGGTGGCGTTGGCGTACTGGGGTTTGATGCCGCGGTCGCGGATTCTCGCGACGAGTTCGACGGCCTCGTACGGGTTGCCGGCGGTCAGCGCCCAGCATTCGCGGGCGAACAGTTCGTCGCCGCCCTCGCCGAGCACGTCGCGCACCAGGTCGCTGACGGCGGCCGGGGTGAACGGCGCCAGGTCCAGCGGCCGTGAGCCGTGCCGGGTGGCGAGCCGGCGGAACTCGGCCGCGTGCCGCGGCAGTTCCTCGGGCCGGTAGGCGACGACGATGAGCAGCGGCAGGTCCGATGCGCGCAGCGCGAAGGAGGTGAGCCAGGCCAGGGTCTCCTCGTCCGCCCAGTGCGCGTCGTCCACGACGAGGACCACGGGTGCGTACTGGACCGCGAAGCGGGTGACGAGCCAGTCGAGGCCGTCCCGCACGCCCTGCGGGTCGGGCACCACGCCGCTCTGTCCCGCGACCAGGCCGACGGCCGGTGCGACGATGTCGTACCAACTCCCCAGTATCTTGCGGTGTTCTTCCTCGCTGCTCGCGGCGAGGACGGGCTGCACGAGCTGGCGTACGACGTGGAACGCGACGCCTTCCTCCTGCTCGCTGCCGCGTGCGGCCAGCAGGGTGCAGCCGCGGGCCGCGGCTTTGCGGCGGACCTCGGCCACCAGTGTGGTCTTGCCCAGTCCCGCCGATCCGGCGATGGCGAGCAGTCCGCCGTTGGGCGCGCTCCCCTCACCTGCCCGGCCGCACAGGTCGTTCAACATGCTGTCGAACAGGATCAGTTCTTCGTCGCGCTCAAAGAGCATCCGGCGCGGCACGCCGCCCCGGCCCTTCGTCTCCGCCACAGCGGTCCCCTTCTGGCAGTAGCACCGAGCCTACGCCCCGGACACGTACCGTGACATGAATACCCGGCTGCCGTCTCCTCCTTGACTGTTTAAGTTGGCTGAATCCGTGGGTGGTTGGCATCGAAATGTCCCGGTGGGGCGCCAGTGAGGGCCTCGCACGCCCCCTCCACGCTGTCGGACTCCGCCAGCGTGCGACTGGCCTCCGGCCGTCCTCACCTTGATGATTGAACTACGTACGGAGTACTAAGGAGGCGGTGCCGCATGGGCAGCACTGGCAGGGTCCGGTCGGCCCGGACGCGGACCGGTCTCGTCGACATCCCCTTTCCGGCCCGCAGGCATCCCCGGGACGCGGTGGCCCGGCGCCACACGCTGGACTGGCTCTACGAGTTCGGCATGCTGGCCGGGGAGCAGGCCACGGCCGAGTACGACGCGATGGGCCTGGAGCGCCTGATGGCGTACTTCTATCCGGACGCCTCGGACGCGCATCTCGCACTGGCGACCGACCTCAACGCCTGGTTCTTCGTCTTCGACGACCAGTTCGACGGCCCGCTCGGGAAGCGTCCCGACCTGGTGCTGCGCCAGATCGACACGGTGCTGCACACCATGAGTGACGAGCCTCCGGTGCCGGGTGCGACGACGAACCGACTGGCCGAAAGTTTCCGTGATCTCTGGCAACGGGTCACCGCGGGCACGCCGTTACTGTGGCAGGACCGCTTCCGGGCGCACTGGCGCGAGTATCTGACGGCCTATCACTGGGAGGCGCTGAACCGCACCCGCAACGGCACGCTCTCGCTGCCGGGCTTCCTGCGCGGCCGCCGGGACTCCATCGGCGTGCAGCCCTGCCTCGACCTCGTGGAGCGCTGCGGCGGCTACACACTGCCGAGGGAGCTCCACGAGGGCGTGCCGCTGGCCGAGATGCGGGAGATCACCGCCGATGTGGTGATCTTCGTCAACGACATGGTGTCCGTGGACAAGGAGCTGGCGGCGGGCGACGTCAACAACAGCGTGATCATTCTGCTGCGGCAGGAAATGTGCACCGTCGAGCAGGCCCTGCGCCGGGTCGCCACCATGGCCAACTCCCGGATCGCGCGCTTCCAGGACCTGACCGTCGAGCTCACCGCCCAGCTCGACAAGACCGCACTGCCCGAGCAGGTGCGGGCGAACGTGGCCGACTACGTCGACGGCATGCGCGCCCTGATGAGCGGGAACCTGGCGTGGTCCCTGGAGACCGCGCGGTACGGCGAGGCCGGCATCGCCGCCGTCAGCGAGGGCCGCCAGCGGCCCTGGGCCCAGCTCTTCCCCGAGCAGGCCACCGAGGAGCGGGAGGGCGCGTAGCACTCAACCCGCTGCACGGGGAGGGGTGTTGAGGAGGAAGGCGGCCGCCACACCGGAGCCGCCGGGAGGATCGAGCCCCTCCCGGCGGCCGCGGTTCCGGCGGATCGTTCAGGTGAGATCGAACTCGCCGTCGCGCGCGTTGATCACGAAGGCCCGCCACTCGGCGGGGCTGAAGATCAGCGACGGGCTGCCGGGGTTGCCGCTGTTGCGCATGGCGATGAAGCCCTCGACGAAGGCGATCTGCACGTCCCCCGCCCCCTGACTGCTCGACTGCCACTCGGCCTCGCTGAGGTCGAGCTCCGGCTTGTCCCAGCCGGAACGGGTGTGACCCGCAAGGGTCCGCAAGGTGTGCTGGGTGGTGCTGGTGTCAGCCACGTCCGTGCTCCTCCCCGGTTCTGTCGTCCGGGGGCCACCCTAGCGATCGTCCGCGGGGACGGACAGGCCACGGGAGGAGTACCGGAGGCCGCCCGCCGCGAGCGGACGCCGGGCGGGCCTCAGCCGGTGGGCGGTTCGGCGCCGACGAGCCACATCGAGAAGAACTGCGAGCCGCCGCCGTAGGCATGGCCGAGCGCCTTGCGCGCCCCCTCCACCTGGTGCTCGCCGGCCAGACCGCGCACCTGGAGGGCCGCCTCGGCGAACCGGATCATGCCGGATGCCCCGATGGGATTGGTGGAAAGGACACCGCCCGAGGGGTTCACGGGCAGGTCCCCGTCGAGTTCCGTGACGCCGGCCTCGGTGAGCTTCCAGCCCTCGCCCTCGGCGGCGAAGCCCAGGTTCTCCAGCCACATCGGCTCGTACCAGGAGAACGGCACGTACATCTCGACGGCGTCGATCTCCCGGCGCGGGTCGGCGATGCCGGCCTGCCGGTACACATCGGCGGCGCAGTCCTTGCCCGCCTGCGGCGACACGAAGTCCTTGCCCGCGAACAGGGTCGGCTCGCTGCGCATCGCGCCGCCGTGCACCCAGGCCGCGGGACGGGGCGAACGGGCCGCGCCCGCGCGGTCGGTGAGGATCATCGCGCAGGCCCCGTCCGAGGACGGGCAGGTCTCGGAGTAGCGGATCGGATCCCACAGCATCGGCGAGGCCTGGACCTTCTCCAGGGTGATGTCGTGCTCGTGCAGATGCGCGTAGGGGTTCTTCAGGGCGTTGCGCCGGTCCTTGTACGCGACGAGGGAGCCCACCGTGTCGGGGGCGCCGGTGCGCCGCATGTAGGCCCGTACGTGCGGGGCGAAGAACCCGCCGGCCCCGGCGAGCAGCGGCTGGGTGAAGGGAACCGGCAGGGACAGGCCCCACATGGCGTTGGACTCGGACTGCTTCTCGAAGGCGAGGGTGAGCACGGTCCGGTGCACCCGGGCGGCGACCAGGTTGGAGGCGACGAGCGCGGTCGAGCCGCCGACCGAGCCCGCGGTGTGCACCCGCAGCATGGGCTTGCCGACCGCGCCGAGCGCGTCGGCGAGGTAGAGCTCCGGCATCATGACGCCCTCGAAGAAGTCGGGCGCCTTGCCGATGACGACGGCGTCGATGTCGGCCCAGCTCAACTCGGCGTCGTCGAGCGCCCGTTGGGCCGCTTCGCGCACGAGTCCCGCTATCGACACGTCGTGCCGGGCGGCCACGTGCTTGGTCTGGCCGACGCCGACGACGGCCACGGGTTCCTTGCTCATGACTCCCCCTCCAGGACGGCGACCAGGTTCTGCTGCAAGCAGGGTCCGGACGTGGCGTGCGCGAGGGCCCGGTCGGACTCGCCCCGGTGGATGCGGGCGGCGGCCTCGCCGAGCCGGATGAGGCCGGCCGCCATCACGGGGTTCGCGGCGAGCGCACCTCCGGACGGGTTGACGGCGACGTCGTCGCCGAGCCGCAGCGCCTTGCGCAGGACGACCTCCTGCGAGCTGAACGGCGCGTGCAACTCGGCGGTGTCCACGGGCCGTTCGAAGGCACCGGCCCGCTCGGCCGCGAGCCTGGCGGACGGCGAGTCGGTGAGGTCGCGCACGCCGAGTCCGTGCGCCTCGATGCGGTGGTCCATGCCGCGGATCCAGGCCGGCCGCGCACACAGTTCGCGGGCCCGGTCACCGGCGGCGAGGATCACCGCGGCGGCGCCGTCCCCGATCGGAGGGCAGTCCCCGGTCCGCAACGGCCGCACCAGGTAGTCGCCCTGGGGGCGTGAACCCCGCACCTGCGCATGCGCGTTGGCGCCGGCGTCGTCCCGGCTGCGGGCGGCGACCGCGGCGAGCGCGGGCTCGTCGGTCTCCCCCGCGTCGACGAGGGCCTGCGCCTGGAGGGCGGCGAGCGCGATCGAGTCGGGCCACAGGGGCGCCACGTAGTACGGGTCGAGCTGGCGGGTCAGCACGTCGCGCACCTCGCCGGGCGAGGACTTGCCGTAGCCGTAGACGAGCGCGGTGTCGGCCTCGCCGGTGAGGATCTTCACCCAGGCCTCGTAGAGCGCCCAGGCGCCGTCCATCTCCACATGGGACTCGGAGATCGGCGGCCAGGCGCCGACCCCGTCGAGCGCCATGGTGAAGGAGAAGGCGCGGCCCGCGAGGTAGTCGCTGGAGCCGGAGCAGGTGAAGCCGATGTCGCTGGTCTTCAGGCCGGTGGCGTCCAGGACCTGGTGCAGCACCGGCATGAGGAGTTCGACCTCGGACAGGTCGTCGGTGCGGCGCCGGTGGTCGCTCTGCGCGAACGCGACGATCGCCACGTCCCGGGCGGCAGGTGTGGGCGCCATCAGATCAGCTCCTTGTACGTCTCGTAGTCGGCGTCGGGCTCGCCGGTGGGCCGGTAGTGGTCGGGGTAGCGGCCGCCCTCGCTCCACACCGGCTCGACCCGCAGCCCCATCCGCACCTGGTCGTACGGGATGCCGCCGATGCGCCCGTGCAGGGCGAGCCCGGCGCCGTCGAGCGCGATGTGCGCGTAGACGTAGGGCACTTCGATGTCGAGGTTCTTCGCCTTGATGTTGACGATGCAGTACGTCGTGACGGTCCCGGCGGGCCCGACCTCGACCCGCTCCTCGGTGGCGACCCCGCAGGTGGGGCAGGCGCCGCGCGGCGGCACGTACACCTTGCGGCAGGAGAGGCAGCGCTCGCCGACGGTCCGGCGGGCGGAGAGCGCGTTGATGTAGGCGGACTGGGCGCGGCCCGGGCTGTAGGTGTAGTCGAGCCGCGCCGGCGCCACGATCCCGGTGACGGGGTCATGGAACTCGCCGCTGTGCGGCGTGGGTTGATGCCCGGCCGCCTCCCCCTCTTCACCGGGTTCGAAGCACGCGATGTCGGTGATGGCGCCGGTGCGTTCGGCGGCCCAGCGGACACGGACGCGCATCCCGGTGTGCACGGCGTCGGGGCCGGGGGCGTCCAAAGCGTGCAGGAGGGCGGTGTCGGCTCCGTCCAGCCTGACGAGCACCCAGGCGAAGGGCCGGTCGAGGGGCTGGCCGCGGCGCGGGGCCGGATTCCAGGCCCAGGTGGTGACGGTGCCGGTGGCGCCGACCTCGACGAGATCCCGGATCTCCTCGGCGGTGACCGGGTCGTACTCGACGGGCGGCACGAGCACGCGCCCGTCGCCCGTGCGCACCCCGAGCACGGTCCGCTCCCGCAGCCCCGTGAGAAAGGCGCTCTGGACCGGCCCGAGGGACCGGGTGAAGGGAAACTCGACGACAAGCGGCGCCCGCAGCACCTCGGGCCCAGCAGAGCCAGCCATGAAAGAACTCCTTAAGTCCAGGGCCACCTACAGCCCGTCCGGCGTGTGAGGACGAGCGCCCCTCGGGGCGCGAACGGGGTCCGGGGCCGAGCCCCAGGAGACCGGCGCCCCCGCCCACACCCCCGGAGGGTCTCGGGAAGGGGCGGGGCGGGGAAGAGCTAGGCCCGCCGATAGACCGCCGCCCGCTTCTCGGCGAACGCCAGCGCCCCCTCCTTCGCATCAGCCGTGGCGAACACCGGCCACCCCCGCTCAAGTTCCGCCGCCAGCCCGTCCGCCTCGCTCATGGACGCCGTGTCGTACACGCACGCCTTGACCGCCTCCACGGCCAACGGCCCGCACGCGTTGACCTGCGCCGCGATCTCCAGCGCCACGTCCAGCGCCGTACCGTCGGGCACCACCCGCCCGATGAGCCCGATCCGCGCCGCCTCCTGCGCACCGTACGGCCGGCCCGTCAGCAGCATCTCCAGCGCGTGCGTGCGCGGAATCTGCCGCTGGAGGCGGACGGTCGAGCCGCCGATGGGGAAGAGCCCGCGCTTCACTTCGAAGAGCCCGAACGTCGCCCCGGCCCCCGCGACGCGGATGTCCGTGCCCTGGAGGATCTCGGTGCCCCCGGCCACGCAGTACCCCTCGACGGCGGCGATCACGGGCTTGCGCGGCCGGTGGTGGCGCAGCATCGCCTTCCAGTGCAGATCGGGGTCGGCCTTGAGCCGGTCCCGGTACCGGTCCCCCGCCATGCCCTGGCCCGCGAGGGCCTTGAGGTCCATGCCGGCGCAGAAGTCGCCGCCCGCGCCGGTGAGCACGACCGAGCGGATCGAGTCGTCCGCGTCCGCCTCCAGCCAGCCGTCGTAGAGCCCGACCAGCAGCGGAAGCGACAGCGCGTTCTTCGCCTCCGGCCGGTTCAGGGTGAGCACCAAGGTGGCGCCCTCGCGACGCACCGTGAGGTGTTCCGTACCGCCCATTGCCGTCCTCCCGTCTCAAGACCTAGAACAGGTTGCAGTAGGGGCGGTGTCAGTTCAATAGTTTTCTGACACTCAGTCAGTTTTCTTCTGCGGCACCCCTTCCCAGTTGTGCGCGGCTTTGTTCTGATGACCCCCGAGTTCAGTCGGGGCGCGGTGTCAGGAGGAATGGTGGAGTACAACCTTGCCGACCTGTTCGAGTCCGTCGTCGACGTGGTCCCGGACCGCGAAGCGCTCGTGTACATCGACCATCCCGGAACGGGCGCCGAACGCAGGCTGACCTACCGCCGGCTGGACGAGGCCGCCAACCGGCTCGCGCACCATCTGATCGACGCGGGCCTGAAGCCAGGCGAGCACCTGGGCCTGCACCTCTACAACGGCATCGAGTACCTGCAGACCGTGCTGGCCGCGCTCAAGGCGCGCCTGGTGCCGGTGAACGTGAACTACCGTTACGTGGAAGAGGAGTTGGTCTACCTCTACCGGGACGCCGACCTCGCGGCGCTCGTCTTCGACGCCGAGTTCACCGAGCGGGTCGCGGGCGCGCTGCCCCGCACCGAGAAGCTGCGGCACCTGGTCCGGGTCGGGGCCGCTCCCGAGGGCGCTCCGGCCCTCGCCGCGACGGCGTTCACGGAGGCCGAGGCCGCGGGCTCCCCCTCGCGGGGATTCGCGGCGCGTTCGGCCGACGACCAGTTCATCATCTACACGGGCGGCACCACCGGGATGCCCAAGGGTGTGATGTGGCGTCAGGAAGACCTGTTCTTCGCGGGGTTGTTCGGTGGCGAACCGGCGGGCGAGCCGGTCCAGCGGCCCGAGGAACTGGCCGAGCGGGTGGCCAGGAGCGGCTCTGGCCTCACCTTCTTCCCCGCTCCCCCGCTCATGCACGGCACCTCCACGCTGACCTCGTTCGTCGCCTTCAACTACGGCCAGCGGGTGGTGATCCACCGCAAGTACGTCCCCGAGGAAGTGCTCCGCACGATCGAGAGGGAGCGGGTCACCAGCGTCTCCCTGGTCGGTGACGCGATGCTCCGGCCCCTCGTCGACGCGCTGCACGGCCCGCTCAAGGGCACCGACATGTCCTCGCTGTTCAGCGTGTCCTCGTCCGGGGCGATCATGTCCGAGACGGTGCGCGACCAGTTGCAGGCCCTGGTGCCCAACGCGCTGATCCTGAACAACTTCGGCTCGTCCGAGTCCGGCTCCAACGGGAAGGCCACGGACGACTCGGGCCCCGAGAAGGGCTTCCGCCTGGAGGTCAACGAGCGTACGCAGGTGGTGGACCCGGTGTCGTACGAGCCGGTCGCGATCGGCGAGGTGGGACGGCTCGCCCAGCGCGGACACGTTCCGCTCGGCTACTACAACGACCCGGGGAAGACCGCCGAGACCTTCTTCCAGAAGGGCGACGAGCGGTGGGTGCTGCTCGGCGACATGGCGACCGTGGACGAGGGCGGCATCGTCACGGTCCTCGGACGGGGCTCGCAGTGCATCAACACCGGCGGCGAGAAGGTGTACCCGGAGGAGGTCGAGCAGGCCCTCAAGGCGCATCCCGATGTGTACGACGCACTGGTGGCCGGGGTGCCGGACGCCCGGTGGGGCAGCCATGTGGCGGCGGTCGTCCAGGTCCGCGACGGCGCGGCCGAGCCGACGCTGGAGGGGATCCAGACCCACTGCCGCACCCGCCTCGCCGGCTACAAGGTGCCCCGCCAGCTGGTGATCACCCCCACCATCCAGCGCTCCCCCAGCGGCAAGGCGGACTACCGCTGGGCACGCTCGGTCGCCACCGAGGCCGACGGCATCTGACCGGGCCCTGTACTTCCGAAGCCGCCGCGACGCGGCAGGCGGATCGGCCTGCCTTCCCACCTCTGCCGCTGCGGCTGACGCGCTCGACGGTGCTCCCGGGTTCCGCCCGACTCGGCCTGCGGATCCTCAGCCTCGGGGCCGGACGTCTCCGGCAAGGTCTCGCCAAGCGGGGCGAGTCGAAGACAACGGCCGGGGCGGAGACGGCCCGCGAGCCGGCACGCGACGGGAGTGCCGGGCGCGTGACGGGAGTTCAGCCTCCGGGCGTCTCATCGATGGCGGGCATCGGTTCACCGCCTGGATGCCACCCGTTGAGGAAGGCGGCCTGCCTGGTGACGTCGACAAGTTCGATCCGGGCACCGATGCCGTCCATGTGGTGATAGGCGAACGGCCGGCCATAGGGGCAGCCCGAGAAGTCCACGGGCATGCCCGCTTCCTCCAGACGCTGCGAACCCTGCCGCACATCACTGGTCCAGAAGCCGATGTGATCGAATCTGGCACCCCTGGACGCGTCCCAAGGGCTGCCGGGCGGTCCTTCGATGAGTTCGATGAAGGGCGGCCCGCCTGTGGTGAAGACGATGCGGTAGTCCCACACACCGAGCCGGTCCGACACCGGGTCGCTCCACTCGACCCCGGCCGCACGCCGAAGGTCCCGCATTGCCTGATCGAGGTCCGGAACCACGAAGCACACATGGTAGAAGGCAGTCATTCACCCATGATCGAGCACGAGCACTTCGCCCGCGGCGACTCCCTGCTCCCGTCTTCCCCCGCAGGCCCCGGGACCGCCCGGTGGGACGCGCTTCGGTACGCGTTGGAGCCTCGGATGGGGCCGCTCGTCCCTCCCCGGCAGCTTCGGGAGCGCAGGACCGGTCCGGCATCACCCGGCCAGGCCCGCGCGCCTCAGCCGAACCCGGCCGGGCCCGCGCGCCTCAGCCGATGTCGAACTCCCTTAGTGCGGAGAGGAATTGACCGGGACGGTCGGTGTGGACGAGGTGGCCCGCCTCGATGGTGACCAGGCGGGCGTCCGGGATCCGCGAGGCCAGCCGGGCCAGTTTCCGCTGGTCGATGTGGCTGCCGGGGCCGCCCGCGACGACCAGGGTGGGCGTGGCGATGGCGGCGAAACGGTCGTGCCAGGCCGGGTCGGGGTCGTTCAGCTGGGCGTCGATGGCCCCGATGACGGCCCAGTCCATACCCAGCGGCCCCTCGGGGCGTTCGGCGGGGCCGCGCGGCGGGTCGAGGGGGAACAGCGGCGGGGCCTCCTCCAGGACGAGCCGGCCGATCAGGCCCGGCCCCTCCGCGGCGAGCAGCGCGGCGGCCGCGGCGCCCATGGAGTGGGCCGCCAAGTCGGCCCCGGCCAGTCCCAGTTCGGTGATGAAGCCGCGTAGGTCGTCACGGAACGCCTCGAAGGAATAGCGGCCCGGCCAGTCGCTCAGGCCGTGGCCCCGCAGGTCGAGCGCGTACACCCGGTGCGTGACCGCGAGGCGTTCGGCGATGTGGTCCCAGTCGCGGCTTTCGCCGCCCCGGCCGTGCACGAGGATCACGGGCGGCGCGGTCTCGGCGCCGCGCACCCGGTAGGCGAGCCGGACTCCGTCGACGACGACCGTGCGCACGTCGGGGTCGAGGAAGGCGGCGACGGTGCGCACGAAGGCCTCGGGGTCGTCGATCCACGGGGAGTGACCGGCGCCCGGCTGTACGACGAGCTCCGCGTGCGGAAGGAGGGCTGCCAGTTCGGCGGCACGGGCCGGCGTCGGACCGCCGTCGTACTCGCCCGCGATCACCAGGACGGGCACGTCGAGCCCGGCGAGCGCGGCCACGGTGGCCGCCGGGTCGAAGGCGCCGCCCGCGTAGTAGGCACCCGCCATGGCCCGGTCCCGTGCGGCTCGGGTGAGGGCCTCGTGCCGCCGCGCCGCCGCGTCCCACCGTCCGTAGGCGAAGGGGCTGATGACGTCAACGACCTCGGCCCAGGCGGCATCCCCCGCCCAGAGCCGCTCGAAGGCCGCGCGGCCCTCCGCGTACCAGGGTTCGCCCGCCCGCAGGGCGACGGCCGCCCGCCAGTCGCCCTCGGTCACCTCGATCCCCACGGCACGGACGCCGGGCGCGACCAGGGTGAGCGTGCGGACCCGGTCGGGGTGGCGGGCGGCGTACAGGAGCGCGAGGTTCCCGGCGGCGGAGTGGGCGAGCAGGTCGAGGCGGTCGAGACCGAGGTGGACGCGCAGCGCCTCCACGTCGGCCACCTGCCGGTCGCAGCGGCAGGAGGCCGGGTCGTCGGGCACGCCCGAGTCGCCGGCGCCCCGCGGGTCGGGCAGAACCAGACGCCGGTGGGCCGTCAGCCCGCCCAGGTCCCCGAGGTAGGCGGAGGCACCCATCGGGCCGCCGGGCAGGCAGATCAGCGCCTCGCCGTCGCCGCGCAGGTGATAGGCGATCGAGGTTCCGTCGTACGTCGTGAACTGGGGCATGCGGCCGATCCTCACAGCCGGTCACCGCGCCCGGCAATCCGGTTTCGCTCACGGCGCCATCGTGGACGGCCGTCTCCCGTCGACGCGGGGCCCTCCGAGTCGTCCACAGGCCTTGACGGACCCCGTGGGCTGCTGAATTACTGATCCGACACAGATCGACCGAATGATCGGTCGTCCGATTTCGTCGCCCTCCCGCGGGCGGAGCGAGGACGGGAGCGCATCCATGGCACCTGAGCTGGACGAGGGCGAGCGGCTGAGCGGGCCGGAACTCCAGGCCCTTCAGCTCGACCGGTTGCGCGCCTCGCTGCGTCACGCCTACGAGCACGTCGGCTTCTACCGGGACGCCTTCGACAGGGCCGGGGTGCACCCGGAGGACTGCGTCTCGCTCGCCGATCTCGCGCGCTTCCCCTTCACCGCCAAGTCCGATCTGCGCGACCACTACCCGTTCGGAATGTTCGCGGTCCCCGAGAGCGACATCCGGCGCATCCACGCCTCCAGCGGCACGACCGGCCGCCCGACCGTCGTCGGCTACACCCAGCGCGATCTGGACACCTGGGCGGACGTGGTGGCCCGCTCGATCCGCGCGGCGGGCGGCAGGCCGGGCCACAAGGTCCATGTGGCATACGGATACGGCCTGTTCACCGGTGGGCTCGGCGCGCATTACGGGGCCGAGCGGCTCGGCTGCACGGTGATCCCCGCCTCCGGCGGCATGACGGCCCGTCAGGTCCAGTTGATCCAGGACTTCCGCCCCGAGATCATCATGGTGACCCCGTCCTACATGCTCACGCTGCTCGACGAGTTCGAGCGGCAGGGCGTCGACCCCCGCTCCACCTCGCTCAAGGTGGGCATCTTCGGCGCCGAGCCGTGGACGCAGGAGATGCGCACCGAGATCGAGGAGCGGTTCGCGATCGACGCGGTCGACATCTACGGCCTGTCGGAGGTCATGGGCCCCGGTGTCGCGCAGGAGTGCGTGGAGACCAAGGACGGGCTGCACATCTGGGAGGACCACTTCTATCCGGAGGTCGTGGACCCGCTGACCGGCCAGGTGCTGCCGGAGGGCGAGCGCGGCGAGCTGGTCTTCACCTCGCTGACCAAGGAGGCGATGCCGGTGATCCGCTACCGGACGCGGGACCTGACCCGGCTCCTTCCCGGTACGGCCCGGGTGTTCCGGCGGATGGAGAAGGTGACCGGCCGCAGCGACGACCTGGTCATCCTGCGCGGGGTGAACCTCTTCCCCACCCAGATCGAGGAGATCGTGCTGCGCACGCCCGGCCTCGCCCCGCACTTCCAGCTGCGCCTGACCCGCCAGGGCCGGCTCGACGCGCTGACCGTGCGGGTGGAGGCCCGGGCGGACACCACTCCGGAGCGGCGCGCGGACGCGGCCCGGTCGATCGTCGCGGCGGTCAAGGACGGGATCGGCGTCTCCGTGGCGGTGGAGATCGTCGACCCGGAGACCATCGAGCGCTCGGTGGGCAAGTTCAAGCGCATCGTCGACCTGCGGGAGGTGCGCGGCTGACCGGCCGCCCCCAACCTGGCCTGGAGCGACCGGTGTTCAGGAGAACCGGTCGCGCAGCTCGCGCTTGAGGATCTTGCCGCTGGCGTTGCGCGGCAGCTCGTCCACGAACAGGACCCGCTTGGGCGCCTTGAAGTGGGCGAGCGACTCCCTCGCGTGAGCGATGAGTTGCGCCTCGGTCACCGATCCGTCCGCTCCCTCCCGCCGCACGACGAACGCGGTGACCGCCTCGATCCAGCGCTCGTCGGGCAGCCCCACGACGGCCGCCTCGGCGACCGCCGGATGGGTGTACAGCGCGTCCTCGACCTGGCGCGAGGCGATGAGGACGCCGCCGGAGTTGATGACGTCCTTCACCCGGTCGACGACGGTGAAGTACCCCTCGCCGTCGCGCACGGCGAGGTCACCGGAGTGGAACCAGCCGTCCCGGAAGGCCTCCTCGGTCTCGGCGGGCCTGTCCCAGTAGCCCTCGCACAACTGCGGGGAGCGGTAGACCACTTCGCCCGCCGCCCCGTCGGGCACCTCCTTGCCGCTCTCGTCCACGACCTTGGCCTCGACGAACAGCACGGGCCGCCCGCACGAGTCGAGCCGCCCCTGGTGCTCCTCGGGACCGAGGACGGTGGCCAGCGGCCCGATCTCGCTCTGACCGAAGCAGTTGTAGAAAGCGAGCCCCGGCAGCCGTGCGCGCAGCCGCTCCAGGACCGGCACCGGCATGATCGAGGCCCCGTAGTAGGCCTTGCGCAGAGCGCTCAGGTCGCCGGTGGCGAAGGCGGGGTGGGCCGCGAGGGCGATCCACACCGTGGGCGGCGCGAACAGCGAGTCGAGCAGCCCGCGCGCCACGAGGTCGAGGATCCGGCCGGGGTCCGGTGCGTCCAGGATCGTGTTCTCCGCGCCCACCGCGAGGTAGGGCAGCAGGAAGACGTGCGTCTGCGCCGAGTGGTAGAGCGGCAGGGCGTGCACGGGCCGGTCCGAGGTGCGCAGGTCGAGGGCCGTGATGGCGGAGACGTACGCGTGGACGAGGGCGCGGTGGGTCATCATCGCGCCCTTGGGCAGCGCGGTGGTGCCCGAGGTGTAGAGCAGCTGGACCAGATCGTCCCCGTGGCTCGCGCAGGCGTACGCGCGCGGCTCGGCGAGGGCCGCGAGCAGCGAACCCCCGGCATCGCGCAGCGGGCGCACGGCGAAGCCTGCGGGCACCTGTGCGGCGAGCGCGGGGTCGGCGAGCACGAGGGCGGCGCCGGACTGCTCCAGGATGTACCCCAGGTCGGCTCCGGTGAGGTGCTGGTTGACCGGCACATGGATCAGCCCGGCCCGGGCGCAGCCGAGGAACGCGATCAGGTAGGCGTCCGAGTTGTGGCCGTAGGCGGCGACCCGGTCGCCCTTGCTCAGACCCAGGCCGGCGAGGAAGGCGGCCGCCGTGGAGACGGCCGCGTCCAGCTCGGCATAGCTCCAGGTGCGTTCCCCGTATCGCAAGGCGGTGTGGTGCGGGGTGCGGCGGGCGCTGCGGCGCACGATGCCGTCGACGGTGCTGCTGCGTACGTCGTCCATGGCTGGATCCTGGGCGGCCGGGCGGCCGGGGTCAACCGTCCGGCTGCCCGGCCTCGCGGTCGCGGTCGCGGGGCGGAGCCTGGCGGGTCACATCGCGCGCTCGTGACCCTCCCAGTACGGCTCGCGCAGCCTGCGCTTGTAGAGCTTGCCGTTCGGGTCGCGCGGCATCGTCTCGATGAAGTCGACGGTCCTGGGCCGCTTGTACGCCGCCAGCCGGCCCTCGCAGTGGGCGAGGATCGCGGCGGCGAGGTCGCCGTCCGCCACGCGGCCCTCGGCCACCTCCACGACGGCCTTGACCTCCTCGCCCCAGTCGGCGTGCGGGATGCCGAAGGCGGCGGCGTCCGCGACGGCCGGGTGGGTGAGGAGCGCGGCCTCGATCTCGGCGGGGTAGATGTTGACGCCGCCCGAGATGATCATGTCGATCTTGCGGTCGCGCAGGAAGAGGTAGCCGTCCTCGTCGAGGTAGCCGAGGTCGCCGACGGTGAAGAAGTCGCCGATGCGGTTCTTCCGCGTCTTGGTCTCGTCCTTGTGGTAACTGAAGCCGCCGGTCGACATCTTCATGTAGACCGTGCCCAGCTCCCCCGCCGACAGCCGGTTCCCGTCGTCGTCGAAGACCGCCAACTCGCTGATGGGCCAGGCCTTTCCCACCGTGCCGGGCTTCTTCAGCCAGTCCTCGGCGGTGGCGAACGCGCCGCCGCCCTCGCTGGCCGCGTAGTACTCCTCGACGCAGCTCCCCCACCACTCGATCATGGCGCGTTTGACGTGGTCGGGGCAGGGCGCGGCGCCGTGGATGGCGTGCCGCATCGAGGACACGTCGTAGCGTCCGCGCACCTCGGCGGGCAGCGAGAGCAGCCGGTGGAACTGGGTCGGCACCATGTGGGTGTGGGTGCAGGCCTGTTCGTCGATGAGCCGCAGCATCTCCTCGGGCGTCCACTTGTCCATGAGGACGATGCGGTGCCCGATGTGCAGGGAGGCGCCGGCGAATTGGAGGACCGCCGTGTGGTAGAGCGGCGAACACACCAGGTGGACGTTGTCCTCGAACGGCTTGATGCCGAAGATGCCGAGGAACCCGCCGAGATAGGTCTCCTCCGGCAGCTTGCCGGGCAGCGGGCGGCGGATCCCGCGCGGACGCCCGGTGGTGCCGGAGGTGTAGTTCATGACCCAGCCGAGGGTGCGGTCCCGCGGCGCCGACTCGGTCTTTCCGTCCAGGAGTTGGGCGTACGGCGAGAAGCCGGGGACCGCGCCGACGGCATAGCGGTGGGAGGCGGGCAGCTTCGCCTCGTCGGCCGCCGCGGTGGCCGCGTCCGCGAACCGCTCGTGTGCGATGAGGACCTTGGCGCCGGAGTCCGCGACGATCCAGGCGATCTCGGGGCCGACCAGGTGGTGGTTGACGGGCACGAGGTAGAACCCGGCCTGGGAGGCGGCGAGATAGGCGGTGAAGAACTCGACGCCGTTGGGCAGCACCACGGCGAAGGCGTCGCCGCGTTCGAGGCCCGCGGACCGCAGTCCGTGGACGAGTCGGTTGACGGCGCCGTGCAGCCGGCCCGCGGTCCACACCTCGCCGTCGGGGGCGATGAGGACGGACCGTCCGGGGTCGGCGGTGGCCTGGGCCCAGAATCCGTTGGGCGGCTGGTTCATCGGGCGTCCCTCCCGGCGATGCGGTTGATGCGGTCGACGGCGCGCTCGAAGCCGCGCGTCAGCTCGTCGAAGGTCTCCTGGACCGTGCGCTCGGCGGTCATCCTCCCGACGATCTGTCCGACCGGGGTGCCGAGCAGCGGCTGGACCTCGTACTTCTGGATGCGCGACACGGCCTCGGCGACGAGCAGGCCTTGCAGGGGCATGGGCAGGGTGCCGGGTCCGGCCGGGTCGTCCCAGGCGTCGGTCCACTCGGTGCGCAGCTGGCGGGCGGGCTTGCCGGTGAGGGCGCGCGAGCGGACGGTGTCGCCGGATCCGGCGGCGAGGAGCTTGTCGGTCAGCGCGCGGGAGTGCAGGTCGGCCTCGGTGGCCGTGAGCCACAGGGAGCCGAGCCAGACGCCCTGGGCGCCGAGCGCGAGCCCGGCGGCGATCTGCTCGCCGCTGCCGATGCCGCCGGCCGCGAGCACGGGCAGCGGGCCGACCGCCTCGACGACTTCGGGGACCAGCACCATGGTGGCGATCTCCCCGGTGTGGCCGCCGGCCTCGTAGCCCTGGGCCACGACGATGTCGATGCCGGCCTCGGCGTGGTGGCGGGCGTGCCGGGCGCTGCCCGCGAGCGCGGCGACGAGCACGCCCTGGTCGTGGGCGCGCCCCACCACATCGGCGGGCGGCGAACCGAGCGCGTTGGCCAGCAGCTTGATCGGATAGCCGAAGGCGACGTCGAGCTGACTGCGGGCCACCTGTTCCATCCAGCCCGTGATGCGCCAGCCCGAGGCCTCGCCCTCGGCGAGCTCGGGCACGCCGTGCTTGGCGAGGGTGTCCCGCACGAACCGGCGGTGCCCCTCGGGGATCATGGCCTCGATCTCGGCCTCGCCGACGCCCTCGACCTTTTTGGCGGGCATCACCACGTCGAGGCCGTAGGGCAGTCCGTCGGTGTGCTCCTGCATCCAGTCGAGGTCGCGCGCGAGGTCGTCGGGTGCCGTGTAGCGGACCGCGCCGAGCACCCCGAATCCGCCGGCCCGGGTGATGGCCGCGGCCACCGCGGGGAACGGCGTGAAGCCGAAGACGGCGTGCTCGACTCCCAGTTTCCTGCTCAGCTCCGTCTGCATGGGGCGCAGGATGCCGTAGCCGGGGCGACGAAGGAAGAGATTTTCTGATGCTGCGTCAGTTTCTTTGCGCCGGGCCGCGCGGCGGGCCGGATCATTGACACGGGCACGGTCTGGGGAAGAAAGTTTCCAGGGCGTGACGTGATCGCGAAAGATACTTTCAGCGTGTCGGACCGGCGCGTCGAGAAGGGTGTGTGGCGATGGCCGGGGAAGTCCGGGGCGGCGTCGGCAGACGACGGCTGGCCGGTGCGGCCATGGCGCTGGGAGGCGCACTGATGGCGGGTTCCTCGCCGGGTACGGCGGTGGCCGCGGGCCGGGGCCGCACTCTGCGGCACGGCTCCGCCGAGCGGGCCGGACTGCTCCCCGAGCACCTGGACCGCCTGGTGGCGGACGCCCGGACGTTCCTCGGCCCCTCCCCCGGGCATCCCTGGTACGCGGGGGCGGTGCTGCTCGCCGGGCGCGGCGGCACCGTGGCCCTGCACCACGCCATCGGCGACGCGGTGCGGTACGCGGCGTACGACGAGAAGACCGACACGGCGGTGGAGCTGCCGCCCGGGCGGCGGATCGCCGCGGCCGAGGACACGGTGTACGACCTGGCGTCCCTCTCCAAGCTGTTCACCTCGCTGCTCGCCGTCCAGCAGATCGAGCGGGGCTCGCTGGTCCTGGAGGAGCGGGTCTCCGCGTACCTGCCCGGGTTCGGGGCGGCGGGCAAACAGGCCGTCACCGTACGGCAGTTGCTCACCCACACCTCGGGGTTCCCGTCCTGGATCCCGCTCTACGGGGCGGCGACGCACGAGGACCGGCTGCGGCTCGTCCGGAACGAGCCCCCGGCGAGCCCGCCCGGCAGCGCCTACCTCTACTCCGACCTCAACCTGATCTCGCTCCAGCTGGTCCTGGAGAAGATCACCGGCCGCCCGCTGGACGCACTGCTCCACGACGGGATCACCGCTCCGCTCGGGATGCGCCGCACGCGCTACAACCCGCCCGCGTCCTGGAAGCCGGGGATCGCCGCGACCGAGGACGCCCGCAAGCCCTGGTCCGGGATCGACCGGGGCCTGGTGTGGGGCGAGGTCCACGACGAGAACGCGTACTGCCTCGGCGGAGTCGCGGGCCACGCCGGGGTGTTCTCCTGCGCCTGGGACCTCGCGGTCCTCGCCCGGACCCTCCTGAACGGCGGATCCTACGGCCGGGCCCGCATCCTGCGCCCCGCCTCCGTGGACCTGCTGTTCAGGGACTTCAACACGGCCTTCCCCGGCCATGAGCACGGCCTGGGCTTCGAGCTCTACCAGCACTGGTACATGGGCGCGATGGCCACGCCGCACAGCGCGGGTCACACCGGGTTCACCGGCACCGGCCTCGTCGTCGACCCCAGCACCGACACCTTTCTCGTACTGCTCGCCAACTCCGTTCATCCGGTGCGCACGTGGCGCACCGGATCGGCACCGAGGGTGGCAGCGGGCAACGCGCTCGCGCGGGCCGTCCCGGTACGCACCGCGCACGGCGGCGCCGCCTGGTTCGCGGGCATGGAGCCCGGCACCACGGCCACGCTCACCCTGCCCGAATGCCGGTTCGTGTCCGGCCGGGGGCGCTTCGGCCTCTCCTTGTGGTGGGACACCGAGCCGGGCGTGGGCACGCTCGCCCTGGAGGCCTCGACGGACACGGGAGCGACCTGGCGGCCCGTGCCGTTCACCACCGGCCGCCCCGGCGAAACACCCCTGGAGCATCCCTCCGGGTCGGTGACCGGGTGGTCCGGGCGGGTCTGGCACGAGGCGGGCGCGGACCTGGCAGCCTGGTGCGACCGGCCGCTGCGGCTGCGCTGGCGGTACACGACCGGTCCGCGGTACGTCGGGCGCGGGGTGTACGTCGACGGGATGCGGGTCGTCGACGACGGCCGGGTGCTGTTCGACGAGGTCCGGCCTACCGACGCCGTCCGGATCGAGGCGGACGGCTGGACGAGATCCACGAACTGACGTCGTTCAAGCGGGCGTTGACGGACCTTCTTCGGCGCGCCGGCCGCAGGCGAGGGCTCCGTCTCACCGCCCGAGGACGGCCATGGCCGCGTTGTGCCCCGGAATGCCGCTCACCCCGCCGCCGCGTACGGCACCGGCCCCGCACAGGAGGACGTTCGGGTGGGCCGTCTCGACGCCCCAGCGGCCGGTCGACGCTTCGGCGTAGGGGAAGGCGAGGGCGCGGTGGAAGATGTTGCCACCGGGCAGCCGCAGATCGCGCTCCAGATCGAGCGGCGTCTTCGCCTCGATGCAGGGGCGGCCGTCGGCGTCCAGGGCCAGACAGCCGGCGAGGGGCTCGTCGAGATGGGCGTCCAGTTGGGCGAGGGTCGCGGCGAGGAGGAGCTCGCGCGCCTTGTCGTTGTCCTCGGCGAACAGCCGGGCCGGGGTGTGCAGACCGAACAGGGTGAGGGTCTGGTAGCCCTGCCCGGCGAGTTCGGGACCGAGGATCGTCGGATCGGTCAGGGAGTGGCAGTAGATCTCCGAGGGCGGGGCGCTGGGCAGTTCACCCCGCGCGGCCTCGGCGTACGCGGTCGCCAACTGGCCGTATCCCTCGGCGATGTGGAAGGTCCCGGCGAAGGCCTCGCGCGGGTCGACGGCCGTGTCGCGGAGCCGGGGCAGCCGCCTGAGCAGCATGTTGACCTTCAGCTGGGCGCCCTCGGCGGCCTCGGGCGGCGCCTGCCCGGTGAGCGCCGCGAGGGCCTGGGGCGAGGCGTTCACCAGGACGTGCCGGGCGGCCACCGCACCGGTGCCCTCGGCCGTCGTGCAGTCGACCTCGGCCTCGGTCCCATCGGTGCGGATCGCGGTCACCTCGTGTCCGGTGGCGATCTCCGCGCCGGCCGACCGCGCGGCGCCGGCGAGGGCGTCGGTGAGGGCGCCCATGCCGCCGACCGGGACGTCCCAGTCGCCCGTGCCCTGGCCGATGACGTGGTAGAGGAAGCAGCGGTTCTGGGCGAGGGAGGGGTCGTGGGCGTCGGCGAAGGTACCGATCAGTGCGTCCGTGAGGACGACTCCGCGCACCAGGTCGTCGCGGAAGCGGTCCTCCACGGCGACGCCGATGGGCTCCTCGAAGAGCATCCGCCAGGCCGCGTCGTCGCCGACCCGCTCGCGCAGCGCGGCGGCGGTGGGCAGCGGCTCGGTGAGGGTGGGGAAGATCCGCTCGGCGACGTGCCGCATGGTGGCGTAGAACGCCTGCCAGGCGCTGAACTCGGCGTCCGATCCGGTCAGTTGGCGGAAGGAGGCGGCGGTACGGTCCGCGCCGCCGCCGACGAGGAGACCGCCGGCACGCCCCTCGCGCAGGGTCGGCGTGTAGGACGACACGGTGCGCTTGCGGACCGCGAAGTCGAGCCCGAGATCGTCGACGATCTTCCGGGGCAGCAGCGAGACGAGGTAGGAGTAGCACGAGAGCCGGGCGTCCACCCCCGTGAACGGGCGGGTGGACACGGCCGCGCCACCGGTGCGGCCGAGCCGTTCGAGCACCAGGACGGACTTCCCGGCGCGGGCCAGATAGGCGGCGGCGACCAGGCCGTTGTGACCGCCGCCGACGATGACGGCGTCGTAGACATCACGGGCGAACGCGGTGCGTGCGGGCATGCCCCTTGGTAACACGGGATGATCGCGCGCGGAACCCCGCCGCGGGCCGGGACTGCCCGTGGCCGCCACCGCCGGGGGTGCCCGGGTTTCGCCGCCCCCGTCCGGGCCGGGACAGGACGGGTGGAGCCCGGCCGGGCAGGTGGGACCTAATGGAGACGTGTCGCGGTCCGGACGAGGTCGGCGACCGCTCCGGACCGGCTGTGCGGGGGCCAGGCGATGACGGTGGTGACGGTCGGCGCGTCCACCACGGGCACGGCGGCGAGGTCGTCGTGCAGCTGGGCTCGGCACGACTCCGGTGCGACCGCGCAGGCGCGCCCGAGTGCGACGAGCTGCAACAGCTGTGCCTGGTCGCGGACTTGTGGGCCGGGGCCGGGCGGGTAGCTGCCGTCGGGCTCGGGCCAGCGGGGCAGGGGCAGGCCCGGCAGGGCGGTGACGTCGGCCATGCGCACCTGCGCCCGGGCGGCGAGCGGATGCCCGGACGGCAGGACCAGAACCTGGCCCTCCGTGCTGAGCGTTTCGGTGTCGAACCCGGCCGTCGCGTCGAACGGCCGGTGCAGCAGCGCCACGTCGGCCCGGCCCTCGCGCAGGAGTCGTTGCTGCTCGGCGGGGCCGCACAGGATGACGTCGACGGGGACCGCGCCGGGTTCGGCCGCGTATGCGTCGAGCAGTTCGGCCAGCAGTTCCCTGGACGCGCTCGCCTTCGTGACCAGGGCCAGGCCGGGACGGCCGGTCGCGCAAAGGCCTGCACGACGGGTCCGGCGCTCGGCGGCGTCGACCGCGTCGAGGGCCGCCCGGCCCTCGGCCAGCAGCACCGAGCCGGCTTCCGTCAGCGTGACGGTGCGGCTGGTCCGGTCCAGCAGGGCCGCCCCGAGCCGGCGTTCGAGTTGCTGGATCGCCCGTGACAGGGGCGGCTGCGCCATCCCGAGCCGCCGCGCTGCCCGCCCGAAGTGCAGCTCCTCGGCGACGGCGACGAAGTAGCGCAGTTCCCGGGTCTCCATGGCGCCACGCTACCCCGGATCAATACCCTGACGGTATCGCTGCCCACCCGATCGGTCTTGGACCGCGGCCGGGTTCCAGGAGCAGCATGGTCTCCATGAGCGAACGAACGACTGCGCTGGTCACCGGCGCGAACAAGGGAATCGGCTACGAGATCGCCCGGGGCCTGGGCGCCCTCGGCTGGAGCGTGGGCGTCGGCGCCCGCGACGATCAGCGCCGTGCGGCGGTGGTGGAACGGCTGCGCGCGGCCGGAGTCGACGCGTTCGGCGTGCCCCTGGACGTGACCGACGACGCGAGCGTGACCGCCGCCGCACAGCTGATCGGGGAACGCCCGGGGCGCCTCGACGTGCTCGTCAACAACGCCGCCATCACGGGCGGCATGCCGCAGGAGCCCACCCGGGTCGATCCCGCCACCATCCGGACGGTCGTGGAGACCAACGTGATCGGCGTCATCCGCGTCACCAACGCGATGCTGCCGCTGTTGCGCCGCTCCGCCTCACCGCGGATCGTGAACATGTCCAGCAGCGTCGGCTCCCTCACCCGCCAATCAGGACCCGCCGCGAACGAGACGGCAGGCCCGGTGGCCGTGGCGTACGCGCCGTCGAAGACGTTCCTGAACGCCGTCACCCTCCAGTACGTCCGGGAGCTGAGCGGCACGAACATCCTGATCAATGCCGGCTGCCCCGGCTACGTCGCGACCGACCTCAACGGCTTCCGGGGAGTGCGCACCCCCGAACAGGGCGCGGCGATCGCGATCACCCTCGCGACCCTGCCCGACGACGGCCCGACCGGCGAGTTCTTCAACGACGACGGCCCAGTGCCCTGGTGATGTGCGCGGCCTCCTCGGCCGCCGGGTGACGACGTCCGCGCCCACGGGGTCCGCGTCGCGAGGTCACCACATCCTCATGGTTCCCCCCACCCTCATGGCTCCCACTGACGCGTCAGCCCGAGGCCGGCCGCAGATTGTCCAGGAGCAGACCGAGGGCGAACGCGAAGCGGTCGTGTCCGGTGCCGGAGATCAGCTCGGCGGCATGGCGCCGCGTCTGCGGGAACCTCTCCGCGGGCAGGGCCGTGAAGCGGTCCAGCAACTCCTCGTCGCCGAGCACCCATTCCTGATCCTGGTTCCGGCGCCGCTGCCGGACCAGCGACTGCTCCAGCGCATAGGCGCTGACGTAGAGGGAGAGCGCGTCGCGGGCCCATCCGGCCGTCCTCGGTTCGACCCCGCCCGCGAGCAGGATCGCCAGGATCCCTTCGCCGACCCGCAGCGTTTCCAGGTTGGTCGGCACCATGGCCAGCGCGGCGCGCGAGACCCCGGGGTATTCCAGGTACAGGTCACGGATCTGCGTGTACACGCCCGTCACCTGCTCGCGCCAGGCGGCCGGGTCCGGTTCGGGGAGCACGATCGCGGCGTAGAGCCTGCCGATCAGCAGATCGTCGATGTCGTCCTTGTTGACGATGTGCGCGTACAGCGACGAAGGACCGGTGCCGAGCACGGCGGCGACCCGGCGGATGGTCAGCGCGTCGTACCCCTCGGTCGCGACCACTTCCAGGGCGGCGTCGGCGATCCGCCCGACGGTGATCGGCTCCTTGCGCGGTGCCGGAGCGGCGCGCTGCGCCGAGGGCTGGGCGTGGCGAGCCGAACGGCTCCGGCGGGGATCGGCGGTCATGCGGACCACTGTACCTTGACGCGAACTAAGTTCGTTGAGTAGAACTAAGTTCGTCAGAGCGAACTTAGTTCGTCCCGCCGTCCTGGAGGTATGTGATGCGCGTGTCCGTGGTCGGAGCCGGTCTGGGAGGCCTGGCTCTCGCACAGGGTCTGCGGGGTGCCGGGATCGAGGCCGAGGTGTTCGAGCGCGACCCGGGGACCGGCGCCCGGTTCCAGGGCTACCGGCTGGTGCTGGACCCGATCGGGTTCCAGGCGGTGCGCGACTGCCTGCCGACGCGCTGGCACCCGCTGCTGGACGAGATCGTCATGAGTGCCTGCACCGAGCAGCTGATCCTGGACCCGCGGCTGAACGAGATCGGCCGGCTCGGCGCGGGGCGGACCGGCATCGTGGTCGACCGGCAGGTACTGCGGCACCTGCTGCTGACCGGTCTCACCGTGCACACGGATGCCGCGCTGACCGGCTACCACGTGCTGGCCGACGGCACGGTCCAGGCCCGGTTCGCCCGCCGCGGCCCGGCCACCGCGGACCTGCTCGTCGGCGCGGACGGTGTGGCCTCCGCGGTCCGCGGGGTGTTGTCGCCGGGGACCGTCCCCACCGACACCGGCGTCCGGTTCGTCATCGGCCGCACCCCGCTGACCGACGAGTTCACCGGCCTGTCCGCGGCATACGGCTCGAAGATCACGGACGACCGCGTCAGCCTGCTGCTCGGCGCGATGCGCTTTAGTACCCCGCCCCAACGGGCCGCGGAGCGACTGGCTCCCGAGGTCACGCTGCCCGACATCGGCGACTACGTGCGCTGGGCCATGATCCTGCCGCCGGACGACTCGCTGGGCGACGTGACCGCGCGGGACGCCGTGCTGTCCAGGATGGAGGGGTGGCACCCGCGGCTGCGCGCGCTGATCGGGCAGGCCGACCCGGACAACAGCACCCTGCTGTCCATCCGGGCCGTCAAGCCCGGCGAACGCTGGGCGTCCGGCCCGGTCACCCTACTGGGCGACGCGATCCACGCCACCTCACCGACCGGCGGCAACGGCGCGAACACCGCGCTGCGCGACGCCGACCTGCTGCGCCGCCGCCTGATCGAGGCAGTCGACGGCCGCCGGGAGCTGCTCGACGCGGTGGACGACTACGAACGGCAGATGTTCGAGTACGGCGCCGAGGCCGTGCGCACCAGTCTTGAGAGGCTGCCCGCCTTCGCCCCCGGAGCGAGACTGTCCTGACGTCGAGGCCTGACGTCGAGACCTGACGTCGAGACCTGACGTCGAAGGTCGGCCGTACACGATCGACCGATCGCCCGAGCGCACGGCCGCCGCAGCGGCGGCTCGCCCCGGTCGGCGGAACCCGGTCGGCGGAGGAACCCGGCCCCGGGTCAGTGGTGGCCGGTTCGGCGCAGGGCCGCCACCTTGCGGTACAGCTCCACCGCCTCGGAGCCCCGGCCGAGCTGCTCCAGGCAGTTGGCCTGGTCGTTGCGGCTGGCGAGGGTGTCGGGATGGTCGGCACCCAGGACGCGTTCACGGGCTTCGGCCACCGTCCGGTAGGCATCGAGCGCCTCCGCCCAGCGGCCCAGCCAGCCCAGGCCCACGGCGACCTCGCGTCGGCTGACCAGGGTGTCGAGATGCTCGGGGCCCAGCACGCGCACGCGCAGCTCACACACCTCGCGGGCCTCTTCCAGGGCCTCCTCCCAGCGGGCGAGACGGCCGAGGTTGACGCCGACGCCGTGCCGGGCGCGCAGGGTCTCCGGATCCTCGGGGCCGCCGACCCGCAGCCGGTCCGCCACCAGCTCGCGGTACAGCTCCAGGGCCTCCGGGCTGCGGCCGAGCCGGCCGAGGCTGATGCCGATCTCGTAGCGGGCCGCGAGGGTGTCGGGGTGATCGCGGCCGAGCGCCGCCGCCCGACCCCGGGCGACCTCGCGATAGGTGGCGAGCGCCTCCACCCAGCGCCCCAACAGGCCGAGCGCGTAAGCGACTTCGTACTGGGTGACCAGGGTGTCGGGGTGGCCGGGGCCGAGCACCCTGGCACGGGCGGCGGCCACGTCCTGGGCCATCGCGCAGGACTCCTCCAGACGGCCGAGCCGGCTGAGGTTGAAGGCGAGGTTGTGCCGGCAGCGCAGGGCGTCCGGGTCGTCGGGACCCTGGGTGCGCTCGCGGGCGGCGAGGACGGCGACGTACACCTGGTGCGCCTCGAAGTGACGGCCGAGCCGGCCGAGGACGTACGCCGTCTCCTGGCGTGCGTCGAGCGTCTCGGGGTGATCGGGTCCGAGCGAGCGGGCCCGGCCCTCGGCGACCTTGCCGAATTCGCGCAGCGCGTCGGCCGCCCGGCCCGTCCGGCTCAGCGTGAAGCCCATCTCGTAGCGGCTGGCGAGGGTGTCGGGGTGGTCCGGCCCCAGCAGGTGGGCGCGCTCGGCCGCCACCGCCCGGTGCACCTCGCCCGCCTCCGCCCAGCGGCCGAGCCGGCCCAGGCTGAGCCCCGCGCTGTGGCGGCTGTCGAGCGCGGCGAGCGCCTTGGCCGCCGGAGTCGGCCGCGCCGCCTCCCTCGCTGCGGGGGTGGCCGGGGTGCGGTGCCGGGCGGCGGGCGGCGCGGTCCACTCGCCGGTGAGGCCGGCGGTGGGGTCGGGGTCGACGGCCGGCGAGAAGGAGCGCGTCGCCTTGTGGCCGGTGGTCATCCCCTCGGTCCAGGACGGCAGCCCGGACGCGTGGCGCGAGGCCGCCCCAGCCGCGCCGCCGAGTCGGCCCGCCCCGGCCCGGCCCGCAGCCAGCCGACGCGCCAACTCCCCCGCGTCCTGCGGGCGTTGACCGGGCTCCTTCGCCAGCAGGTCGAGTACGACACGGTCGAGGAAGCCGGGGAGTCCGGCGCGGTGCTCGCGCAGGGGGCGGGGCACGCTGTCGCGGTGGCCGACGAGCACGGCCCAGGCGTCGTCCAGGTCGAACGGCGGCGCCCCGGTGCAGAGTTCGTACAGGACGCAGCCGAGCGAGTACAGGTCGCTGCGGTGGTCGACCTCGGTGCCGGCGATCTGCTCCGGCGACATGTAGTGCGGGGTTCCCATCGCGATGCCGGTACCGGTGAGCCGGCTGGTGAAGCCGATGTCGGCGCCGAGCCGGGCGATGCCGAAGTCGCAGATCTTCACGGCGGCGTCGGTGAGCCGCATGATGTTCGCCGGCTTCAAGTCCCGGTGCACCACGCCCTGTCGATGGGTGTAGTCGAGGGCCGCCGCGACCTGTTCGGCGATGTCGACGACGGCGTCCACCGCCAGCGGCCGCCGCTTGTTGTCGTCGAGGAGCTGGCTGAGGTTGCGTCCGTCGAGCAGTTCCATGACGAGGTAGAGCCCGCCCTCGTACTCCCCGAAGTCATGGACGACGGTGACCCCCCGGTGCTGGAGCGCGGCGGCGACGCGGGCCTCACGCCGGAAGCGTTCCCTGAGCACCCGGGTGAACGACTCCTCGTGGCCCGGGGCGAGCGGTTTGAGCAGCTTGACCGCGACCCGTCGCTCCAGCGATTCGTCGCGGGCCGCCCACACCTCGCCCATGCCACCGCGCCCGATCGGCTCAAGCAGCCGGTAGCGGCCGTGGATCAGCCTGGTGTCCGCCATCTGGTGCCGTCGCCCCCGTCACTGACCATGCGCCCTCCCCGGCCCGTCCAGTATGGCGGCCTGTTCGCGAAGTTTGTACGGTGCGGGCCGGGTCCCGGGTCCGAGCCGGGCGACCGCCCTCAGGACGTGCCGGGGCGGAAGCTGCCAGCGCACCGTCGCGGGGATGCGGCGCAGCACCGTCCCGGTGAACCGCAGGCGCCGGTCCACGGCCCCCGCGGCGGGGGCGGGGCGGCCGTAGAGCTCGTGGGCGTACGGGGGCAGCGCGGCGTAGGCGAGGGCGGACACCCGTCGCCACACCAGCTCGCGCGCCGGGACCAGCGGCCAGGGGGTGGGCGGCCGGCGCAGGAAGTCGTCGACGTTCCGGGCGTCGGCGGAGACCGCGAGGAGGGGACGCACGGAGTCGAAGTAGGCGGCGAGTTCGGCCGTGCTGCCCGGCACGCCCGCCGGGTCGAGCCCCACCAGACGCGCGTCCACGCGGTGTTCCCCGACATAGCGGTCCGCCTGGGCGTCGCTGAGCCGGAACCCGGAGCGCCGCACGACACCGAGGTAGCTGTCGATCTCCGCGCAGTGCACCCACAGGAGCAGCTCGGGATCGTCGATGCCGAACCGCTCCCCCGTCACGGGGTCGTCCGCCTTGAGCAGGGCATGGATGCGCCGTACCCGCGCGCCCGCCCGTTCGGCGTCCGCCTTGGTGCCGTACGAGAGCGTCCCGACGAAGTCGGCGGTGCGCAGCAGGCGGCCCCAGGCGTCCTTGCGGAAGTCCGAGTTCTGCATGACCCCGCGCACCGCCCGCGGGTGCAGCGCCTGGAGGTAGAGCGCCCTGACGCCGGCGATCCACATCATGGGGTCGCTGTGCAGGTGCCAGGTGACCGAATCGGGCCCGAAGTACCCGGGGTCGGCGTCCGTCATCCGCCACCTCCAGTGGCCGTGCGCTCAGGACCGGGCGTGCCTGTGACACCAGCAGGTTAGTCGGCGCCCGGCGGCGGGGGTACCGCCGCGTCGGTCCCGGGCCGGTTCCCGCGCCGGCCGGGTGGGACCACCGGCGGCGGCTTGCCGGTGGTCCGGGCCCTGGTGGAGCTCGCGTGGCCGGTCCGGGAACGCCCTAGCTCGATCCCGTCCGGAACACCGCGACCGTCGCGTTGTCCGGATCGACCGCGTACACCTTCCCCGTGGTGTTGTTCGCGGCCAACGCGGCGAACCGGCGGGGCGTGCCGATCGGAGGCCGCGGCAGCAGCGTGCCGCCGTCGGACACTCCGAGGCCGCCCGGCGCGCCGAGAACGTTCTGCTGTGCCACGAAGATCCTGTTGAAGTTCTTCAGCACGGCGACCTTGTGCGCCATGTTCCCGGGCGCGGTCGACACTCCGCACACCGGCACTTGCCCCGTGACCGTCGTACCGACGATCCGGTCGATGCGGCCCCCGGAGTTGTTGCAGTTCGTCCCGCCGTCCAGCAGGACGTAGACCGACCCCGCCGCGGAGTTGTAGACCGCCGAGATGGGCGTGAGGGTGGATCCCACCGGGTCGTTGATCGCCGTGGAACTGCCGTCGCCGGGATTGATGGCGATCGTTGTCGCCACGGTCTTGCGCGGGCCCGAGGGATTCGCCGGGTCCGGAACGCACCTCTTGGCCAGGAGGTAGACCCGGTTGCGGCCGGGGTCGACCGCGACGCCACCACGCGCGCTGTTCACGACGAGGACGTTCCCGACATTGGCACTGCACGAGTCCGTGGGGAACTGCGCCACGACGCCGACGGCCTGGGTCTGCGACGAGATCGCGAAGAGGCCGATGCTGGCAGCCAGACTCGTGCCGCGGCCGACACCGCTCTTGACGAGGTACACGGTGTGGTGCGCGGGGTCGAAGGAGAAGTCCATTCCGTTGATCGCGCCCACGGTTCCCGCGGCGGGCAGGGTGATCGGCGTCGCCGACGAGCCGCCGGCCGCGATGCGGGCGACCGCCGAGGTGCCCGCGGTACCGCCGCCGACATAGACGTCGCCGTTCTCGGGGGAGACGGCCAGGGCGCTGACGGTCGTCGTGAAGCCGCTGACCCGGGTCACCTGGCCGCCCTTGGCCGTGTCGATGACCGCGACACCGCCCATGCCCCCGACGTAGACCCGCCCCGTACCGGGGTCGACGGCGATGCGGGTGGGGCTCGACACGGCGCTGGATACGTCGATCGGAGAACCGATCGGGGTGTCGGTACGGCCGTCGATCACGGTCACGTCGTTGCTGCCGCCGGCCACGACGTACACGCGGTCGGCCTTCTCGTCGACCGCGAGGTCGGCCGGATTCGTGCCCGCCCGGATCGCGTCCGCCCCGCTCTGCGTCGGCGTGGAGGTGTCGTACAGCGTGAACGACGACTTCTCGCCCCGGCCGCACTTGTTCTCGTTTCCGACCACCACCATGTTGTAGGTCGGTTCGCCGGACAGCAGACCGTCGGCTGTCAGGTCGTCGGCCGTCCCATAGCGTCCGTGCTTCGCGCAGTAGGACTCCTCCGCCGTTCGCAGCGTGGCCGCGTCGGCGGCGATCGCCTTCGCGCGGCCCTTGTCGCCGATGCCCCTGACGGAGAAGACCACGACGGCGGCGAGGACGCCGAGGATCACGATGACCACGAGCAACTCGATGAGCGTGAAGCCGTCCTGGCGTCTGGCGCGCAAGGAGGTGAGGCGATGGGCCGATGGCATGGCGGTCGGGGCTTCCTTCGATCGATGGGGCACGTTCAGCCCGAGCGCACGCGCGAGCCCTTGCCGCGTCACGGTGTTCCCCGGCGCACTGGCTTGACGTCCCTGGCTCCCGGTAGGTCCGGGCACGCGATGCCCTTCCCGGCGTGGTCGAGGTGGTTCGGGTCGGCCGGCTCGAACCGCAGGACGGCCTGTGCGTCCGCCTGGGTGGCGAAGTCCGCGCAGTCGTAGGCGTCATTGCCGTAGCGCAGGAAGTAGCGGGCGTCGAACGACCGCTTCGGCTGCGGGCAGAGCGCGCTGCGGGTGTCGTCCGGACCGCACTTGTGGTGCTGGGCGATGGCGGCGACCGGTTGGGTGTCGCGCGGTTGCGGCAGTCCACGACATGCGACGCCGCCTCCGTCATCGAGGTGGTTCGGATCGCTGGGGTTGGCCCGCAGCACCGCCTGCGCATCCGCCTGACTGGCGAAGCTCACGCACTCGAAGGCGTTGCCGTGGGTGGCGTACTCCTTCGCGTCGAACACCTCGCCGTGCGGGCAGAGCGCGCTGCGCTGCGTGCCCGGCGTGCACCACGCGGGGTCGGCCTGCTGGGCCGGGGCGGACGTGCCCGAGCCACCGCGCGCGATCACCACCACGACCGACACCACCGCGATCAACGCGAGAACCAGCGCACCCCGCCTGACCGCGCGGGAGCGCGACCATCTGCTCAACAGTGCCATCACATGCCTCTGCCCATCGTGCCGCCAGCCCCTCTTGTGCGTCCCGCGGCGGCCGACGGCACACGGCCGCCGGCCTGCCGCAGGCTGGGATACCCGTGCATTACATCCACAGCCAGCACGGTTGTCAATGATTGACTACTGGCTCCCCAACTGCGCACCATCTAGGGCTTGCAGGGCACCGCCATGCCGGGAAACCGGGCGGACGTACAGGATTTCTCGGACCTGTGCCCACTCCGTTCAGCAGGTGCCCGGGCGGCAGTCGCCGCCAACCGGATCGACTAGGAGTAGCAAATGCAACGAAGGTTCAGACGCGCTCGGAGTGCTCCGCACGCCGGCTTCGCCGCGATGCGCCGGGTACGGAACGCGTTCGCGGTGGGTGCGCTCGCGACGGCGCTGATCGCCGCCGGGGCACCCGCCGTGTTCGCCACCACGGGTTCCCAGGTCGGCATCGCGAACAACATGTATCCCGCGACGAAGGACATGAAGAGCACGATCGAGTCGCTCGGCTCGTTCACCGCGTTCACGGCGAACACCTCGTCCCAGGTCGGCGGGTTCTGGAACAAGCCGGCGATCGACACGTCGACGATGCGGGGCATCACGTCGGGAAGCCTGCGCCAGCAGTTGAAGAGCGCCGGTCCCTACACCACGTGCGATCCCTCTTCGTCGAACAACTGCGTCAACGGGCCTTTGCACATCGACGCGTTCCTGTCGGCGGACGAGACCAACGTGGACGCGGTCATCCCGACGACGGACGGCGGGACGTGCACGGCGAGCGGGAGCGTCGAGTGCAACGGCTCGGTCTCCAGCAAGCACGCCGTGGCCATCGGGCACCTGGCGATCTACAGCTGTAGCGGCAGCTGGGCGGGCTCGACCCACGGGGACGACCCGTCCAACGGCGGGACTCCGCCGTTGGCGTTCGGCGCGGACGCCAACGGCAGCGGCAACGGCAAGGCGCAGTCGCCGCGGTGTGACGCGTCGCCGGTCTCCGGCGGCGCGCCCACGACGATGTCCGGGGTGGTGAGCTGGCTCGCGACGAGTGGGCACCGGATCGCCGTCGCCGACCCGGCCACCGCGCCGTTCGGTGCGGCGTCCAAGCAGGCGCTGATCCAGAACGGGTTCACGTGGACCACCAGCGGGGCGGGTCAGAACGTGTTCACCGGGAGCGCGTGCGACAGCGCGGGGACGGCGTGCAAGGTGCGCCTGGAATCCGGGATCAGCCAGGTGCGCGGCGCGGTGACGGCGAACGCCGGCGGGAACACCCAGCTGGGTCTTGTCGCGAAGTCGAACATCATGCACGTGAGCTGGACGTCGAGCTCGCTGAACGGCACCACGGGCAATGACCCCAACACGTGGACCGACGTCGATCCGAGCGCGTACTCCGGCTACGGGGACATCGAGCAGTACGGCGTCGCCCTGAGCGGCGGCAACGCCGGTGCGGAGGCCGCCTGGGACGACCTGTTCAACACCAAGTGGGACGGCAACGCCACCATCCAGTCGACCCTCGCCGCCTACGGCTACTAGGCGATCCGGAGCACTGGGCAACGGGCCGTCGGCGGGGCGCGAACAGCGCCCCGCCGGCGGCCCCGGCGCGTCGCGTGCGCCGCCGCCGGGGCGTCGGGCCATGCCGTGCCCTCAGCAGGCATCGCGCACCCGTCGGAACGGTAACCGCCTTACAGCGGCGGCCAGTTGATGGCCTCCCCGCCGAAATGTGTCACCCACTCTCGTTCGTCGGGCCCCGAGAAGGGGCCTCGCCCATGAGCAGATCAGCACGTCGCCCCGCGCCGGACGGCCGTCCCATGGCGGTCACCCGCCGTCGCTTCGGCGATGGCGATGATGCGACCGCCGGCCCCGTCCCGCCGACGCGCACGCGCTGGTGAGCACGGTCCACGGACGACGGATCGGGTGCCGCCCGCGCAGGTGCGGGCTGTCCCGGCGGTGACGCCGGGGAGCGACCACCGGGGTATCGGCCGCCGTGGTCGTGCCGGCCCGACCGGGTCGTGGCGCGCGGCGGCGACGACGGTGTGGGCCCAGAAGACGACGGTGTGGGCCCAGAAGTGGATGACGGCGAGCGTGACGTCAGCCGGTCTTGACGGCCGGCCTCTTCGAGTCGACGTCGACGGCGTCGAGAAGCTGGCGCGCGGCGCGGACGATCTCCAGCCGCCAGTCGTAGATCGCGCGGGCGAGGTGGTCGTCGACGGGGTCCTTGGCACGCAGCGACTCCTCGATCCCGTCGAGGACGACCCGCTGACGTTCGACCAGGCGAGCCGGGCTCATGCCGCGGCGCTGGAGGAGGAGCAGCTTGCTCGTGAAGTCGGCGCGGATGTCGCGCAGATGGGGCACCGGTTCGCTGAGCCACCGGCTGACGGCCGTCTTCGCCGCGCGGGTGGTGGCGTAGATCATGCGCTGCGGTCCGCGGTCGCTTTCCTCGGAGCCGACCGGCGTGATCAGTCCGCGCTCGACGAGCCGCGAGATCGACCGGTAGACCATCGGGCGCGAGATGTACCAGAATTCACCGATCTCCGATCCCTCCGCGGTGAGGGATGCGATGGCGAAGCCGTGGCTCGGCCGTTCGGCCACGAGTGCGAGCACAATCCACTCGGCCAGTGGCAGATCAGGTCGGTCAGGTTTCGCCATGGTGACCAGGGTAGCAATTGGTCCGGCGGACGATTGTGCGATGGAACAGTCTTCGGTGCCCACCCGGCGCGCGTCCTGTAGATACAGCCAGGGCCGCCGTCCGGGTTCCGTCGCACCCACTCCCAACCGGCCCGCGGCCGGCGTCCGGCCCCGGTGACCGGGGTCAGTGGCGGACCGTGGTGAGCCGCGCGTCCATCGCGTACCGGTCGCTCAGGCTCTCGTACCAGTGGACGACGGGTGCGCCGACGAGGAGGGCGGCGATGGCGCCGACGGCGAGGAACAGTCCGAACGGCAGGCGGGTATGGCGGGTCGCCCGCCCCGCCGCCATGAGCGCGACGCCCACCAGCAGCCCGACGACGCTCCCGGCCAGCAGCCCGAGGACGAGGTAGGAAGGACCGAGCCAGCCGAGGCCGGTGCCGAGCAGGCCGGCCAGGCGCACATCGCCGAAGCCGAGCCAGACCGGCCGCACCCAGTGCAGGGCGAAGAAGGCGGCGAACGCGCCCGCTCCGCACAGCGCGGTCGTGCCGAGCCGCTGCCACTGGCCGGTGGTCGCCGCGGCCGCGAGCAGACAGGCGGCGGTGAGCCCGAGGGTCGGATGGACCAGCCGCCGGGGGAGCAGGAAGCGTTCGGCATCGCAGGCGGCCAGGGCCAACAGCCCGGCGGTGAAGACCAGTTCGGCCGGGAGCTCTTCCGACCGGCCAAAGCGCAGCGCCTCGGCCAGGAACAGGATCGCGGTGAGCGCTTCGATGAGCGGATAGCGCGCGGGAATGGGAACCCGGCAGGCACGGCAACGCCGGCCCAGCAGGAGCCAGGACACCACGGGGACGTTGTCCCGGGCCGCGATCGGTGTGGCGCATCGCGGGCAGGCGGAGCGGGGCCGCACGACCGAACGGCCTTCCGGTACCCGGGAGACGGCGACGTTGAGGAACGACCCCACCGCGAGCCCCAGCAGACCGATCATCGCGACAAATATGGATTCCATGGGTGTAACCGTGCCTTACGGTGCATAACTGTTGCTACCGGAATGATGCGGTTGATTACGGTCGAGGGGGCGGGCCCCGCCCTCTCGCCAACTCCCCCCGGACCAGGCCCTCGCGGCCCTCGCCCCACCCCGATGAACCGGGCCCTGGTGGCCGCCCCAACCGCCATCGGGCGACATCGGCGGGACTCCCCCGTTTCCCCTCCCCCTCAGGTGCAGGGGCTCGTCTCAGGTGCAGGGGCTCGTCTCAGGTGCAGGGGTTCGTGTCAGGTGCAGGGGTTCGCCTGATCGCCGTCGAGTTTCCTCAGCGTGATCTCGAAGGTGGCGCCCTTCGGATTGACGTCGTACCAAGTGGATTCGGTGGACAGGAACCCACCGTTCACCAGGTCGGCCATGGTGCCGTAGGCGCCGTGGTTGCCATTGGCGAAGAACGCCTCTTCCGCGGTCTGGATCGTGGACCTGTCGGTCTTGCACGCCGAACTCTGGCCCTTGTCATTGATGCCGCGGACGGAGAAGACGACGACGGCGGCCAGGATGCCCAGGATCACGATGACCACGAGAAGCTCGATGAGCGTGAAGCCGGACTCCGCCCTCTCGTTCGGTGCACGCATTCGCCGGCGCAACGTGGCTTGTGGGTATCTGAACATCTCTCTCCATCTGCGGCGCCCGGTTCAAGCAAGGCCCGGGACGATAGTAACTGCCTGATTAATCAGCCGTAGACTACGTAGCCCACGGTCCACTTACAAGGGCTGTCCACGCGAGGACGGCACACGGAACCTTGCGACGGGGTGCTGTAGTATCCCGCTGACTAATCAGCGACTGACAGTACTGCGGATGCACGCGCGGCGAAGGATCGGCCGTGTTCT
Source organism: Streptomyces sp. NPDC006691 (assembly GCF_042869955.1). Taxonomy (NCBI): domain Bacteria; kingdom Bacillati; phylum Actinomycetota; class Actinomycetes; order Kitasatosporales; family Streptomycetaceae; genus Streptomyces; species Streptomyces sp. NPDC006691. The sequence continues at coordinate 166,636 of NZ_JBIAGW010000005.1, forward strand.
GGATGCGCGAAAGGGGTGGGTTCCTTGGCGAATCGCCGGCTTCTCCGTCGCCGCGCGGAGGCGACAAGCCCTGCGGGCGAGGACGGCCCCCTGTCCGAGGGCGCGCGGGCCCCGGAGCCGTCCGCGGGCCCGGTGGGCGAACCGGTCCGGGACGCGACGTCCGGCCCAGGGGGGCCGTCACGCACGGCGGAGACGCGGCCGCGTATCGGGGAACTGCTGGTGCGGCGCGGGCTGCTCACCCCGGCGCAGGTGGATGAGGCGCTCCTGCAACAGTCGGCGTCGGGCAAGCGGCTCGGCGCCCTGCTGGTCGAACTCGCCATGGTCGACGAGCGGTCGCTGATCGAGGCGCTGTCGGTTCAACTCGACGTCCCCGTGGCCGACTTGCGCCAGAGCGAACCCGATCCCGAGGCTGCCGCCCGGGTGCCGGAGGCGCTGGCCCGCTCGCTGGGGGTGGTTGCGGTCCGGCGGGCCGAGGGCACGCTGCTGATCGCGGCGGGCGACCCGGGTGATCCGCGCGTACTCGACGAGGTCGGCCGGGCCGTCGCGCCGGACCGGGTGCGGCTGGCGATCGCGGCTCCCGCGGACATCCTGCGCTCGATCGACAGCACCTACCGGGCGCTGGCCGGCGTCGGCAGCCTGGTCGAGGCCTTCGAGGCGACCGAGACCGGCCGCAACGCCGACTCCGGGGCCAGAGTGGTGAGTGAGGACGCGCCCGTCGTCCACCTGGTCAACCTCATGCTGACCCAGGGCCTGCGCGACCGGGCCTCGGACATCCACATAGAACCGCACGCCGACCGGGTCCGGGTGCGGTACCGCATCGACGGCGCGCTGCACGACGTGCTCAGCTTGCCGGAGAACATGGGCCCGGCCCTGGTCAGCCGTATCAAGATCATGGCCAATATGAACATCGTCGACCGGCGGCGCCCGCAGGACGGACAGATCGCCACCGAGATCGACGGCAGGTCGGTCGACATCCGGGTCGCGACCAGCCCCACCCTCTGGGGTGAGAAGGCGGTGCTGCGGCTGCTCGACCGGAACCGCACCCTGTTCCGCCTTGCCGAGCTCGGCATGCCCGCCGCGACCTACGAACGGTTCTCGTCGCTGCTGCGCTCGCCCTACGGCATGGTCGCCTGTGCCGGACCGACCGGCAGCGGCAAGACGACGACCCTGTACGCCACGCTCGGCGAGCTGAACCAGAGCGAGCGCAACATCACCACCATCGAAGACCCGGTGGAGTACGTGTTCCCGTCGGTCAACCAGATCCAGATCAACGACCAGGCGGGCATCTCGTTCGCGACCGGCCTGCGCTCGATCCTCCGACAGGACCCCGATGTGATCCTGGTCGGCGAGATCCGGGACGCCGAGACGGCGCGGATCGCGGTGGAGTCCGCTCTCACCGGCCACTTCGTCCTGTCGTCCATCCACGCCGCCGACTCCTGCTCCGCGCTGCACCGGTTCGCCGACATGGGCATCGAGCCGTTCCTGATCACCTCCACGGTCGCCGGTGTCGTCAGCCAGCGACTGGTGCGGCGGATCTGCGACCAGTGCCGCGAGCCCTACCGGCCGGGCGTGGACGAACTGGCCTTCTTCGCCAAGGCCGGCGGATCGACCGACAGCGGGTTCTGGCAGGGCCGGGGCTGCAACTTCTGCTCCCGGACCGGCTACCAGGAGCGCATCGGCGTCTTCGAGCTGCTCGTGATGAGCGACGCGGTCAAGCGGCTGCTCGTCGAGAAGGCGCCGATGCACAGCCTGCGCGGCGCCGCCCGCGAGCAGCACATGGACAGCCTCCTGGACGGCGGCGTCCGCCTGGTGGAGGAGGGCGTCACGACCATCGCCGAGATCATGTCCAGCGTGTACGTGGTCTAGGGCCGCGCGTCCCCGACCGGATCCGCCGGACAGGCCCCGGGGCCCACCTCGCCGGCCGCGGCACCCCAGCACTGACGACGCGAACCTCTGCACCGACCGGAAATCAGGAGTACATCGGCATGGCCACCTTCAAGTACGTCGCGGTCGGCCCGGACGGGAGACGGGCCACCGGTGTGCTCAAGGGCTCCAGTGTCGACGGCGTGACCGACAGCCTGGCCCGGCAGGGCTACGACGTACGGTCGGTCAAGGCCGTGGGCCGCAATCCGCTGCACCTCGAACTCACCGCGGCGAAGGTCGATCTGGTCGAGCTGAGCAACTTCTCGCGCCAGATGGCCGCCTTCATCAAGGCCGGAGTGCCCATCCTGGACGCCCTGGAGATCATCCGCGCCGAGACCAAGGACAAGAAGCTCGGCAGGATGCTCGTCGACGTCATGGACTCGCTGCGATTCGGCGAAAGCTTCGCCGCCGCGATGGCAGCCCACACCGCGGCGCTCCCGCCGTTCTACACATCCGTCCTGCGCTCGGCCGAGGCGACCGGAGAACTCGACGTGGTGATGGCGCAGTTGGGCCGCTACATCGAGCGCGACGTCGAGGGGCGGCGCAGCATCCGCTCCGCACTGACCTATCCGATCCTGGTGATGGGGCTGGCCGTCGCGGTCGTCCTCGTCCTCGTCATCTTCGTACTGCCCCGGTTCAAGGTGTTCTTCGAGTCCTTCCACGCGAAACTGCCGCTGCCCACCCGGATGCTGCTGGGCTTCACCGACTTCGTCACGGCCTGGTATCCGGTCATCGTCGGCGTGCTCGGCGCGCTCGTGGTGGCCCTGCTCGCCGGTTTGCGGACCGAGCGGGGACGGGTGCTGCGCGACCGCTTCCTGCTGGCGACGCCGGTGGTCGGCGACGTGGTCCGCTTCATGGTCATCGAACGGTTCTGCCGCATCCTGACCTCGATGATCAAGGCCGGCGTACCCCTGCCGGAGGCGCTCGGCCTGGCGAGTGCGGGCGCCAACAACCTGGTGTACCAACGGTCCATCGGGACCGCCCGGACGGAGATGCTCGAAGGCGGCGGAATCTCCCAGCCGATCGCCCGCACCGGGCTGTTCCCCGGGGCGGTCACCCAGATGATGCGCGTGGGGGAAGAGACCGGAACCCTCGACGACCAGCTCGACAACGTCTCGGAGTTCTACGAGAAGGAACTCCAGCACAAACTCAAGCGGCTGACCAGCCTGTTCGAGCCGACCGTGGTGATCATGGTGGGGGTCGTCGTGGGGTTTGTGGCCGTCGCCCTCATCTCGGCGATCTACGGCGTCTACAGCCAGGTCACCGTCCAGTGACCGGCCCGGCACGCCGTCCGAGGCGACACCCGAGGATCCACCCGAGGTGCCACCGCGGCGAAGAGGGCGAGACGTTGGTGGAGGTTCTCGTCGCCGTGGTGCTCATGGGGGTTGCCTTCGTGACCATCCTCGGGGGCATCGGCACCGCGATCATCAGCTCGGCCACCCAGGCGAAGGTGACCACCGCCGACTCGGTCGTCCGCAGCGCCGCCGAGCAGGTCGTCAGCGACCCGTACGTGTCCTGCGCGCGTGACTACCGGACTCCGGCCCCGCCCCCCGGGTACACCGTGACCGTCAGGATCGAGTACTGGGACGGGGTGGGTGCGTTCGGCGAGCCCTGCCCGACGGCCGATACCGGAGTGCAGAAGGTGACACTCACCGTGCGCCGGACCGGCGCCCGCCCCGTCAGGGACGCGACCCTCGAAGTGGTCAAGCGGGAGCCGATGCCGTCATGACGGCTCAACGGCACGCCGAACGCTCGGAGTTGGGGTTCACCCTGACCGAGTTGCTGGTCACGATCGTCATCGTGGGCATCGTCGGGGCCCTGCTGCCCAAGGCGATCATCCTCGGACTCCGGTTCACCACGGGTACCGAGAAGCGGGTGGCCGCCACCAGCGCGCTGGGCACGCTCAACCGCTATTTCTACGGCGACGTGCAGAGCGCGGACAACGTCACGACCGCCCCCGCATGCGGCGTCGCCGACGTGATCGTCCACCTGAGCCGGCCCGGCACCGACACCGTCTACAGCTACGACCGGCCGACCGGCGCCCTCAGCCGGGTGACGTGCACCGACGCAGGTGCCGTCACCACGTCGCTGGGCCGGTTCGACCCTGCCGCATCGACCCATCCGGTGACTCTGAGCTGTGGTGCCGAGACCTTGTGCACCTCGCCCATGGAGGTAACGCTGACCGTGCAGAGCGACCCCGCCGCACCCCCGACGGCCCTCACCGCCGTCCGACGATCGAGCGCGTCATGACCGGCCGCCCGAGTCCGCGGCTCACCGTGGCCGCCCGCCCGTACCCGCGGTTCGTCATGACCGGCCGCCCGTATCCGCGGTTCGTCCTGACCGGCCGCCCGTGTCCGCGCCGCCCGCGCGACGATGACGAACAGGGCGCGACGCTGATACTCGCGCTGGTCTTCGTCGTCGTCTTCGGCCTGGTGACCGTGGCGGTGCTGTCCTTCGCGGGCACAGGGCTGAAAGCCGCGGGCGTGTACGTCGACCAGGGCAGGCGTAGCTACAGCGCGGACGGTGCCACACAGCTCGCGATCAAGAACTTCTCGCAGGGCAACCCGTGTGCCGACTACACCGCCCCGCCGATCAACGGCCGGCAGATGATCGTCCACTGCGACCCCCTCAACACGTCGCCCGCGACCACGCGCGCGACCCAACCGCAGGACGCGCTGCGCAGCCTGGGCCGGGCGGCCAAGGACGGCGTCAACGTGACCGCGCAGGGGGTGCGTGTGCAGGGCAGCGTGTTCTCCCGCTCGAACATCACCACCGGCGCCGGCGCCTCGATGGCGGTGTCCGGCGACGTGTCCGCCGTCGGCGACTGCTCCAGTGCCGTGTCGCAGACCCAACTCCCCCCGACCCAGGGGCCGTACGCGCACGACTGCGCCAACGACACCCCGTCGACTCCCGCCGACGAGGTCCTGGGCGCCGACCCGGACTACACCCCGCCCGCCACGGCCGTCCCGCCCCGCCGGGCGGTGCCCGCGTGCCCCGACCCCGGTTCCTGGCTGGTGCGGCTGCGGCCCGGCTACTACGACGATGCCCACGCCCTCACCCGCCTCACCGGCGGCGACTGCCACAACGTCGTCGTGTGGCTCCAACCGGGCATCTACTACTTCGACTTCACCTTCACCGGCGGCACCGCGCTCTGGACGGTCGACGACCCCACGGTGAGTGTGGTCGGCGGCACGCCGGCAGGCTGGGCCCCCGCAGCCCCCACCCGCCCGGCCGTCCCCAGCCCGGGGGCGTGCGACAGGACCCGGCCCGAAGGCGTCGAGGTCATGATGGGCGGCGGCAGCCAGTTCCGGGTCGACCGCGGTCACGCCGAACTGTGCGCCCCGGTGGCTCCGGGCGCGCAGCAGGTGGCGGTGTACGGGGTCCAGCCACCGAAACCGTCGCACACCCTGAAGCCGACAGCCGTGGTCACGAACACCGGCTTCACCGCCCCGGACCATGCCCTGACCGGTGGCGAACGGCCGACCCTGCCCGGGTGTTCGCAGCCGACCGGCACGGCGGGCTGCACGGCCGACGCCGTCCTCGATCCGGCGACACGTCCGTCGGCCTCGATGCGGCTCGCGGGCTTCACCCCGCGGGTGCCGCCCGGATCGGTCATCACCGGCGCGACGCTGCGGGTCGAGCACCAGGACGAGGGCGACCTGGCCGCCCCCGGCGCGGTGAAGGTCACCACCGCGGTCGGCGGGGACGCCTGCCGCACCGACAACCTGCCCCGGCACCCGGCGCTCGCCCTGGATCCCCCGATCGACCTGCTGAGCGCGTGCGGGCTCGGCGACCCGGATCGGCTCACCGGCCTGACGGTGACGTACACCGCCACCCTGGACGCCGACGGCACCGCCGCCACGGAACGACTGGACGGCATCCGGCTGGAGGTCAGCTACCGTACGCCGACCACGTTCAAGCCCACCGCCGTAACCGCGTCGACCGGGTTCACCGATCCCGGCAGCGCCCTGGAGATCGGCGAACAGCCGACCTCGTTGGCGGCCGGCGCCGATCTGACCCCGGGGGCCCGGCCCGCGTCGATCACCCTGGCCGGGTTCGGGCAGCCGCCCCTGCCGCCGGGGTCGACGATCGACTCCGCCGTGCTGCGGGTGGCCCATCGGGAGAGCGGCGACGCGGCGGCGCCCGGGATCGACGTCGCCCCCGCGGGCGGCGGTGACGGCTGCGCCCGGCTGCCGCTCACCGCGCGGGCCGTACTGGGCGACGACCGCGTCGACCTCAAGGCCTGCGGCATCACCGACCCCGCGCAGCTGACCGGACTGACCGCGACCTACACCGCCGGGCTGAAGGAGGGTGGCACCACGGGCTCCGATTCCCTGGACGGCATATGGCTCGAAGTCGTCTACGACCCGCCGGCGCCCCGGCCGGCGACGAGCGCGGAGTCGACGACGTTCACCGACGCGGCCGATGCCGAGGCGATCGACGGCACCGACACGGCCCGCGCCACCCTCGACCCGGTGACGACGCCGACCGCCAGCATCGGACTCGGCGGTTACGACGCCCCCGCGGTGGCGCCCGGGTCGGTCCTGGACGGGGCGCTGCTGCACGTCGCGCACCGCGACGATCCCGGGGCGGCCGGCGGGCCGCCGCCGACGGCCGCGGTCACCCTGACCGGGCCCGGCCTACCCCGCTCCTGCACCACCGCGCGGAATCTCGCCGTGCACCAGGGCGGCCTGGCCACCGACACCCTGGACCTGGTGGCCACCTGCGGGCTGACCGATCCCGCCCAGCTGACCGGCCTGGTCGTGACGTACACCGCCACCCTGGGCGCCGGCGGCACCACCGCCACCGATCAGCTCGACGGCGTCACCCTGGAACTGGCCCACCGGCCGCCGCTCCCGGTACGGCCCACCACGGCGATCAGCGCCGCGACGCCCACCGCCGCGGCGTTCCCCGACCCGGAGAACGCGCGGGCGATCGACGCCACCGCCTCGACCGCGACGCTTTCCACGGCCACCCCGTCGGCGTCGGTCCGGGCCGGCGGGTTCGCGATGCTGCCCCTGCCGGCGGGGGCGGTGATCGACAAGGTCGTCCTGCGCGTAGCCCACCAGGACGACGACACCAACCCGGCGCCGCCCGCGCCGAAGCAGCCTCCCACGACCGCGCTGACCGTCTCCGGCACCGGTACCGCCTGCGACGCGAGCCACGCCCTGACCGCCCATCAAGGGGCACTCGGTGTCGACGTCGTCGACCTCGGCGCTTGCGGGATCACCCAGGGCGAGCAGTTGTCCGGGCTCGCGGTGGACTATGCGGCGAGGCTGGCCACGGGCGGTACCGCCGCGGCCGACCGGCTCGACGGCGTCGAGCTCGACATCGTGTTCCGGGCCCCGTCCATCAGGGCCCTGTCCGGCTGCCTCACCACGGGCAGCCGTTGCGCGGTGCTGAAGTCGACCGACGACGCCGACACGACCACCGAGCACAGCCGGCTGGTGGTCAACGGCACGGTCTACGCTCCGACCGCCGCCGTCGACCTGTCGATGAGCCAGGTCGGTTCGCAGGTCGTCACCCGCGGCATCGTCGCCCGGACCATTGATCTCGGCATCAGTCCGGCGGCCGGATACCTCCGCCCGGTGATCGGAATCCCGCCGGAGCCGGTGCTGTTCACGACCTATCCGGCCGTGACCGCACGACCGGCGTCGGTCACCGCGAGCACCGGGTTCACCACCCCGGCTCCCGGCGCGCCCGTCGACGTCACGGACGCCGCCATCGCGGGCGGGGGCCGAGCCTCCCTCACCTTCGGCGGCTACACCCAGCCGGAACCGGCCGGGACCGGACCGCTCGACCACGTCGTCCTGCACGTGGCGCACCACGACGACGGGGACGTGAAGGCGGTGAAGTTGTCGGTGGACTTTCCGGGCAGCACCTGTGCCGGCGTCGAGCGCTCACTGGACGTACCGGTCCACCCCGGCCCGGGCGGCCCGGTGGCCGACCGGCTCGACCTGGCACCGTGCGGCCTGACCCGAGCCTCCCAGGTGGCCGGGCTGACCTTGACCTACACCGTCACCGCCGGGAGCGGTGGCGCGACCGAGCACCTCGGCGGCACCGGGATCGACCTGCTGTCCGGCCCGCTGGTCCGGGCCGCCGTGTCCTTCGACGGCCACGCCGGCACCGTCAAGCAGTGGACGGTCCTGCCATGAGCGAGCACACCACCTTGGAGACCACCATGTCCGGGCCGGATTCCGCGATCATCGACCAGCTGCTCGGCGAGCTGTGGCAGCGGGGCGGCAGCGACCTGTTGCTCACTGCCGGATCGGCGCCGTTCCTGCGCGTCGACGGCGCCCTGCGGCCGGTCGAGGGGGCTCCGCTGACCGAGCCGGAGGTCGACCGTCTGGTGACCGGAGTGCTCGGCGAGGACCTCACGGAGAGGTTCCGCCGGGAGAAGCAGGTCGACTTCGCGTTCAGCTGGGGGGAGCGGGCCAGACTGCGCGGGAACGCCTTCGTGCAGCGCGGGGCGTCGGCGCTGGCGCTGCGGATCATCCCGTTCGAGGTGCCGTCGTACGAGCAGCTCGGGCTCCCTCCGGTCGTCATCGGGTGGGCGGGCCTGCCGCGCGGCTTCGTGCTGGTGACCGGGCCGACCGGATCGGGGAAGTCGACCAGCCTGGCGGCGCTGCTCGACCACGTGAACACGCACCGGTCGGTGCACATCCTCACCATCGAGGACCCGATCGAGTATCTGCACCGGCACAAGCGGTCGGCGGTCAACCAGCGCGAGGTGGGCACCGACACCGACTCGTTCCCCGCCGCGCTGCGCTCGGCCCTGCGCGAGGATCCCGACGTCCTGCTCCTCGGCGAGATGCGCGACCCGGAGAGCATCTCCGCGGCCCTGACCATCGCCGAGACCGGGCACCTGGTGTTCGCCACGCTGCACACCAACGACGCCTCGCAGACCCTGGACCGCATCGTCGACGTGTTCCCGGCCGAGCAACAGCCGCAAATCCGGCTCCAGTTGGCGCACACCCTGGTCGGCATCCTCAACCAGACGCTCATCCCCCGGACCGGCGGTGGCCGGGTGGCCGCCTTCGAGGTGCTGGTCGCCACCTCCGCGATCCGCAACCTGATCCGCGAGGGCAAGACCCGCCAGATCCGCAACATGATCTCGACCGGCCACCGTGACGGCATGCAGACCCTGGAGTCGGGCGTCAACGCCCTCGTCGCGGCAGGCACCGTCGCCTACGAGGAGGCCGTGCTGTGCACGGCCCACCCGGAGGACATCCAGCGGCCCTGCGCCCCGGCCGGCCGCGCCTGACCGTCCGGAGGATCACGTCTCCAGGGAACAGCCCGGAGCGCGGAGGCCGATCGCGTGGGATCCGATCGCGTGGGATCCCCTTCGCTCGACGACGCCCACGCCCACGCCCCCCGGACGCTCATGGCCGCCGGCCGTCAGCGCCGGACGCGGGGCATCCCCAGTCCGATCCAGGCGATGATCTCGCGCTGGATCTCGTTGTTGCCGCCGCCGAAGGTGAAGATCACGGCCGAGCGGTAGCCGCGTTCGAGTTCGCCGTGCAGGACGGCCTTGGCCGAGCCCTCCTTCATCGGGCCCGCGGCCGCCACGACCTCCATGAGGGAGGCATAGGCGTCCCGGCGCGCTTCCGACCCGTACACCTTGACGGCGGAGGCGTCCTGCGGGGTGAGGGTGCCCTCCTGGACGGCGTTGACCATCTGCCAGTTGAGGAGCTTCATCGCGTCCAGGCGGGCATGGGTGCGGGCGAGGTTCCGGCGGACCCAGCCGAGGTCGATGACGCGGCGGCCGTCGACGAGCTTGGTGCCGGCGGCCCAGCGCTGGACGTCGTGCAGGGCCCGGATCGCCATCGTGCCGTGCGCGGCCAGGGTGACCCGCTCGTGGTTGAGCTGGTTGGTGATGAGCCGCCAGCCCTTGTTCTCCGCGCCGACCCGGCGCGACGCGGGGACCTTGATGTTCTCGTAGTAGCTGGCGGTGGTGTCGTGGGAGGCGAGGGTGTTGATCAGGGTGCAGCTGTAGCCGGGGTCCGAGGTGGGTACGAGGAGCATCGTGATGCCCTTGTGTGCGGGAGCGTCCGGGTCGGTGCGGACGGCGAGCCAGACCCAGTCGGCGGTGTCTCCGTTGGTGGTCCAGATCTTCTGCCCGTTCACGGTGTACGTGCCGCTGTTCTCGTCGCCCTCGCGCACCGCGCGCGTCTTGAGCGCGGCGAGGTCGGTCCCGGCGTCGGGCTCGCTGTAGCCGATGGCGAAGTCGATCTCGCCGGAGAGGATCTTCGGCAGGAAGTACGCCTTCTGCTCGTCCGTGCCGAACTGCATGATCGTCGGACCGACGGTGTTCAGGGCCATGAGCGGCAGCGGGACCCCGGCCTGGGCGGCCTCGTCGAAGAAGATGAACTGCTCCATGGGGCTCAGTCCGCGCCCGCCGTACTCCTTGGGCCAGCCCACGCCCAGCCAGCCGTCGCCGCCGAGCCGCCGTACGGTCTCCCGGTAGAACCGCTTCTGGGCGGCCGGGTCTGCGTACCGGGCGTAGACGTTGTCCGGTACGAGCTCGGCGAAGTAGGTCCGCAGCTCGGTGCGCAACTGCTGCTGCTCAGGCGTGTATTCGAGGTGCACGGCCCCTCCAGGACGGTCGCGGTACGGCGGCGCACACAGTAGAACGTGTTTCAAGAATCTGGAAGGGGAGCGTCGATCCCGCGCCCGGCCGCCCAGCAGGCCCGGGGATGCGCCGGACACCCGATCGGCGCCGAGCGGTCGCCGGAGGACCGGCACCCGGCGAGCATGGCCGAGGCGCGGGCGACGGGCCCGCACCCCCTGCGCACCCCTGGACCGGAGGCCTCCGTGACCACTGCCCGTGACCTGATGACCCCGGACGTCCGCTGCGTCCCCGCGACCGAAACGCTCGACCGGGCCGCCCAGTTGATGCGCGACCACGGGATCGGCGCACTGCCGGTCATGGGCGGTGCGGGCGAGCTGGCCGGGATCGTCACCGACCGCGACATCGTCGTCAGGGCACTCGCCGCGGGCAAGGACGCCGCGAAGGTGACCGCGGGCGACCTGGCCGAGGGCGGTGTGCACACGGTCGACGCCGACGCGGACGCCTCGCTCGCGGTCAAGGCGATGAGCGAGGCACGGATCCGGCGGATCGTGGTGGTCGAGGACGGTGCTCCGGTCGGCATGATCACCGAGGCGGACCTGGCGCGCAGGCTCACCGCCGAGGCGTTCTCGTCGTACGCGAGCCGGGTGTACGCGGCCTCCTGAGTCCGGCCCCGTCCGACCGTGCGGATGAGGCGTGTGGGCCGGATGCGGCCCGGGTAGGCGGGGGCGAGAATGGTGCATTACCGGACGAACACAGGAGGCGGCATGAACGACCGGTCCGATTCCAGCCCGCGCGAGCCCGTGACCCCCGACGCCCTGCTGCACACGGGATCCGGGGGCGAGGTCACCGCCGAGGACATCGTGCTCGCGTCCGGGCGGGACGTCACCCCGGAGAATCTGGCCTGGGCCGAGCGCAAGCTGGCCGCCGAGGGGCCCGCCGCGCTCGACAAGCTGCTTCCCTGAGGGGCCTCCCGGCCTGGTGACGGCCGCGCCGACGGCGCCCCCGGGCTGCCGAGCGTCCCCGGCCGGGCGCGTCCGGCTCGCCCGGCGGGGCGCCGTCCGGCTTGTCCGGCCCGGGGTTGTCGAGTGGGAGCGGGCTCAGGCGGTGAGGCGGATCTGTCGCAGGAAGGCCGCGTTGTCGGGGGTCTGCCTCATCTTGTCGAGCAGTGCCTCCAGGGCGCCGTGCGCGTCCTGATGGTGCAGCGCCCGGCGCAGTCCGCGAACGGCGCTCAACTCGGCCGGTTCCAGAAGGAGTTCCTCCCGGCGCGTGCCGGAGGGGGTGATGTCGACGGCGGGGAAGAGCCGGCGCTCGGCGAGGGCGCGGGTCAGCCGCAGTTCCATGTTGCCGGTGCTCTTGAGCTCCTCGAAGAAGAAGTCGTCGGCGCGCGATCCCGTGTCCACCAGGGCGGTCGCGAGGATGGTGAGGGAGCCCCCCTCCTCGGTGAGCCGGGCGGCGCCGAACAGGCGCTTGGGGCCGTGCAGCGCGGCCGCGTCCACTCCCCCGCTCAACGTGCGCCCGCCCGGACCGGCCGCGTTGTTGTGGGCCCGGCACAGACGGGTGAGCGAGTCCAGGAGCACCACGACGTCCCTGCCCTGTTCGACCAGGCGCTTGGCGCGCTCGACGGCCAGCTCGGCCAGCGCGATGTGCTCCTTGGGCGGCCGGTCGAAGGTCGAGGCGAGCACCTCGCCGTGGACCGAGCGGAGCATGTCGGTGACCTCCTCGGGACGTTCATCGATCAGCACCACCATCAGATGGCACTCGGGGTGGTTCTCGGCGACGGCCTGCGCCAACTCCTTGAGCAGGATGGTCTTTCCGGTCTTGGGCGGCGCGACGATCAGACCGCGCTGCCCCTTGCCGACGGGTGCGACGAGATCGACGACCCGGGTGGCGAGCCGGTCGGACCGGGTCTCCAGACGGAGCCGCTCCCCGGGGTGCAGCGGGGTGAGGTCGGCGAAGTGCGGGCGGCGGCGCAGCGCTTCGACGGGCTGGCCGTTGACCCGCACGATCCGCTCGGCCGCGGGGCCTTCGCATTCGATGAAGTCGCCCTTGCGCAGGGCGTGTTGGCGGATGAGGGCGGGCGGGAACTTGATGTCGCCGGGGCCGGGGGCGTACCCGGTGGTCCGGAGCCTGCCCTGGCCGGCCGTGAGGTCCAGGACGCCGGCGAGCGGGGTCCTGGTGGGCTGGTCGTGACGGTTGGGGGTGGAGGTGGGGGTGGGGTGTTCGAGCGTGCTCAGCACAGGGGGTCCCTTCGCGCGACGGGCGCAGGAGAAGTCCGGGCCGTACGACGGCCGGGAGAGGAACAGCGGGCGCCGCGCTGGAGGCGGCACCGGGAGGAAACGAGCACGGACGCCGCGAGAAGGGGCGTACACACGTGCTGCTCGCAGAGTAGCACCCTCGGCGCCCTTCGGGGCAGCCGCGGCGCGGCACCTTGCCGTTCCGGCCTCCGTTCAGGTCTCCGTCCAGGTCCCTGTTCCAGGTGCTGTTCCGGGTCAACTCCCTTTGCCAGAAGGCAGCTTGAGCTCCCTTGGCCAGAAGGCCGCTTGAGCCGAGTTGTAGCGGATGGGGGCCCGCCGGGAGGCCGAGGAGTACGGCCACCCCGCCGCGCCGCCACCGCCCCTGGCCCGTTCCCGGCCCCGGTCACTCCCCCGCGCCGCGCTCCTCGAAGACCTCGCGTGCCGCGGCGATACCGTTGAGTGCCGCGGGGAAGCCCGCGTAGCTCGCCATCTGGGTGATGACCTCGATGACCTCCTCGCGGCTGCCTCCCACGTTCAGCAGACCGTGGATGTGGACGCGCAGCTGGGCCGCGGCCGTGCCGAGCGCGGTGCACATGGCGACGCTGGCGATCTCGCGGCACTTCAGGTCGAGTGCGGGGCGCGTATAGATGTCGCCGAAGGCGAACTCGATGATGTAGCGCGCCAGATCGGGCGCGATGTCCCGCAGCGAGGCGACGACCTGGTCGCCCGCGTGCCCGTCCACCTCGGCCAGCTTGACAAGGCCGCGCTCGTAACGGTCACCCGGCAGCGGCTCGCTGTCGACCGGCGCCGCGGCGACGTCCGGGCGCCTCTCGAAGACCTCGCGGGCGGCGCCGATGCCGTTGAGCGCGGCCGGGAAGCCCGCGTACACCGCGGTGTGGAGGAGGATCTCCACCACCTCGGCGGCGCTGACCCCGACGTTGAGCGCGCCGTCGATGTGGAAGCGCAGCTGGGGCGCCGCGTTCCCCATGGCGGCCAGGGCCGCGACGGTGGCGATCTGCCGCTGGCGCAGGGTGAGTCCGGGGCGGGACATGACATCGCCGTACGCGAAGGCGACGGTCATGTGGCCGAGGCCGGGCGCGATGTCGGCCAGGCTGTCCAGGACCGCCGGGTGCTCCTGGCCGCCGATGGTGCGGAGCAGCGCGAGACCGCGCTCGAACCGCTCGTCGGTGGTCTCGGCGCCGGACGAGGCGGCGGGGATGTTGGCTGCGTTGTCTGCGCTGTTCATGAACAAGACGCTACGAGTTGGAGCGTGCTCTAACGCAAGCGGCTGTGCGCGCCCGGCGTGTGGCCGAACGCGCGGCGGAACACGTCGATGAACGCGCTGGTCGAGGACCAGCCGCAGCGATGGGCCACGGTGGTGACCGGGGCGCCCTCGGCCAGCAGCCGCAGTGCCAGGTAGAGGCGGAGCTGGGTGCGCCACTGCGGGAACGTCATCCCGAGGTCGGCGCGGAAGAGCCGGGTCAGGGTGCGCTCGCTCGCGCCGACCAGCCGGCCGAGCTCGGCGAGCCCGCGCCGGTCGGCCGGGTCGGCTTCGAGCAGCGCGCACACCGCGACCAGGCGCGGATCGGTGGGCGCGGGCAGGGTGACGGGCCGCTGCGGCGAGGCGCGCAGCTGGTCGAGCAGCACGGCCCGCAGGCGGGCACCTTCGGGAGTGTCGTCGTGCGGCGCCCGGGTGTGGGCTAGGAGCAGCTCACGCAGCAGCGGCCCGACCATGAGCACGGTGGGCGCGTCCAGGCCCAGCGGGTTCTCGTCGGCCGCGATCCCCATCAGATGCAGTTCGAGGCTGCCGTGCGCCCGGTGCGCGTGCACGGTCCCGGCCGGCACCCAGACGGCGCGGGTGGCAGGGGCCACCCAGGTGCCGGCCTCGGTCGTCACGGCGAGAACGCCGCGCCCCGCGTAGACGATCTGGTGGTCGTCGTGGCGGTGCGCGTCGATGGTGTCCCCGGGGGCCAGCCGCTGGGCCCGGGTGGGGGCGACGGGCGTGTGGCGGATGTTCGGCATCGGTTGGCAATTTATCGGAAGCGCGACAACAGGGCCGCCGACGACCATCGGTGTGTGCGAAACGAACAGCGTGACGGGCGTGGGAGGGATCCGGTGCGCGGGGCGTCGGCCCGGGGAGGTGCGGGGCCCGGGCGGCCGGTGCTCCTGCTGGCCGTCGGGCATTCCTGCGTCGATGTGTACCAGGGCGCGGTGGCGGCCCTGGTGCCGTTCTTCGTCGCCGAGCGCGCCTACTCCTATGCGGCGGCCTCCGGGATCGTGCTGGCCGCCTCGCTGCTCTCCTCGATCGTCCAGCCGCTGTTCGGCGCGCTGACCGACCGGTGGGCGATGCCGTGGCTGCTGCCGGTGAGTACGGCGGTGGCCGGGGCCGGCATCGCGCTGAGCGCCTGGGGCGGCACGTACGCCACGACTTTGGCGATGGTGGCCGTGTCCGGGGTGGGCGTGGCCGCCTATCACCCCGAGTCCGCCCGGGTGGCCCGGCTCGCGAGCGCGGGCAGCCACACCGCGATGGGCTGGTTCTCGCTCGGCGGCAACCTCGGCTTCGCCACCGCTCCGCTGCTCGTCGCCGGGGTGGTCGGGACGGGTGGCCTGCGGGCGGCCCCGCTGCTCGTGGTTCCGGCCGCCCTCGGCAGTGTGCTGTGCGTGCTCGCCCTGCGGGCGGTGCGGATGCCGGGCCGGGCCGGAGCGGGGTCCACCCGGGTGGCCGGGCGGGACGACCGGGCCTCGTTCGTGAAGCTGTGTCTGGCCGTGGTCTGCCGCTCGCTGGTCTTCGTGGGCCTTGCCGCGTTCGTCGCGCTGTACGCGCGTCAGCGGGTCGGAGTCGGTCAACTCGGCGGTTCCGCGGCCCTGTTCACGCTGTACGCGGGCGGTGCGGCGGGCACCGTGGTGGGCGGCAGGCTCGCGGCGCGCTGGGACCGGGTACGCGTGGTGTGCTGGTCGTACGCCGCCGCGGTGCCGGCGGTGGCGGGAGTGGTGTTCGTGCCCGGGCCGGCCTTCTATCTGTTCGTCGCGCTGACCTCGGCCGCCCTGTATGTGCCGTTCTCGTTGCAGGTGACGCTCGGCCAGGACTATCTGCCCAGCCGGATCGGCACCGCGAGCGGTGTCACGCTCGGTCTGACGGTGAGCGTGGGCGGGGTGGCGAGCCCGCTGATCGGGGCCGCGGCCGACGCGACCTCGCTGCGCACGGCTCTGGCCCCGCTCGTCGTCCTGCCCGTACTGGCCTGGCTCCTGACCCGACGGCTGCCGGAGCCCGCACCGCCCGAGCCGGTGGCGCGATCCTCCACCTCACGTGTTCCACAGACGAGTTGAGCCGGGTCAAGGGTTCGACGAACGGGCGCGGGCGGCGGTGGCACCGGCGGCGATGGCGGCCGTCGCGGTGCGGGCGCGCTGGGCGAGCTCGTCCTGCGGTTCGGCGGGGCTGTAGACGATGAGCGCCCGGTCCGCCTTGTCGAGCAGCAGCGCGTCCGGAGCGGTCGCCGTCTCCCCGTCGTAGGCGAGGGAGTTCACGTTGTCGAGGCCGGTGAGCCGGACCGAGCGGACGCGCTCACCCCGGTAGACGTGGGAGCGGCGCAGCGCTCCGGCCAGGGCCGAGACCACGAGCCGGGTGCGGGCGAGCCGCACTTCGGCGTCGACGGTCCGTACGTCCAGGAGGCCTTCGTCGAGGCGCGGCCGGTGTGTGGGGGTGAGCCCCTCGGGCTGGTAGTGGCCGTTGCCCGCGAACAGCAGCCACAGCGCCCGTGGACGGCCGTCGACCTGGAGGCGGAGGGGAGCGGCGGTGCGCAGCACCCGGACCAGGGCGATCGCCGCGGCCGGCCACTTGCCGATCCGGCCCTCCATGCCCTCGCGCATCCGCACCAGGTCCGGGTAGAGGCCGATGCTGAACGTGTTGACGAACGCGGTGACGTCCTCGCCCGACCCGTCCCTGACCCGGGCCAGGTCGACCCGGATCGCCTCGCCGTGTTCGAGGGCGTACGCGGTGTCCTCGAAGGCGGCCACGCCCGCGTCGAGGGCGAAGTGGTTGAAGGTGCCGCCCGGGAACACGGCGAGGGCGAGGCCCTCGCGGGCGGCGCGCTCGCAGGCCGCGTTGACGGTGCCGTCGCCGCCGCACACGCCGAGCACGCGGTCGAGCTGTGCGGCGCGGGCGACGGCCTCGTCGAGGAGTTCACCGAGGTCGTCGCCGGGTCCGAGTTCGACGATCTCGGCCTTCGGGAGCAGCAGTCGCAGATGGTCCTGGGCGGGCAGCCGGCCCGGAACGCCCTTGCCGGAGCCGGAGTTGACGACCACCACGAGCCCCTCGCCCCGGGTCAGTGCGGGCGCCGCGGCGCGGGTGTGCAGGGGGTGCAGCGGCTGGGGCCGGGGTGGCCACCAGTAGCAGGTGACGGCGGCCGCGGCCACGCCCAGCGCGCACCCGGCCAGGACGTCGCCCGGGTAGTGCACGCCGACATAGACGCGGGAGAACGCCACGGCCGCGGCGAGCGGGGCGACCAGTGCCCCGTACCGGCTGGATTCCAGCGCCACCCCGGCCGCGAAGGCGGCGGCGGACGCGGAGTGCCCGGACGGGAACGAGGTGGTGCCGGGCGCCTTCGCGAGGCGGCGCACCAGCGGCACCGCGTCGATCGCCGGGCGCCGGCGCCGGGTCGCGTACTTGGCGGCGGTGTTGGCGGTCAGCGAGGCCAGCGCCAGGGCGCCGATCCCGCGCCGGGCGGCCCGGCGGGCGGTGGGGCCGCCGGCCACCGCGAGCACCCCGGCCGCGGCGAACCACAGCTTGCCGTGGTTGGCCGCGTGACTCAGCCGGGGCAGTACCTGGTCGGCGCCGGCCAGGCGTGCGGTCGCGACCCGCTCGAACCAGCGGCGGTCGATGGCGCCCATCCGTGACATCGGTGACATGCGTAATGCCTAGCCCAGACGGCGAGCGACTGCCCGCCGGGTTCACCCGGACGGGCGGCTCCGCCCGAGGGCCGCGAGCAGCGTCGGCAGATGGCTGTGGTCGATGTCCTTCACGGCGGTGACCAGGGTCAGGGTGCGGTCCTTCGCGAGGGTGGCGAGGCGGTCGAGCGCGCCGACCTGCTCGGGGCCGGCCAGTTCGGCCTCGTACCGCTCCTGGAAGGCGGCGAACCGGGTGCGGTCCTCGTGGTACCAGCGGCGCAGTTCCGTCGACGGTGTGAGGGCCTTGGGCCATTCGTCGACGGCCGCGTGTTCCTTGGACAGTCCTCTCGGCCAGAGCCGGTCGACGAGGACGCGTACGCCGTCCGCCTCCTCGGGCGGGTCGTAGACGCGGCGGACCCGCACTGTGTTCCTGCTCGGCATCATGCCTCCCGGCTGTCGCTCCCCCGCGCTGCGTACCGGTCCAACCCTGTCGACGGCCCGCGCGTTGCGCGACCGGTGCGGCCGCACGGCACAGGCCGGGAAGAGGGCGGCCCGGCCGAGGCCGGACCGCCCGGAGCGGGGACGGGCGCGATCAGACGCCGACGGTCTCCTCGATCTCCTCCTCTTCCGCCGCCTCCTCGGCCTCCTCGACGGATTCCATCGGTGGGGCGGCCGGAGCCTTCACCGAGGATGCGGGGGTGACAGGGGTGACGGACCCGGCCGGGGCCCGGCGTCGTTCGACCGCGCCCGCGATCGCCGTCACGATCATGCCGAGGAGCAGCCAGGCGGCGAGCACCCACACGTTGCGGGCGAGGCCGTGACCGTCGAAGTAGACGAGGTCGCGGATGCCCTCGACGAGGCCGGCGCCGTTCCAGAAGGCGTGCAGGCTCCCGAAGAAGCCGTTCTGCAGTTCGGGCCGGAACAAGCCGCCGGAGCTCGTGAAGTTGAGCATCACGAAGAGCACCATCACAGCGAGCGTGGTCCAGCGCTTGAGGAAGGTGTGCAGCCCGGCGCCGAGGAAGAGGATCCCCGCCGAGTACAGCCAGGACATCGCCCACACGCCCCACAGGCCGTGGTCGACGAGGTGGAACAGCGGGCCCGCGAAGGCGGCTCCGATGAGGGACACCACGAAGGAGACCCCGGCCACGAGTGCCGCCCGGGTCCGCGGCGAGAGCCCGGCGCCGGCCGCGCCGAGGACGGCGACCGAGGCGTACGAGCCGATGCTCACGGCGATGAGCAGGAAGAAGATGCCCGAGCCCGTCGGGTCGCCGGAGACCGGCGGGACGACGTCGGTGACCTTGAGGGGGACGCCCTGGGCGGTGGCCGCCGGGGTGAAGACCTTCTCGACGGCGGTGGCGCTCATGTCGGACCCGGCCGAGGCGACGACGAGTTCGGGGGCCCTGGCGTCCAGGACGTAGGCGCCGGAGATGTCCCGGTCCTTGAGCTGGTGGACGGCGGTGGCGCGGTCGGGCAGGGTGCGGACGTCGAGCTGGTCGCCCGCCTCGTCCTTCACGGTCTGCGCGAACACCTTCGCCTCGGGGCCCGCTCCGACGACCGCGACGGGCAGGTGGTGCGGCTCGGGCGTGGCGAAGGCGCCCAGGTAGGCGAGTCCCATGCCGAGGCACATCAGGAGCGGGGTGATCAGGTGCGTGAGGACGTGTCGCAGCGCGGGGTTCGACGGCGCCGTACGCACGTCGCCCGGAGCGGCGACCCTACCGGCCTTGTGGCCTGCGGACATGACAGGACCCTTCTGATCGGATCGTCGGCCGGGAGCGGTCGCGACCCAATGGTTGGCTTTTACAACTTCTGTCAGTTGTACTGTACAAGCATCTCCGCCGGGAAGCCACCGCGGTGGCGACCGGGACCGGGCCGCGTTGAGATGGGGCCATGGACGGCCAGGCGAACCGGTGGTGGGCAGAGCTGCCCCCGGCGGCCGGCGCCGCCGTGATGGCCACTGCGATCATCTCCGTCGGGCTGCACCTGACCGGCCACGAAGCGCTCTCGCGGGTGGCGCTCGTGCTCGCGGCCGCGCTGTGGCTGCTGCTCGCCGGGGACTTCCTCACCAGGCTGCTGCGTGACCGGGACCGCTGGTCGGGCGAGGCGGACACCCCGCCCGCGCTCACCGCCGTCGCCGCGACCACGGTGCTCGGCACCCGGCTTTCGGCTCTCGGCTGGCAGACGGCCGCGGCGGCCCTGCTCGCGCTGGCGGCCGCGCTCTGGCCGGTGCTCCTGATCGCGGTGGTACGCCACTGGCAGCGCCGGATGCCGGGCGCGGTGTTCCTGGTGTGCGTCGCCACCCAGGGCCTCGGCGTGCTCGCCGGGACCCTGTCGCCGGCGGTCGGCGTCGCGTGGCTGGGGTGGGCGGCCCTGGCCGTGTTCGGTCTCGGCCTGGTCCTCTACGGCGAGGCCCTGGTGCGGTTCGACCTCCGCGAGGTACGGGACGGCGCGGGCGACCAGTGGATCGGCGGCGGCGCCCTGGCCATCTCCGCGCTCACCGCGTCGAAGCTGGCCCTCTCCCCGCTGTGGACCGGCGCCGCGCACACGGCCCTGCGGATCGCCGCTCTGGTGCTGCTGGGCCTCAATGTCACCGCGTGCGCGGTACTGCTCGGCGCCGAGGTGTACCGGCCGCGCCCGCGCTACGACGTCAGACGCTGGTCGACGGTCTTCCCGGTCGGGATGACGGCGGCGGCCGCCCTGTCCACCTCGGACGCCACCGGCATCGGCGCGCTGCACCCACTCGGCGCGGTCGTGCTGGGGATCGCGGTGGCGGCCTGGCTGCTCGTGCTCGTCGGCTCCGTCCGTTCCCAACTGCGCCCGCGCACCGGCTAGTTGTGGCCCCCGCGCCCGGCCCGCGCACGCCGCACCAGGTCGTCGGCGGCGGCCGGCCACTCGGGGTGCTCGAAGGTGAAGCCCGCGTCCAGGAGGCGGCCCGGCACGACGCGGCGGCTCTTGAGGAGCAGCTCGGTGTCCGAGCGCAGGGCGAACGCGCCGAGTTCGGCCATCCACCTCGTCGCGGGAAGGCCCACCGGAACGCCCCGGGCCGTCCGCAGGGCGCGCATGAAGTCGCGCTGCGGCAAGGGAACGGGCGCGGCCAGGTTCACCGCGCCGGCCAGGTCCCCACGGGCGACGAGGAACTCGACGGCCCGGACGAAGTCGCGCTCGTGGATCCAGGACACGTACTGCGCACCGCCGGCGACCGGCCCGCCGAGACCGAGCCGGACCAGATTCTGGAGCACGTCGAAGACGCCTCCACGGTCCGGGCTCATCACCATCGCCGAACGCAGCGCGACCTTGCGGGTCCTGGGCGTGCGGGCCTCTTCCTGGACCGCCTCCCAGGCCTTGGCGATCTCGACGCTGAACCCCCAGTAGCCGGGCACGTCCGGCTCGGCGCCGCCCACGATCCCGTTCGCCTCGTCGTTGGCCGCGTCGAAACGGTGGGCGTAGACGGTGGCGGTGCTCATCTGGAGCCAGAGCTTCGGTGGGCGCCGGGCGGCCTCGATCGCGTCCCCGACGACCCGGGCCGAACGCACCCGCGAGTCCATCATGGCGCGCAGATTGGCCTCGGTGTAGCGGCAGCTCACGCTGCGTCCGGCCAGGTTGATGACGACGTCGCTGCCGTCGACGACG
The DNA here is from genome assembly GCF_042869955.1 of Streptomyces sp. NPDC006691. NCBI lineage: Bacteria > Bacillati > Actinomycetota > Actinomycetes > Kitasatosporales > Streptomycetaceae > Streptomyces > Streptomyces sp. NPDC006691. Next base: position 187,876 of record NZ_JBIAGW010000005.1, read on the forward strand.
TCCCCCCACGCGCCGGGCGTCTCGCCGTCCCAGCCCACCTCGCGCTCGCGACGCGGCCGTCGGGTCAGGATCACGACATCGTGGCCGGCGGCCGTCAGGGCCCGGTCCAGGATCGCTCCGACCTGCCCGGTACCGCCGGGAATCACTATCTTCATTGCGCCCCCTCGATCTGGGAGCGACCCTAGCGCACGGAATTGAACACGTTCAACGCGGTCGGCGATCACCCGGGTGGCCCGCGTGCGGTGGTGCCCGGGGTCCGGGCGAGCCGAGACTGGGAGCGGCTGCCGGATCGGACCGCGCGGCGTGCGAGCCACCGGCCGCAACCCAGGAGGTAGCCGTGGTCGACAGTGAGGCGTGGGGGGACGAGGTCTACCAGCCCGACGGGTCCGAGGTACAGGACGACGAGGGCCTCCTGGGCGCCGAGGACACGCTGGACGACGGCCCGCCGGACCCGCTGGACGTCGGCTACTCGCCGCCGGAGCGCCCCTGGGCCGTGGAGCGCGCCGGTGTGACGGCGGCCGAGCGGCTGCGCGGCGACAGCCTGGAGCAGCGCCTGTCCGACGAGGTCGCCGAGGTGTCGGAGGCCGACGGCGACGGCATGGGCGACACGTGGGACACCGACGGCGAGCCGCGCGACAACGAGGTCGGCGGCGCCCGCGCCGGACGCCTGGTGGCCCCCGACGAGGGCGCCCACCCCGACGACGAGACCCGGATGCTCGCCACCGACGTGGGCATCGACGGCGCCGCGGCCTCCGCGGAGGAGGCCGCCATGCACATCGTCGACGAGGACGACACCGAGTACCTCGACGGATACGAGGACCCCTCCAGCACGCGGTCCGGCGAGAACCGCTGACCGAAACCCTCTCCCCCGGAGCCCCCATGCAACGCGACAAGCAGCCCTCGTACCAGCCGGTCGTCTTCCGTGACCGGGCGGCCGGATTCGCCTTCCTGACCCGGTCGACCGCGACGAGCGAGGAGACCATCGACTGGGACGACGGCAACACCTACCCGGTCATCGACGTGGAGATCTCCGCCGAGAGCCACCCCTTCTACACCGGCCGGGCCAGGACCGTGGACACGGAGGGGCGGATCGCCCGCTTCGAGCGCCGCTACGAGGGCAAGGAGTGACCCTGCCGGGCCGCCCGGCCCGGCGCCCCTGACCGGCCCCGTCCCGGGAGGGGGCGTCGCGTGATACTGGAGTGGTCACACTCCGCACGCCTCGCCCTGGAGGTCATGGTGAACATGCTCATCAACGTGCCCGAGACGGTGGTGGCGGACGCGCTGCGCGGCATCGCCGCGGCGCATCCCTCACTCACGGTCGACGTCGACAACCGCGTGGTCGTCCGGCGGGACGCGCCGGTGGCCGGTCAGGTGGCCCTCGTGTCGGGCGGCGGCTCGGGGCACGAGCCCCTGCACGCCGGCTTCGTGGGGCCCGGGATGCTGTCCGCCGCGTGCCCGGGCGAGGTGTTCACCTCGCCGGTGCCGGACCAGATGGTACGGGCCGCGGCGGCCGTGGACGGCGGCGCCGGAGTCCTGTTCGTCGTCAAGAACTACACCGGTGACGTGCTGAACTTCGACATGGCGGCCGAGCTGGCCGAGGACGAGGGCGTGGCCGTCGCCAAGGTGCTCGTCGACGACGATGTCGCGGTGACCGACAGCCTGTACACGGCGGGGCGGCGCGGCACCGGCGCGACCCTGTTCGTCGAGAAGATCGCCGGGGCGGCCGCCGCGGAGGGGCGGCCCCTGGAGCGCGTCGAGGCGATCGCGCGTCAGGTGAACGGGAGTTCGCGCAGCTTCGGCGTGGCCCTGACCGCCTGCTCCACCCCGGCCAAGGGCGGCCCCACCTTCGAACTCCCGCCGGGCGAGCTGGAGTTGGGGGTCGGCATCCACGGCGAGCCGGGGCGCGAGCGGCGGCCGATGATGACCTCGCGGGAGATCGCGGACTATGCCGTGCACGTCGTCCTGGAGGATCTGCGGCCCACCAGCCCCGTGCTGCTCCTGGTCAACGGGATGGGCGCCACTCCCCTGCTCGAACTGTACGGATTCAACGCCGAGGTGCACCGGGTGCTGGCCGAGCGCGGTGTCCCGGTCGCCCGTACGCTCGTCGGGAACTACGTGACCTCGCTCGACATGGCGGGCTGCTCGGTGACGCTGTGTCAGGCCGACGAGGAGCTGCTGCGGTTGTGGGACGCACCCGTCAACACACCCGCGCTGCGCTGGGGTTGCTGATCCGATGCCTGAAGGAGGAGCCGTGCTCGACGCCGCGTTCACGCGCCGCTGGATGTCCGCCACCGCCGCCGCGGTGGACCGGGAGGCATCCCGGCTGACCGATCTCGACTCGGCGATCGGCGACGCCGACCACGGTGCCAATCTGCAGCGCGGCTTCCGGGCCGTGACGGCGGTGCTCGACAAGGAGGCACCGGACACCCCCGGGGCCGTACTCGCCCTCGCCGGGCGGCAGTTGATCTCCACGGTCGGCGGCGCCTCGGGCCCGCTGTACGGGACGCTCCTGCGGCGCACCGGCAAGGCGCTCGGGGAGGCGGGCGAGGTGAGCCGGGAGCAGCTGGCCGAGGCGCTCGGCGCAGGGGTCGCGGCGGTGGCGCAGCTGGGCGGCGCGGCTGCCGGGGACAAGACGATGCTGGACGCGCTGCTGCCCGCCGTCGAGGCGCTGGGCGGGTCGTTCGCGGCGGCGGCCGAGGCGGCCGAGGCCGGGGCGCTCGCGACGGTGCCGCTGATCGCCCGCAAGGGGCGGGCCAGTTATCTCGGGGAGCGTTCGGTGGGGCACCAGGATCCCGGGGCGACCTCGTCGGCCCTGCTGATCGGCGCGCTGGCCGAGGCCGCCGCGTGAGCGGGCCGGCCCCGCTGGTCGGGGTGGTCCTGGTGTCGCACAGCGCGGCGGTCGCGGCGGCCGTCGCGGAGCTGGCCGTGGGCCTGGCCGGGGGCGGCGCCACGGCACCCGTCGCGCCCGCGGGCGGGCTGCCCGACGGGGGGCTCGGCACCAGCGAGGAACTCATCGTGCGGGCGGCCCATTCCGTGGACCGGGGCGCGGGCGTGGCCGTCCTGGTGGACCTGGGCAGCGCGGTCCTCACGGTGAAGGCGCTGCTCGCCGAGGGCGACGAACTCCCGGACGGGACACGGCTGCTGGACGCTCCCTTCGTGGAGGGCGCGGTGGCCGCGGTGGTCAGCGCCTCGGCCGGGGCGGACCTGGAGGCGGTGCGGGCGGCGGCGGAGGAGGCGTACGGGTACCGGAAGGTGTGAGGGCGCGACGGCGTACGGGTACCGGAAGGTGTGAGGCGCGGCGGCGCACGGGGACCGGAAGGTGTGCGGCGCGGCGGCGCACGGGGACCGGAAAGTGTGAGGGCGCGTAGGCGCGGCGGCGCACGGGGACCGGAAGGTGTGAGGCGCGGCGGCGCACGGGAACCGGAAGGTGTGAGGGCGCGTAGGCGCGGCGGCGCACGCCGAGTACACCAAGGGGCTCGGTCGCGGACGCCCGGCGTGTACCGGCTCGCCCCGTGGGGCCGCCGCTCCGGGTGTGATCTCCGGGTGCGCTCTCTGGATGTGATCTCCGGATGTGATCTCCGGTGTGCGAACCCCGGGTGTGAGCGGCACCTCAGTGTTATGCAACTTGTTGCATAACCGGGGTGCGCTGGTCTACAACGGGTGGCGACGACATCCCACCCGGAGGCGCCCCCATGACCGCGTACCCCCATCTGCTGAGCCCCCTGGACCTCGGGTTCACCACGCTGCCCAACCGGGTGCTGATGGGCTCGATGCACGTCGGTCTCGAAGAGGCCGAGAACGGCTTCGAGCGGATGGCCACGTTCTACGCCGAGCGGGCCCGCGGCGGGGTCGGCCTCATGGTCACCGGCGGCATCGCCCCCAACGACGCGGGCCGGCCCTACCCCGGCGGCGCCCGTCTGACCACCGAGGCGGAGGCCGCCCAGCACCGGGTGGTCACCGAGGCCGTGCACCGCGAGGGCGGCCGGATCGCGATGCAGATCCTGCACTTCGGCCGGTACGCCTACCACGAGGACCTGGTCGCGCCCAGCGCCCTCCAGGCGCCCATCAGCCCGTATGTGCCGAACGCCCTGAGCGACGACGAGGTCGAGCGGACCGTCGAGGACTTCGTCCGGGCAGCGGGCCTCGCCAGGTCGGCCGGCTACGACGGCGTCGAGATCATGGGCTCCGAGGGCTATCTGATCAACGAGTTCGTCGCGGGCGCCACCAACCGGCGCACCGACCGCTGGGGCGGCTCCTACGAGAACCGGATGCGCTTCCCGGTCGAGATCGTCCGCCGCACCCGCGAGCGCCTCGGCCCGGACTTCATCATCATCTACCGGCTCTCGATGCTGGACCTCGTGCCCGGCGGCTCCACCTTCGACGAGGTCACCACCCTCGCGCGGGCCGTCGAGGAGGCCGGAGCGACCATCATCAACACCGGCATCGGCTGGCACGAGGCGCGCATCCCGACCATCGCGACCTCGGTGCCCCGGGGCGCCTACACCTGGGTGACGAAGAAGCTGATGGGGTCGGTGTCGATCCCGCTGATCACCAGCAACCGCATCAACACCCCCGAGGTGGCGGAGCAGTTGCTGGCCGAGGGGCGGGCGGACATGGTGTCGATGGCGCGGCCCTTCCTCGCCGACCCCGAGTTCGTGGCCAAGGCCGGCGCGGGCCGCCCCGAGACCATCAACACCTGCATCGGCTGCAACCAGGCCTGCCTCGACCACACCTTCAGCGGGAAGATCACCTCCTGCCTGGTGAACCCGCGCGCCTGCCACGAGACCGAGCTGGTCCTGGCCCCCACCAAGCTGCGCAAGCGCCTGGCCGTGGTCGGCGCGGGGCCCGCCGGGCTCGCCTTCGCCGTGTCGGCGGCCGGACGCGGGCACGCCGTCACACTGTTCGACGCGGCCGACCGGATCGGCGGCCAGCTGAACATCGCCAAGCGGGTGCCGGGCAAGGAGGAGTTCGACGAGACCCTTCGCTACTACCGCACCCAGCTCGAACTGCTCGGTGTGGACGTCGAGTTGAACACCGAGGTGAGCGCCGCCGACCTGATCCCGGGCGGCTGGGACGAGATCGTGATCGCGACCGGCGTCACCCCGCGCACCCCCGAGATCCCGGGCTCGGACCACCCGAGCGTGGTCACCTATCTCGATGTCCTGCGCGACGGGGCCCCGGTGGGCGAGCGGGTCGCGGTCGTCGGCGCGGGCGGCATCGGCTTCGACGTCGCCGAGTTCCTCACCGACGGCGGGGACGCGGCGAGCCTGGACGCCGAGACGTACTTCCGGCAGTGGGGCGTCGACACCGCCTACGGCGAGCGCGGCGGACTGCGCGCGCCGGAGCGGCCGAAGCCGCCGCGCCAGGTGCACCTGCTCCAGCGCAAGACGACCAAGGTCGGGGCCGGGCTCGGCAAGACGACCGGCTGGATCCACCGCACCGAACTCAAGCACCGCGGCGTGACCATGGTGCCGGGCGTGCGCTACGACCGCATCGACGACGAGGGCCTGCACATCACCGTGGACGGCACCTCCACCGTGCTCCCCGTCGACACGGTCGTGCTGTGCACGGGCCAGGAACCTCGGCGCGGCCTGTACGAGGAGCTGACCGCGGCCGGTGCGGCCGTGCACCTGATCGGCGGCGCGGACGTGGCCGCCGAGCTGGATGCCAAACGCGCCATCGACCAGGGCACCCGGCTCGCCGCGGCGCTCTGACGGGCCGAGCGCCGGTTCGGGCCCCGGGATCGGCCCGAACCCAGGATGCGGGCCCCGGCATCGGCCCGAACCCAGGATGCGGGCCCCGGGATCGGCCCGAACCTAGGATGCGGTCATGTCCCTGCCCCACGCGATCTTGACCGCACTGCTCGAAAAGCCCTCGTCGGGGCTTGAGCTGACGCGCCGCTTCGACAAGTCGATCGGCTACTTCTGGTCGGCCACGCACCAGCAGATCTATCGCGAGCTGGCGAAGCTGGAGCAGTCCGGCCTCATCCGGGCGCTGGCGTCCGCGGCACCGGCCCGGGGGCAGAAGAAGGAGTACGAGGTACTGCCCGCGGGCCGTGCGGAGCTCACCGAGTGGGCGGCCGCCGCACAGGACCCGAAGCCGATGCGCGACCCGCTGCTGCTGCGAATGCGGGCGGCGGCGGTGGTCGGCACGGGGGGCCTGCGGGCCGAGCTGGAGCGCCATCTCGCCCTGCACCAGGCCACACTGACGATGTATCAGGAAATCGAGGCGAAGGACTTCCCGCCGGAACGCGACAGCGAGCGGGACCGGCTGCGGCATCTGGTGCTGCGCGGCGGCATCGAGCTGGAGACGTTCTGGATCGGCTGGCTGGCCGAGGCGCTCGACACCCTGGGCGAGGAGCCCGTGGAAACGCGGGCGGAACCGCCCGCGAAGTAGGCCGCTCCACGGGAAGGCGAGGCGGGCGGCCCGCCCGGCGTGGCGCTCCCCGTATCCCCCGTGACGTTGTATTGTGCAACCGATCCGTGGAGACGAAAGGGGATCAGCCGTGCTCAGCCGAGACCAGTCGGTCGTCACCATCCAGCGTGAGCTGACCGCGTTCGCCCGGCGCGCCCGGGCCGCCGCCGCCCGGATGCACCCGGAGCTCTCGCTCGTCTCGTTCACCCTGCTCTCCCACCTGGAGGACCAGCAGGGCTGCCGGGCGACCGATCTGGCGGCCTACTACATGCTCGACAAGTCGACGATCAGCCGGCAGGTCGCCGCCCTGGAGAAGCTCGGGTTCGTCGAGCGGATCAGCGACCCCGACGACCACCGCATCCAGCTGCTCCAGCTGACCCCGGCCGGCACCGCCAAGCTCGCCGAGGCGGCCGAGCTGCGCCGCCAGGCCTTCCACGAGCGCCTCGCCGACTGGGCCCCGCAGGATCTCGACCGCTTCGCGGAGTATCTGCTGCGCTACAACAGCCTTGCCGAAGGGGTCAGTTGAGGGCCGAAGCCTCTCCACCCATCGACCGCGGCGCCTCTCACGGTCCCTCGACGTGGTCGGAGACGGCGACGACGAGGACCCGCGTACCGGGCAGCGTCGCCCGCCAGCGGTGGCGCACCCCGCCGGTGAGGTAGAGCGTGTCCCCCTTGGACAGGGTGTAGCCCCGCCCCTCCGCCTCGACCTCGGCCGCACCGTCGGCCACGTACATCAACTCGTCGTTGTGGTGCAGGAATTCGCGGTCCGCCGCACGCTCCCCGGTGAACTCCAGGGCGTGCATCTGATGCCGGCCGCGCACCAGCGGGCGCACCCCGGCGTCCGCGGAGAGGCCCGCGTCGTCGCCGGCCCGTACGACATCCACGGTCCGCTCCGTGGCGTCGGCGGCGGCCAGCAGTTCCACCGCGGTGGTGTTCAGGGCGTCCGCGATGCGCTGGAGGGAGCGCATGCTGGGGCGGGCCCGCTCGTTCTCGATCTGGCTGAGGAACGGGACGGAGAGGCCGCTGCGCTCCGCGACGGCCGCGAGCGTGAACTCCAGCCCCCGGCGCCGGCGGCGGACCGCCCCGCCCAGGCGCGGCCCCGCACCCTTGTCACCTGCGTCGTTCATCGACACCGCCCTCCCTGGGGATCACCTTACGCAGGGCCCGGAACGGTTTCGCACTCCCGTCACACCGCTGACACACAACGCCTCTACCTTCGAAGCTGTTTGAAGCCATCAAAGAAAGTTTGAAGGAGAGTCGTCGTGACCGCTCGTCCGACCGCCGTCGACCAGAACCAGCGCCGCCGCCGCGGCACCGGTCTCATCGCGCTCGACCCGGGCGCGGCCTGCCCGGGCTTCACGCTCTACGCCCCGCTCACCTCGGACGGCGAGGTGTATCTGGTGGACCTGCGCGGCGAGGCCGTACACACCTGGCACCTCCCCTACCGGCCGGGGCGGCACGCCCGCATCCTCGGCAACGGGAACCTGGCGTACAACGGCGTGCTGCCGGACCAGGAGGCGCTGTTCCCGATGTGGCACAAGTACCGGGGCGGCGTGATGCTGGAGGCCGCGCCGGACGGCACCGTCCTGCGCGAGCACCGCGACCCCCTCCAGCACCACGACGCCCACCACCTCGGCGACGGGCGCGTCCTGTACACCGCGCTCGAACCCCTGCGGGGCGCACAGGCCGCCGCCGTCCTCGGCGGGGTGGCGGGTTCGGAGGCCGCGGGGGACACGGTGTGGGCCGACACCATCAAGGAGGTCGGACCCGACGGCACCGAGCTGTGGTCGTGGCGGGCCGCCGACCACCTCGACCGTGCCGAGTTCCCGCTGCACCCCGACTACGCCCGTGAGCACTGGCCACTGATCAACAGCGTGACCCCGCTCGCCGACGGAAACGTCCTGGCCAGTCTGCGCAGCGTGTCCGCGGTGGTCGTCATCAGCCGGGACACCGGCGAGATCCTGTGGCGCACCGAGCCCGGCTCGGTCTCCCAGCAGCACCATCCCACCGAGCTGGCGAACGGCAACATCCTCGTCTTCGACAACGGCGTCTTCCGGCCGGGCCACGACGTGCCGTACTCGCGCGTCATCGAGATCGCGCGAGAGAGCCGCGCGGTGGTGTGGCAGTACCACGACCCGGCCCGCGAGTCGTTCTTCGCACCGTTCATGGGATCGGCACAGCGGCTGCCGGGCGGCAACACGCTCATCACCGACTCACCGGCGGGGCGCCTCTTCGAGGTGACCCAGGAGGGCTATCTGTGCTGGGAGTTCGTGGTGCCGCAGTTCGGCGGCTACGAGGAGTCCGAGGTCCGCCGGCTCTTCCCCGCCGAGCCGAACGCGGTGTTCCGCGCCTACCGCTACACCCCCGAGCAGCTGCCCTGGCTGGAGGCCCGCCCATGACCTCCCCCGCTTCCCCGAACGACCCGGGGACCCCCGACTCCGGTGCCGGGTACGCCTCTTGCGGCCCCTCCCCCGCCGATGAGCGCGTACCGGCGGCGCGGCTCGGGCCGCTCGCCCTTCAGCATGTGCTCGCCATGGTCGCGGCCCCCGTGTCCACCGTCTTCCTCACGGCGACCGCCCTGCGGTTGCCGCCCCCGACCACCGCCTCGCTGCTCAGCGCCGTGCTGGTGCTGTGCGGCGCCGGATCGCTCCTCCAGTCGCTCGGCGTCTGGAAGTTCGGCGCGCGGCTGCCGTTCGTGATGCTGCCGGGCGGGGCGGCCGCGGCCCTGTTCCTCCAGATCGCCCGCGATCACGGCCCGGCGGTGGCGAGCGGTTCGGTGCTGCTAGCCGCCGCGCTGCTGCTCGCCGTCCTGCCGCTGTACGCCCGGGTGGTACGGCTCTTCCCGCCGCTCGTGATGGGGGTGACCGTGCTCCTGATCGGAATCTCCATGGTCAAGGTCGCTGCCCAGCTCATCACCGGCCCCGGCGGCACGGCCGCCCCGCGCGCGGTCCTGCTCGCCGCGGTGACCGTGGCCGCGACGGTCCTGGCCCACCTCGTGCTGCGCGGGGTGTGGCGGCGGGCCGCCGTCCTCATCGGCATGGCGGTGGGCACGCTCGTCGCGGTGACCACGGGCCTCGGCACGTTCACCCCGGCCGCCGGTTCGGGCTTCGCGCTGCCGGACCTCTTCCCTTACGGGGCACCGGAGTTCGACCCGCTGGCGGCCCTGCCGCTTCTTGTGTTCAGCCTCACCACGCTGGCCGAGATCACCGGCCAGACCGTACTGAACAGCGAGACCGCGGGCCGCGCGCCCGACCCCGGGCGGGACGTGCCGAGGGTGGCCCGCGCGGACGCGCTCGTCTCCCTCGTCGGCGCCCTGTTCGGTACGTCCCTGATGGTGACCAGTTCCGAGAACATCGGAATCGGCCGGCTGACCGGGGTGCGCAGCCGGTACGTGACGGCCGCGGCCGGTGGCCTGCTGGTGGTCGCCGGACTGCTCTCCCCGCTCTCGCGCCTGGTGGCCGGGCTGCCCACCGCGGTGGTCGGCGGCTCGGCGCTCGTCGTGTACGCGGTCATCGCCGTCATGGGCGTGGAGATGCTCGCCCGCGCCGGGCTCGGGGAGCGCTCCAACTCCGTGGTCGCGGCTCTGGCGCTGGCGATCGGCCTGCTGCCGCTGCTCGCGCCCGCCCTCTACGACGGGTTCCCCGGCTGGGCGCGTACGGTCGCGGGCAGTGGGGTGGTGGCGGGGACACTCACCGCGGTGCTGCTGCACACCCTGTTCACAACATCCGTGCGGAACGCGGCAGTTGCTCCCCCGGTGCGCCCGGGGCCGGCGGGGCGTCGACGCGACGCCACCTGATGGGGCAAGGTCTGGGTGTGCCCTCACTACCTCAACAGCCGCTCGCGTCCGCGTCGAGACCCGGACCGCCCGTAGGACACATGATCGTCAGCGGGGACGGCGCGCTGGCCCACCGGCTCGCCGGTGAACTGCGCGAGGTGTACGGGGAGCGGGTGATCCTGGTCGTACCACCGGTCGACGGAACTCCCGCGTCCCGGCTCCCGGCAGGCGGCCGCGCCAGGGCCTCCGCGCTGTTCGGCCGCGTGTCCTCGGTGATGCTGCGCACCCCGGCCACCGCCCCGGACGGGGCCGGTGACAACCGGCTCGTGGAGGCGGTGGAACCCAACGACGAGACGCTCGCGGAGGCCGGCATCGGTCAGGCCGCGGCCGTGGCCCTGGTCCACCGCGACGACGAGACGAACATCCGGGCCGCCCTCATCGCCCGGCGTCTCAATCCGCGCGTACGGCTCGTCATCCGCCTCTACAACCGCAAACTCGGCCAGTATCTCCAGGAGTTGCTCGACCAGGCCGCCGCGCTCACCACGCCCGGCCCGGGCCCGGGCGCCTCGGAGACCTCCACCACCGTCCTGTCCGACGCCGACACCGCGGCGCCCGCACTCGCCGCGACCGCGCTCGCGGGCACCAGCAAGGTCGTACACGCCGACGGGGTGCTGCTGCGGGCGGGGCAGCGTCCGCCGCCCCGGCCCGGCGAGGTCACCGACCCCGGTCTGTGCACCCTGGCCCTTCTGTCGTCGACCACCAACGACCCCGCGGGTGCCGAGGGTTCGGACCGCAGCGGCTCGGAAGGACCCCGGCTGCTGCCGGACGAGCGCTCGATGGACGAGGCCGGACACCGCGGCCGGGTGGTCCTGGAGACGGTCACCTACACCGGGCCCGCGCGGTCGCCGGGCCGCCTCACCGATCTGAGCGCGCCCCTGGGCAGGCTGTTCTCCCGGCGGCTTCGCTGGTCGCTGGCCGGGATCGTCGCCTCGGTGCTCGCACTCGCCGTCGCGACCTGCCTCACCACCGGCGCGGATCCCCTGCACGCCGCCTATCTGACGCTGCTCGACATCTTCGCCATCGACGACCCGGCCAAGGGCCAGCCGGTGGGACGGCAGATCCTTCAACTCCTCTCCGGACTCGTGGGATTGCTGCTCCTGCCGATCCTCGTCGCCGCCGTCCTGGAAGGTCTGGGAACCTTCCGCAACGCCTCCGCGCTGCCCCGGCCCCCGCGCGGGCTCTCGGGCCATGTGGTGCTGCTCGGCATGGGCAAGATCGGCGCACGGGTCCTGGTGCGGCTTCGCGAACTCGACATCCCCGTGGTGTGCGTGGAGGCCGACCCCGAGGCCCGCGGCATAGCGCTCGCCAGGCGCCTTCGGGTCCCCACCGTCATCGGCGACGTCACCCAGGAAGGGCTCCTGGAGTCCGCCCGTATCCACCGGGCGCACGCCCTGCTCGCGCTGACCAGCTCGGACACCACCAACCTGGAAGCCGCCCTGTACGCCCGCTCGGTGAAGCCCGATCTGCGCGTGGTGATGCGCCTCTACGACGACGATTTCGCGACCGCCGTCCACCGCACCCTGCGGGCCGCGCACCCGGGGGCGCTCACCCGCAGCCGCAGCGTCTCGCACCTGGCGGCGCCGGCCTTCGCCAGCGCCATGATGGGTCGTCAGATCCTGGGCGCCATACCGGTGGAGCGCAAGGTGCTGCTCTTCGCGGCCGTCGATGTCGCGGGACATCCACAGCTGGAGGGGCACACGGTCGAGGAGGCCTTCCGCGAGGGGGCCTGGCGGGTCCTCGCGCTCGACACGTCCTCGCCCGGCGAGCGGGTGCCCGATCTGGGTGCCGCCCGGCGCGACCGGGCGGGTTCTCCCGGCGACCTGGTGTGGCAGGTGCCGCCCGGCTACGTGCTGCGCCCCGAGGACCGGGTGGTGCTCGCCGCGACCCGACGGGGCCTGGCCGAACTCCTCGGCCGCCGCACCGCCCCCCGGGTCGCGCAGCGACCGCAGTGAGCGCGGCGCACGGCCGATGCCGAAAGCGACGCCCCACACCCGTGGCCGCGACGGGACCGGCCTCCCCACACCCGTGGCCGCGACGGGACCGGCCTCCGCACACCCGTCGCCGGAGCCGGCCCGCCGCACACCCGATGCCGCGACCGGGTCGCCTCACAGCCCGACGTCGCGGCTGCGGAAGTCGTCGAGCGACTCGCGGCGCACCAGGAGCCGGGCGTGCCCGTCGGCGACGGCGACCACCGGGGGGCGGCCCACCATGTTGTAGCCGGACGCCATCGACAGCTGGTAGGCGCCGGCGACCGGCACGGCCAGCAGGTCCCCGGGGTGGACGTCGCCCGGCAGGTCCACCGCCGCGGCCAGGACGTCGCCCGCCTCGCAGTGCCGTCCCACGACGGTCGCCCTGCGGGGCTCGGCGGTCGCGGCCCGCCCGATGAGGCGGGGCTCGTACCGCACCCCGTACAGGGCGGGTCGCGGGTTGTCGCTCATGCCGCCGTCGACCGCGACGAAGAGGTTGTCGCCGGTGCGCTTGACGGCGAGCACCCGGTACAGCGCGACACCGGCCGGCCCGACCACCGCGCGGCCCGGCTCGACGAGCAGCCGGGGCACCGTGAGCGAGGCCGCCGCGCAGCTCTCGACGAGTTCGGTACGCATCCGGCGGGCCAGCGCCGTGATGTCCAGCGCGTCCTCGCCGGGCCGGTAGGCGACGCCGTGGCCGCCGCCCATGTCCAGCTCGGGCAGCACCACGCCGTGGGTGTCGCGGATGCGGGCCATCAGGCCGACCATGCGGCGCACCGCCGACAGATAGGGCTTGACCGTGGTGATCTGCGACCCCAAATGGCAGTGCAGGCCGGTCAGTTCGAGCTGCGGTTGCCCCAGGATGCGAGCGATGGCGTGCTGGGCGTGGCCGTCGGTGAGGGACAGTCCGAACTTCTGGTCGTCGGTGCCGGTACGGATCTTGTCGTGGCCGCCCGCACTGATACCGGGCACCACCCGGAGCATCACCTTCTGGTGACCGCCCGGGCCGACCGCCGCCGCCAGGCGGGCGATCTCGGAGGGGCTGTCGATGACGATCCGCCCCACGCCGAGGCGCAGCGCGGCCTCGATGTCGTGCGGCGACTTGGCGTTGCCGTGCAGCACGATGCGGTCGGCCGGAAATCCGGCGGTGACGGCGAGTTCGAGTTCGCCGGCCGAGCACACATCGAGCCCGAGGCCCTCGTCCCGCACCCAGTGGGCCACGGCCCGGCACAGGAACGCCTTCGCGGCGTAGAGGACTTCGGCCTCGGGGAAGGCGCTGCGATAGGTGCGGCAGCGTTCGCGCACCTCGCCCTCGTCCAGCACATAGGCGGGTGTGCCGAAGCGTTCGGCGATCTCGGTGAGCGCGACGGCGCCCACCGCGAGTCCGCCGTGGCCCAGCCGGGAGGTGGAGGCCGGCCACACGGACAGATCGTCCGGGGTGTGGGCGGGGGCGGCGGCCGGCAGGTTCATGGTGGTCATGGCCAGGTGCTCCTTGTCGGGCGATCCACCGCGTGCGCCCGTCGGCGGGGCGTACCCCGGGGTCCGGGGCGTCGCCGCACCGACGGGCCGTGCCATGGATGCCTCCTGGAGGATCCGCGCGGTGGGTGGGGCGGCCCCGGCACGGGGAGGCGGGCCGGGGCACGTCGGCGACGCTACGCCCGCGAGTCCTGACCGCCCGGCGTCCTGACGCGACGCTGACGGGAAGCGGGCCCACACTGACGCGACGCTGACGCCGGGGACGCTCAAGACCTGCTTTCCTTGCCTGCCAGGGCGATGCCGGCACCGTCGGGGCCGTCTCCCGGTGCGGCCGCGCGGCGGTACGCAACGGCCCCCGGGGAGGTCGCGCCCTTACCTCGCCGCGCACGGGGTACCCATTCCTCACGGCAAAGCACAAGCAAAGGCAGCACACCGAACCGCAGCTCACCGCATGTCCCGCACCACACCGCACAGTCCGCGGCGCTCGCACCGCACCCCACCGCGCAGCGCCTCGCACCCGTCGGCCTCGCCGCTCGTCGGACCCGAGGCCCGACATCCCGCCGCCGGAACGGAGCCCGACGTGATCGAACTCTCCCTACCTCAACTCACCGCACTCGTGGGCCGGTTGGACACCACGGAACCCGGACCCTCGGCGCTGGCCGAGCACGTGCTGACCACCGGGAACGGCCACGCCCTGGCCGACCGTGCCGGGCGTCCGCGCGTGCTCGCCCTGGACTGCGCGCGTCATGCGCTGCTGCGCGGCGACCCGGACGCCCTCGAACCGGCGGACCTCGCACCCCTGGCCCATCGCCGCATCGACGCGCCGGCCTCCTTCCTGCCGGTCCTCGGCGCCGCCTTCGACCAGGTGGTGCCGCGCGAGCGGATGGTCTACGTGCGCCAGCAACCGGTGGCTCCCCCACGCCCGCCGCGTACCGTGACGATCCGTCCGCTCACCTCCTCGGACGCGCCCGCACTCGTCGCCCTGCCTGCCGACTCGGCCTGGATCCACGCGAGTTGGGGCGGCCCCTCGGGCCTCGCCCGGTCCGGGCACGCGTGGGGCGCCTTCCACCAGGAGAGACTCCTGGCCCTCGCCTGCACCTACTTCCGGGGTGCCGCCTACGAGGACATCGCCGTGCTCACCGCGCCCGGGCGGCGCCACCAACGGCTCGCCCCGCACTGCGTGCTGGCGCTGAGCCACGACATCACGGCACGGGGGCGCGGCGTGAGCTGGACCTGCTCCCGCCACGACCGGCCGAGCCGGCTGCTGGCCTGGACGGCCGGGTTCCGACTGGTGCGCGAGTACGTCCACTACGCGAGCGGCGCGGCGGTCACGGACGGCGACCGCGTGCCCGACGGCTGCCGGGGCCCGGCCCGCGCCGGTTAGGCGGAGCCCGGCGGGGGCACTCGTCCGGCATGAGCGTACCCAAGACCAGCATCCTCGTACTGGACTGTGCCGAGCCCGTCGAACTCGCCGAGTTCTACGCCGCGTTGCTCGGCGGCGAGACCCGTACCGCCGAGAACCCGGACTTCGTGGAGGTCATCGGCGGCGACGGCGTCCATCTGGCGATCCGCCGCGACCACGGGTACGCGCCGCCGAGCTGGCCGCGCCCCGAGGACTCGCAGCAGGCGCACCTCAGGATCGTCGTGGCGCTCGGCGACATGGACGCCGCCGAGCGCGAGGTGATCACCCTCGGCGGGATGCCCGTCGACACCAAGGACAACAACGGGCCGCGCGACGAGCGCGTCTACGCCGACCCGGCCGGCCACTCCTTCACGCTCGCCGTGTCGGCCGAGCGCTCGGAATATTCCGCCCCCGGAGCCGACCCGGAGACACCTGACCGGGACGCATGACCCCTAGGACGTACGGTCGCCGTGGTGCAGCCTGCGGGCCACGGCCGGCAGCACGAACCAGCAGCAGACGAACCAGCAGACCACCCCGGCCACCAGCCACGGTGCGAGCACGCTGTGCAGGGCGACGCGCAGGATGAGCAGGAGCGAACTGGCCACCGTGCACAGCAGGAGCACCAGGCCGACGACGGTGAGCCAGGACGCCCAGGTCACGGTCTGCGGCTTCAGCCGCTCTCCGGCGAGCACCCGGTGGAAGGAGACCGGACCGATCAGTGCTCCGGTGGTCGCGGCGCCGAGCACCACGGTCACGACATAGATGGTGCGGTCGGTGCTGCCGAGGCTGGTGAAGCGCTCCTGGAAGACGACGGCGAGCAGGAAGCCGAACAGGATCTGCACTCCGGTCTGCGCGACCCTCAGCTCCTGGAGCAGGTCGCCCCACTTGCGGTCGGCGCGTTCCTCGGCCGTCTCGTTCCGCCCGGAGTCCGCCATGTGCACCACCTCCTCGAAGTCCGGTACCCATACATATCAACCGAAACCCCGCCGACATCTCCGCCCCGTGGCGCCGCGCGGGCCGGGCCCGCAGACTGGCGGCATGGCAGGAAAGCGCAGCGCGGGGCTGCTGGTGTACCGCGGGACGGCGGGCGGGCTCGAAGTGCTGGTCGGGCACATGGGCGGGCCGTTCCATTCGGGACGCGACGCCGGGTCCTGGTCGATCCCCAAGGGGGAGTACGGCCCCGAGGAGCGGCCCGAGGCGGCGGCCCGGCGCGAGTTCGAGGAGGAACTGGGGCTGCCGGCTCCCGAGGGCGCCTGGGTGCCGCTGGGCGAGGTCGTGCAGCGCTCCGGGAAGACCGTGACGGCGTGGGCGGTGGAGGGGGACCTGGATCCGGCGGACGTGGTGCCGGGCACGTTCACCATGGAGTGGCCGCGCGGCTCGGGCACCCTGCGCGAGTTCCCGGAGATGGACCGCTTCGCCTGGCTGGCCCCCGAGGCCGCGGCCCCGCTGCTCATCAAGGGCCAGCAGGCCTTCCTGGAACGGCTCGTGGCACATCTGGGCTAGGACACCCCGTACGCCCCCACGCATCCCCCCGCGCATGCGGGCCGCCGGTGCGGGTGCGCCGCCCCCTTGCGCGCCGCCAGCAAGCTCATGGCTTAATTTAGGGCATGAGTTAAGACCAGGGACAAGGGCGCGGCACGGGCTCTCGCACCGGTATGTTGCACGCAGGGAGGGAGCCACATGGCCACACCGAACAGAAGGACCGTCCGCGACCTGCGCCGGGACAACCGCAGCGCGGTTCTGCGCCGGTTGTACTTCGACGGACCGATGAGCCGCCAGGCACTGGGGCCCGCCACCGGGCTGAGTTCAGGATCCGTGAGCAACGTCGTCGCCGAGCTCGTCGCGGACGGCCTCCTTGAGGACGCCGGGGTGGTGGACTCCGACGGCGGGCGGCCCCGGACCCTGCTCCGGGTCGCCCCCGGCTGCGGCCACCTCATCGGCGTGGACGTCGGCGAGACCCGGGTCAGGGTCGAGCTGTTCGACCTGGTACTGCGTGAACTAGCCCGCGCGGAGCTGTCGTTGGACGCGGGCGGCTACGACGTCGACCACATCGTGGGCCACATCCGCGAGGGTGTCGCGGCCGTGCTGCACGAGAGCGGTCTGGATCCGGCCCGCCTGCTCGGCGTGGGTGTGGGCGTGCCGGGCATCGTCGACCGCAGCTCCCCCGACGGGGCCGTGGTGCACGGCCAGACCATCGGCTGGGACGCGGTCCCCCTGGAGTCCCTGCTGCGCGAAAGCCTCCAACTGCCCACCGATACACGCTACTTCATCGAGAACGGCACCAAGACGCTGGGACAGGCCGAGCTGTGGTTCGGCGGCGGCCGCGGGGCCTCCGACGCGGCCATCGTCCTGTTCGGCTCGGGCGTCGGGGCCTGCATCATCTCGGGGGGCGCGATCTACGGGGGCGCGCACAGCAGCGCCGCCGAGTGGGGCCACACCACCGTGCACGTACGCGGCCGGCGCTGCCGGTGCGGCGCGCTCGGCTGCCTGGAGGCGTACGCGGGCGCCGAGGCCCTCATCCAGCGCTGGCGCGAGGCGGGAGCCCAACTGCCCCCCGACACCGGCGAGGAGACCGCCGTCACCGCCCTCCTCCGCGCCGCCTACCCCACGGACCCGGGCGTCGCCCCGAGCCCGGTCGCGCTCGGGGTGATCGAGGAGACCGCCGAGTACCTGGGCGCCGGACTGTCCGATCTCATCAACCTCTACAACCCCGAGCGCATCCTCATCGGCGGCTGGGCCGGGCTCCAACTCGGCCCGCACATCCTGGAGTCGGTGCGCCGGCACGCCACCGCCTACGCGCTGCGCCACCCGGCCGAGCGGGTCACCATCGAGCTCGGCCGGCTCGGCCCGGACGCGGTCACCGTGGGCGCGGCCACCCTGCCGCTGGCCGGCTTCTTCGCCCGCGGCGGCCGGCACGCGCCCGCGACCGAACAGGAAACGCCCGCGGAAAAGGCTGCCTGGCGCACCGCGGTGGAGGAGCGGGCGGCCCGCTGACCGCTTCGTCGAATTCGCGCCGTCGATCTTTTCATTCGACCGGAACGGGCATTCCCATAAGCCGTGCTTTTAGGATGTAATAGCCGTGCAGTCAGTTTGAATCGAGTCTGTTCTGCGATGCGCCAAAACCGCCCCGACCTGCGTCGGGGCGGTTTTTCGTGGCCCCTTTGGCACCTTTTCAGGACTGCCACGGGCACATGCCTCTTGTGGCGCCGGAATTCCAGGAACACGATCGGTTGTCGTCCAACCCCGACGTGGAGGTACTGGTGAACGCTCCTGTGAATAATGGTCGGTCGAGTCTCGGCCCGGACGCCGCTCGGCAACTCGCCACCGCCACCAAGACCGTTCCGCAAATGCGCGGCATCACCCCGCGCTATCTGCTGCGCGCGCTGCCCTGGGTGGACGTCGAATCCGGCGTCTACCGCGTCAACCGGCGCCGTTCCTTCGTCCTGGGCGACGACCGGATCAGCACGTACGACGAGGACGGCACCCCCTGCGTCATGCCGGGCGACCTGCGCGAGCTGCCCTACTTACGTGACACCGAGGACGAGCTCCTGGGCGAACTCGCGGGCGCCTTCACCCCGGTGACGTTCGACGCCGGGCAGGTGCTCGTGCAGGAGGGGGATCCCGCCGACCGGCTGTGGGTCCTGGTGCAGGGCCGCGCGGAGAAGCGCGTCACCGGCCGGTACGGCGAGGACGCGCTGCTCGAAGTCGTGGGCGACGGCCAGTTCTTCTGTCTCGACTCCTGGACCCGCGGCGAGCCGATGCCGTACCGCGTCAAGGCACTCACGCCGGGCACGGCCCTGTGCGCCGACCGGGCCGCACTCGCCCAACTGGCCGACCGCAGCCCCGAGTTGCGTACCGCGATGGACGCGTACGCCTCGGGCGACGGGGTGCGGCCCGGCGCGGAGGCGCCCATCGACCTCAGCTCCGGGCACGTCGGGGAGGTCGAGCTGCCGGGCACCTATGTGGACTACGAGGACGCACCGCGCGAGTACCACATGACGCTCGCCCAGACGGTGTTGCGCATCCACACCCGCGTCGCGGACCTGTACAACGGCCCGATCGACCAGACGCGAGCCCAGTCCAACCTGACGGTGCAGGCGCTGCGCGAGCGGCAGGAGGCGGCACTGCTCAACCACCCCGAGTTCGGCCTCCTGAACAACGTATCCGCAGGCCAGCGCGTGCAGTCCCGCACCGGTTCACCGACCCCGGACGACCTCGACGAGCTGCTGGCCCGGGTGTGGAAGCAGCCCGGGTTCTTCGTCGCGCACCCCCGCGCGATCGCCGCCTTCGGCCGCGAATGCACCCGGCGGGGCGTGCCGCCGGTGACCGACAGCCGGTACGGCAGCCCGCTGCTCACCTGGCGGGGCGTGCCGCTGCTGCCCTCCGACAAGGTGCGCTTCTCGGGCGGCGGAGCCATCGGCACCACGGAGATCCTGCTGATGCGCACCGGCGAGGCCGAGCAGGGCGTGGTCGGGCTGCGGCCCGCCGCGGTCCCCGACGAGGTCGAACCCGGCCTGTCCATGCGGAACATGGGGGTCGACCAGAAGGGCATCACCTCGTACCTGATGACCGCGTACTTCAACACGGCCGTCCTGGTGGAGGACGCGATCGCCGTACTCCAGAACGTCGAGGTGTCCAACTACCATGACTACTCCTGAGGTTGCGGAGCGGATCGTCCCACCAGGGCGGCAACCGGGCGGATTCACACCGGAGTCGGCGCGCAAGGACTTCCCGGTCCTGCACCGCACGGTCAACGGGCACCCTCTGGTCTGGCTGGACAACGCGGCCACCACACAGAAGCCGCGCCAGGTCATCGAGGCGATCGCCGGCTACTACGGCACGTCCAACTCCAACATCCACCGAGGCGCGCACACCATGGCCCGCGAGGCCACCGAGATGTACGAGGCGGGCCGCGCCGCCGTCGCGGACTTCCTGGGGGCGCCGTCGCCCGACTCCATCGTGTTCGTACGGGGCACGACCGAGGCCGTGAACCTGGTCGCGCAGAGCTGGGGGCGGGCCGGCCTCGGCCCCGGCGACGACATCCTCGTGCCGGTCTTGGAGCACCATTCGGACATCGTCCCCTGGCAGTTGATCGCACGCGAGACCCGGGCGCGCGTGGTCCCGGTACCGCTGCTGCCGGACGGGCGGATCGACCAGGACGCCTACGCGGACCTGCTCTCGTGCCGTACCCGGCTCGTCGCGATCAGCCAGGCCTCCAACGTGCTCGGCACGGTCCCGCCGGTGCGCGAGATGACCGCACTCGCCCACCGCTACGGGGCGAAGGTACTGGTCGACGGGGCACAGGCGGTGGCCCACCTGCCGGTCGATGTCACCGCCCTGGACGCCGACTTCTACGCCTTCTCCGGGCACAAGCTGTACGCGCCCACCGGCATCGGCGCGCTCTACGTCAAGCCGGAGGTCCTCGCGGGCCTGCGGCCCTGGCAGGGCGGCGGCAACATGATCGACTCGGTGTCCTTCGAGCGCACCACGTTCGCCCCGGTGCCGCACCTCATGGAGGCCGGCACCGGAAACATCGCCGGGGTGGTCGGGCTGCTCGCCGCCCTGAACTGGTTCACGTCCTTCGACCGGGGAGCGGTCGCCGCGTACGAGAACGAGCTGACGGCGTACGCGCGGCAGGCGATGGCGAGGGTGCCGGGCCTGGAGATCCTGGGGTCGGCGCCGGAGCGCATCGCGGTGCTCACCTTCACCATGGCGGGCCACGAACCGGCGGCCATCGCGTCCTGGCTGGACCGGGACGGCATCGCGATCCGGGCCGGCCACCACTGTGCGCAGCCGGCCCTCGCCCACTACGGCCTGGAGTCGGCGGCCCGCGCCTCCTTCGCGCTGTACAACACCCCGGAGGAGGTCGACGAGCTGGTGGCGTCGCTGCTGCGCCTGCACGCGTCGTCCTGACGCGGCCCGTCCGGCGCCCGGGCCCCGGATCCCTTCGGATCCCGGGCCCTCGCCGCTCGGGTCGCATCCCCGGTGGGCCTGGTGTGTGATGGAGGGGACGCGTCGAGGGGTGCCGGTCGGCTACGGCCCGCGCATCCCAGGGGGCAGCAGTGACGAAGGGAGTCGCTCATGCACACCGGACGCACCCGTCGAGCGCTGGCCGCGGGCCTGCTCGCCTGCGGTCTTTCCGCGGGCGGCGCCGCCATGGCGGTCACCGCCACCGCGGCCCCGGCACACCATGACGACGGACCCGTGTGGGGCACCGTGACCTCGCGCATCGAACTGAACGTACGGGAGGACCCGACGCTGCGCGCCGATGTGGTGACGAGTCTGTCGCCGGGCGCCCGGGACCGGGTGGAGTGCAAGACGTACGGGACGGACGTGCACGGCACCGACTGGTGGTACTGGCTGGGCAACGCGCGCGGCTGGGTCAGCGCCTCGTACGTCGACGTACGGGGACACGTCCCCGACTGCTAGTCCTCCGGCCGCTGTCCACCGCGGTCACGCGAGGGCCCCACCGCCGGTGCGGTGGGCCCTCGCGTGACCGGATGCGGCGGTGAGGGGACCCGGACCCCGCGTTCGGCCGGACCCCGCGGGGCCCGCCGAGCGGGGTGGCGCACCGTGCCGACTCACCGGCCGCTTCTCTTGACATGCACTTGCCCGGGCGCTGTGATGTGGTTGCTTTCGTTCGACACCGTTCGTTTGTGCGCCAATCACCTGCAACGGAGCCGCACTTGACTGCCGAACTGAACATCTTCAGACAGCGCGTCACCGCTTCTCTGGGTGCCCTCGCTCTTGTCGCGGGCGGCGTGACGGTCGCCGTGGAGGTGGCGGCCGCGCCGCCGGCCGCGGCCGTGGACAACGGCCTCGCGCGTACCCCGCAGATGGGGTTCAACAACTGGAACTCCACGCACTGCCGCGGCGAGTTCGACGAGTCGATGGTCGAGGGCATCGCGGACGCGTTCGTCGCGCAGGGCCTCAAGGACGTCGGCTACACGTACGTCAACATCGACGACTGCTGGGCGCTGCCGGACCGGGACGCCTCCGGCAACCTCGTCCCCGACCCGGCGCGCTTCCCGCACGGCATCAAGGCCGTCGCGGACTACGTGCACGCCAAGGGCCTGAAGTTCGGGCTCTACTCCAGCGCGGGCACCAGGACCTGCGACACCCAGGGCTTTCCCGGGGGCCTCGGTCACGAGCAGCAGGACGCCGATCTGTGGGCTTCCTGGGGCGTCGACTACCTCAAGTACGACAACTGCAACAACACCGGCGCCGACGCGAAGCAGCGGTACCGGGCGATGGGCGACGCGCTCAGGGCGGCGGGCCGGCCCATCCTGTACAGCATCTGCGAATGGGGCTCCAACCAGCCCTGGAACTGGGCCTCGGGCACCGGCAACTCCTGGCGCACCACGGGCGACATCAGCGACTCCTGGTCGAGCATGATCGACATCGCGCACCAGAACCAGTCGCTCGCCCCCTATGCCGGCCCCGGTGGCTGGAACGACCCGGACATGCTGGAGGTCGGCAACGGCGGCATGACGGACACCGAGTACCGCACCCACTTCAGCCTCTGGTCGCAGATGGCGGCGCCGCTGCTCATCGGCAGCGATCTGCGCAATCCGAGCGCGGCGACGCTCGCGATCCTCAAGAACACCGACGTCATCGCCGTCGACCAGGACCCGCTCGGCAAGCAGGGCACCGTGGTGTCGAGCTCCGGTGGCCTCGTGGTGATGTCCAAACCCCTTGCGGACGGCGGCCGTTCGGTCACGCTCACCAATGAGAACACCTCGGCCCGGACGATCTCGACGACCGTCGACGCCCTCGGGATCGGCGGCGCGTCCTCGTACGCGCTCAAGGATCTGTGGTCCAAGCGGACCAGCAGCACCACCAGCGCCATCAGCGCGTCGGTGCCGGCCCACGGCACCGTGATGTACCGGGTGACACCCGGCTCGCCGGTTCCGCCGCCGACCGGTCTCCACCAGCTCGGCGACCTGCCCTGGACGTCGGCCGTGAACGGCTGGGGCCCGGTCGAGCGCGACCGCAGCAACGGCGAACAGACCGCGGGCGACGGCCGGACGCTCACCATCAACGGGACCACCTACGCCAAGGGCCTGGGCACCCATGCCGCCTCGGACATCACGTACTACCTGGGCGGCGGCTGTCGTTCGCTCAACGTCGACGTGGGCGTGGACGACGAGTCTACGGCCGGCGGTTCGGTGGTGTTCCGGATCTACCGGGACCAGACGCTCGTCGCGGACAGCGGGCTGCGCACCGCGAGCGATCCGCCCACGCACCTCGCGGCCGATCTGCGGGGCGGCGGCACGCTGCGCCTGGTCGTGACCGACGGCGGGGACGGCATCACCTACGACCACGCCGACTGGGCGGGTCCCCAACTGGCCTGCGGCCAGGGCCCGTCCGCCGGTACCCACGCGCTGAGCGACCTGGCGTGGAGCTCGGCGGCCGGCGGCTGGGGCCCGGTCGAGCGCGACCGCAGCAACGGCGAACAGGCCGCGGGCGACGGCAAGCCCCTGACCGTGGGTGGCACCGTCTACACCAAGGGCCTCGGCACGCACGCGGCGTCCACGGTGACGTACTACCTCGGCGGCACCTGCACCGCGTTCCGGTCGAGCGTGGGTGTGGACGACGAGGTGGGCGCGAAGGGCTCGGTCGTCTTCCAGGTGTACCGGGACGGGGTGCTCGCCGCCGACAGCGGCAAGGTCACCGGAGCGGACGCGGCGAAGGCGATCAGTGCCGAGGTGAGCGGTGCGAACGAGCTGCGGCTCGTCGTCACGGACGCCGGCGACGGCGTCGACTACGACCACGCGGACTGGGCCGCACCTCAACTCACCTGTGGCTGAGGGGCTTCGCGGTCCTGCTTCGTGGCCACGACCAGTCGGGCCCGCGGGCTGCCGTCGGGGCGGCGCCCCAGCGCCTCCAGGGCGTACAGCTCGACCGCGAAGCCGGCCGTCGCCAGCTCCCGGCGCATGTCCGCGAGGCCGAAGCCGCGGTAGTACATGACGAACGGGGGGCGCCACAGCGCGTTGCGGATCCGCATGGCCGTGTCGAAGCCGAGCAGGGCGAGATGGCCCGGGCTGCCCGGCCGGGCCGGGGCGGCCACGGGGAACGCGAACCGGCCGCCGGGCCGCAGCACGGCGTACGCCTGGGCGTAGAGGTTCGGCCGCTCCCGGGGCAGGAAGTGGCCGAACGCTCCGAAACTGACGGCCAGGTCGTAGTCCGCGCCGAGCGGCAGTGCCCGCACGTCGCCGCGCAGCAGGTCCGCCTCCGGATGCGCCCCGGCTGCGACCTCCAGCATCCCGGCGCTGATGTCGACGCCGGTGATCCGCTCCCGGCACACCTGGCCCAGCACGTCGAGGCCGGCGCCGGTGCCGCAGCACAGGTCGAGCCCCCGGCCGAACGGGCCGAGTCCGGCGAGCACGGCGGCGGTGGCGTCGAGGACCGACTCCGGTGTACGGAACGGGGTGTGGTCGAACTTCGGGGCCAGGAGGTCGTAGCCGTGCTCGACGGACGACAGCGCCTGGACGGCGAGCTCACGGAAGCTGGGACCCTCGGGTGTGAACATGGCTGCCCAGCTTAGGGGGCGGACAGGGCGTTCAGGCGGGTACGCGCGTGCCGGTGTGGGCGGGCGGCCGGGTGCCGCACACGGCGGCGCCGGCCGCGGCGGCCAGGGTGCGGCGGTCGGTGCCGTGCAGCTCCGGGTGCGCGGTGACCCGCACGCTCAGGGCGCGGGCCTGGGTCACCCTGCGCAGCGAGGTCGTGAAGTCGTCGCCGCCGAGGAAGGCCGCGACCGTGGTGGGGACGCCGTCCTGGAGGTAGTCGACGGTCATCGGCCGCACCGGGGCGCCCGCGTCGACGGCGGCCTGGAACGCGGCCCGGTGGAACCGGCCGCCCGCGACGGTGCACCAGGTGGTGGCCTGCGGGAAGACGAGGACAGACCGGCCCGAGCGCAGGAGACCGGCCAACTCAGCCACGGTGTAAGGGAGTTCGCGTACCGCTCCGCGGTCGATGAAGCGGGTGCCGATGCGGCGGGCGAGCGTGCCGACCACCGGCCACTGGCCGACCTCGCGCTTGGCGAGGACGGTGACCGGCTCGACGGCGAGCAGCGCCACGGCGTCGAGCCAGGAGATGTGGTTGGCGACGACCAGCGCGCCCGGCGTGATCCCCGCGGCCGGTGCGACCCCCCGCACGGGCGGCCCGGTCTCCAGGCGCACGCCCAGGGCGTGGAGTACGGCCCGGGCCTGGCCGCGCAGCACGCGCGGGTCCGCGAGCCGCTCGCCCGTCGCCACGGCGCGGATCAGGGTGTGGGTGAGGGCCGCGTACCGGCGTGCCGTCTCGGTGAGCGGCACTCGGGGTGTGTGGTCGTCCAGACAGTCCGGGGTGCAGGGTGCCGCTACCGACCAGGGGTTCATCGGGTGTCTCCGCGGCCGGCGTCTCCGAGGAAGTAGCGGCGGTAGCGGTCGCCGAGCCGGTCCATGTCGAGCAGCACGAAGAAGTCGGCCACGTTGAACTCGGGGTCGTAGGTGGGCGCCCCGCACATCCAGGCGCCGAGCCGGAAGTATCCGCGCAGCAGCGGTGGCAGGTCCGCGTAGCCGGCGCGGCCCGGCGCCGGGGCCGTCGGCAGCCACGGGCGGTGCGGGTGGACCCGCAGTTCGGGGGGTGAGGAGTGCTTGGCGTTGCCGAGGAGCCAGGCGCTGGAGGCGGCCGCACCGCCGTCGGCGAGCGGTACGGATGCGCAGCCCGCCAGATAGCGGTGCCCGGACAGCAGCACATAGCGGGCCAGCGCGGACCACATGAGGTTGATGACGGCGCCCGAGCGGTGGTCCGTGTGCACACAGGAACGCCCGGCCTCGATCATCGCGGGGCGCAGCGCGGCGAGCGAGCCGAGGTCGAACTCGCCCTCGGAGTAGGAGCGTCGGGTCCGCCCGGGCGGCAGCAGCCGGTAGGTGCCGACGACCTCGCCGGTCGCGGTGTCGGTCACGATCAGATGGTCGGCGAGCGTGTCGAAGGCGTCGATGTCGTGGCCGGGCAGCGGGGTGGTGAGGGCCGCTCCCATCTCCTCGCCGAAGACGCGGTACCGCAACCGCTGCGCGGCCCGGATCTGTTCCTCGGTGTCCGCGATGGAGGTGGTGTAGGAACCGGTGGCGGCGGGTGCGGTGGATATCGAGAGCATGGATGTGGCGTTCTCCGCGACGTGGGGCACAGTCGAATCCCTCTGTGGTTTCCGCATGGGCTTCCGCGCTGTGAGTATGGGATCGCCATATGTGCTCCCGGTGAATTGCACACGACGTGGCGTCGGGCATTGCCCGGCCCGAAGGCACCCGGGGCCCGGTCGGCGCTCTGGACGCCATGACCGGTTTATGACCCTTCCGTAACAGCCATATCCCCATCCGGGGCTCACGAAGGGCGATCTTGCCCCCATGACCTGCACTGATAGGCGAATCCCTATGGCGTGTGACGCCTGAGCGCTCTTGGACATCCGGGGGCCGGACCTGTTCTGCTGATCACCACATGTCCGGTTGAACCCCATTCGGTATGACTCTGGGAGCGTGATGAACAAGCCGCTGCGGCGCATAGCCGCCTTCTGCGGGGTGATGGTGTTCGCCCTGCTGGTCCGGGCGACGTGGGTCCAGTTCGTGAAGGGCGACACCCTGGCCAACAACGAGCACAACCGGCGGGTGCAGATCGACGCGTTCGCCCAGCCGCGCGGTGACATCGTGGTGGGCGGGCAGCCGATCACGGGGTCGGTGGCGACGCCGGGCTCCGACTTCAAGTACAAGCGCACCTACAAGGACGGCCCGATGTACGCGCCCGTCACCGGCTATCTCTCCCAGGCGCAGGGAGCCACGTTCCTGGAGGGCGTGCACGCGAAGGTGATGAACGGGAAGGACGACCGGCTGTTCTTCGACCGGACCAAGTCCCTGTTCACCGGGGAGACCCCGCGCGGCGGCGATGTGATCACCACGATCGACCCGGCCGCGCAGAAGGCGGCGTACGAGGGTCTGACGAAGCTGAAGGCGAAGGGCGCGGTGGTCGCCCTCGATCCGCGCTCGGGCAGGATCCTCGCGATGGCGAGTACCCCCTCCTACGATCCGTCGGTCTTCTCCGGGATCTCCCGGAAGGAGGGCCAGGAGTTCCTGCGGCTCGACGCCGACAAGAGCAAGCCGCTCAACAACCGGGCGATCCGCGAGGTGTATCCGCCCGGGTCCACATTCAAGATCCTCACCGCGGCCGCCGCGCTCGACCACGGCGTGGTCACCGACATCAACGCCGCCATGCCGGACGCCCCCGCGCCGTACACCCTGCCGCTGAGCACCACCCAGGTGGGCAACGACGTCGACAACTCGCTGTGCGACAAGGTGTCCCTCAAGACCGGCATGCAGTGGTCCTGCAACAACGTGTTCCTCCAGACCGCGCTGAAGACCGGCAAGGACAAGATGCGCGAGACGGCCGAGAAGTTCGGGTTCAACGAGGAGCAGTTCGTCCCCGTGCGTACCGCGAAGAGCGGTTACCCCGACGACCTCGACAAGCCGGGGACCGCGCTGACCGGCATGGGCCAGGGCAGCGTGACCAGCACCCCGCTCCAGATGGCCATGGTGACCGCGGGCATCGCCAACGACGGCAAGGTCATGAAGCCGTACATGGTCGACGAGCTGCGCGGCCCGGACCTGTCCTCGCTGGAGAAGGCCAGGCCCGAGGTTCTGCACCAGGCCGTCTCCGAGAGCACCGCGAAGAAGGTGCAGGAGATGATGGAGTTCACGGCGAGCGACGGCACCGCGAAGAAGGTGCGGATGGACGGCGTCACCGTCGGCGGCAAGACCGGCACCGCCCAGCACGGCGCCGATGTGCGCGAGGAGCGCCCCTACGCCTGGTTCGTCTCGTACGCCAAGCAGAGCGACGGCACCTCCCCGGTGGCGGTGGCCGTGTTCGTCGACCCCGCCGACATGGACATCCAGCGCTCCGAGATCGCCGGCGGCAAGCTCGGCGCGCCGATCGCCAAGGCGGTGATGGAGGCGGTCATGAAGAAGTGAGGCCAGGGCCTGTCCGCGCGCCTCCGACCGATCCGCACGACAGGCGTCAGGTCGCGCTGCGCTCGCTCTCCCTCCGCAACTCCCGTGCCACGATGGACTCTTGGCCGGGGTCGGGCTCCGCGACCGCCGTGCCGTCGCGGCCCGCGCGCATCAGGGCGTGCCAGTGCTCGGCGCTCCAGTCGGCGGGCGGGGTGGTCGCGATGAAGTCCTCGACGAGGGCGAGGAAACGGGCCGGGTCCGTGTGGAAGGGGAAGTGCCCGGCGCCTTCGAAGACTTCGAGACGGCTGCCGGGCATGGCGGCGTGCGCGCGCCGGCCGTGGCTCGGTGGTACGACACTGTCGCGCGAGCCCCAGATCAGCAGGGTGGGCATGCCCGCGGTCAGATAGCAGCGGTCGAGCATGGTGACGACCTGGCCGTGCGGGTCGACGACCGACCGCAGGGTGCGCACGAAGACGCTGCGGGACCTCGCGTCGGGCAGCGCGTCCACGAGGCCGAGCAGGTCCGGGGCGTCCTGGCCGAGGTCGGTGCCCAGCAGCCGCATCAGCTCGATGACGAGCCGGGTGGGCCGGCGCATCGCGGGCCGCGCCAGGAGCGCGAGGACCAGCTCGGCGCCGGGGAGCGTGGCGGCGCGCAGCACCGGGTTGACCTCGCGGCCCACTCCCCCGGCGCCGACCAGGACGAGCCGTTCGGTCGACTCCGGGTACTGGTAGGCGAATTGCATGGCCACGCCGCCGCCGAGCGAGTGGCCGACGAGGGTGGCGCGTTCGACGCCGAGGACGCCGAGCAGATCGCGCAGGCCGTTGGCGTACGCGGCCACCGAGTAGTCGGCGCGCGGCTTTTCGGAGGCTCCGTGGCCGAGCAGATCGGGGGCGAGGACGGTGTAGCGGCGGGCGAGGCCGGGGATCAGCTCGGCCCAGGTGGCCGACGAGTCGCCGATTCCGTGGATCAGCACGACGGGCGGCCCCTGGCCCGCCGTGCGGTACGCCCGGCGGTAGCCGTGCACCACCCGGTGGCGCAGCCGCACGTCCTGGTCGCCCACCGGCCGCAGCCTGGCGCCATCAGCCATCGACGAACCTCCCCGATCCCGCCCGCACCACGGCCCCGTGCGCGCTCCCGTCCGGCCCCCGGCCCGGGTCACGTCAACGAGCGTAGAACCTGCGGCGCGTCCACGATTACCGACAGATTTCGCCACGACGAACACCTGCCGCCGCACCCTTTCCGCCATGTACGGTTCAACCGCGCGCTGCTCCGGAGTCCGCACAACGACGTTCTACGCGCGCAGACTTGGTGTCCCCACCACCACTCCCCCCACCCCTCATGGAGGTACGCAGGATGCTCGGAGCCAGCAGTTCCGCTCCCTCGCGCCGCCGGACCGCACTGCCGCGCCGCCGGACCGCCGGCGTGCTGACCGCGCTCGGCGCGCTGGTCGTCGCCGGTGGCGCCGCCGCGCAGGCCGCCACCCCGCCCGCCGCTTCCGCGCCGGCCGTCGCCGCGGCGGCGGCGCCGCACCGGGTGCTGTTCGACAACTCCAAGGCCGAGACGGCCGGCAACGCCGACTGGATCATCAGCACCAGTCAGCCGGACCCGCTGGCCCAGAACCCGTCCCCCTCGGCCGAGACGGACTGGACCGGCGCCCTGTCCTCCTGGGGCGTGGCGCTCCAGAAGAGCGGCGGCTACGCCCTGAAGACGCTGCCTTCGGGCAACACGATCACCTACGGCACGTCCTCCCCGCTCGATCTGAAGAACTTCGACACCTTCGTGCTGCCGGAGCCCAACGTGCTGCTCGGCGCGGTGGAGAAGACCGCGGTGATGCAGTTCGTGAAGAACGGCGGCGGCCTCTTCCTCATCTCCGACCACACCGGCTCCGACCGCAACAACGACGGCGCGGACGCGGTGAAGGTCATCAACGACCTGATGTCCAACAACTCCGTGGACAGCACCGACCCGTTCGGCTTCTCGGTGGACTCGCTCAACATCGCCACCGACAACCCGAGGGCCATCGGCGACAGCGCCGACCCGGTCCTCAACGGCTCCTTCGGCAAGGTGACCGGCAGCATCATCCGCAACGGCACGACGGTGACCCTCAAGCCCGCCGACAACCCGGCCGCCAAGGGCGAGGTCTACCGCACCGGTTACTCCGGCGATACCGGCGCGTTCTTCGCCACCAGCACCTTCGGCAGTGGCCGGGTCGCCTTCTGGGGCGACAGCTCGCCCATCGACGACGGAACCGGCCAGTCGGGCAACACCCTGTACGACGGCTGGAACGACCCGGCCGGCACGGACGCCGCCCTCGCGCTCAACGCCACCGCATGGCTGTCGGGCGCGGCCGGCAGCACCGGCGGCGACCCCACCCCCGGCTGCACCGGCGCCCAGCTCCTCGCCAACCCCGGCTTCGAATCGGGGAGTTCGGGCTGGACCGCGACCAGCGGCATCATCAACACCAGCAGCGGGGAGCCCGCCCGCACCGGCGCGTACAAGGCGTGGCTCGGCGGGAAGGGGACCGCGCACACCGACACCCTGGCGCAGCAGGTCACCGTCCCGGCGGGCTGTGCCGCCTCGCTCGGCTTCCAGCTGCACATCGACACGGCCGAGACGTCCAGCACGGCGTACGACACCCTCAAGGTGCAGGTACTGAACAGCGGCGGATCGGTCCTGGCCACCCTCGGGACGTATTCCAACCTGAACGCGGCGAGCGGCTACGCCCCGCGCGCCTTCGACCTCGGCGCGTACGCCGGGCAGACGGTGACGCTCAAGTTCACCGCGACCGAGGGCTCCAAGCTCCAGACGTCGTTCGTGATCGACGACACCGCGCTCACGGTGAGCTGACCGGGCGCGCCCCGCGGGCTCCGGCCCGGGCCCGCGGGGTCAGCCGCGCAGCCGTACCGGCAGCGACTCGACCCCGTACACGATCGACAGCTTGCGGAAGGCGAGTTCGTCCGCCGGGACGGCCAGGCGCATCTCGGGGAAGCGGCGGGCCAGGGCGGGGAAGGCCGCACGCAGTTCCATGCGGGCGAGTTCGGCGCCGATGCAGCGGTGGATGCCGTGGCCGAAGGCGAGATGGCCGGCCGCCCTGCGGTGCGGGTCGAAGCGGTGGCCGTCGGGGATGTGGGCGGCGTCGCGGTTGGCGGCGCTGAGCGAGCACAGCACCATGTCGCCCTTGGGGATGAGCCGGCCGGCCACTTCCACGTCCTCGCGGGCGAAGCGCGGGAAGGCCAGCTGGACGACGGTGAGGTGGCGCAGCGACTCCTCGACGAAGGTCGCGGCCGCCTCCTCGTCCTTGGCTATTCGCGCGAAGGCGTCCGGGTCCTGGAGCAGCAGCAGGGCGCCGAGCGCCAGCATGCTCGCGGTGGTCTCGAAGCCGCCGGTCAGGACTCCGTCGGCGAGCCCCGCGAGCTCGTCGTCGCCGACGCTGTCGCCGTGCTCCTTGACGATCATGCCGATCAGGCCGTCGCCCGGGTTCTCACGCTGCTTCTTGACCACGTCGCGGAAGTAGGACAGCGAGGCGGACATCGCGCCGAGCGGGGCGGTGGCCCCGGCGAACAGGTCGAAGCGTTCCATGGCGAGCTGCTGGAAGTCGTGGCGGTCCTCGTAGGGCACGCCGAGCAGCTCGCATATGGTCAGCGAGGGGACGGGCAGCGCGAAGGCCTCGACCAGGTCGACGGTGCCGCTGGCGGCCTCCATGGCGTCGAGCCGCTCCTCGACCAGGGCCTCGATGCGCGGGGTCAGCCGGCGCAGGCGCCGCATGGTGAACTCGGGCGTCAGGATGCGGCGCAGCCGGGTGTGCACCGGCGGATCGCTGAACCCGAGCCCGCCGGGATGCTGCTCCTCCACCACGCCGGCGTTGCCCGCGAGGTGGGTGAAGTCGTTGCTGAACCCGTCGGCCGAGCCGAGGACGGCCTTCACGGCGTCGTGTCCGGTGACCACCCAGGCGTCCATGCCGAACGGCAGCGGGACCTTGGTGACCGGTTCCTCGGCCTGCCGGGCGGTGAGCTCGGGCACCGGGTCGAGCCCGTTCCGGCGCAGCGGCATGAGCAGCGCGTCGGGCAGCAGCGAGATCGTGCCGGGGCCGATGCCGCGCTTCTGGATCCTGGCTAGGTAGGTGCGCCCGAGCCACAGGGTGACTCGGGAACGGAGATTTACCCTCAAGGCGGACTCCAAGGACAAGTTGTGCGGCCAGGACGCCGGGTACGGACTGAGTGGCTCAGGATAAGTGGCCCCGGGCGCCTCCCGGTCCGCCAGGGGCCCGGCTCACCCGCGGTTTGCGGTCACGACGGCCCCGTGCGGTCCCGCCGCGGGGCCGCCCCCTCGCCCGGGCCGCCGGGATTCGCTCGGCGGCCCGGCGTTCCCGTACAGGACGGATGTGCTCAACTCGCCCTTCACACAAGGCGATCTACTGTGTGGTGCCATCCACATCCGACCCGGGAGGAACCGTGCGTCTGCGCACCCTCGTCACCACCGCCACCGCTTCGCTGGCCGTCGCCGCCTGCGTGACCGTCACCGACGCGAAC
Source organism: Streptomyces sp. NPDC006691 (assembly GCF_042869955.1). Taxonomy (NCBI): domain Bacteria; kingdom Bacillati; phylum Actinomycetota; class Actinomycetes; order Kitasatosporales; family Streptomycetaceae; genus Streptomyces; species Streptomyces sp. NPDC006691. The sequence continues at coordinate 220,476 of NZ_JBIAGW010000005.1, forward strand.
GCCGCGGTCCGGCCACCCGCCTCCGCGCACGCCTGCTCCGCCTCCACGGCCGTGGACGGCTTCTCGGACGACCTGGACAAGACGCTGTTCCAGGGCACGGTCGTCGGCAACCTGTCCGGTCTCGCCGTGGACACCGACGGCACGGTCGCCGCGCTGTCCGACCGTTCCCAACTGTTCGCCCTGAAGGTCGGCAAGCACCTCTCGGCAGCTCCCACCCGCGTCGTGCCGCTCGCCGACGAGAGGGGCGCGCAGCTGGACTCGGAGGCCGTCGTCGTCGAGCGCGACGGCACCCGTCTGATCACCTCCGAGACCGAACCGTCGATACGCCACTACGACCGCGACGGCAAGCTCCTCGGCCGGCTGCCGGTCCCGGACGCCCTGCGGGTCGCCCCCGCCGGGCGCGCCATCGCCAACGCGACCTTCGAGGGCCTGGCCCTGCAACCCGGCGGCCATACCCTCGTCGCCTCGATGGAGGCCCCGCTGTCCGGCGACGCCAAGGACGCGGCCGGACGTACGCTCGTCCGGTTCCAGACCTGGCACCGGGGCTCCGCGCAGGGCGACTTCACGCTCGCCGGGCAGTACGCCTACCCCGTGGAGCCGAACGCGGGCGTCTCCGAGATCACCGCCACCGGCGACGGGCGGCTGCTCGTCCTGGAGCGCGGCTTCACGGCGGGCGTGGGCAATGCGGTACGCCTCTTCCTCGCCGACCCGCGCGGCGCGAGCGATGTGAGCAAGGTCGAGAACCTGCCGGGCCCGGCGCGCTCCGTCCGCAAGACGCTGCTCGCCGACATCGGCGCCTGCCCCTCCCTCGGCGCCACGGCGAAGCAGCCGCAGCCCAACCCGCTGCTCGACAACATCGAGGGCCTGGCCGTGACCGGCCGCACCCGGGACGGCCGGCTGCGCCTCCTCCTGGTCAGTGACGACAACGAGAACCCGGTGCAGACCACCCGCCTTTACGCGCTGACGGTCCGGCTGCCCCGCCACGTCTGACCCGCGCGGCGGGGCCCCGGGGTGTATTCATTCGCCTATGGCCCGTTTCAGACCGAACAAGTACGTCGTGCGTCACGTGATGTCACTGCTGGTGATCCTGCTGGCCGCCGTCATCGGAGTGCTCCTGTACTTCAACGAGCGCGACGTGCGCCAGCAGGAACACTTCGTGGGCGACAGCCGCGCCGCGAACGGCGTGTACGTCGACACCAGCGTCCAGAAGGTCGACCCGGTGGCCCGTGAGCTGACGCTGCGGGTCCTGGTGCTCCCCCAGGGCTCGTTGCGGGAGAACGGCGACCCCTACACCCCGGCCGTCGACCTGCGGGTGGAGACCTCCTCGCTGATCCGGGGCACCCTGGACTTCAAGGCGGGGCGGCAGGTCAGTTACGAGGACGTGAAGGTGAGCCTGGACGGCGGTTCCGTCTCGGACTACCCGTTCGACCGGTACTCGACGATCATCGGCTTCGCCGCCGAAGCGGGAGGCAGGGAGGTGCCGGTCTCCCTGTCGCTGCGGGACGTCGACGCGTTCTTCAAGCCGACGGTCGTCAGCCGCAGCCAGGACCACGGCTTCGTCGCGTTCGAGGTGCGCGTCAGCCGCTCGCGGGCCACGTTCATCCTGGCCTGGTTCATGATGTTCATCATGTGGGGGCTCGCCCTCGCGGTGCTCGGCGCGACCTGGGTGATCGTCGACCAGCGCCGGGGTCTGGTGTGGCCGGCGATGGCCTGGATGGCGGCGACCCTGTTCGCGCTCGCCGGGTTCCGCAACGCGGCGCCCGGCGGCCCGCCGGTGGGCTGTCTGCTCGACTACGCGGCGTTCCTGTGGGCCGAGGCGATCATCTCCGCCTGCCTGGTGGCGGTCGCGGTGACCGGCATCATCACCGAGACGCGCCACCGGGGCGACGAGGCCCCGGAGGTGCACGCCGACCACCACACCGACGCACACGCCGCGGGGGACGCGGGCGACGGCGGCGGACACTGAATCCGGCCCGGCGGGCGGGCGGGTCCAACTCCCGCCCGCCGTCGGCTACTTGAGGCCCGTGTCGAGAGCGTTCATGAGGGTGCCCGAGGGGGTGTCGCCGGACATCTCCCAGACGAAGGCGCCGAGGAGGTTCTTGCTCTTGATGTACGGCGTCTTGTGGCCGATCGACCAGGCGTCGTCGAACGACCACCACTGGCCGCCCTCCCCGGTGTAGCCGTACGTGGCGACCGCCCGGTCGTCGTGGTAGACGGTCATTCCGGGCACCGAGGCGATCAGGTTGGCGTAACCGCGTACGCCCGCCTCCTCGGGGAACTGGCCGGGCGCGGCCCCGTCGGCGGCCTGCCAGACGCCGTGCGCCCCGCCGTCCGCGACCGTCTTCCAACCCCGCCCGTAGAAGGGGAAGCCGACGGCGAGTTTGCGCGGGTTGGTGCCCGCCGACAGATAGGCGGCCACGGCCGCGTCCACGCTGAAGTGGAAGCTGTAGGGGTCCTTGGGGTCGGGGTAGAGGTTGGCGGACTGCCCGGTGCGGCCCGGTTCCCAGGAGTTGTCGCTGCCCGAGCCGTGGAAGTCGTAGCCCTGGACCATGGCGTAGTCGAGCGAGGAGAAGACGCCGGAGCCCTGGGTGAGGTCCCAGCCCGCGGCGATCTTCGCCGGGTCGGCGGGCGTGAACGCGGTGAGCAGCCGGTGCGGGCCGCCCAGCGCGTCGAGCTGCTTGCGGAACTCGGCGAGCAGGAGGGCGAGATGGGCCTTGTCGGCGGTGGAGTAGTGGTTGCCGGGGTGGCCGTCGGTGCCGGGCCACTCCCAGTCGATGTCGATGCCGTCGAAGACCCCGGCACCGGTGCCGGGCCCGCCCGCGCCGTTGTAGAGCGGCAGGTTGCCCTTGATCCACACGTCGATGCAGGAGCTGACGAACTTCTTGCGGGAGGCGTCGGTGGCGGCGGCGTCCGAGAAGAACTTCGAGTACGTCCAGCCGCCGATCGACACGACGGCCTTGAGGTTCGGGTACTTGGCCTTGAGCTTCTTCACCTGGTTGAAATTGCCGCGCAGTTGGCCCCAGCCGTCGTCGGCGACGCCGTCGACGGACTGGGCGGCGGTCATGGCGCGCCCGTAGTCGGCGTCGGCGTCGCCCGCGCCGGTCCCCTCGTCGGGGTCCTGCGGGTTGCCGCTGACGCCCTTGGTGACACCGGCCTGACAGGTGAGGTTGGTGGGGTCGATGTTCTCGAACGCGTAATTGAGGACGTCCAGTTTGGCCGCCGCGCCCGAGGTGTCGAGGTTCTTCACGAAGTACTGTCGGCCGTAGATGCCCCACTGCGCGAAGTAGCCGGCCTTGAGGTACTTGCCCTGGCCCACGAGGTCGTCGGTGGTGACGGAGAGCGCGGCCGAGGGGGCGGAGGCGTTGTCGGCGGCGTCGCGCGCCCTGACGGTGAACGTGTACGTGGTCGACGGGGTGAGGCCGGGCACGGTGGCGGTGGTGGCGGGTGCGGCCACGGTCGTCGCGAGGGTGCCGTCGCGGTAGACGTCGTAGGCGACCACACCGATGTTGTCGGTGGCCGCGCCCCAGGCGAGGGTGACGCTCGTGGAGGTCTTCGCGGTGGCGCGCGGGTCGCCCGGAGCGCCGGGCGGCACCGGGTCGGACGCGGGGTCCACGGTGGTCACCGCGAGCGGCTCGCTGCGCGGACCGGGGTTGCCGCGGGTGTCCTTGGCCCGGACGGTGAAGGTGTACCCGGTGGCCGGGGTCAGGCCCGTCAGGGTCGCGGAGGTGGTGGTCGTGGTGGCGAGCACGGTGTCGCCGCCGAGCACCTCGTACGAGGCGACGGGGTGGTCCCCCGCGGTGGCGGCGCTCCAGGCGAGCGAGACGCTGTGCGCGGTCACGGCGGCGGCCCGCGGTGTGCCCGGGGCGGTGGGCGGAACATCGGGGGTGCCGTCGCACTTGTCGCCGTTGACGGTGCAGCCGGTGGGTGCCCCGACCGGGCCGTTCGCGACGAACCAGTAGCTGTACGGCTCGGTGGAACCGCCGGGCGGGACGGTCGCGTTGTAGTAGGCGTTCTTGACGCTGACGTGCCGGCCGGTGACGGTCGCGTCGCCGTTGTAGTGGCCGGTGACGCTCACCCCGGCGGGCAGGTCGAACTCCAGGGCCCAGCCGGTGACGGGCGCCGAGGTCGCGTTGTGCACGACGAACGTGCCCTTCCACCAGGAGCCGTTGTCCTGCGAGGCGAAGGTGGCGGTCAGGCCGGAGGCGGCCGCGGCGGGGGCCGCGCCGAGCCCGGTGAGGGCGGCGAGCGGCAGCAGGAGCGCGGCGAGCAGCACGGCGAGTCTTCGCCGGCGGCGCGCGGGGGTGGAACGCGGTGCGGACATGGTTCTCCCTGCGGTGAGGTGGGGGTACCAGGGCTGTGCAGAACCGTGTGCCTTGCGGAGCGGTGGGGGTGACCCGCCCGATGCGACGCACCGTAGAAGGTCTGGACCAATCGGTCAACGGGTCGCGCAGCCCGCGTCGGCACGTTCCCGCCGCGGGGCCGGACCACGCGACCGCCCCGGCCGGAAGGAATCCGGCCGGGGCGGCGGCGTGCTCAACTGCGCTCCCCCGCAGGGGAGTTGGGGTCAGGCGAGGGTGGCGATGGCCTGGTTCAGGGTCTTCGAGGGACGCATGACCGCGGAGGCCTTGGCCGGGTCCGGCTGGTAGTAGCCGCCGATGTCGACCGGCGAGCCCTGCACCGCGATGAGCTCGTCGACGATGGTGGACTCCTGCTCGGTCAGCGTCTTGGCCAGGGCCGCGAACGCCTCCGCGAGCTGCGTGTCCTCGGTCTGCTTGGCCAGCTCCTGGGCCCAGTACAGGGCGAGGTAGAAGTGGCTGCCGCGGTTGTCGATGCCGCCGAGCTTGCGGCTCGGCGACTTGTCCTCGTTGAGGAAGGTGCCGGTGGCGCGGTCGAGGGTGTCGGCGAGGATCTGGGCGCGCGCGTTGCCCGTGGTCGTCGCGAGGTGCTCGAAGCTGACCGCGAGCGCGAGGAACTCGCCCAGGCTGTCCCAGCGCAGGTAGTTCTCCTTGACCAGCTGCTGGACGTGCTTGGGGGCGGAGCCGCCGGCGCCCGTCTCGAAGAGGCCGCCGCCGTTCATCAGCGGGACCACCGAGAGCATCTTGGCGCTGGTGCCCAGCTCCAGGATCGGGAACAGGTCGGTCAGGTAGTCGCGCAGCACGTTGCCGGTGACCGAGATGGTGTTCTCGCCGCGGCGGATGCGCTCCAGGGAGAACGCGGTCGCCTCGACCGGGGACATGATCTCGATCCGGAGGCCCTCGGTGTCGTGCTCGGCGAGGTAGGCGCGGACCTTCTCGATGAGGACGGCGTCGTGGGCGCGGCCCTCGTCCAGCCAGAACACGGCCGGGTCGCCGGTGGCGCGGGCGCGGGTGACGGCGAGCTTGACCCAGTCCTGGATCGGCAGGTCCTTGGTCTGGCAGGCGCGGAAGATGTCGCCCTCGGCGACCTCCTGCTCCAGGACCACGTTGCCCGCGGCGTCCACGAGGCGGACGGTGCCCGCGGCCTGGACCTCGAAGGTCTTGTCGTGGCTGCCGTACTCCTCGGCCTTCTGTGCCATCAGGCCGACGTTGGGCACCGAGCCCATCGTGGCCGGGTCGAAGGCGCCGTGGGCGCGGCAGTCCTCGATGACGGCCTGGTACACGCCGGAGTAGCTGCTGTCCGGCAGGACCGCGAGGGTGTCGGCCTCGGCGCCGTCCGGGCCCCACATGTGGCCGGAGGTGCGGATCATGGCCGGCATGGAGGCGTCGACGATGACGTCGGACGGCACGTGCAGGTTGGTGATGCCGCGGTCGGAGTCGACCATGGCGAGGGCCGGGCCCTCGGTCAGCTCGGCCTCGAAGGCCGCCTTGATCTCGGCGCCGACGTGCGGCACGTTGTCGAGGCCCTTGAGGATCCCGCCGAGGCCGTCGTTGGGGGACAGACCGGCGGCGGCGAGCACGTCACCGTACTTGTCGAAGGTCTTCGGGAAGAACGCGCGCACCACGTGGCCGAAGACGATGGGGTCGGAGACCTTCATCATGGTGGCCTTGAGGTGCACCGAGAACAGCACGTCCTCGGCCTTGGCGCGGGCGATCTGCGCGGTGAGGAACCGGCGCAGCTCGGCCACGTGCATCACGGACGCGTCGACGACCTCGCCGGCCAGGACCGGTACCGACTCGCGCAGCACGGTGGTGGTGCCGTCGGCCGCCACGAGCTCGATGCGCAGCGAGCCGTCCTCGGCGATGACCGTGGACTTCTCCGTGGACCGGAAGTCGTCGGCGCCCATGGTGGCGACGTTCGTCTTCGAGTCGGCGGTCCACTTGCCCATGCGGTGCGGGTGGGCCTTGGCGTAGTTCTTGACCGACGCGGGGGCGCGGCGGTCGGAGTTGCCCTCGCGCAGGACCGGGTTGACGGCGCTGCCCTTGATCTTGTCGTAGCGCGCGCGGACGTCCTCGTCCTGGTCGCTCTTCGGGTCGTCCGGGTAGTCGGGCAGCGCGTAGCCCTGGGCCTGAAGCTCGGCGACGGCCGCCTTGAGCTGCGGGATGGAGGCCGAGACGTTCGGCAGCTTGATGATGTTCGCGCCGGGCGTCTTGGCCAGCTCACCGAGCTCGGCGAGGGCGTCCTCGATCCGCTGGCCCTCCTCCAGGAACTCGGGGAAGCTCGCGATGATGCGCCCCGCCAGCGAGATGTCACGGGTCTCCACAGTGACACCTGCGGTCGAGGCGTACGCCTGGATCACGGGCAGGAACGAATGCGTCGCCAGGGCCGGCGCCTCGTCAGTGTGGGTGTAGATGATGGTCGAGTCAGTCACCGGGTGCTCCGCTCCACGTCTGCAACATTGCTCGACATCAAGATATCTCGTGATCGGACCGGGTCACGACGGGCCCCCGGCCCGGCCCCCCGGTGAGGAGGGCTCGGCGGGGCCCCGGGCGGCCCTCGGTTCACGGGCGTACCGCACGGGCCTCGAAGCGGCCGCGGCCCAGCTCTATGACGAAGGAGACCTGCTGGCCCTCGGACAGCGTCCTGGTCTCCCCCTCGATGTCCTCCCGGCGCACGTAGATGCCGTCGTGGTGCCCGATCGGCACGACGAATCCGTAGCCCTTCTCCCGGTCGAAGTACTGGACGATCCCGTCACATCGCTCGTTCATGCCTCACTCCTCGGGTGATCGCTCCACGGCCCGCGGGCGAGCCGGGAAAAGCGGAACCGGCTGGGTTCGCCAAGGATGGGGACGGAACGCGGACTCCCGCGCCGCACCAGGGCCCGCCCGCGTCGGGGCGCCCGCCGTCCGTGCGGCGGAACCCGCCATGACGCCGGCGACGGCCGGCCGCGGCGTCGGGTCGGACGGGTTCCTTGCCGGTAGGTATACCGCCGTGGTCCGCGTTTGATACCTCCCCGGAGCCACCCGGCGCCCGGGTTGCGGGCAGGGCCCGCCCCGCGTATGAGCCGCGTATGACCCGCGTCAATTCGGGCGGCGGACGCATCAGCGGCCCGTCAAAGTACGGGGTCATATGTGGTCGGCACCCATAGCGTCCCGCCCCATGGGACAACAGATCACCCGCAGTGCGACGGGACCCGGCACGGCTTCGCCCCGCTGTGCCGAAGCCGTGGTGTACGACACCACCTGGGCCGGTGAGGCCCGCTCGGCGGCGGGCTGCTCGGCGGTGCTGCTCGGCCTCCTCCTGACGGTCGACGCCGTGGCCGGCACCCTCGACCTCGCACGTGGCGGGCTGTGGGGCCTGCTCGCCGCGCTCCTGTTCGTCGTGCTCTGGCCCGCCCGGGTGTCGGCCGGTCCGGGCCGGCTGGTCGCGCGCGGGCTGCTGCGCCGGTCCGAAGTACGCACCGACCGCCTGGTCGCGGTGCGCTGGTCCGACGGGGTCGCCCAGCGTCTGGTACTGCGGGACGCCGAGGGCAACCGGGTCGAGATCGACCCGAAGGTGCTCGTGGCCAATCCCCCGCTGTGGCACGTCCTGGACCGGGACGCGCGCACCAGCCGCGACCGGAAGGTACTGCGATGCGGGGAGACCGCCCTGCGGCAGCTGGCCGCCCGGGTGGACGGGGAGACGGCACGCGCGGTGTTCGACGTGTCCGGTCCCCGCTAGCGCCTCCGGCGCACCCTGCCCTCGCGGCGCTCCCCGATGCACCCGGCCCACCTGTGAGCACGCCCGGCCCATGGGGCAGGATGGCAGCCCGTTCCGGTGTCCGACGAGGTCCGTCCACCCGAACGAGGCTCCAGGCAACACGATCTGACAGGTGGCAAGGTGACGACACATCACATACGGCGGTCGACGGCACCCCTCGTTCAACCCTCCGTTCCCCGCCGCCGGGAGGATGTCCGTTGAACCGGAGTCTCGTCCTGCACGACTGGGTGGTGGCGGGCATCGCGCTGGCGGCGGGCATCGCCGCCGGGCTGCTGCTGCGGGTGCTGCTGAGATGGCTGGGCAAACACGCCCTCAGAACGCGCTGGACCGGCGACGACATCATCGTCGACGCGCTGCGCACCATCGCCCCCTGGGCGGCCGCCATCGCGGGTACGGCGGTCTCGGCCTCCGCGCTGCCGCTCACGGCCCGGGTCGCGGCCATCGTCAACCACTCGCTGACCGCCCTGCTCGTCCTCATCATCACCTTCACCGCGGCCCGGGTGATCGCGGGGCTCGTCCAGTCCCTGGCACAGTCCAGGACCGGGGTGGCCGGCTCGGCCACGATCTTCGTCAACATCACCCGGGTCGTGGTCGTGGCGATGGGCGTCCTGGTCGCCCTGGAATCGGTGGGCATCTCCATAGCCCCGCTGCTCACCGCCCTCGGCGTGGGCGGCCTCGCCGTCGCCCTGGCCCTCCAGGACACCCTCGCCAACCTCTTCGCGGGCGTCCACATCCTCGCGTCGAAGACCGTGCAGCCGGGTGACTACATCCGGCTCAGCAGCGGCGAGGAGGGCTATGTCGTCGACATCAACTGGCGCAACACGGTGGTGCGCAACCTGTCCAACAACCTGGTGATCATCCCCAACGGCCGGCTCGCCCGCACCAACATGACCAACTACGCCCGCCCGGAACAGGAGTTGACGGTCCTGGTGCAGGTGGGAGTGGGCTACGACAGCGACCTGGAGCACGTCGAGCGGGTCACGCTGGACGTCGTCGACAGTGTGATGACGGACATCTCGGGCGCGCTGCCCGGCCACGAGGCCGCCGTCCGGTTCCACACGTTCGCGGACTCGCGGATCAACTTCACCGTGATCCTGGGGGTGGGCGAGTTCAGCGACCAGTACCGGATCAAGCACGAGTTCATCAAGCGGCTGCACCGGCGCTACCGGGCGGAGGGCATCTCGATTCCGGCCCCGGCGCGGACCGTATCCCTCCAGCAGGACGTGCCCGGGCCACCCGCGGCGGCAACCGCGTTCCCGCACCAGCGCGAGGCGCCGCCGGCGACCCTCGCGGGCCTCTCCGAGCCCGTGGAACCGCAGCACTGAGAGGGCCGTTCTCGCAGGTCAGGTGCGCTGTCGGTGGGCGGTGGTAGCGTCGTTTGCATGACGCCGGAAGAGCTCGCCACCCTCACGCACCTGCGCCGGGCGCGCGATCTCATGGACCGCGAGTACGCCGAGCCCCTGGACGTCCCGACCATGGCCCGGCACGCGCTCATGTCCCCCGCGCACTTCTCGCGACGGTTCCGGGCGGCCTACGGAGAGACCCCGTACAGCTATCTCATGACCCGCCGGATCGAGCGGGCGATGGCGCTGCTGCGCGGGGGCATGAGCGTGACCGACGCGTGCATGACGGTGGGCTGTACGTCGTTGGGCTCGTTCAGCTCCCGGTTCACCGAGGTCGTGGGCGAGACCCCGAGCGCCTACCGCGGCCGGGCCCACGAGGCGGTGGCGGCCATGCCCGCGTGCGTGGCCAAGGTGCGGACGCGCCCGACGCGCACTCCCCCGAGCGTGACGAGCGCGAGGGCCGCGACGCGCACGCCGACCCCACCGGGCGCACCGGGCGCACCGGGCGCACCGGGCGCACCGGGCAGGATCCGAGAAGCGGGCGGCAACGCCGCCGCCTAACGTGGGCGGCATGACCATCGCTCTCCAGTACTGCCACATCACCGTCAACGACCCCGACGAGTCGCTCGGCTTCTACCGGGACGCCCTGGGCCTTGAGGTACGCAACGACGTCTCCTCGGGCGGCCACCGCTGGGTGACGCTCGGCAGCCCGACCCAGCCGGGCCTCGAAATCGTCCTCTCGGAGCCGCACGCGGGCCGTTCGCAGGCCGACGGCGACGCGATGCAGGAGCTGCTCACCAAGGGCGTCCTGTCGATGTTCGTCTTCCGCACGGACGACCTCGACGCGACCTTCGAGAAGGTACGCGCCTCGGGCGCCGAGGTGCTCCAGGAGCCCATCGACCAGCCCTGGGGCCCGCGCGACTGCGCCTTCCGCGACCCCTCCGGCAATTTGATCCGCATCCAGCAGGAGGCCAAGGACTAGCCCGGCGAATGCACCCGAAGCCTGGGGGCGCCCGGCCACCGCGTGAGAGACTGCGCGGCATCTGCATGTCATGAACAGGTCACATGCAGGCCATTTCGCACCGCTCACCCACGCGGCGCGCCGGGAGAAGGGCAACACCGCCATGTTCACCACCCCCCACAAGGGATTGGCCCGGGCAGGTCTCCTGCTGGGCGCGGCCCTGGCATCGACCGTGCTGTGCGCCACGGCCGGCGCCACGGCGGCCACGGCCGCCCCGGCCGCCGACGGCGCCGCGAGCCAGCGCGCCGGCGCGCCGGCCGGCACCCAACGCCCTTGCCCCGTCGTGTACTTCGACCTCGGCGAGACCTTGGTGCACACCGCCGAGGACGGCAGCACCTCCTATCTGCCCGGCGCGGCCGCCTATCTGCGTGACCTGCGTGCGCACCACATCCAGGTCGGCCTCATCACCAACGTTCCGCCCTCCTGGGGTGCGACCGACGCCGAGCGCGCCGCCCGTCTGAAGCAGGAGGTCGACGCCACCTGGCGGGGCTCCGCGCCCTTCGCCTGGCGGGACTTCGGCGACCGGATCCTCACCCCTCGTACCGACGCGGAGCGCAAGCCGGCCCCCGCCCTGTGGCAGCGCGCCAAGGCCGCTTCCGGGCACTGCCGGCTCGTCTACCAGGCCGAGACGGCCGAGGAGGTCGGCGCCGCCGCCGCGCAGGGCTTCGTGCCCTACCAGGTCGGGCGGCCCCACCGGCCGGAGTTCCTGCCGGTCGGCCTGGTCGAACTCCTCGGCCGCGGGGTCCGCTGAGCGCCGCCCGCGCGCCCCGAGCCCGCTGAGGCACCGATGCCGGTGCCTCAGCGGGAGCGCGCCCCCGCCGCGTCCACGGGCCGGGGCGCGGGGCGCCCGCCCCCGGCCCGGTCCCGCTTCACCACCCCACTGTGCAGGAGCAGTTGGAAGACTCCGAGCAGTACGGCGGTAGCGAGCGCGCTGTGCCAGAGCAGTGCGTCCAGGCGCCCGGCGGAGAGGTAGGCCCCCGCGGCGACGGCGGCCAGGGCACACACCGCGCGGTCCACGATGCTCTCCACGGACAGGAGCGTGGCGCGCGGCGCGTGCCGGGGCATCGCGTCGTTCACCAGCTTGCGCTGCACCGGGTACGCGAACCCGGTCGCGACGGCGAACAGGCAGAGCAGCGCGATCACGGTCCACGCCCCGCCGAACGTCATGGCGGCCAGGGTGCCGGCGAGCGCCACGCTGAGGACCGACACCCAGGCGACCGGGGTGAGACGTCGCCCGAGCCACTGGGGGCGGGCCGAGCCGATCGCCTCGGCCACCGTCATCGCGGCGAGCACCCCTCCGCTGGAGGCCTCGCCGATGCCGTGGTCGAGCAGGATCGGCTGGAACAGGTTGACCTGGCAGATCCGGGACAGCGTGAAGATCGCCACGCCCTGCACCATCACCAGGGCGAGCCACGGCGAGGCGGCGACACAGCGCAGCGCGGCACCGGCGTCCCGCAGGAACGCGCCGCCCCTGCGCCCCCCGTTGGTGTCCACCGCACCGGGGTCCGGCCCGGCGATCCGGGGCAGCGCGACGGCGCAGACGAGGGAACCGGCGGCGCTGGCCGCGCTGAGGACGTAGGGCGCCGCGTGGGCGACGGCCATCAGGGGCCCGACCAGCGGCCAGCACACCACCTTCGCCGCAAGACCGAGCGCCCGTGCGGTTCCCTCCGCCCTCAGATAGTGCTCGCCGCACTTCTCGGCCCGCAGCCCGTCGTACAGATAGGCACTCGCCGCACCGGACGTGAGGGAGCGGCCCACCGCGATGGCGAGGAAGTGGACCAGGAAGCCGGTGTACGAGGCGCTGACCACCGGCGCCAGGTTCGCCGCCGTCATCACCACCGCTCCGGCACGCAGGCAGTTGCGGGCGCCGATGCGGTCGGCGATCAGCCCGGTCGGAATCTCGAACAGGCAGAAGGCCACGTAGTAGATGCTCTGGATGCCGAAGATCTGGCCGTCCGAGAGACCGGCCTGGCGCTGGTACGCGTAGAAGACCGGCATCCACCACAGCAGGTTGAACAGGAGCTGGAAGCCGTAGTTGAGCCGGACGATCCGGCGGGCGGTTCCGGTGAGGCCGGCTCCCGCCGCGGCGCCCGTCCGCCTCCCCGCGAGCGGCGCCCTCACAGCGCGTACGGGCGGATCTGGACGAGCCGGAAGTCGCCCCGGTCCGTCATCAGCCACTCGATGTCCAGCGGCCGGTCCACGTCGTCCTCGCTGAAGTGGGACTGCAACAGCCGCCCGGTCAGGGACAGATCGGCCAGCCGGGCCCGGGTGGCGGCGGGCAGCCCGTCGCCCCAGGAGCCGAGCGCCACCGTCCGGCCGCCGCCCTCCACCGTGTTGTAGAGGTACTGCTGCGGCAGGACCGAGCCGTCGACGACCTGTTCCGGGGACCCCGGCGAACAGTTGAGGTAGACGTTGCGGAAGTCCTCGCGGCGGGTCGGATCGCAGGTCACGAGGACGCCCCCGAGGGAGGCGGGCACGTACTCCTGGATGATGACGCCCATGTAGGTGTCGTCGAGCGAGATCCCCACCTGGTGGCGCAGCCGCACACTGCGCGGCGACACCAGGGAGGCCCACACCTGCCGTACGGCGTCCAGGAGTTCGTCGGTGCCGTGGACCGCGGTGACGGAGTCGTAGACACCGGCCGCGGAGAACCCCGGCAGGTCCTCGGCGTTGGACGAGGACCGCACCACCAGGCGTCCGCGGGCGGCCGCGGGGGCGGGGAACGCCTGGAGGATCTGCCGCGTGACGGACTCGGGTACGGGGGTGTGCCGGATGAGTTGCTGGAGCCGCAGGCAGAGCGAGTCCAGTACCTCGGTGGCGTCGAGTTCCAGGGCCATCTTCAGTTTGCCGATGCCCTGTTGGAGCGCGGGCGACGAGGCGAGGAAGTGCTGCTGGAGCGCGAAGGGCAGCGCCACGCCGTCCGGTGCGCCGACCGTGGTGGCCACGAACCCGGCGGCCGCCGAACGCAGTTCGGGCAGGGAGGCGCCGTCCGCGCCGAGGCGGGTGGCCAGATGGCCGTAGAGGTCCTCCCGCGGCGGGCGGGGCCGTCCGTAGAAGGCGGTCAGGTCGGCCGTCCGGCTGTCGAGTACGTGGTGCAGCTCGCCGAGGTTGGCCGCCTTGGTGCCGTACCGGTCGCGGTCGGCGGCGCGCAGCCGGTGCAGGGACAGGACGGGCGCGTCTTCGAGCAGGGGCGGCTCCAGGCGGATGCGCTGCTGGTGCCAGGCCGGAGCACGCAGCTCCGGCTCCCGGTCCAGGCGCTCCACACGGATCTCGTCCTCCGAGACGCGATAGCGGATCCAGGCGCCGTCCAGGCCGTCGGCCCCCATGAGCTCGTCCAGGTCGAGCACGATCGCGTTGGGTATCCCCCAGCCGGACGCCAGGACATTGGTGTGCGAAAGCGGGGTGATCGGGGCCGTGTTGAGGAATCCGGCCACCCGGGGGACGTCGTCCGGCAGGCACGGCATGGCCACGATGTCCGCCCAGCCGAGCCCGGCCTCCGCGGCCGCGTACTCCTCGTGCGTACGGAAGTACCGCAGCCGCCCGGTCGCCTCGCCCGGGTTCAGGGGGGTGCGGGTCCGGCTGCCGAAGAGCTCGTGGCTGAGGATGCGCGGCACCCGCAGTTCGCTGATCGCCGCCAGCTCCTCCTCCTGCCCGTGGTTGGCGGGCTTGAGCAGCACCGGAAGCCTGCCGTCGACCCGGGAGCGCACGAACTCGTAGAAGAATTCCAGGAGTTGGCCGTTCATGGTGTCGGCCTCGGTCGTCTCCAGGACGAGGAAGGTGCGTTCGCGGCCCTCCGCGTCCTCGTCGGTGTGCAGGGACAGCACACCGAGCAGGAAGCGGCGCTCGGGGTCCATGTACACGGAGGCGTTGAACGCGTCGAGCCGCGCGTCCAGTTCGGCGAGTTCCATGCCGAGGACGCGGGTGGCGATGTAGTTGACGTGGAAGGGGTGCGCGGCCGTGTCGAGCAGGTGCCAGACGTTCTCGGCACGGTCGACGACGACCTTGAGGTAGGGGTGGCCGGCCAGGACACCGGAGAGCGTGCGGAACAGCGGCAGGGACAGGTTCTCGCCGATGACCGTACGGTCCGTGGCCGGGCCGGGTGCGTCGGTGAACAGCGCGGTGGTCACAGGGAGACCTCCTCGCGGTGCGCGGCGGGCAGGATCCGCGGCAGGGCGTCCACCAGTGTCTCGAAGTCGCGCAGCACCGTGCGGGGATCGGTGGCGGAGAGCAGGCACAGGGCCGCCATCGTGTTGGCTCCGGCGGCCGGGTCGTAGACCGGCACGAGGTCGCCGTCGGCGAGCGAGCTCTCCGCGACCACGGACAGCTCGCTGCCCCGGCTGAGCGGCACGTGCTCCGCGACCGCCGGGAAGTCCCAGACCCTGCGGTCCTGCCAGGCCTCGCCCCGGCCGTCGACGGCGAGGACGACGAGGGAGCCGGCCGCGCCGCGGGCCCGGGCCGGGGTGAGGGCCTGCTCGGGCCACTCGACCGGGCGCCCGAGGAGCTGGTCGACGAGCATGCCGACGAGGTCGAGCCCGAAGACCTCCTCGATCTGCGGCACCGTCATCGCGCCGCCGAACCGGGCGGCCGTCTCGATCAGCCACATGGCGCCGTCCGCGCCGAGCTTGATCTCGGTGTGCGTCCCGCAGTCACGCAGGCCGAGGGCGTCGACGGCCTGCCGGGCGAGGGCCACGATCCGGTCCTGGGCATCCGGGGAGAGCAGCGCGGGGGTGATGCCCGCCCGCTCGGTGAACGGCTCGACCGTGGGCATCCGGCCGCTGAGGCAGACCGGGTGGAAGGTACCGTCGGCGACCACGCCCTCGACGCTGACGTAGTCGCCCCAGCCGGGTTCGTCGAACCAGTCGGCGACGGCCCCGGTGACGATCTGCTCCACGACGAAGTCGGCGTTGGCCTCGGCCACATGGAGCTCGGCGTAGCCCAACTGTGCGGATTCGGCCATGACTTGGCGTGACCGGTGCCAGGCGGCGGAGACCTCGTGCGGGGCGGCGATGATCTGGTGTGCGGTGGACCCCGCGCTCCAGGCCGCTTTGAGGAGCATCGGGCAGGGCAGGACGCGGGCCGCCTCGTGCAGGTCCGCTTCCGTGGCCACGGCCCGGAACTCCGGCTGTGGCAGGCCGTGCCGCTGCCAGGTGCGCCGCATCAGACGCTTGTCGCGGGCGAGCGCGGCGGCACCGCCGGCCCCCGCCAGGCCGAGCGCCTCGCAGGCCTCGGCGACCGCCACGACCGCGTACTCGGAGAAGGTGAGCACCGCGTCCGCCCCCACGGACCCGGCCCGCGACACGATCAGCGACACCAGGTCGGAGCGCTGCGCGTCGGCGGGCGTCACGACCGAGGCGCACAGTCTGCGGGCGGCGTCCGCCACGGTGGGAGGAAGAGCGCTGAGCGCCAGCAGATGCACTTCCGCCCTCGCGGCCGTCCGGGACAGGACGTGACCGAGCGGCGGACCACCCTTGGCATGCACCAACAGCACCTTGCTCACTGAAGTTCGTCTCCATTCGTCCGTGTGGTACGTGCCCCGTACGTGTCGTACGCGTCGCACGTGCCGGGTGGGTGCCGTACGTGTCGTCGTACGGCCGGTGATGTGCGTCGGGCGTGGGGGAGGCCCGGTGCATGTGTCGGGGCGTGTTCACCCGCACACTCAAGGGGACCACCCGACAGACGCCCGCGGCACCGCTGGGGACGTCCGCCGTTCAGGCAAATGCCTGAGTCGCAGGCCGTGTTGGGGTACCGGAGGAGTTCCGCGGGACTTTCGGACGGCCTCCACTTCGGCCGAGAACCGAGCATGCGCGGGATCGGGACGGGATACCCATCGCGGTGTGACTGTGCGTCAGCCGGTTGCATACGGACGGAGACCGCTGTGGACGATTCCAGCCTCAAGGCACTGCTCGGCGATGCCCGGGGCGCCGGGACCGGAGCCCGTGCCCACCCCGCGCCGCCCACCCCCACGGCCTCCGAAGTCCCCCAGCGCTACGACGCGTTCGCGGGGCTCGCCGACCTCGCCCCGGCCGCCGCGTTCCTGCGGGACGGCGAGGGCCGGTACCTGTGGGCCAACCACGCCTACGCCCACCTGTACGGCACCGTCCCGCGGGAGCTGGTCGGCAAGTACATCGAGGACTTCGACGCGCCTGCCGAGGCCGTCCAGTTCCGCGCCCTCGACCAGGAGATACTCGGCCGCGGGACTCCGGTGCGGCACACCCTCGACTACCGCCGCCCGGACGGCAGTCCGGGCCGGGCGGTGGGCCACCGGTTCCCGGTCCGGGAGGGCGGCCGGACCTGTATCGCCGGGATCTACGTCGACATCACGGACCAGCTCCGCACCAGGGTCCAGTGGCAGGAGGCCGAGGACAACCTCCAGGCGTTACGGGACCACAGCGGTCTGCCGTGCGCGCTCCTCTCGGCGAACGGACGCATCGTCGAGGCGAGCGCGGCGGCCGCCGAGGTCTTCCAGCTCGGCCTGCCCGAGCTGGTCGGCCGCCGCGCCCATACCCTGCTCGCCCCCGACCCCGGCCTCGACCGGCTGCACCGCAGGTGGAACGGTCTGATAGCGCGCCGCACCAGACGTGTGGAGACGTCCGCGGTGCTCGTCGACGCGCAGGGGCGCCAGCGCCGCGCGCAGCTCCATCTGACGTCGGTCGGCCGTTCCACCGCGCGCGCCCGGCACGTGTGGGCCGTCGTCACCCACCAGAGCCTCGCCCACGCGACCCACCCCGCGCTCACCGCGGCGCAGATCCGCATCCTGTCCCTGCTCGCGGCGGGCAGCAGCAACGGAGACATCGCCACCTCGCTGAAGCTGTCCCGGCAGACGGTCGACTACCACCTGAGCCGCCTGCGCGAGCTCTTGGGCGCCGCGACCCGCCCCGCCCTCGTGGCGCGCGCCTACGTGCTCGGCATCCTCTCCCCCGAGGCCTGGCCGCCGCGCTCCGCGACGGCCACGCATCCGCTCAGCACGGCGTGAGGGGCGGGCCGGGACCGCCCCGGACGGCTCACGGCGCTAGGCCGTGGTGCGCGGCGGCAGCCGCCGGGTGATCCGGTCGAACAGATCCGTCAGCGGCTCGCCGATGTCCCGGCCGAACTCGGTGAGCCCGTAGGTGACCTGGGGCGGTGTGGTCGGTTCGACCTCGCGCCGGACCAGACCGTCCTGGACCAGTGCGCGCAGGGTCTGGGCAAGCATCTTCTCGCTGACGCCCCGCATGCTGTCGCGCAGTTCGTAGAACCGGAGGTCGCCGCTCCGCAACGAGATCAGCACCCAGATGCCCCACCTGCTGGTCACATGGTCCACCATGTCCCGCGCCGGGCAGTCGGTGTGAAACACCTCATAACGCGGACCCGACACCACCGGCTTCACCTGCGCGCCTTCCTCCATGCCCGGAGCTTACCTCCGGGTACGTTCTTACGAAAAGTAAGCCCGGCTCCTAGCGTCAACCACCTCGGTATTCAACGCTTTTGGAGCTGAACATGATCGTGGTGACCGGAGCCACCGGAAACATCGGCCGGCCTTTGACACAGGCCCTCGCCGCGGCGGGCGAGCAGGTGACGGCCGTTTCACGGCGCTCGGCCGAGGTGCCCCGCGGGGTCCGCCACTTCTCGGCCGACCTGGCCGAACCGGCGGGCCTCGTACCCGCGCTGGAGGGGGCGAAGGCCCTGTTCCTTCTGCTCTCCGGCGACCTGCACGCCCCTGACGCGAGGCCGGCCGGCCTGATCGACCTGGCCGCGGCCCATGGGGTACGCCGAGTGGTCCTGCTGTCCTCGCAGGGCGTCTCGACCCGGCCGGACGGCCCGTCCAGGATCGCGATGCGGGCGGTGGAGGACACCTTGCGCGCCTCCGGTCTCGACTGGGCCGTCGTGCGCCCGGGCGGCTTCGCCTCGAACGCCTTCGCCTGGGCGGAGTCCGTCCGCACCGAGGCGACGGTCGCCGCGCCCTTCGGCGATGTCGGTGTGCCGGTCGTCGACCCGGTGGACATCGCCGAGGTCTCGGCGGCCTGCCTCCTCGACGACCGGCACACCGGCGGGACCTTCGAGCTGACCGGGCCGGAGGTGATCACGCCACGTCAGCAGGCCGAGGCCATCGCCGCCGCGCTGGGCTCGCCGATCCGCTTCCACGAACTCACCC
This sequence comes from Streptomyces sp. NPDC006691, assembly GCF_042869955.1. Classification (NCBI taxonomy): domain Bacteria; kingdom Bacillati; phylum Actinomycetota; class Actinomycetes; order Kitasatosporales; family Streptomycetaceae; genus Streptomyces; species Streptomyces sp. NPDC006691. Next base: position 239,083 of record NZ_JBIAGW010000005.1, read on the forward strand.
GCGCCGAGGCCAGGGCGGCCATGACCCGGTTCGTCCCGCGGGAACTCGCCGACGACACCCTGGACATCCTCGCCGAGCCGATCCCCGCCGAACTAAGGATCAGCCCGGACGTGGAACGCGTCCTCGGCCGCGCCCCGCACTCCTTCCGCGACTGGGTCGACCGGAACATCGCCGCCTTCCGCTGAGCCGCGCACACCGCGCGGGGCCGTGCCGGAACAGGGGCCGGCACGGCCCCGCGCGCGCTGTGACCTCGGATCCACGCCCCAAACCATGTGCGATTGTCAGTCACCCGTGATAATCACTACCTTCACAAGGGAGTGACAATTGCCTCCCCGTTTGCACACAACAAGGGGTGGGGACATGGCGGTGCTCCGTGAATGGGGGCTCACGCTGGGGAAGTGGACCGGCCGGCCCGTCGCACGCGTGCAGCAGGACTCGGGGGATCCCGAGGTGGCACGGGTGCGTACGGCAGCCGCGTCCGGGGACTGGGCGACGGTCCGGCGCGTGCTCGAAGCCAGGCCGGAGAACGAGGACCGGACCGAGCTGGTGCGGGCCGTGGGCGACACCGCGGGCGTCGAGCGGTGGATCACCGGAGTCGTCGAGGCGGAGCCCGACGCGGCGCTCCCCCAGCTGGTGGCGGGGTTCCGGTACATCAGCTGGGGCTGGGAGGCACGGACCGGGGCGCGGGCGCAGCACGTCTCGCGCGACCAGTTCGAGCTGTTCCACTCCCGGCTGCGCACCGCCGAGGAATGGCTGTACGAGGTGGCGGAGCGCGAGCCGGACTGGGTCTCGCCCTGGCTGGGACTGCAGATGACGGGCCGGGGCCTCCAGGTCGGTCAGATCACCGCGCGGCGCCGGTTCGAGGCCGGCGTACGGCGTGATCCGTACCACCTGGGCGTGCACCAGCAGCAGTTGCAGCAGGTCTGCGCCAAATGGAGCGGCTCGCACGAGGAGATGCACGCCTTCGCGCGCGACTCCGTGCTCGGCGCGCCCGGCGGAACGGCGCTGGGCCACCTCGTCGCGATGGCGCACATCGAGCACTGGCTCGACCTGGACCGGGGGGCGGACGCCGCGTACATGCGGCGGCCCGAAGTGAAGGCGTCGCTGCGGGAGGCCGCGGAACACTCCTTCCGGCACCCGGACTTCGTCCGCTCCGGCGGGTGGCTACAGGTCCTCAACACCTTCGCCATGGCGTTCTCGCTGGCCGGGGACAGCGCCGGCGCACGCGAGTGCTTCACCGCCTCGGAGGGACGGGTCACCGAGTCCCCCTGGTACTACATCAACGGCTCCGATCCCGCCGCGGCCTACAAGGAGTACCGTTCGTCGGCCGGCCGGTAACCCTCCCGCCGTCCTCTGCGGCGGCGCTTCTCGTGACGGCTCGTCAGAAGTGCCTGCCAGGGCGCCTGTTGAGGCCGTCGACGGCGCACGCCCGACGGGATCCCGCGGCCGGCGGCCGTGCCACGAGTGTTCGGGCCCCGGCCCGCGCCGGTGCGGGCCGCCGCCCTCCGCGTTCCGTCTCCCCTTCCGTTCCGTCCCCCATGGCGCCCATCACCGCGCCGCACCGGGGACGCGTCCACCGAAAGACTGCACCAGGTGCCTCCATCCGAGACCTCCCACACCTTCCAGGTCGACCTGCGCGGCCTGGTCGACCTGCTCTCCCATCACCTCTACTCAAGCCCCCGTGTCTACCTGCGTGAGCTGCTCCAGAACGCGGTGGACGCCATCACCGCGCGTCAGGCGATCGAGCCCGGCGCGGCCGGCACCATCACGGTGCGCACCGGAGACACCCTCACCGTCACCGACACGGGCGTCGGGCTGAGCGAGGCCGACGTCCACCGCTTCCTCGCCACCATCGGGCGCAGCTCCAAGCGCACCACCGAAGGCGCGCTCGACGGGGCCGGGCTCGACGCCGCGCGTGGCGAGTTCATCGGCCAGTTCGGCATCGGACTGCTCGCGTGCTTCGTCGTGGCGGACGAGATCACGGTGCTCAGCCGCACCGCCGCCGACCCGTCGGCGCCCGCCGTCGAATGGCGCGGCCACTCCGACGGCCGCTACACCATCCGCACCCTGCCGGCCTCGGCCGTGCCGGAGCCGGGCACCACCGTCCGGCTCGTCCCGCGCGCCGACACCGCGGAGTGGACGGAACCGGAGCGGGTCGTCTCGCTGGCCCGGCACTACGGCGGCCTGCTGCGGCACGAGGTGACGGTCGTCGGACCGCGCGGCGAGACCCACCGGGTCAACGAGGCCCCTCCGTGGGAGCGGAGCCACCGTTCACCCGTGGCCCGCCGAGAGGCGATGACCGCGTACTGCCGCGGCCTGTTCGACTTCACCCCGCTCGACACGATCGAGCTGGACCTGCCGGCGGCCGGTCTGCGGGGCGTCGCCTACGTCCTGCCCACGGCCATGAGCCCCGCCCAGCGGGCCGGGCACCGGGTGCACCTCAAGGGCATGCTGCTCACGGACCAGGCGCCTCAACTGCTTCCGGAGTGGGCGTTCTTCGTCCGGTGCGTGGTCGACACCACCAGCCTGCGGCCGACCGCGTCCCGGGAGGCGCTCTACGAGGACGGCACCCTGTCCGCGGTACGGGACGCGCTCGGCGAGCGGATCCGCGACTGGCTGACCGGTCTCGCGGCCAGCGACCCGTCCCTGCTGCACCGCTTCATCGACACCCACCACCTGGCGGTCAAGGCGCTCGCCCGCTACGACGACGAACTGCTGCGCATCGTGCTGCCGTGGCTGCCGTTCGAGACCACGGACGGCAACATCACGCTGGAGGAGTTCGCGCGCAAGCACCCCACGCTGCTCGTCGCCCGCAGTGTCGAGGAGTTCCGCCAGGTCGCCCCCATCGCGTCGGCCGCCGGCCTCGGCGTCGTCAACGGCGGGTACACCTACGACCGGGACCTCGTGCACCGGCTGCCCGAGATCCGCCCCGGCACGGCGGTCACCGACCTCGACCCGGCCACGGTCACCGCACACCTCGACGCCGTGGACCCGGCCGCCGAGCTGCGCGCGGCGGCCTTCCTCGCCATCGCCCGGGACACCGTGGGCGGGCACGACTGCGACGTGGTCCTGCGCGACTTCCAGCCCGTCACCGCTCCCGCGCTGCTCCTGGACGACCGGGAGGCGCGCCACGAGCGGACGCGTTCGAGTCTGGCCGCCGACAGCGACGGCCTGTGGGCGGACATCCTCGGCTCGCTGCGCCGCGAGTCGCCGCGCGCCCAGCTCGTCCTGAACCATCTCAACCCGCTGGTCCGCCAGGCCATCACGATCACCGACCGGGACCTCGCGGTCGCCGCCGCCGAGGCCCTCTACGGCCAGGCCCTGCTGCTCAGCCGCCGCCCCCTGCGGGCGAGCGAGAGCGCACTGCTCAACCGGGCCTTCATCAACCTGCTCACCCACGCCATGCACCACTCCGGCACGGCGGCACCCGGCTCAGAGCCCCGGAAGGAACTGTAGATGCTGGACACCCCCGAGGCCGTCGTCGAGGCGCTGCGCGAGAACAACGAACGCCCGCACGGTCTCCAGCGCACCATCACCGCCGAAGAACTCGTGGAGGCGGCCGAGCCCTTCGAGAAGCCCGACGTCGTCGTCACGGCCCTCCTTGAACTGATGTCGGCGTACGAGTTCACCGGTGAGCACCGCAAGTCACCCGTGGCCTTCGCCCGGCTGCTCAAGCTGTGGGACAGCGCGCCCGAGGCCTTCAGCCCGTGGGAGGCCCACCAGGTCTTCTGGCGTTTCAAGTGGGTGACGACATCGCTGGTGCAGGTGCCCGAGGTGCCCCTGGCCACGGTGCACGGCTGGATCGACCAGATGCGCACCCGCTACCGGGAAGCCGAACACGGCATGCAGCCGGTGGCGGCGATGCGCTACCACGTGGCGCGCCACACGGGCACCGGCCTCCTCGACGCCTACGACCTGTGGGCCACCCGCCCCCGTACCGACCTGAGCGACTGCGAGGCCTGCGAGACCCGCCACTTCGCCATGCACCAGGTGCTGGCGGGCGACGACGCCGGGGCGCTCGACACCTGGCGCCCGGTGCTCACCGAGGACACGGCCTGCACCGAAGAACCCCAGATGAGCCAGGCACGCGCCCTGCTCCCGCTGCTGCGCACCGGCCGCTTCGACGAGGCCCGCTCCCACCATCTGACCGGCTACCGCCAGGTGCGGGGAAACCCGGGGATGCAGCAGGAAGTCGGCCTCCACCTGGAGTTCTGCGCGCTCTCGCGCAACGAGGGCCGAGGGCTCGAAATCCTCGCCGAGAACCGCCCCCTGTTCGAGGCGACCGGGGCTCCGCTGGCCCATCTGGACTTCCTGACCGGCGTCGAGGTGCTGCTTGCCCGGCTCGTGGCGGACGGCCACCTCGACACCGCCGTCGCGGGCCCGCCCGGACAGAACTGGACCGCGGGCACGCTCCTCACCCACATACGCTCCGAGGCGGACCGGCTCAGCCGGGCCTTCGACTCGCGCAACGGCACGACGGCCGTGTCGCACCGTCGCCAACTGCGCCTGGAACAGGTCCCGTTGCTCGAAGAGCCGCTGCCGCTCGGGCTGCGCGCCGCCGTCGTCCGCCCGGTCACGGCGGGAACAGCGACGGCTCCGGCCTCCGTACCGGCGTCCGCGCTGGAGGCGCCCGAGGACTTCGTCGCCCTGGTGCAGGAGGCGCGGCGCACGACCGCCGTGGGCCATCCGGGGAGCGCACGGCTGTGGGCCCTCGCCGGCGAACGTCTCGCCGACGGCACGGGGGCGCACGACGACCGCCTGGGCCCCGAGGGCCTGCTGCGCGCGGAGCTCGCCGAGCAGCGCGCGTACCGGCTCAACCGCGAGGACCTCGACGCGGAGAGCATCACCGAACTGGAGCGGGCCGCCGCGCTGTTCGCGGAGCTCGGCATGGACTGGCACGCGCTGTCCGCCCGCACCCGCGCCCTCGCCTGGGCGGCCACCCCCGCCAAGGACACGGACGAGGATCCGGCCGGCGGTTCTTCGCCCGAGGCCCCGGACACGGCGACGGAAGCGGCGGCAACGGGACACGGCACGGAGCGGCCGGACGCCGCCGCGGTCCGGGCCGGCATCGACGACGCCGTGCGCCAGGCGGAGCGGCTCAGGACCGAGGCCCCGTTCACCGGTGCGTCGCCGGCGGCCGGTGAGACCGCCTCGCCCGGTGACGTCGGTGAGCAGCGGGTGCTGGAGTACCTCACCGTGCTGTACTCCTGCGTCTTCGCCGCCTACCAGGAACTGGTGCGGCAACTGCCGGAGCCGTCGGACTCCGCCGTGGCGCGGTTCGAGGAGGCCGCCGGTACCCTGCGTGCCGAGGCCGAACGCCTGACGGTCCATCACCAGGTCGCCAACGCACGGCAGTTCGTGGCGGACATCGCGGCCCGCCGGGGCGACGGCGCCCGTGCCGAGACGGAGCTGCGCGCGGCGCTGAAGGACGTGGAGGCCTCCGGGCAGCCGTGGCGCGGCATCCGCCCGCTCGCGCTGCTCGGCCAGGTCCTGCTCACTCTGGACCAGCCGGCGGAGGCGACGGAGCTGCTGCACCGGGCGGTGGTGGAGGCGGTGCGCTACGACGACACCCACTTCGCGCTGGCCCCCACGTACGCCATGCTCGGCCACGCCGCATCCCACGTCGGGGACACGGGGGGTGCCGTACGGCATCTCTCGGAGGCGGCGGCCCGGTTCGACCGGGAGGGCGAGCAGGACGAGGCGGCCGGTCTGCGTCTCCAGCTCGCCGATGTCCTGGCGCGGGGCGGACAGCAGGCCGACGCCGTCGCCGTACTGGAGTCCATCGTGTCCGAGGCGGCGGCGTCCTCGCTCGACGAACGGCTCGTCGCCCAGGCCCGGTTGACGCTGGCGCGCGGGCTTCGGGAACTGGAGGAGTTCCTGCCCGCGTCCGAGGAGTTCCTCCGGCTCGCGACGGTCATCGCCACGTGGGAGGACGAGCCCCGGCTCCAGACCCTGGTGGCGGCGGAGACGGCCACCACGCTGGCCATGGCCGACCGTTGGGAGGCCGCGGGCACGGCGTACGAACGTGCCGTCGCCGCGCACGCCGTGGCGCCGAACCCGTCCTTGCTCATGCACATGATGTGCGAGTTCGCGCGTCTGACCATGCTGTTCAAGGGGCCCGACGGCCTCGACGCCGCGCTGGAGCACCTCGTACGGGCCGACGGGATCGCGGCCGCGGTTCCGGACGGCACCGAGGACTTTGCCCCCTGGTACGAGCGGGGTGCGGTGCACTACCGCCGTGCCCGCGTCCTGGCGGAGGCCGAGTCCTTCCCCGAGGCGCTGGCGGAGGCGGAGGCCGCGGTCGCGCTCTACGAGCTGGGCGGGGAGCACGGCGAGGTGCCGCGTGCCGAGGCGCTGCGGATCGCGGCCCTGATCGAGGGCAACGGTCTCGAACGCTTCCCCGAGGCCATTGCCCGGCTCACCGAAGCGGCGGCGCGGGCCCGCGCGGCGGACCTCGCCGAGGCGGCCCGGATCCTCGACGCGCTGCGCCAGGAGTACCAGCGCCGCCAGGGCTGAGCACCGGCCCCGCCGCGTCCAGGGACTCGGCGGGGCCCGAGCCGCATCGGCCACCCGTACGCCGAGTGACCGACGCGCGAGGGCGCCCCGGGCGCGGCCCGCCCGGCTACGGCAGGTCTGCCGGGCCGGGGCCCGGCTCCGGGCCGGATCCGGACTCCGCGCTTCTGCGGCGCAGGCCCATCCGCACCGCGCCGAGGACGGCTTTGCCGAGCACCGCCAGAACGATCAGGTCGACGATCATCTGCACACTGGTCAGGGCCCGGGCCGCCTCACTGGTGGGCACGATGTCGCCGAAGCCCACGGTCACGAACACCGAGATCGTGAAGTACAGCGCGGCCGTCCGCGTCAGCGGCTCCGAGAAGGACCCCGGGACGTCGTGGCCGAGCAGGAAGTAGCCGGCCGAGAAGAGCACCAGGAAGAGGGGCACGGCGATCGCCAGCGCCTCCATGGCTCGCAGCCACGGATAGCGCGCCCGGGCGATCGAGCCGAGTTGCCACGCGAGCAGCCACCCGAACACGACCAGCGCGCCCAGAAGCACCGCCACCGCACCCACGCCGACGCCCCAGTCGAGCGGCGCCACGTAGTACAGGGCCGTCACCAGGACCGCCGACCCCAGGGCACGCAGCGCATGGACCGCCCGGGACAGCCGACCGGCTCCGGAGCCTGCACGTTCCATGGGCGCTCCCGCGACAAGCGATATGTGGCTGTACGTGTGAATACTGGCGATGCATGTTCCTACACGGCTGTACGTGGCGATACGCGAGGAAGATCCTACGCATCACTATCAGGAGATTCGTCCCGCGCCGATCCCGCCACCCGAGCCGGGAGGCATTCCCTGGCGAGGACGATGATGCTGTCGCCCGGGGCGAATCGGTGTGACTGCCTCTTGTCCGGGTTGAGGCGGACCCCGAAGGCGGGGGCCGACGTGGTCTCGCTGTACAGGCGGTATCCGATGGCGATGTGGCCCTGACGGCGGGCTGCTTCGACGACCGTGTAGAAGTCGAGGTCGCGGCCGAGAGCCACGTAGCCCTCGGCCGGGCGGAGGTGGATCTCGCTGCCCTCGGCGCCGAACAGCTCGTCGAACAGGCGGGCCAGGTGCGGGCTCTCGGAGATCTGGGTCATGAGCCGGCTGATCAGACGACTGCTGATGATGAAGTCGTGGCTCGGGCTGGTCGGGGCGAGTTCCCGGTTGCGGTCGTCCGCCATCTCGGTGACCACGGCCGGTTGGCTCCCCGCCGCCCGGCCCAGCTCCCGCAGGTGCAACAGCGTGACCAGGGTGCGGTTGTCGGCCTGCTGCGCGTCCGCCATGTCGTGCCTCAGCAGCACGATGCGGTGGTAGCGGGCCAAGTCCAGCCGGCCCAGTGTCGCGGGCTGTGCCGGGTCGCCCTCGACGACCGTGACGCGGAGGCGGGCCGGGCCGTCCGCCGTCCGTCCGGCTCGGCCGGCGGCCTCGGGCTGCCGCGTCACCACGTCCACGGTCGACCCCTCGGCGACGTGCCCGTCCAGCCGCTCGATGACGGTCGCCGCCCGGCGGTTCCAGCCCAGCACCAGGAGCCGCACCGGGGTTCTGGTGATCGGCCGCGGCGGGGTGATGGCGCCGGTGTCGAGGTGGTGGGGCGGTTCGGACGCGACGACCGTGTCGTCGTCCCGCGAGATGGCGATGATCCGGTCCCCGTCTCCGACGCGGGAACGCCACGGCGGGTTGAGGTCGATGCGCCCGTCCTCGCGCAACAGCCCGACCACCGATGAGGTGGCGTAGGCCATGAGCGCCTCTCCGAACGTCCTGCCCACCAGTCCGGGCTCGGCCGTGAGGTAGAACTCGTCCCCCGCGTAGCTGAGCAGTTGGTGGTAGACGAACGAGAGGCCGGGCTGGAGGGCGGTCTGCACGATCAGGTGGGCCGTGATGCTGTCCATGTCGAGCACACAGGCGTCGGGGCCGCCTGCGAGGAGGGCCGCGGCATGGTTCTGGCCGTCCTCCAGAGCGGCCACGACGTGGCGCGGTTCGCCCGTCGGCCGCTGGACCTGAGCGAGCGCCAGCAGGGTCTTCACGACCCCCGCGTCACCGTCCGGTCCGCCCGGCGCGAGGATCAGCAGCGAGCGGGCCGTGGCCGGGGAGACGAGGGCGATGTCTGCGGGGTCGGACGGGCTGCCCGTGCGGCACACCACCTTGGTGGACCCCCGGCGCGCCACCTTGGCCCGTATCTCGTCCTCCATCTCGACCTTGTCCTTGGGCCCCAGGATCACCACCACCGCACGGCGTCGGTTCGCGTTGGCCAGGACGAGCTCGGCCACGATCGGGAAGACCTGCTCGGACCAGCCGAACAGGACCGTGTGGTTGTCCTCAAGGACGATGGAGCGGCCCTTGCGCAGTTCGGCGAGCTTGCGGTCGACGCCGTTGGTGATCAGACCGATCAGCGTCGACGTGAACAGCAGGGCCATCAGCGCGAGCAGCACGGAGAACAGCACATAGAGGGGAGGGCCCAGGTCGCCGCCCAGCCGGAAGGCGACTCCGACGTGCTGCCAGATGTCGGCCAGCCGGTCGCCCAGGCCTGCCGGCGCCTTCTTGTCCGCCCACACCAGGAGCCCGGACACCGGGACGACGAGAGCGAAACAGGCCGCGGTCATCCAGCCGATCAGCGTCGCCATGCCCCGCGACATCATGGTGTCGAACCAGTAGCGACATCGCCTCCGCACGCCCGCCCGTCGACCCCTTGTCCGCATGCGTCACCTCAACTCGGCCTCGACGGCCCGTCGCAGCGGCGCTTCCTCTCCCCGGGGAGCTCCCACTCGTGCCGGCGGGTCCTCGGTGCGATTGCTGTCCCGCGTTCAGGAGAACTACGCACGGCACGCCTCGGATCAACCCGATCGAGTACCTGCGCCGGCCGACGCGGGGCCGTACACCGGCCGCACGCACGAGGAAGCCGGGACGCCGGGTCGTCGCGCTCCGCGCAAGTCGCCCTGGAACAAGCAGGGTTGAGCGCGGGGCGGCCGTGGACGCCGAGGGGCGAGGTGGTCGACGGTTGCGGTGCCCGACGGCTGGGGTGCTCGACGGCTGCGGTGCTCGACGGCTGCGGTGCCCGACGGCTGGGGTGCTCCACGGCTGGAGGTACCGCGCCCCAGGCGGGACCCGTTCCCCGTTCGGGTCCCGCCCGTGACGCACCCCTGCATCGTTCCCGTCGCGCGCGACCACCGGTAGCTTTCCTCACGCACACGCAAAAGCCCTGACCGGGACGTCAAGTGCACAGGGGGCCGACCTTGATACGGATTCACCTCGGGGCCGAGGGACTGGGCAACGTCAGCGTCTGCGCTCTCCCGGACTTCGACGCCGAACTGACCGCGGCCGGGCGGGCGCACGCCGGCAAGGGCTCGCCCCGGGACCCGCTGGCACAGCTCTACACACGCAGCATGTCGCCGGACCTGGCCGAGGGCCTCGACCGCCCGTACTTCTCGCATCTGTTCGCCCAGCGTGGGCCGACGCCCTTCACCAAGGCCCTGGCCGAGGGCGAGGACAGGGCCCGCGGCGTCCTGGACGGCGCCATCGCCCATCTGCGCGGCACCGCCGTGGACCCGTACCGCTCGGGCATCCGGTCCGCCGTCGCGGTCCGGGCCGCCGGACTCTCCCAGATCTACGTCGGCGGCGGCGCCTCGGCGATGCTCCAGCGACTCGGGCACGGGATCGTCCTCCGGCACGGGATCCTGGAGCTGCCGACCGTCTTCGACGCGGACCTGGAGATCGGCCACGGCTCCCTGCGCATCCAGGCTGTGGCACTCAACCGGCGGGTCACCCTGGCCGAGCCCGCCGACGAACACGTCACGGTGCGGATCCCGGCGGGGGGCGTCCCACGCGTAGATCCGGGTCAACAGGCTTCCCTGCGCGTGCTGTTGGGCGCCGGGAGAGCGGAGGCGCTGAAGGACATCGTCCTGTCCGGCGGTGTCACCGGCCGTCAACTGGCCTCCCTGCTCGGCGTATCGGGCTCCACCGCCAGCCGGCATGCCGCGGTGCTCCGACGCGCCGGCCTGATCCGCACCCTGCGCACGGGGCAGACCGTCCTGCACATCGCGACACCCCTGGGGTACCACCTGGCGCAGCGGGAACAGCCGGTCGGGCCGTGAGGCCCGCCTCCGACTGCGGCCCGGACGCCGCCGCGAGCGGACAGACGGCGGCCCGGCCGCCGGGCACCCGCTCTCACACGGGCGTGTCGGTGATCCGGCCGTCTTCGAGGTGCAGGCGGCGGGTGACACGTACCGCTTCGAGCAGTCGGCGGTCGTGGGAGACCAGGAGCAGGGTGCCGTTGTAGGAGTTGAGGGCGGATTCGAGCTGTTCAATGGCTTGGAGGTCGAGGTGGTTGGTGGGCTCGTCCAGGACGAGCAGGTTCACCCCGCGTCCTTGCAGCAGTGCGAGTGCGGCCCTGGTTCGCTCGCCGGGTGACAGGGTGGCGGCCGGCCGGAGGACGTGGGCGGCGCCCAGGCCGAACTTCGCCAGCAAGGTGCGCACTTCGGCCGGTTCCGTCTCCGGTGTGGCGGACCGGAAGGCGTCCAGGAGTGGTTCGGTGCCGTGGAACAGGGCGCGGGCCTGGTCTATTTCGCCGGTCACCACCCCGGTTCCGAGCGTCTGGCGGCCGGCGTCGAGCGGGATCCGGCCCAGCAGCCCACTCAACAGGGTTGATTTCCCCGTGCCGTTCGCGCCGGTGATGGCGACACGGTCGGCCCAGTCGATCTGCAGCGAGACGGGCCCGAGGGTGAAGTCGCCGCGCCGGACGGTGGCTTCACGCAGGGTGGCCACGACCGCCCCGGAGCGGGGCGCGGTGGCGATGGTCATGCGCAGCCGCCATTCCTTGCGGGGTTCCTCCACTTCCTCCAGGCGTTCGATGAGCCGCTCGGCCTGTTTGGCCTTGGCGGCCAGGTTCTCGCTGTTCTCCATGCGCGCGCCGCGGGCGAACTTGTTGTTGTCCCGGCTGCGGCGCTGTGCTGTACGTACTCCCCGGTCGGCCCAGGCCCGGTGGATGTTCGCGCGTTGCTGGAGGGCGGACTTGCGGTCGGCGTACTCCTCGTACTCCTCGCGGGCATGCCGTTTGGCGCGCTCGCGTTCCTCCAGATACGTGGCGTATCCGCCGCCGAACAGGCGCACTTGCTGTTGTGCGTGGTCGAGTTCGAGGACCTGGGTGACGGTGCGGGTGAGGAACTCGCGGTCATGGCTGACCACGACCGTGCCCGCGCGCAGGCCCCGTACGAACTGTTCCAGTTGTTCCAGGCCGGCCAGGTCGAGGTCGTTGGTGGGCTCGTCCAGCAGGAAGACGTCGTGGCGCGACAAGAGCAGCGAGGCCAGCTGGGCGCGCGCGGCCTGTCCGCCGGACAGGGACGTCATGGCCTGGTCCAGGCGGATCCCGAGACCGAGCGTCGCGGCGACTTGTTCGGCGCGCTCGTCCAGGTCGGCTCCCCCCAGGGCCAGCCAGCGCTCCAGGCCGGTGGCGTACGCGTCGTCCGCTCCGGCCACGCCGTCGGCCAGGGCCTGGGAAGCGAGGTCCAGAGCGAGCTGGGCGGCGGCGACACCGGTGCGGCGCGCGAGGAAGCCGTGCACGCTTTCGCCGGGGCGCCGGTCCGGCTCCTGCGGGAGATGGCCGACGGTCGCACCGGCCGGAGCCAGGTGCACGCGGCCTTCCTCGGGCCGGTCGAGGCCGGCGAGGAGGCGCAGGAGGGTGGACTTGCCCGCGCCGTTGGGTCCGACGAGGCCGATCACTTCCCCCGGCGCCACGGTCAGATCGAGGCCGGTGAACAGGGGGAGGTCGCCGTGGCCGGCCGCGAGGTTCCTCGCTGTCAGGGTTGCGGTCATGAGGTCACCTACCGAGAGGGGCCGTCACCAGAGGTGACGAGGAACGGGTGCATGAGGAACGGCACACGCTCGGCAGGGCGACAGATGGGCGGGGTGCGGCGCGTCCGACAGCGAACACGGGCAGGGACGCAGAGTTCGTCGCCCGGCGTCCAGAGGGGGCCGGGAGAGCGCAGAGGTCACACGCACACCACCACCGTCGGCACAGCCGACCGCGGCAGCGCGGCACGGGAGAACGCCGCGCCGGCAGCAGGGGTACGAACCTCAGATGCGCACAGTCCACCTCGATCGGCGACAACAGAACCGCCACCCACGGTACACATCGACCGCACCAACAGGCCATCCGCCTTTCGGCCGAGGCCTACGGAGGACGTCGCGGCACTCTTGACCCGGCCCCCCGGTCCCCTTTGCGCGGTCGACAAATCGTGCTCTACCCTTTTCGGGTCCCCGCCGGGCTCCGTCTCCTTCGGCCCCGGCCTTGCACGCTCCGAGGAGAATCCGATCCGCCAGGCCCTGTAGCCGCTCGTCTTGAGGCTCCTTCCCGTCGTGTCCGCCGCCGCGGACCGCCGACGCACGCCTCGACGGCGGTGCCCCTCCACGGCCTGGGCCCGTCGCACTCCCTTGCTCCACCCTGTCGCGCTGCCCGCGTACAGGGGCCTGCCCAGGCCCGCCCCTGTCCCGCTCCCCCACCGCACGCGAACAGGAACTCCTTCGTGTTCACCCGCACCCCCGCCCGTCCCCGCCCTTCAGGGACGGGCCGCAGCACCACGATCATCCTGGCCGTCGTGCTCATCGCCGAGCTGATGAACGCGCTCGACGCCTCCATCGTCTACACCGCCCTGCCCCTGATCCAGGCGGACACCGGCGCCTCCAGCGCCGCGATGCAGTGGATCCCCGCCGCCTATGCCCTCACCTTCGCCCTCGGCCTGATCACCGGAGGCCGCCTCGGCGACCTCTTCGGACGCAAGCGCGTCTTCCTCGCCGGGACCGCCGTCTTCACCCTCGCCTCGCTCCTGTGCGGGACCGCCACCGGCCCCCAGCTCCTGGTGGCCGCACGTGCCCTCCAAGGCGCGGGCGCCGCGGTGATGGTCCCCCAGGTCCTGGCCACCCTCGCGGTCACCTTCCAAGGCCCTTCCCGCGCCCGGGCGTTCGGCCTCTACGGCATGGTCATGTCGCTGGGCGGAATTCTCGGACCGGCCCTGGGCGCCGTCCTCACCGGCGCCGACATCGCCGGCCTCGGCTGGCAGCTGATCTTCCTGATCAACCTGCCGATCGGCCTGGCCACCCTGGCACTCGGGATCCGCTTCCTGCCGGAATCCCGGGCACCGCGCGCCCAGCGCCTGGATCTGGTGGGCGTCACGCTCTCCGCGACCGCGATGCTGCTGATCGCCTACCCGCTCACCGTGGGCGGCGAGCGGCACTGGCCCGCCTGGAGCCTCGTCACGCTCATCGGCGGAACTGCCGTGCTGGCCGCGTTCGTTCTCCATCAACGGGCCAGGACGACCCGCGGCGAATCGGCGCTCGTGGCCCTGTCCCTCTTCAAGAGCCGGGCCTTCACCGGCGGGCTCGCCGCGCAGTTGGTCTTCGGGCTGATGCTCGGCGTGTTCCTGCTGACCTGGGTCCTGTTCATGCAGGACGGACTCGGCCTGACGCCATGGCAGTTCGCCCCGGCCAACATCGCCATCTCCGTCGGCGGCATGGCAGGCGCGATGCTCGCCTCCCAGTACGCGGGCCGACACCAGCGCCGGGTACCGCAGGCGGGGACGGTGCTGATCGCGCTCACCCTGTTCGGCTACCAGCTACTGATCTCCAGCCACGGAACCCGCCTGCCGTTCGCGGCGGCGGCCACTCCGATGCTCCTGATCGGGACCGGCCTGGGTGCGATCGGCGCCGGACTCTCCGGCCTCACCCTCAGCCGGATTCACGACGACGACGCCGGATCCGCGGCCGGCCTCTTCAACACGGCCATGCAACTGGGCACCGCCCTCGGCCTGGCCACGGCCTCGGTCGTCTTCTTCAACCACGCCCCTGCGGGCAGCCACGGCACGACCGTGGCCACGGCCTTCGCGGGAACCATCTGGTACCTCATCGCCGCCCTCGCCCTGATGTGGGCCCTCATGTGGACACTCCCCCAACCGGCCAAGGACGCCTGACACCCGGGCCCGCCCCCACCGGGGCGGGCCCATCGGCCGCCTCGGCCTTCTCGGGCCCCGCCCGGCTCCGGACCGTCGTGCCCACGCCCGCGACCGGAACTGTGGTGTCCCACCACATACGCCGCTGAGCTGCGTGTTCCTACGGTGTGGCGACACGTCAATCGTCCCCGCCGAACACCGGGAAGTGGTGCCGATGTCCTCCCCCGCAACCGTTCCCCCACCCCGCGCCCATCTCCCCCGCGTCGTCGCCGCGAGCCTCATCGGGACCACCGTCGAGTGGTACGACTTCTTCCTGTACGGGTCGGCCGCGGCGCTCGTCTTCAACAAACTGTTCTTCCCGGAGTCCGCCCCGCTCGTCGGCACGCTGCTCTCGTTCCTCACGTACGCCGTCGGGTTCGCGGCACGGCCGCTCGGGGCGCTGGTGTTCGGGCACTACGGAGACCGGCTCGGGCGCAAGAAGCTCCTGGTGGTCAGCCTGCTCATGATGGGCGGGGCCACCTTCGGCATCGGGCTGCTGCCCACCCACGCCACCGTGGGGGCGGCGGCGCCCGTCCTGCTCACCGCGCTGCGCCTGGTGCAGGGCTTCGCGCTCGGCGGCGAGTGGGGCGGTGCCGTGCTGCTGGTGTCGGAGCACGGGGACGCCCGGCGGCGCGGGTTCTGGTCCTCGTGGCCCCAGACCGGCGCCCCAGCAGGGCAGTTGCTCGCCGCCGGGGTGCTTTCCGCGCTGACGGCGCTGCTGAGCGACGCCGCGTTCACGGCGTGGGGCTGGCGCATACCCTTCCTGCTGTCGGGTGTGCTGGTCCTCGTCGGGCTGTGGATACGGCTCTCCGTCGATGAATCCCCCGTGTTCCAGGCCGCGTTGGCGCGGGCCGAGGCCCGCGGGGCGGAGCAGGTGGCCGAGAAGCCGCCGCTGGTCGCCGTGGTGCGGGACCACTGGCGCGATGTGCTGGTCGCCATGGGTGCCCGGATGGCGGAGAACATCAGCTACTACGTCATCACCGCCTTCATCCTGGTGTACGCGACCACGTCCGCCGGAATGGCCAAGCAGACCGCGCTCAACTCCGTACTCGTCGCCTCCGCCGTGCACTTCGCCGTGATCCCCGCGTGGGGCGCGCTCTCGGACCGGATCGGACGCAGGCCCGTGTATCTGATCGGCGCCCTCGGCGTCGGTGCCTGGATGTTCCCGTTCTTCGCACTGATCGACACCGGCGGGTTCGGCGACCTGGTCCTCGCCGTCACCGTCGGACTCGTCTTCCACGGGGCGATGTACGCGCCCCAGGCGGCCTTCTTCTCGGAGATGTTCGCGACCCGGATGCGCTACTCGGGGGCCTCCATCGGGGCGCAGTTCTCCTCCGTCGCGGCCGGCGCGCCCGCGCCGCTCATCGCGACGGCGCTGCTGTCCGACTACGGGACGTCGACCCCGATCTCCCTGTATGTCATCGCGGCCGTGCTGGTGACCGTCGTCGCCATCGGGTGTGCGAAGGAGACCCGGGATCGGGATCTGGAGAGTGTGGGGCGCCGGGCGGAGAGCCGTCCCGGAGCGGAGTGGGCGGCAAGTACCCGCGGTGCGGCGACGGGCGACTGAGGCGGGAGGGGGCAACGGGCACCCGGTGCTTGGTGGGGCTGCAAGCCCCTGATGTGCTGATGCGGGTGGCGAGCCCTCGATGTGGGTGGCGAGCCCTTGATGTGGGTGGCGAGCCCTCGATATGGGTGGCGAGCCCCCGATATGGGGCCTCGATGTGGGTGGGGCCGCCATGTGGTGGTGCCCCACCCTTCAGGGCGTCATGGCTGGTGCCGCCACATGGAGGCGGAGGGCCAGTTGGATTTCCAGGGCGCGGGCCGGGCACTGCCAGTCGGGACCGAGGAGACGGCCGATCCGCTCGATGCGCTGGGCGACGGTGTTCACATGGACGTGCAGATGCTCCTTGGTGCGGGCGGGGCTCATGCCGTTCGCGAAGTATGCGTCGAGGGTGCGGACCAGGTCGGTGCCGCGTTTGCGGTCGTACGCCACCACCGCGCCGATCGTGCGCTCGACGAACCCGGCGATGTCGCGGGTGTCGGCGAGCAGTAGTCCGAGGAAGCCGAGGTCCTGGGCGGCGGCGCCCTCTCCCGTGCGGCCGAGCAGCCGCAGTGCCTCCAGGCAGCGGCGGGCCTCGGCATAGGCGGCGGCGATCGCGGGCGGTGTCATCGCCGGGGCCGCGACGACGGCCGAGGCACCGACCGTGACCGGCTCGTGCAGGGCGGAGCCCAGCTGTTTCGCGGCCGCCCGGGCGACCTCGGCCGGGGTGTCGCCGGGGCCGAGCGGAAGCAGCAGCACCGTGCCGCCGTCGCGGGTGGAGGCGAGGCCGTGCCGGGTCGCGGCCAGGTACGCCGCGGCGGAGCCGATGCGCCGGCCCTCCGCGGTGCGGCGGGCCGCACTGCACGGGTCGAGGCCGTCGATGCGGGCGGCGAGCACCACGTGCGGGGCGTCGAGGTCGGCTTGCAGCCGGGCGGCACGCTCCCGCAGCAGCCGGGGGTCTCGGTCCGGCGCGTCCAGGAGGTCGTCCAACAGCTCCCCCCGCACGCGCTGTTCGGCCTCGCCGGCCGAGCGCCGGGCGAGCAGCAGCAACGAGGTGACCATGGCGGCCCGCTCCAGGGTGCGCCGGTCGACGGGGTCGAGGTCCGGCTGGCCGCGCAGGACGAGCGCACCCAGGAGTTCACCCCCGGCCGAGACGCCGGCCAGCCAGTCCTCGCCGTGCCGCAGGGCGTGCCCGTCGCTGCCGCTGAGCTGGAGCAGCGCGGCCTGTGCCGAGTCGGCGTCGGCGAACTCGACCGTACCGGCGAGGACTTCGGACACCGCATCGGCCACTTCGCGTACTCCGCCGCCGCGCAGGACCAGTTCGGTGAGCCGGTCGTGGACCTCCGACGCCCGTTCCAGGACCGCGCTGTGGTCCCGGATGGTCTCGTTGGCCCTCTCCAACTCGGCCAGGGCGGAACGGGTTTCGGCCAGTAGGTTGGCGGTGTCGATGGCGACGGCGGCATGCGCGGCGAGGGAGCCGAGCAGGGCGATCTCCTCGCGGGCGAACACGCGGGGGTGGCGGTCGGCCGCGAAGAGCACCCCGATGACGGTGCTGCCGAGCATCAACGGGACCCCGAGAATGGCCACGAGTCCCTCGTCGCGCACACCGGAGTCGATGGCGCTGGTGTGCTGGAAGCGTTCGTCGTCGAAGTAGCTCGCGGTGACGTACGGGCGGGCGGTCTGCGCGACGAGACCGCCGAGACCCTCGCCCATGCCGAGACGCAGCTGCTGGAAGCGCGCGGCCACCGACCCTTCGGTGACGCGCATGTAAGTGTCGCCCGCCGCCGGGTCGTTGAGACTGAGGTAGGCGACCTCGGTGCCGAGCAGCGAGCGGGCCCGTTGCACGATGGCGCGCAGCACCGCGTCCAGATCGCGCAGGCCCGCGAGGTCGTGCGCGGTCTCGAAGAGCGCGGACAGTTCGGCCTCACGGCGTCTGCGCCCTTCGAGCTCGGCCCGTACGCGCAGGGCGAGTTGTTTCGCCGCGTCCAGGCGGGCGAGCACCTCGGGCCGAGCGCCTTCGGCACGGGCCAGGAGCGCCGGGCGGTCGTACGCCTCGGCCGGCGCGCCCCGGGCGAGGAGGGCCAGATAGGGGGCTTCCGGTTGGTCGCTGGGCTGCGGGTGATCGTGGGACATGGTCACAGGGATACCTGCCGGACGGGCGGCCTCGCCAGGCCTGTGGACAACTCTTGAGCGGTACCGGACAAGGGAGGGGCTCGACGGGGCGGCCGGTCCGGCCGACGGCCCGACCACCCTCGCGAGGCCGCCGAGGTCCGGGCCCGTCCCGCCGGCGGTCCCAGCGCCGTCAGTCCCAGCGCCGTCGGGCGCGAGCGGGACCGGGCCTGTTCAGTGCGCGGTCCAGCCGCCGTCGAGCGCGAGCGACGTGCCGGTGATGAAGGACGCCTGCGGGGTGCAGAGATAGGCGACCGCTTCGGCGACCTCGTGCGGCTCGACGAGCCGCTTGAGCGCCGCGTCCTTCAGGAGGACCTCGGCCAGGACCCGGTCCTCGGGAATGCCGTGTGCGGCCGCTTGGTCCGCTATCTGCCGTTCCACCAGGGGCGTACGCACATATCCGGGGTTGACGCAGTTCGATGTGACCCCGTGCGGGGCGCCTTCGAGGGCGGCGGTCTTGGAGAGTCCTTCCAGCCCATGTTTGGCGGCCACATAGGCCGACTTGAAGGCGGAGGCCCGCAGCCCGTGCACCGACGACAGATTGACGATGCGGCCCCACCCTCGCCGGTACATGTGGGGCAGCGCTCCCCTGATCAGCCGGAAGGGCGCTTCGAGCATCACGGTGAGGACGGTGTGGAAGGCCTCGGGCGGGAACTCCTCGATGGGGCGCACCAGTTGGAGCCCTGCGTTGTTCACCAGGATGTCCGCTCCGGCAGCGGCCCGTTCGGCTGCGTCGAGGTCGGTGAGGTCGAGGACGACCGGCTCGACCGTGCCGCTGAGGCCGCTGGCACGCAGCATGAGTCTCTTGAGGCCCGTCGCGTCCCGGTCCACCGCCCTGACCGTGGCGCCGGCCGCGGCGAGCCGGAGTGCGCACGCGCGGCCGATGCCGCCCGCGGCGCCGGTGACCAGCGCGGTGCGGTCCCCGAGATCGACGGTGACGGAGTGCGGGAGGGACGCGGGGGCGAGGGGCGCGGTCATGCTCCCGACCCTAGGCAGGCGGCCCCTCACCCACCCATGTGGTCAGCCCACATACTTCAGAGCTCAGCACTGGGCTGGAACCACGTAGGGCCGTCCGTCTGGGCCTGCGCGATGCGGAACAGCGCGGAATCGTTGAGCTGCGGCAGGGCGTCCAGGGCGAACCAGCCCACTTCCAGGGACTCGTCGTCGTTCACGCGTGCCTCACCGCCGGTGGCGCGACAGCGGAAGGTGATGTCCATGAACTGGCACACATCGCCGTTGGGGAAGGTGACCGGGGTGGGTGCGGCCTCCACCAGGACGACCCGCTCGGCGACGCAGCGTACGCCGGTCTCCTCGTACACCTCGCGGACCGCGGTGTGAGCGGGCTCCTCCCCCGGCTCCGGGATGCCGCCGACCGTCGCCCACTGGCCGTTGTCCGCACGGCGGCCGAGCAGGACCCGGCCGTCGTCGTCGAAGACGATCGCGGTCACGCCCGGCAGCAGGAGCAGACGGTGCCCGGCGAGGGCCCGGACGTCACGGATGAAATCAGGAGTTGCCATGCCCCGACCCTAACGACCGCCCGGCACCGGCCGGTCAGGCCTCACTGCCGCGACGGCCGCGCACCGTCCGGGTGACCGCCCAGGCCAGGCCCGCGGCGGCGAGCGCGACGAGCGCCCACTCGGGCAGGGTGCCCAGCTTGGTCGCGGGCGTCTGCGAGGAGCGCAGCGGCACCTTGGCCACGAGCGAGGCCGGCGTGAACAGCGCGGTCTTCTGCACGACCTTGCCGTCGGGCATGATCACGGCACTGACGCCGCTGGTGACGGGGACGGTGACGGTCCTGCTGTGCTCGACCGCCCGCACCCTGGACATGGCGAGCTGCTGGTAGGTCATCTCACTGCGGTCGAAGGTCGCGTTGTTGCTCGGCACGGAGATGAGCTGGGCGCCCGCGGTGACGGTGTCGCGCACCGCCCAGTCGAAGGCCGCCTCGTAACAGGTGGCCATGCCGACCTTCGTGCCGGACATGGTGAACACGCCCGGCTTGGTACCCCGGCTGAAGTCCTCACGGACCATGGCGGTGTAGCCGGGAGCGAAGGTGCCGATGAAGCCGCGCAGCGGCATGTACTCGCCGAACGGCTGGATCTGCCGCTTGTCGTACGTCGCGACGGGCCCCAGCTTCGGGTCCCACTGCACCTGCTCGTTGTAGAGCTTGGTGCCGTAGCCGCCGACGACCGCGCCGACCGAGATGGGGGCGCCGATGGCCTTGGCGGCCTGGTCGATGACGGCGCGGGCGTCGTCGTCCACGAAGGGATCGACGTCGGAGGAGTTCTCCGGCCACAGGACGAAGTCGGGCTGCGGCTCCTTGCCCGCCCGGACCCGGTCGGCGAGCCGCAGGGTCTCGCGTACGTGGTAGTCGAGCACGGCCCGGCGCTGGGAGTTGAAGTCGAGTCCGAGCCGGGGCACGTTGCCCTGGATCACCGCGACGGTCGCGGTGCCGTCCTCGGCCGAGTCGCTGACCAGGCCGCGCGCCCCCAAGGACGCGGCGACCGGCACGACGACGGTGAGCAGCGCGGCCGCCGCGGCCCCCCTGCGGACGCTTCCGGTACCGCCGGCCCCCTTGCGGACGGCTCCGGTTCCGCGCAGCCGCAGCGCCTGGCGCAGGCACTCGTACAGGCCGAAGCCGCACAGCGCCACGCCGAAGCCGAGCACCGGCGTGCCGCCCAGCGCGGCCAGGGGCAGGAAGGTTCCGTCGGCCTGACCGAAGGCGACCTTGCCCCAGGGGAAGCCGCCGAACGGAGCCCGGGCCCGGGCCGCCTCGGCCGCGATCCACAGGGCGGCGGACCACACGGGCCACAGCGGAAGCCGGGAGACGGCGGCCGTGCCGGCGCCCGCGGCCCCGATGAACAGGGCCTCGATGACGGCGAGGCCCAGCCACGGACCGGGGCCGACCTCCACTCCGGTCCACACGAGGAGGGGGAGCAGGAAGCCGAGGCCGAAGAGGTAGCCGAGTCCGAGGCCGGCCTTCCAGGTCCGGCCCCGCAGCACCCAGCCGAGGACGGCGAACGCGACGAGCGCCAGCCACCACAGGGGGCGCGGCGGAAAGCTCAGGTACAGGAGCACTCCACCCACCGCGGCCGCGGCGGGCCGGACGAGACGGTGCGCCAGCGCCCGCAGCCGCGAAGGCGCGGGCGGCTGGGATCCGAGCTGTTCCGGCTCGGTGGTGGGGGTTTTGGTGGTGCTCACCCGGCGGAGTCTACGGCGGGTCCCTGTGTCCGCGGGAGCCCGGCCTTCGGGGCCCCTCGGCCCCGGACCCGGGACGGCCGGTTCTCCGTCGGCTCCCCCCGGTGCCTGGGCCGCTCAGGCCCCGGCGGCCTTCTTGGTGCCGAGCAGCCGCAGCCGGTCGCGGATGACCCGTACGGCGGCTTCCGCGTCGTCAACGGTCACGGTGAACACGCGTCCGTCGCCCAGCTTGAGCGCCACGCCCTCACCCCGGCGTACGACGACTGCGGTGCCGATCTCGGGCCGCCAGCGGTAGCCCCAGCCGCCCCACTGGCGCGGGGTGACCCGGGGCACGAAGTCGGCTCCGACCACCAGCTCCAGCGGGATGGTGCGACGCGGCAGCCCGATGTGGCCGCAGCGCACTTCCAGGCAGTCGCCGTCGACCTTGACCGCCACGTGGACGAAGGCGAGCGTCCCGAACAGGACGAGGACTCCGGCCGCCAGGCAGCCGATCACGGACATCAGCAGGGGCAGGACGCCCGACGTCCAGGTCGAGTCGACGGCCAGCTCGACGCCGAGCGCGATGCAGGCCGCGCCGCCGACCGCGAGAAGCCACTGGACACGATTGGTCGCCCGGCCGGTCCAGACCTCTGGCAGCTGCTCCGGGGCGCTGGATCCAGGGCGGGGCTCGGGAGGCGTGGGGTACTCCGGGGACGGTTCCCTCATGTTCAGCAGCGTACTCAGGTTCCGCCGTCGAGGCACCGCTCCACCGTCAGTGAGCAGTGCTGACCGCCCGCAGCAGACGCCCTTCGGGATAGGCGAGAGCCACATCGGGGAGGGTGCCGATGCGTCCGCTGAGGAGCACGGTCAGGCCTCCCACCTGCGCTGCGTCCGGAGCGGGAAGGATCCCGGCACGGCGCAGCCCCTGCGCCGCGACGGCTTCGGCGCTGCCGAAGAAGGTGAGGGGTCCGCCTTCGGGGCGCAGGGCCGTACGGATGCGTTCGGCGACCAGCTCGTAATGGGTGCAGCCCAGGACGACGGTCCTTACCTCGGGCGGGGTGAGGGCGGCCGCGAGCGCGATGGCCCGGTCGATGGCGGCATCGTCCGCGTGCTCCACGGCCTCGGCGAGACCGGGGCAGGGCACCCCCGTGACGGGGACGCCGTCGGCGAATTCGCGGATGAGCCCGCGCTGGTACGGGCTGCCGGTGGTGGCGGGGGTCGCCCAGATCGCGAAGGGCTCCCGGCCGGCCGCCGCCGGCTTGATCGCGGGCACGGTGCCGATCACCGGGATCCCTGGCTCCAGGGCGGCGCGGATGGCGGGCAGGGCGTGCACGGAGGCGGTGTTGCAGGCGATGATCAGAGCGTCCGGGCGCAGGGACGCAGCCGCTTCGGCCACGGCGAGGGCACGTTCCGTGACGCTCTCGGGGGTCCGGGGGCCCCAGGGCATGCCGTCCGGGTCGGACGAGATCACGAGTTCGGCGTCGGGCCGTAGCCGGCGTACCGCCGCGGCCGCGGCGAGCAGGCCGATTCCGGAGTCCATGAGCGCCATCTTCACCCGGTCACCATAGTCGACGGTCCCGGCGAAACCGGCCGAGGTCCCGTGCGGGGCACGGGTTGTGGGGCAGACTGCGGCGAATGAGCGCCCTCGCGTGGATCGCCCTGCTGTCCTTGGTCGTCTGGCTCTGGCTGCTGCTCGGCCAGGGCTTCTTCTGGCGCACCGACCAGCGGCTCCCGCCGCGTGCGGAGCTCGCGGACTGGCCGGATGTCGCGGTCGTGGTGCCGGCCCGCGACGAGGCGGAGGTACTGCCGCTGAGCCTTCCGTCGCTGCTCGCCCAGGACTATCCGGGCCGCGCGCGGGTCTTCCTGGTGGACGACGGCAGTTCGGACGGCACCGGGGAACTGGCCCGCGCGCTGGCCGAACAGCGCCCCGGCCTGCCGCTCACCGTGGTCACCCCCGGTGAGCCGGAGCCCGGCTGGACCGGCAAGCTGTGGGCGCTGCGGCAGGGCATGGCGCTCGCGCGGGCGGACGGGCCGGAGTACCTGCTGCTCACCGACGCCGACATCGCCCACCGGCCGGACAGCCTGCGCGAGCTGGTGGCCGCGGCGCGCGGCGGCGGTTTCGACCTGGTGTCGCAGATGGCCCGGCTGCGGGTGGCGAGCGGCTGGGAGCGGCTGATCGTTCCGGCGTTCGTGTACTTCTTCGCCCAGCTGTATCCGTTCCGCTGGATCAACGCCCGCAGGCCGCGTGCCACGGCCGCGGCCGGCGGCTGCGTCCTGTTGCGTACGGAGGCGGCCGAGCGGGCGCGGATTCCGCAGGCGGTGCACCAGGCGGTGATCGACGACGTGTCCGTGGCGCGTGCGGTGCGCGGGTCCGGCGGGCGGGTCTGGCTCGGCCTCGCGGACCGGGTGGACAGCGTGCGCCCCTATCCCGGGCTCGCGGACCTCTGGCGCATGGTCTCGCGCAGCGCGTACGCACAGCTGCGGCACAACCCCCTGGTGCTGCTCGGCACGGTCGCGGGCCTCGCGCTCGTGTACCTGGCGCCGCCGCTCACCTTCGCCGCGGGCCTGGCGAGCGGCTCTCGTGCGGCCGCGTGGGCGGGCGGGCTCGCGTGGCTGGTGATGGCCGGTACGTATCTGCCGATGCTGCGCTACTACCGCCAGCCGCTCGTGCTCGCGCCCGCACTGCCGTTCACCGCGCTGCTCTACCTGCTGATGACGGTCGACTCCGCGGTGCAGCACTACCGGGGCCGGGGCGCGGCCTGGAAGGGCCGCACCTACGCCCGCCCCGAGGCCGCGCCCGAGCGGCATTGAAGGGCCGCTGAGGGGCGCTACTTGCGGCCGGGTGTCCAGTTCATGCCCCAGCCGTAGGCCTGGTCTATGGTCCGCTGCGGGCTCACGCCGCGTGCGGGCACCAGATAGCGGGCCTCGCGCTGGACGACCAGATCGCCGCCGTTGTTGGTGATCAGGGCGAGCGCGCAGACCGTGGAGGGAACGGTGCACTCGTCGAGGAAGAACTCGACGGGCGCGCCGAACTGCGGCTGGAGCGTCACCGTGGCGTGCAGATCGGCGAAGCTGCGGGCGCCCTCGTAGATGGTGACGAAGATCAGAAGGCGACGGAACTTGTCCTTCTGGTCGAGGTTGACGGTGAGGTTCTCGCCCGATTCGACGGCGCCCGTGCGGTCGTCGCCGTCGAGGTGGATGTACGGGGGCTGGTGGAGCGCGCCGAAGGCGTTGCCCAGGGCCTGCACCACGCCCTTGCGGCCGTCGGCGAGTTCGTAGAGGGCGCACAGGTCGAGGTCTAGATCGGAGTGGTTGGCTGCCGCCCGCCCCAACTTGGCGCCCCAGCCGCTGAATTGCTTGCGGCTCTGCCAGTTGAGGTTGACCCGCATCGCGCCCGAGGTACCGCCCTGCTTGGCGAGCGAGACGCGCGGCGCCTCCTTGGTGAGGGTGACTTTGGACAGGCGCACCGGTGCCGGCGGCGCCGTGGGCGGCAGCGGAACCTGGGCGGTCGGCGTGGGCGGCTGGGCGGACGGGGTGAAGGGCGCGGGCGGCGCCGCGTAGGGGGACGGGGTGGTCCCCGGATACGGAGCCGGGGGCGCGGCAGGCTGCTGGGGCGCCGCGTAGGAGGCCTGCGGGGCGGCCGATTTCTGCGGCCTGTCGACGCTGATGCCGAAGTCCGTTGCCAGGCCTTCGAGTCCGCTGTCGTAGCCCTGGCCGACCGCGCGGAACTTCCAGGCGCCCTGGCGGCGATAGAGCTCGCCGAGGATGAAGGCCGTCTCGACGGTGGCGTCCTGGCTGTCGAAGCGGGCCAGTTCCGCGCCGCCCGCCGCGTCCAGGACGCGGATGCCGAGCCCGGGGACCCGGCCGAACGTGCCACCGTCGGCCGAGGCTGCGAGCACCACGCGCTCGACCGCGGGCTCGATCCGCGACAGGTCGACGAAGAGGGTGTCCGTCACCGCGTCCGAGCCGGACCGCTTGCCTTCGTGGCGTACGGCGCCGGAGGAGTGGGCCGGCTGGTTGTAGAAGACGAAGTCGGCGTCGGAGCGGACCCGGCCGCCGGTCAGGAGGAGCGCCGAGGCGTCGACGTCCGGGACGCCGGGGCCGGTTCGCCAGCCCAGTTCGATGCGCACCGTGTGCGCAGGCACCGGGACATTGGCTCCTTTTAGCATGGACATGCTCTCCCCCATCGCTCCTGGCGGTGCCCGCACGTTTCTGCGAGCCAACCTAACGCGCGATCGACCGCCGGGCATCCACCCCCGCCGGGGGCCGGGCCGCCGTTGTCGCCACCCGGCGGTCGCGGGCGACCCGCCGCCGGCACGTCGCCGGCACACGGCACGGGAATCACCCCTTCCCGGTATCACCCGCACGACGCGCCGCGATCATCACCAACTGCCTTTCACGAAAAGGCCGTTGGGACTCATTCTGCAGTGCGCCACACTCGGCGGTCGGCCTTCCGCCATGAAATCCTGCCGTCATGAACAAGGACGCCGTCACCGAGCTGGTCGAAAAGTACTTCGCGATATGGAACGAAACCGACGACCCGGCCCGGGGCGCTTTACTGGAAGAGGTGTTCACACCGGACGCCACCTACACCGACCCGACCATCACGGCCGAGGGCCTCACGGCGATAGGCGAGTACATCGCCGCGGCCCGGAAGAACTTCGGCGGCATGCTGTTCCGCTACAACACGCTGCTGACCCATCATGACGCCGTCCACTTCTCGTGGCAGGTCGGCTCCACGGATGCCGAGCCGGTGGCGAGCGGGTTCGACGTCGCATGGTTCGACGGGGACAGGATCGGCCGGCTTTACGGCTTCTTCAACGGGTTCTAATGCTCAACGGGTGCCGACACGGCGGTTCTTCGAAGGGCGCCGGCCCGGCCGTCACGCCGCACGGCCGCCCCGGACAGTGCGACGGACCGTTTCGACACCCCCGGTGCGGCGGCGCGACACCGGACCTGACGGGCAGTCAATCCTTCGGAGCTCGCCAACCACACTTGCGTGACAGGTGAATTGCCCCCACCGGACACTTACACCGGACATTTACGGAGCCGGCCGCCCGGACGAGTCATGCCAGGCACGGCCGGGCGGGCCGCACGGCAGGCAATCCGCGACCGTCACCCTTGGTTGACCCTTCGTCGCTTCGCGTCAAACGGAGAGCCCGCCCGGAACCCTCGGGAACCAAGAGTTCATCCGCGACGTTTCAGCAGGTCAGACTGGTTAAACCAGAGCAAATGGGATGACCCTGAGATGGGGACTCCCCAACGACCACATCGTGGGCTTAACTTATGTGCCATGACCTCCCCCCGCTCCACCTATGGCGGCGGTTACTACTCCGCGCCGTTCTTCCCGGACACCCCCATCT
Source organism: Streptomyces sp. NPDC006691 (assembly GCF_042869955.1). NCBI lineage: Bacteria > Bacillati > Actinomycetota > Actinomycetes > Kitasatosporales > Streptomycetaceae > Streptomyces > Streptomyces sp. NPDC006691. The sequence goes on from NZ_JBIAGW010000005.1 coordinate 265,843, forward strand.
ACGACTCCCTCGTCGCAGAGCGGGGTACGCCTCAGATCGCCCCGATCCGAGTGCCCTCCCTCTATGACACCGGCAGCAACCACCTGCCGGCCCTCCCGTCGGCGCTGCCCGCACTGCCGGCCGCCCCCTCGCAGCCGAGCCCTGCCTACGCCTCGTCGTACGGATACCAGCAGCCGGCGCCCCAGCCCGTGCCGCTCCAGCACGCGCCCGCCCCGTACATCCCCCTGCAGCCCTCGGCCCCGCGCGGCTACCAGGGCCAGCAGGCGATGCCGCAGCGCCCGATGGGAACCGGGTACGAGGCCATGCGGCCCGCCGCGCCCCGGCCGGCGCCCACGCCGTACGAGGACCCGTACAACCGGCCGTATCAGGGCACCGGGTACTGATCGAGGGCGGGGGCCGGCCGCCCGGGCATCCGTCCGGGGCGGCTGGCAGGATGTGTACATGAACAACGGCCACTCCGCTGTCGTCCACGGGATACGCGTCCATCCCGTCAAGTCGGTCGGGGGATACGACGCGGCACAAGCGGTGGTCGAGCCATGGGGGCTCGCCGGGGACCGCCGCTGGATGCTGGTGGACACGGACGGCACGGCCGTCACGCAACGCGAGCGGCCCGAGCTCGCCCTGAGCGGTGCCGCCACACTGCCGGGCGGCGGCGTACGCCTGTCCGCACCCGGGCGCGCCGATCTGGCCGTCGCTCCGCCCGAGCCACTGGCCACCACGAGCGTCACCCTGTTCGGCACCACGTTCGAGGCCGTGGCCGCGGCCGATGCGGCCCACGCCTGGTTCAGCGAGCTTCTGGGCGCCGAGGTCCGCCTGATGCACCTCGACGACCCGGCGTCCCGCAGAACGATCAACCCCCGGTACGCGCCGAACGGCGAGACGGTCAGCTTCGCCGACGGCTTTCCGCTCCAGATCGCCACCCGGGCTTCGCTCGACGCGCTCAACTCCCTGATAGGCCAGGGTGACCGACCTCATGAGGGCCCCCTGCCGATGGACCGGTTCCGTCCCAACGTGGTGCTCGACGGGACCGAGGCGTGGGCGGAGGACAGCTGGTCACGGATCGCGATGGGCGACGTCTCCTTCCGCCTCGCGAAGCCCTGCGGCCGCTGTGTCATCACCACCACCGACCAGGCCACCGCGGTGCGCGGCAAGGAGCCCCTGCGCACGCTGGCCCGGCACCGCAGGATCGGCGGCTCGCTGGCGTTCGGCGTCCTGGTGATCCCGGAGAACACCGGCATCATCCGCGTCGGTGACGCGATGAGGGTCCTCGCATAGCTCTGCGCCACGCGGGAACTCCTGTGGGTAGCGCATGCGTTGAACAGTCGAGCCGGGTGGATGAGGTCCCTGTTCGCGTCACCCGCGCGCTTGCCGCCCCGCCCCGGGGCGGCCCGGAGGCGGAAGGGGTGCGTGGCCCGTGCGAACGATGTCGGGAGTGTGGCGTTGGCGGCACAATCCGCTGCGCCGCCGGACGGACCTGGCGGAGGCCTGGCTGGCGCTGGTGACGCTGGTCGTCATGGTGCTCGCCGTGCCGGCGGTGGGGGCCCTGTGCGGTTCGCTCACCGACGCCTCGCTGCGCCAGGCCCTCGCCGAGCAGCGCCGGCACCGGCACGTCACCGCGGCCGTCGTGGTGGCCCGCGCCGAGCACCAGACGGCACCGGCCCAGCCGGACGGCTCGATGGGCCGCGTCACCCGCACCAAGGTCGTGGCCAACTGGACGGCGCACGACGGCAGTTCACATACCGGCACGCTGGGTACCACACTGAAGGCGCCCGCTCCCGGCGCCACCTTCCGGCTGTGGACCGACGACCACGGCAGCCCGGTGCCCCACCCGATGACGACGGGAGCGGCGGCGACGCACGCGGTGTTCTCGGGGATCTGCGCGGCCGCGATGGCCGCCGGACTCGTCGAGGGCACACGGCGGTTGATCGTATGGCGCCTGATACGCCGGCGGTACGAGCGACTGGACCGCGCGTGGGCCCGGTACGGTCCGGACTGGGGCCGGACCGGCGCAGGCAGCTGACCGGTCAACTCACCGGGCCCGCGCGCGCTACGGTGGACCATCAGCCGCACATACGAGGCCACGGCCGAGGTGTGCGCGAGGACGCACGCACGAGGTGGGGGCACGGCAGCACGATGGCTCAGGGCACGGTCCAGGTGACGCACACCGGCACGTCGAGGTGGCGCCGCCGCACGGGTGAGTACGCCTCCTTGGCCGCGGCCCTGGAGGCCGCGGGCGACGGCGACGTCCTGACCATCGCCCCCGGCACCTACCGGGAGAACCTGGTGCTGCGCCGCTCGGTGACCCTGCGCGGCCCCGAGGGCGCCGTCGGCTCGGTCCGGATCGCCCCCGTCGACGGGGTGGCCCTGACCGTACGGGCCTCGGCGACCGTGCGAGACCTGTATCTGGAGGGCCAGGACGCGGCGGCGCCCGCGCTGCTGGTGGAGGACGGTGCCCCCGAGCTCGTCGATCTGCGCGTGGTGACCCGCTCCGCGGTGGGCATCGAGGTGCGCGGCGGCGCGCGGCCCACGGTGCGGCGCTGCACGGTGGACAACCCGGGCGGGGTCGGCATCGGCGTCTTCGACGGCGCGGGCGGGGTGTTCGAGGAGTGCGAGGTCGTCGCGGCCGGGCAGTCCGGGGTCTCCGTGCACAGCGCGGGCCACCCCCGCCTGGAGCGCTGCCGGGTGCACCACTCCAGTGGCGCCGGTCTCGCGGTCAGCGGCGAGGGCAGCGGCCTGGAGGCACTGGGCTGCGAGGTGTACGAGATCAAGGGCGCCGGCGTCCTGATCGCCGCGCGCGCCGCGGCCCACCTCACCGACTGCACGGTGCACCGCACCTCCGCCGACGGCATCACCCTCGACACGGACGCGGTGCTCACCCTCGCCGACTGCGACATCCACGACATCCCCGAGAACGCGGTCGACCTGCGCTCGCGCTCGGTCCTCACGCTGACCCGCACCAAGGTCCGCCGCTTCGGCCGCAACGGCCTGTCGGTGTGGGACCCGGGCACCCGGGTGGACGCCAACCAGTGCGAGATCCACGACAGTACGGGCGACTATCCGGCGGTCTGGGTCAGCGACGGCGCGACGGCGGTCCTGGAGGCCTGCCGCGTCCATGACGTACCCGACGCGATCTTCGTGCTCGACCGGGGTTCGCGCGCCGACGTCGTGGACAGCGATCTCACCCAGGTGCGCAACACGGCGGTGTCGGTGAGCGACGGCGCGACCGCGCAGCTCGACGACTGCCGCATCAGGGAGGCCGCCACCGGCGCCTGGTTCCGCGACCACGGCAGCGGAGGCACACTCGCGGGCTGCACCATCGACGGCGCCCAGACCGGCGTCATCGTGACCAAGGGCGCCGACCCGCGCATCGAACGTGTCACGGTCACCTCACCGGCCGAGGCCGGTTTCTACGTCTCCGCCGAGGGCCGGGGCACCTTCCACGCCTGCCGCGTGACCGGCAGCGGCGGCTTCGGCTTCCACGTCATCGACGGCTGCCGCACGACGCTGACGCGCTGCCGCACCGAGCGCTGCGCGCGCCGGGGCTACGAGTTCTCCGAGGACGGCGCGGTGGTCGAGGACTGCACCAGTGACGAGAGCGGTGCGACCGCGGGCACGCCCGAGCCGCCCGCCGTGCAGAGCGCGACGCAGACCATGGGCCTGCTCTCCGCCGTACCCGACCAGCGGGCCGTCGAAGCGGCACCGCCGCGGCCCGCGGCCGAGCCCGCACGCGACTCCGGCGCGGTCCTCGGCGAACTGGACACCCTGGTGGGCCTGGAGAGCGTCAAGCGCGAGGTCCGGGCGCTCACCGACATGATCGAGGTCGGCCGCAAGCGGCAGCAGGCCGGCCTCAAGGCCGCCTCGGCCCGCCGCCATCTGGTCTTCACCGGCTCCCCCGGCACCGGCAAGACCACGGTGGCGCGGCTGTACGGGGAGATCCTGGCCTCCCTCGGCGTCCTGGAGCGCGGCCACCTGGTGGAGGTGTCCCGCGTCGACCTGGTCGGCGAGCACATCGGCTCGACCGCGATCCGCACGCAGGAGGCCTTCGACCGGGCGCGCGGCGGTGTGCTGTTCATCGACGAGGCGTACGCCCTCTCCCCGGAGGACTCGGGGCGTGACTTCGGCCGGGAGGCCATCGACACGCTGGTGAAGCTGATGGAGGACCACCGGGAGGCGGTGGTGGTCATCGTCGCCGGGTACACGGCGGAGATGGAGCGCTTCCTGAGCGTCAACCCCGGTGTGGCGTCCCGTTTCTCACGGACCATCAGATTCTCGGACTACTCCGCCGACGAACTGCTGCGCATCGTGGAGCAGCAGGCCGACGAGCACGAGTACCGGCTGGGTACGGGCACCGCGGAGAGCCTGGTGAAGTACTTCACGGCACTGCCCCGGGGTGCCGCCTTCGGCAACGGGCGCACCGCGCGCCAGACCTTCGAGTCGATGGTGGAGCGCCACGCGGGCCGGGTCGCCCAGCTGGCCGACGCCAGCACCGACGATCTGACCCTCCTCTACCCGGACGACCTCCCCGAACTGCCCTGACCAGACCCGTCCGGGACACAACTGCCCTGATCGGCACGCTGGTTGGGCACCCCGTGGGCCAACTCGACCAGAAGCAGCGCGCGTTCACGGGCGAAGGCGGGATCGGCCTGGTAGTCGGAGTGGCCCAGGATCGGTGCGGGCAGCGGGTGCAGGTCGGTCCGGCCGTAGGCCACCGGGTCCAGGAGCGGCCCCTTGTCGACGTCACCGTTCACGCGGACCGGGCCTCCGATGGGGTCGGTGGCCCGCCACAGGTTGCGCCAGCAGTGCACCTCCTGGTGCAGGGCCGCCAGCTGCGCGGGACCGAAGTAGGCCGGGAACCAGCGTCCGTACAGCCGCTCCACGGGGCAGCCGTAGGTGAGCAGGGCGACCCGGCGCCGGGTACCGGCGGGCAGTTGCCACACGGCGGCCGCGGCGAGCACGCTGCCCTGCGAGTGCCCGGAGATCACCAGGCGGCCGCCGGTGCGCCCGGTCCAGGTGTTCATCCGCCAGGCGAGGTCCGGCACGGCGCGCTCGGCATAGCACGGGGGCGCGAAGGGGTGGGCGGCGCGCGGCCAGAACGTGCCGACGTCCCACAGGATGCCGACGGTGCGGCGGGCCGCGGCGTCCTTGTAGGCGCGCCTGCCCCAGGTGACGAAGAGCAGGAAGCCGAAGCCCGTGCACCAGGATCCGAGTGACTGCGCGGCGTCCGCGCCGAAGGCGACCGGTGTGGGCGCCGCGTCGGCCGCCCTGGCCGGTACCTGGCCGGCCCACCAGGCGCCCGCGAGGGCCGCGGCGCCGAGCAGCAGCGAGGCGCCGGAGACGATGCCGAGGAACACCGGCGCCCGGTCGGTGAGCCGGGCCATGGCGCGGGCGGCGGCGATGCGGCGGGTACGGCCGCTGTCGGGCCGCTCGGTGGGATAGTCCGCGATGACGCGGGGCGCGTCGGCGCGCGCGGTGCGCCAGGTGCGTACGGCGAAGTACAGCACCACCGGGATCAGCACGGCGATCAGGGCCGGGATCACCGAGGCCTGCCAAGTCAGCAGCGGAGGCGGCCCGTTGGGGGCCGAGCGGTCCATGCCGGGGGTCGCGCCGCGGTCCACCCAGTCGGCGACGCGCTGGGCGACACCGCCGGTCATCACACCGCCGAGCGCGCAGGCGAGCATCGCCACGGCGGGGCCGCCGAGGCCCCGTAGCGCGGTGCGCTCGCCGGGAGCCCGGCGGCGCAGATGCCAGGCGACGGCGGCGAGTGCCACCACGAGCATCCCCTGGGCGAAGGTGAGGAAGCCGAAGGCGCGGTCACCGGGCAGGGTGCCGGACGAGGTCCAGTCGGCGCGGTCCCAGGCCGCGTACAGCACGGCGAGCGCGAGCAGGGCGAGGGAGAACAGGGGCAGCCAGGCGGTGACGGCCCGGTCGAGGCGCTCGTCGAGATGGGTCTCGGTCCGTCCGCGACGGCACACCACCCACACCACGACAAGGCCCGCGACGGCGAGCGCCGCCTCGACGAGGAGGCCGAGCGTCGCGAACACGGCGCTGGTGGAGGCGCGGTCGTAGCGGGCGGCGGCCGCGGTGACGGCCGCCGCGGTGGTCAGGAACCCGGCGGCGGTGTGGGCGGCGCGCAGCCGGGCCACCAGGCGCCTGCCGTACCAGAATCCGGGCCTGCTGAACGCCGGCCGTAAGGCCTCGGTGGCGTCCGCGGCGGGGTCGGCGTTGAGCGGCTGCTGGGACTCGTAGGCGCTCCAGGTCCGGTTGGAGAGGTACCAGAGCAGCACGGTCAGCGCGGCCGGCGCGAGCGCGGCGAGCGCCAGGCGGCGCCCCGGCTGGGCCCACCAGCCGTGGTGGGCCACGGAGGTGAAGCCCAGCCAGTACCAGGAGCGCGAACAGGTGACCGTACCCGCGCACTGCCAGGCGGTGAGGTCGAGCGCGACCTCGCAGGCGGCGGCCACGAGCAGCACGGTGAGGCTGAGCGCGACGAGCCGTACGAGCACGCCGTACAGCCGGATCGCCCAGCGCGGCTCCCGGGCGGGCGGCCGCATCCAGTGCGCCAGGTTGATCACCATGAAGGGCAGCAGGAGCAGCCACAGGGCACGGGCGCTGTTGCCGGAGGTGAGGTTGCACCAGACGTACGCCTCGGGCACCGGGCGGTCGCGGTAGCGCTCGGGGTGCGCCTCGGCGTCGACGTCTTCGGCACAGCGGTGGATCGCGGCCGTGTCGTCCCCGGTGACGCGCACGGTGCGCGGGTCACCGAGCATCGCCTCCGGCGTGGTGCCGCCGACGCCGTGGACCAGCAGTTCGAGGGCCGGCCCGGCGCTTTCGACGGCGGCGGCACCGGATGGGGCGGCGGCGGTGGCACGGGACACTTCTGCGGCTCGCTCTCGTGGGCGGGATCGGCGGCGCGGGTGGCTCGGGACATCAGGATCTCGGACCGGGACGTCCTGGTGCAGTGCTCTCACCGAATCTCCCCGTGACAGGATGGGTGTCCGTAGACCGGGGGTGCGCATGTGCCCGGCAAGTGTGTTCGACGATGTGGAAGGGGCCGGCCCGGCAGTGAGCGACCACCAGAATCTGCTCGCGGAGCAGCGTCGCGCGCTGATCCTCGATGAGGTCAGACGGCGTGGCGGGGTCCGGGTCAACGAGCTCACCCGGAGGCTCAACGTCTCGGACATGACGGTCCGCCGGGACCTGGACGCGCTCGCGCGCCAGGGCGTGATCGAGAAGGTGCACGGCGGGGCGGTGCCGGTCGCGGAGGCCACGGCGCACGAGCCCGGCTTCGAGGCGAAGTCGACCCTTGAGCTGAGCGCCAAGCAGGACATCGCGCGGGAGGCGGCCAGGATGGCCGTGCCCGGCAGTGCCATCGCGCTGGCCGGCGGCACGACGGCGTACGCGCTGGCCCAGCGGCTTGTGGACGTTCCGGACCTGACGGTGGTGACCAACTCGGTGCAGGTCGCCGATGTGTTCCACGCCGCCCAGCGCGCCTCGGCGGCCTCGTCGCCGCGGCCGGGGGCGGCGACCGTGGTCCTCACGGGCGGGGTGCGGACGCTCTCCGACACCCTGGTGGGTCCGGTCGCGGACGCGGCGATCCGTTCGCTCCACTTCGACGTGCTGTTCATCGGGGTGCACGGCATCTCGGTGGAGGCCGGGCTCTCCACGCCCAACCTCGCGGAGGCGGAGACCAACCGGCGGTTCGTGCAGTCCGCGCGGCGGGTCGTGGTGATCGCGGACCACACCAAGTGGGGCACGGTGGGGCTGAGTTCGTTCGCCTCGCTCGACCAGGTCGACTCGCTGGTCACGGACGCCGGCCTCTCCCCGGGGTCTCGCGCGCAGATGTCCGAGCACCTGCGCGATCTCGTGGTGGCGGGCGAAGGCGCGGACAACGGCGGCGACAACGGTGGGACCGCGGAAGACATCTGACGGTCCGCCAGCTATGGTGTGCGGGCCTTCCGTTCCCGGCCCGTCCCGGGCGCGGCGGCTCGCGCACCCGATCGCCCGGAGGTATGCGTCATGGCTCGCCGACTCAGGCCCGTGGAGCTCGACTTCGTCGATTTCGCGCCGGTACGCCTGGTGTACGCGGCCCGGGTCTCCGCGGCGCCCGACGCCGTCCACCGGGCCCTCGCCGAAAAGGTGTCGCAGACCCCGGCCTGGTTCTCCTCGGTCGTCGCGGCCCGCCCCCTGGACGGCGGGGCCGGGCGCGAGGTCCGGCTGCGCGGCGGGGTGTTCTTCCGCGAGACGATCATGGCGACGGTTCCGGGCGAGCGGTACGCCTACCGCATCGACGAGACCAACACCCCTGGTGTGGCCGCCATGTTGGAGGACTGGCGGCTCGCGCCGGACGGCTCCGGCACCCGGGTCCGCTGGACGATGGCGGTCGACGGGCCGGCCCTGTTCCGGGTGACGATGCGTGCGGCACGGCCGGGGATCGGGCAGTCGTTCAGGGGCGCGATGCGGGGCCTCGACCGCCTGCTGGCGGATACGACCACGGCCTGACCGGCCTCAACCGGCCCTGTTCCGGCGCCCTTTGGCGGATGCCCGCGACGCCATCGCTCCCCTCGGTCAGCCCTCGTCCCGGACCGGCACCACGGCCACCGGGCACTCCGCGTGGTGCAGCACCGCGTGCGCCACCGAGCCCATCAGGAGGGAGCCCGGCTTCAGTCGCCGGCGGTGACGGCCGACCACGATCAGGGCGGCCGACGCGGAGGCGTCCACGAGATGGCCCGCGGCGTCGGCGGGTGCGATCACCGCGTCCACCTCGACCTCGGGGAAGCGTTCCCTGAACGCTTGCAGCCGATCGGTCTGTTCGCGGCGCACGTCCCGCTCGGCGGGCTCGTACTGATCGACGTCGAGCCGGCCCGGCGGGAACTCGCCCGCGACCATCAGGGCGGCCGGGGGCGGGGCCGGGTAGGCGGAGAGCACCTGGAGCGGGACGCCCCGCGATCCGGCCTCCTCGAAGGCGAACTCGACGACGTCGTCCACGGTGTCCGCCAGGTTGAGCCCGAGCACGACGCGGCCGTTGGACCGTTCGTCCTCGCCGGTGCGGGCCAGGCGCGGCACCACGACGACCGGGCACGGCGCCCGGGTCGCCACGGCCAGGCTGTTGGAGCCCAGGAGCAGGCTGGCGAAGCCGCCGCGCCCGCGCGAGCCCATCACCAGCAGGTGGGCGCCCTGGGCCAGGCCGTGCAGCGCGTCGGCCACCTCGCCCTCCAGCGAGTCGAACCGCACCGAGGGGAGCCGGTCGCGCCCCGACAGGGCGGCGCGGACCCGGTCGGTCACCGGATCGTTGAGCTCGGGGCCCGGGCCGAGGGCCGCGCGCCGGGCCACCCAGAGCTGGGTGTGGTCGGGCAGGACATGCGCGATGACCAGCTCGGCGCCCAGTCTGCGGGCGGTGGGGATGGCCCACTCCAGGGCCCGCAGACTGTGGTCGGATCCGTCTACGGCGACAACTACCGGGCGCGTGTCCATGACGTCACATTGGCACGCGTTCCGGGCTCCCGCACGGGCAGAAGGTCCCGTTCCGGCCGGTTCAGCGCGCGGGCCAGACCCCGGTCTCCAGGAAGGTGTCGAGCGTCTCGGCGTAGGGGGCGATGTCCAGGCCCTGCTCGGCGAGCCAGGTGTCCGAGTAGTACTTGTCGAGGTAGCGGTCGCCCGGATCGCAGAGCAGGGTGACGATGCTGCCGGTGCGGCCCTCGGCGACCATTTCGGCGACGATCCGCAGCGCGCTCCACAGGCCGGTGCCGGTCGAGCCGCCCGCCTTGCGGCCGATCGCCTTCTCCAGGGCCCGCACCGCCGCGACGCTCGCCGCGTCCGGCACCTTCATCATCCGGTCGATGGCGCCGGGAATGAAGCTGGGCTCCATGCGGGGGCGGCCGATGCCCTCGATGCGCGAGCCGCAGTCGCTGGAGGCGAGCAGGTCGCCCCTGGTCCAGCCGTCGAAGAAGCAGGAGTTCTCCGGGTCGGGCACGCAGATCATCGTGTCGTGCTGCATGTAGTGCACATAGCGCGCGATGGTCGCCGAGGTGCCGCCGGTGCCGGCCGTGGCGACGATCCAGGTGGGCTCGGGGTAGCGCTCCAACGTGAGCTGCTGGTAGATGGATTCGGCGATGTTGTTGTTGCCGCGCCAGTCGGTGGCCCGCTCCGCGTAGGTGAACTGGTCCATGTAGTGGCCGCCGCTCTCGGCGGCGAGCGCGGCGGACTCCTCGTACATCTTCATCGAGTCGTCGACGAAGTGGCACTGCCCGCCGTGGAATTCGATGAGGCGGCACTTCTCGGCGCTGGTGGTCCGGGGCATCACCGCGATGAACGGGACCCCGATCAGCTTGGCGAAATATGCCTCGGACACGGCGGTCGAGCCGCTGGACGCCTCGATGACCGGCTTGCCCGGCCGGATCCAGCCATTGCACAGGCCGTAGAGGAACAGCGAGCGGGCCAGGCGGTGCTTGAGGCTGCCGGTGGGATGCGTCGACTCGTCCTTCAGGTACAGGTCGATGCCCCAGGCCTCGGGGAGCGGAAAGCGCAGGAGGTGGGTGTCGGCGGAGCGGTTGGCATCGGCCTGGACCTTGCGCACGGCCTCCTTCAGCCAGGCGCGGTACGCCGGGTCACTGCGGTCCACATCGATGGTTTCCATGCCACTCCTCGGTCGTTTCCCAGCGTCGCCCCCGCGCTCGACGATACCCCTCCCACCTGCACAAACGTTCTCTTTGGGCATCCATAGGAGTGGCTTGTGGGACGTCTGGTGAGCGCCGGCGGGCACTGGCGCGGACCCGATCCCCACCGCGCCCTGGTGCGTAGGCTCGACGTTGTGCAGACTGCCCACCAGGAGCGATGCGAAGGGGGCCGGACGGTCATGGCAGAACCCGAGTTCAGCGCGAAGGGTGTACGGATCGAGCGGTGGACCCGTTCGCTGACCCGAGCCGGCCAGGTGCTCATCAAGGACGGGCGGCTCGCGCTGCTCACCAGCAACGGGCGGGAGATCGACAGCGCGCCCGTCGACGCGGTCAGCGCGGCACGGCCGTGGCTGCCCTGGCTCGCCAAGGACGACCGGACGGTGGCGCGCCTCAACGGCACGCGCTACCGGCTGACGATGGGCGAGGAGCCGGACCGCTCGCGCGGCTCCGAGCTGACCCAGCGGTTCCTCCAGGCCATCCGGCAGACGACCCACGGCGCACACCGCTGAGAGGCGTGAACTCCGGGTCGTGCGAGTTGCGCGGTGTCAGCCCCTGGGCCACGCTGGTGTGACATCACTGAGGGTTTACCGGCGGTGACGCTCCGAGCAAGGCTCCGAGCGGGGCCGCCGGACCAGACAGCTACTTCCGGACCACATTCGGGGAGTCGCAACCGTGATCAGCCAGCCAAGCAGGCAGTGCACGGTGGAGCTCCAAGCCCTGCCGTCGCGGATCGGTCAGGTCCGCAGAATCGTATCGGCGCAGTTGCGCTACTGGCATATGGATCCCTTGATAGACCAGGCGGCGCTCGGCGTCACCGAGTTGCTCACCAACGTCCACCGGCACGCCGAGCCGGACAAGATGTGCACGGTGGCCATCGAGCTGCTGCTCGACCGGCTCACCATCTCCGTGCACGACCACGATCCGACGCTGCCCGCCCTGCGGGACGCCGAGGCCCTCGCCACCAACGGTCGCGGCCTCGCGCTGATAGCGGCGGTCAGCGAGAGCTGGGGCGTGCGCCCGGTCGGCGAGTCGGGCAAGACCGTGTGGTTCACGCTCGCCGCGCCCTCGCCCGCCGTGTCGTTGCCTCCGTACCCGCTGTACGAGGTCACCGCCGGCCCCGCCTTCCGCGAGACGCAGCCCCGGCACGCGGGACGCGGGCGTTCCGGCGCCACCCGGTCCCCCGTCGCCGGCTGACCGGGTGGGGCGGGCGCGCCCCGCTCAGGCCGCGCACCCGGTGGGGTGGGCACGCTGTTCAGACCGCGCCGGTTCTTCCGCCCGGGCCCGGACCCACGCGCCCGAAGTGCTCCTCCAGGACGGAGATGCGGCGCCAGTACTCCTCCTCGTCGATCTCGCCGGAGGCGAACCGGCGGCCGAGCACGGCGATCGGCGAACGGTCGTCCAGGGACGTGCGTTCCGTCGGCGACCGCCACGGCCCCCGCCGGCCCCGCCATCCGGCACGGCGCAGCAAGGTCACCACGGTGAGGATCACGGCCGCCCAGACCAGCGGAACGAAGAGGATCCAGGGTCCGGGTCCTGCGTAGGCCAGGGTGTTCATCTCGGTCAGCTCCCTCGGTGGGGTGGGTGGTTCACGCTTCGAGCCTCCCGCCGGCAGGGGGCACGCGTCGTCGTACGGCCGGCGGCAGTCGGCGTACCCCGGCGGAAGTAGAGCGGGAGCCAACGCCTGCTCTGGATTCTGTACCTACTGGTATGTACAGTGGCGTCATGAACACGTCGGAGCGCTTGATCGAAGCCACCCGGGAGCTGTTGTGGGAGCGGGGTTACGTGGGCACCAGCCCGCGGGCGATCCAGCAGCAGGCGGGTGCCGGACAGGGCAGCATGTACCACCACTTCGCGGGCAAGCCCGATCTGGCGCTCGCCGCGATCCGTCGCACGACGCGGGAGATGCGGGCCACGGCCGAGGCCGCCTTCGGGGGCGACGGCACGGCGTACGAGCGGATCGCGGCGTATCTGCTGCGCGAGCGCGACGTACTGCGCGGCTGTCCGGTGGGGCGGCTCACGATGGACCCCGAGATCGTCGCGGACGACGGTCTGCGCGCGCCCGTCGACGAGACACTCGACTGGCTGCGCGGACGGCTCACCGACATCGTCCAACAAGGGCTGGACCGGGGCGAGTTCGCGAGAGACGTGGTTCCGCGCGAGATCGCCTCGGCCGTCGTCGCGACCGTTCAGGGCGGCTATGTGCTGGCCCGCGCCTCCGGTTCGCCCGAGGCGTTCGACGCGGGCGTCCGGGGCCTGCTCTCGCTGCTCGCCCCGCCCGCCGGGTCCCGCTGAACCGGCCGTCCCCGCCCTTTCGCACCCTTCCGCCGAAACGGCGCCTCTCCAACTCGCCCTGAACCAAGGGGAGTACGCGCGCCCAGCCCGTCAGCCGAGGAGTACGCGATGCACGCCATGCAGTACGAGACCACGCTGCCCGCCGACTACGACATGGAGATCATCCGCAAGCGGGTCGCCACCCGGGGCCATCTCCTGGACGACTTCCCGGGCCTTGGCCTCAAGGCCTATCTGATGCGCGAGCGCGGGGCCGGTTCGCCGGTCAACTCCTATGCTCCGTTCTACCTCTGGGCCACGGCCGAGGGCATGAACTCCTTCCTGTGGGGCCCCGGCTTCCAGGGCATCGTCGACGACTTCGGGCGCCCCCGGGTACGGCACTGGATGGGCCTCGCCCATGGGGAGGGACCCGCGTCCGCTGCCACGCCCACCGCGGCGACCGTGCGGCGCACGCCCGTGCCGGACGGCGTGGCGCCGGGCCGGTTCGTGGCGGACGCGGTCGCGGACACCGAGGACACGCAGTCCGGGGTGGTGCTGTGTGCGCTGGGCATCGACCCGAGCCGCTGGGAGCTGGTGCGCCTCACGCTCTGGGCGGGGCCCGCCCCTGCGGACGGGGGCGACCGGTTCGAGGTGCTGCACCTGTCGGCGCCCGGGCGTGCGGGGCTGCTCTCGGGGCGGCACTGGTGAGCGCGGCCCACACGGTCCTCGGCGAGGTGGCGGCCGACCGGCTCGGCGTCGTCGACGCCCATGACCACCTCTTCATCCGGAGCCCCCGGCTGCCCGGCCAGGAGATGGACGACGTCGCGGACGCGGCGGCGCGGCTCGCCGCGTTCGGCTCGCTCGGCGGCGCCACGGTGGTCCAGTGGACGCCCTACGGCATGGGGCGGCGCATCGCCGAACTGCCCGCGTTGTCACGGGAGTCGGGGGTGCACATCATCGCCGCGACCGGACTGCACCAAGCCGCGCACTACACGGACGCGTTGCTCGCCTCCGTACGCGACCGTCTCGCCGAGCTGTTCATCTCCGAGCTGACGGACGGCATCGGTGAGACCGGGGTGCGGGCCGGACTGATCAAAGTGGCGGGCGGCTTCCACGGGCTCGACGAACACGCCGTGCTCACCCTGCGGGGCGCCGCCGAGGCGCACCGGCGCACGGGCGCGCCGATCGCCGTCCATCTGGAGCTGGGCACCGGCGCGCTCGACGTACTCGACCTTGTGTGCGGCGAGTTGGGGGTGGCGCCACGCTCGGTGATCCTGGGGCACCTCAACCGTTCCCCCGACTTCGCCGTGCACCGCCTGGCCGCCGAGGCCGGGGCCAACCTCGCCTTCGACGGACCCTCGCGGGCCAACCACGCCACGGACTGGCGGATGCCGGACGCCCTGCGGGCACTCGCCGACGCGGGGTTCGCCGACCGGCTGCTGCTCGGCGGGGACACCGTCACACCGGACACACCGGGCATGCCGCATCTGCTGCGCCGGGTCGCCCCCAGGCTCGAACTCGACCTGGGGAAAGCCCTGTTGGAGCAGATCCTGATCACCAACCCGGCGCGCGTCTACGCCTGGTGAGCGAGCGCGCCCAGCGGGTCGTCCAGCACCGGCTGCCAGGCCAGCTCGGCGGCGCCGACCAGGCTGTTGTGGTCGAGGGAGCAGGCGAGGATGGGGACGCCGCCGCTGCGGCCCCACAGACTGCGGTCGGCGACGACCGCGCGCAGCCGTTCCGGGTCGGCCTCCAGGAGCGCCTTGTGCAGGCCACCGAGGATGATCCGGTCCGGGTTGAGGATGTTGACCAGCCCGGCGAGGCCCAGGCCGAGCCGGTCGACGAGCTCCTCCGCGGCGCGGCGCACCGACGCGTCCGCGTACTCGTGGCACAGGAGCGCCCGCGACTGTTCGAGGAGCGACACCTCGGGTCCCGGGGCCCGGCCCGCCGCCGTGAGGAAGGCGAGCGGATCCGCCTCGACGTCCAGGCAGCCGCGGCTGCCGCAGTAGCAGGGGCGGCCGTCCGGGTTCACGGTGAGGTGGCCGACCTCCAGGGCCAGGCCCGAACTCCCGCTGTGCAGACGGCCGTCGAGGACCAGGGCGCCGCCGACGCCGCGATGGCCGGTGGCGACACAGAGCAGGTCCCTGGCCCCGCGCCCGGCGCCGTGCCGGTGCTCGGCGAGGGCCGCGAGGTTGACGTCGTTGCCGGTGAAGGCGGGACCCGTGATGCCGGCCGCGCGGACGCGTTCGGCGAAGATCTCGCGCACCGGGGATCCGGCCGGCCAGGCCAGGTGCAGCGGGTTGAGCGCGGTGCCTTCCGGTTCGGCGACGGCGGAGGGCACCGCGAGCCCCGCGCCCACACAGCGGCGGCCGCTCCCCCTGAGCAGGGCCGCGCCCGCCTCGACGACCTCGCCGAGCACCTGGGCCGGGTCGGCGGAGACGGTGACACAGCCCGGGTCGGTGGCGACGATCTCGCCGCCGAGGCCGACGAGCGCGGCCCGGAAGCCGTCCGCGTGCACCTGGGCGGCGAGCGCCACGGGCCCCGAGTCATGGACCGCGAGCCGGTGCGAGGGGCGCCCCTGGGAGCCGGCCGCCGCGGGCCGCGAGTCCACCTGGATCAGGCCGAGCGCTTCGAGTTCGGCGGCGACCGCACCGGCGGTCGCGCGGGTGACACCCAGCTCGGAGGTGAGCACGGCACGGGTCGGCGCGCGGCCGGTGTGTACCAGTTCGAGGGCGGGCCCGAGCGCGCTGCGGCCCCTGTCCAGCCTGGTCCGGGTGGTCGTCGCCTTGCCGTTCATGGGGGCGAGTCTCCCATGATCCCGGGCGTGGTCCGCCCTGTGCCGCGGAGTGCCGGGTTGCCGGGGGCCGGGCGCCGAGTACCGGGACCGGTGACGCTCCAGGGGTGGTCCGGCAACCGCGCGAGGCCGAGGCACACGGGGCGAGGAGACCCGGTGGTCCGCCCAGCCGGCGTCGCGTCCGCGGCTTGATGAGCAGCCCGCGCTCCCCCTATCCTGAGTTTGTGCCGCTACTAAACAAAGTACGGACGGCCGCTCCGGGGGGGTCCTGGCAACGACATCGCCACCGCTTCCCTGTCCCGCCTCCGCTCCGCCCTGACCGTGTTCTTCGCCCTCGACGGCTTCCTGTTCGCCGGATGGGTCGTCCGCATCCCCGCGATCAAGCAGCAGACCGGCGCCTCCGCCGGCGAGCTGGGCCTGGCCCTGCTCGGCGTCTCGGCCGGGGCGGTGGTGACGATGGTGCTGACCGGCCGGCTCTGCCACCGCTTCGGCAGCCACCCGGTGACCGTCGTGTGCGGTGCGCTGATGGCCCTCGCCATCGCACTGCCCGCGCAGACCCACTCGGCACTCGCGCTCGGCCTGGTCCTGCTGGCGTTCGGCGCCGCGTACGGCGGCATCAACGTGGCGATGAACAGCGCGGCCGTGGACCTGGTGGCCGCGCTGCGCCGCCCGGTGATGCCGAGCTTCCACGCCGCGTTCAGCCTCGGCGGCATGGTCGGCGCGGGCCTGGGAGCACTCGTCGCCGGCGGCCTCTCCCCCGCCGCGCACCTGCTGGCGCTGGCCGGGGTGGGGCTCCTGGTGACCGCGCTCGCGGGGCGGGTGCTGCTGCGCCATCCGGCACCGGTACGGCCGAGTCCCCCGCAGGCCGAGGGCCGCGGGCTCGACGGGCGGACCCGGCGCCTGGTGCTGCTCTTCGGCCTGATCGCGCTGTGCACCGCCTACGGCGAAGGCGCGATGGCGGACTGGGGCGCGCTCCACCTGGAGCAGGACCTGGCCGCGGCGCCCGGCGTCGCGGCCGTGGGCTACTCGCTGTTCGCGCTGGCCATGACGGCCGGCCGTCTCTCGGGGACCGCGCTCCTGGAACGCCTCGGTCAGACCCGCACCCTGGTCGCGGGCGGGCTCACGGCCTCGGCCGGAATGCTGCTCGGCGCACTGGCCCCGACGACCTGGCTCGCCCTGGCCGGCTTCGCCGTGATGGGCCTCGGCCTCGCCAACATCTTCCCCGTGGCCGTGGCACGGGCGGGCGCACTCGCCGGGCCGGGCGGGGTGGCCGCAGCCTCCACACTCGGCTACGGCGGCATGCTGCTCGGGCCGCCGGCCATCGGGCTCATCGCCGAGTGGGCCTCGCTGCCGCTCGCCCTGACCACGGTCGCCGTACTGGCCGCGGGCGCCGCACTCATCGGCTGGACCGCACGCAACGCGACCGCGCCCCGGGCCTGAGCCCGCGGCACGGGACGGCCAACTCGCCGGGTTCGCACGGGGGTTGGGTGCGCAGGGCGGATGCGGACGTTGCCCGTGGAGGCCGCTTGGGGACGCGCGGAAGGACGTGCCGCCCGGACCGGCTCGGGGACGTCAGGGCTGTACGGCGCCACGGCCGCGGCCGGGACCCAGCATGCGGGCGAGTACCGCGCGCTGGAGCGGCAGCACCTCGGCATGGCGGGCGCGGCCCGCGTCGGTGATCTCCACGCTGACCCCCCGCCGGTCCTGGCTGCACATCCAGCGTGCCACCAGGCCGTCCTTCTCCAGGCGGCCGATCACGCGGGACAGCGCGCTCTGGCTGAGGTGGATTCCCGACGCCAGCTCCTGCACGCGGAACGAGGCGTCCGGACCCCTGTCGTCCCCCTCGCTCCCGTCGCGCCCCCGAGCGAGGAGGTCCAGTACCTCGAAGTCGCTCGCCCCGAGTCCGAACGCGTGGAGCTCACGGTCGAGTTCGCACATCGTGCGCGCGTGAACGTCGAGTATGTCCCGCCACTCCTCCGCAAGCAGACGCTCGGGCAGGCACTCGGGCTTCTCAGCTGCCATGGGCGCACGCTAGCAGAAATCACACGTTTCATTGCATACGAATTAAGTGTAGATGCACTCTATGCGCGCACATGCACTCGCGCGATGCGGGCAGTCGGGGGAGGGGCGGCCGACGGCCGCGGTTTGCCCGTCGGCCGCCCCTGCTGTGAGACTTCGCGCATGGGGACACGCAGCCGGGCCGAGCGGGACGCCATCACGATCGAGATCGGATACGCGCTGGCCAGCGCCCTGTTCGCGGCCGGTGTGGTGTTCGGTGCGATCGCCGGTTCCGGCTACGCCCTCGAACTGCCGCACCCACTGCGGCGGGTGCTGCTGCTCCTCGGCGGCGGCGGTGGACTGGTCGTGTTCGTCTGGCGGACCGTGCACGTGCTGTGGCGCTTTCCGTACGGATCCGACCGGGGGCCCCGTCAGCCCAGCCAGCCGGGACGCACCAGCCCCGACTCATAGGCCAGCACGACCAGTTGGGCCCGGTCGCGGGCGCCGAGCTTCACCATCGCCCGGCTGACATGCGTCTTCGCCGTCAAGGGGCTGACCACCAGGCGGCGGGCGATCTCCTCGTTCGTCAGGCCGATGCCGACCAGCGCCATCACCTCCCGCTCCCGCTCGGTGAGCCGGGCGAGGTCCTCGGCGGCGGCCGGCTCCTTCGAGCGTGCGGCGAACTCGGCGATCAGCCTCCGCGTCACCCCGGGCGAGAGCAGCGCGTCGCCGCCGACCACCGCCCGGACCGCGCGCAGCAGTTCGTCCGGTTCGGTGTCCTTGACCAGGAACCCCGAGGCGCCCGCACGGATCGCCTCGAAGACGTACTCGTCCAGCTCGAAGGTGGTGAGCATGACCACCTTCACCTCGGAGAGGCCGGGGTCACCGGTGAGCGCGCGGGTCGCGGCCAGCCCGTCGAGCCGGGGCATCCGGATGTCCATCAGGACGACGTGCGGCCGCAGTTCACGCACCAGGCCCACCGCCTCCACACCGTCGGCCGCCTCCCCCACCACCTCGATGTCGCCCTGGGCGTCCAGGAGCGCCCGGAACCCGGCGCGCACCAGGAGCTGGTCGTCGGCGAGCAGAACGCGGATCACGAGGTCTCCTTGAGCAGGGCGGTCAACGGAAGCCGGGCGGTCACGCGGAAGCCGCCGGACGGGACCGGACCCGCGTCGATCGTGCCACCGAGCGCGGCGGCCCGCTCCCGCATGCCGATCAGCCCGTTCCCGCTGCCGCCCGCCGCGCCCGAGGACGGCGGCCCGTCGTCCTCGACGCACAGCACGAGCGCGCCGGGTTCGTAGCCGACCGCCACCCGCGCGGTGCGGGCCGCGGAGTGGCGCACGACGTTGGTGAGGGCTTCCTGCACGATGCGGAAGGCGGCCAGATCGGCACCGGGCGGCAGCGCCGAGCGGCGGCCGGTGGTCGTGGTCGCGACGGTGAGCCCCGCACTCGCCGCCTGCTCGACGAGCTCGGGCAGCCGGTCGAGACCGGGTGCCGGGGAGCGCGGCGCCTCGCCCGGGGCGCGCAGGGTCTCCAGGACCTGGCGCACCTCGCCGAGCGCCTCCTTGCTCGCGGACTTGATGGTGGTCAGGGCGGTACGGGCCTGCTCGGGGTCCGAGTCGAGCAGGGCGAGTCCGACCCCTGCCTGGACGTTGATGACGGAAATGCTGTGGGCGAGCACGTCGTGCAGTTCCCGGGCGATCCGCAGCCGCTCCTCGTCGGCCCGGCGCTTGGCCGCCGCGGCCCGCCCGGCGCGTTCCTTGGCCCACTGCTCCCGGCGCGCCCGGACGAGTTCCGCGACCGCGACGACGGCCACCGCCCAGGCGGCGATGCCCACTTCCTGCCCCCAGGGCGCGGCCGAGTCGCCGCCGGGCGGCAGCCACCGGTAGAGCCAGTGCGCCACGAGCAGGTGCCCGAGCCACAACATGGCGACCGCGGCCCAGGCCTGGCGGCGGCGGCCCGCGACGACCGCGGTGAAACAGCCGACCGCCACCGGCAGGAAGACCGGGCCGTAGGGGTATCCCGCGCCGAGGTAGACCATGGCCGCGGCCGAGGCGCCGAACACCGCGGCGACGGGGTGCCGCGACCGGATCAGGAGTACCGCGCACGCCGCGAGCAACAGCGCGTGGGCGAAGGCGTCGAGCGGGGCGCGGCCCGTCTGGGCGCGCCCGGCGAAGTGGGAGCCGGCGAGCACCACCGCGGTGACCGCGACCGTCGACGCCCACGGCAGCCGGGCGGCCCGCCCCTCCTCGCCGTCCGCCCCCCGTACCCAGCGCCGTACGAGGGGCGGCGGCCCCGCCCCTCGCCAGGGTGGACCGCCGCGACCGGCGTCACGCGGTGACTGCTGCTCGTCCATACCGGCCACGCTAGACCGGCGCCGGGCGCCGGGGCGTCAGCCGGGCGGGGTGATCGCGTGTACTGCACGGGGAGTACGGGACCGACCCGCCCGACCGGCCGGCAAGCGGCACGTGCACGTGCGGGGGGGCGCTATGCGGGGAGCACCAGGCCCACCGAGCGGGCGAGCTGTTCGGCGGCGTGGGTGAAGAACGCCTCGCGCTCCTCGACCACCCGGTGGAACTGGCCGAACGCCTCGAAGGAGATGAGCCCGAACAGCTGCGCCCAGGCGGCGACGAGGGCGACGGCGACGGCCGGGGGCAGATCGGGGGCGAAGTCGGCCGCCATCCGCTCACCCTCGACGAGCAGCCGCGCGGGGGGCTTCGGCGGCGCGACGCCCTTGCCGAGGTGGGCGTCGCGGGCGATCGCGATGAGGACGAGCCCGACCCGGGACGCGGGGACGACGGTCGCCTCGGGGGCGGTGTAGCCGGGTACGGGCGAGCCGTAGATGAGGGCGTACTCGTGCGGGTGGGCGAGCGCCCAGGTGCGTACCGCACGGCAGACGGCCGTCCAGCGGGCCGCGGGAGACGCGGCCGCACGCTGCTTCGCCAAGGCCTCTTCGGCGGCTTCGCCCACGGCGTCGTACGCGTCGACGATCAGGGCGGTCAGGAGGTCGTCCCGGCTGGGGAAGTAGCGGTACAGCGCCGACGAGACCATGCCCAGCTCACGGGCGACGGCACGGAGGGAGAGCTTGGCGGCGCCGTCCGCCGCGAGCTGCCTTCTGGCCTCGTCCTTGATGGCGGCGGTGACTTCGACACGTGCCCTTGCGCGGGCTCCCTGCACGGTACTCATGCGGTCCAGTCTGCCAGCTCCGAGAGCAGTGGCCAAGAATGCGTCTGCCGCTCACAGACCGGATCGATGCACACATGCGAGAGCGGTGCTCTTGCTTTGGAGCGCCACCTCGGTGCACACTGCTCACGAACGAGAGCACCGCTCTCGCAACCTTCAGGGGAGAAGCACCATGTCCGCTTCCGCACATGTCCAGAAGCCCGGCTGGTTCACGGTCAACGTCTTCAACCGGGCGGTCGCCTGGATGACCCGTCGCGGCATCAGCGTCTGGGGCTCGCGCGTCCTCGCGGTCCGTGGCCGCAAGAGCGGCGAGTGGCGCACGACCCCCGTCAACCTGCTGACCTTCCAGGGCGAGCGGTTCCTGGTCGCCCCGCGCGGCCACGTCCAGTGGACGCACAACATGCGGGCGGCCGGCGGCGGCGAGCTGAGGCTGGGCAGGACGGCCGAGGCGTTCACCGCCGTCGAGGTCGCCGACGACGACAAACCCGCCCTGCTGCGTGCCTACCTCAAGCGCTGGAAGGCCGAGGTCGGCGTCTTCTTCAACGGCGTCGGACCCGACTCCAGCGACACGGAACTGCGCCGGATCGCCCCCGACCACCCGGTCTTCCGGATCACCCTCACCCAGTGACCCCGCCCGTACCCCCGAGCAGCACCCTCAACTCCGGTTGCAGCCAAGGCGCATGGGCCCGTACGAGGTCGTCGCACAGCTCCCAGATCCGTGCCACGGGCAGCGCGGCCGCGGTCGCGGGGTCGCACATGGCGGCGTGCCGGATGTGGCGCGGCTCCCCCAGCACGGCGGCCCGCACCACGAGGTCGGTCACCGACAGATACGCCCGGTTGAGCGCGGCACACTGCGGCGGCAGCGCACCGACCGCCGTGGCCTGCACGCCCAACGCGTCCACCAGGCAAGGGACTTCGACGACGGCATCGGCCGGAAGATTGTCGATCAGGCCGCGGTTGGGGACGTTGCCGTAGATCCTGCGCGGGGTGCCCGTGACGACGCTGTGGATGATCTGCGGGGCGTACTCCATGGTCCCCTCCACCGGAAGCGGGCTTCCCGAGGCGAGCGCGTCGCGGGTGCGGGCGTAGGCGGCCAGGTTCTCCTCGGTCATGTCGAGGTAGGCGCCGACCGGCAGCCGCAGCCGCTCGATCTCCTCGTCGTGGTGCAGGTACCAGGGCACGTACTCCGAGGAGTGCTCGCTGGTCTCGGTCGGGTAGTGCCCGAGCCTGCGGTACATGTCGACGCGTACCCGGCGCGGCAGTTCGGGATCCTTGGCGATGGTCTCGTCGAGGAGGGGGTACAGGTCCTGGCCGGCGCGTTCGAAACGCAGCACCCAGGACTGGTGGTTGACCCCCGCCGCGAGGTAGGACACCTCCTCGAAGGGGATGCCGATCAGGGCGGACAGGTCGTGCATCGTCCAGTGGATCGAGTGGCACAGGCCGACGGCCCGCAGCGCCGGCGCCACCCGGTGCAGGTAGAGCAGGTTCATCGCCATCGGATTGGTGTAGTTCAACAGGATGGCGTCCGGGCAGAGTTGGGCCATGTCGGCGGCGAGCGCGCGCAACAGCGGGAAGGTGCGCAGGGCGCGGAAGATGCCGCCGATACCGAGGGTGTCCGCGATGGTCTGGCGCAGTCCGTAGCGGGCGGGGACCGTGAAGTCGGTGCGGGTCGCCTCGCTCATGCCGATCTGGACGGTGTTGATGACGAAGTCGGCGCCCTCAAGAGCCGTGCGCCGCTCCGGGTGGGCGCTGAGGTGAGGCGCGGCGCCGCGCTCGGCCGCGATGTGGCGGGCCGCGGCCTCGCTGGTGGCGAGGCGTTCGGGGTCGATGTCGTGGAGCGCGATGCGGGCACGGGCGAACTCGGGGAAGGCGAACAGGTCGGCAAGCAGGCCCTGGGTGAATTCCACACTGCCCGCGCCGATGAAGGCGATCTTGGTCTCGGTCATGCGTGTCCTCTCGGACGACTGGGATGACGGCGACCGCCGGTGCGCGGCCGCCGGACCTTCGGCGCCGCGACCTTCAGCCCTTGAGGCCGCTCGTCGTCAGCGACTGGATGAACGTCCTCTGCGCGAACAGGAACGCGAGCAGGACCGGAAGGACCGTGATGACATTGCCCGCCATCACCGCCGACCACTTGGTGTGGTGCTGGCCCTGGAACGTGGTGAGGCCCAGTTGCAGGGTGTACCGCACGTCGTGGTTGAGGGCGATGAGCGGCCAGGAGAGGTCGTTCCACGTGGTGAGGAAGGTGAGGACCGCGACCGTGGCGAGCGCCGGGCGGGCGAGCGGCGCCACGATGGAGACGAGGACCCGCAGCCGCGAACAGCCGTCGATCCAGGCCGCCTCCTCCAGTTCCCTCGGCAGCGAGAGGAAGAACTGCCGGAAGAGGAACACCGCGAACGGAGTGACCAGGGACGGCACGATGAGAGCGCCGAGGGTGTCGATGAGCCCGAGCCACTTCATCACCAGGAACGTGGGGATCATCGTCAGCTGGAACGGCACCGCCATCGTCGCGAGCATCAGACCGAGCAGCAGGCGGGAGCCCGCGAACCGCATCCGCGCGAAGGCGTAGCCGCCGAGCGCGCCCAGCACGAGGTTCGAGGCGACGGCGACACCCGCGACGACACAGGAGTTCAGGAACCAGCGGGGGAACATCGCGTTGCCGAGGACGTACCGGTAGCCGCCGAGGTCGATGCCGTGCGGCCACAGCGCGGGCGGGAAGCGGTTGATCTCGGCGTCGCTCATCAGGGAGCTGACGATCAGCCACACCAGGGGCAGCGCGAAGCCGGCCGCGAGCGGCGCGAGCAGGAGGTGCCAGGGGCTGAACGGCAGCCGCCGTCGGCGCCGGGCTCGTGGATCGCGGCCGTCCACGGCGACGGCCTCCCCCGGGGTGGTCATGGCGGACGCGCTCATCGGATCACTCCTTTCCCGTGCTCAACACCGCTTCCTGGTAGGGCTGTTGGCTCCACTCGTTCGCGATGACGCCGGTGGAGGCGCAGTACGACGGCCGCCGCGATCAGGCCGACGGCCAGGACATAGGCCGCCGCGGCGCCGTATCCGGCGGTGAAGTTCTGGAAGGCCTGCTCCCACACGAAGTAGACGATGACGGTGGTGGCTCCCAGCGGGCCGCCCTTGGTGGTGACGTAGACGAGGTCGAACACCTGAAGGGCGGTGATGAACTGCCACAGGACCAGGAAGACGGTGACCGGGGTGAGCGAGGGCAGCGTGACGTGGCGCAGCACCTGGCTCCGGTCGGCCCCGTCGAGGCGGGCCGATTCGACGAGTTCGGCGGGCACGTCCTGGAGGGCGGCCAGGTAGACGATGACGCAGAAGCCGATGCCGCTCCACAGGGAGATGAGCAACAGGACGAAGAGGGCCTGGCCCGGGTCGTCGAGGAAGCCCTGCGGGGAGATCCCGATGTGGTGCAGGAGCGCGTTGGCGACGCCGA
The DNA here is from genome assembly GCF_042869955.1 of Streptomyces sp. NPDC006691. Taxonomy (NCBI): domain Bacteria; kingdom Bacillati; phylum Actinomycetota; class Actinomycetes; order Kitasatosporales; family Streptomycetaceae; genus Streptomyces; species Streptomyces sp. NPDC006691. The sequence continues at coordinate 290,198 of NZ_JBIAGW010000005.1, forward strand.
AGTCGGGGTCGAAGATGAACGAGAACAGCACGCCCTGGGCGGTGGCGGAGACCACGAACGGGATGAAGACCAGGGTGCGGTAGAGCCCGACGAGGCGGATCCGCCGGTTCAGCGCGAGGGCGAGCGCGAGACCGGCGGCCAGGCTCAGGGGGACGTAGCCGCCCGTGTAGACGAGGGTGTTCTTCACGGCGGTGCGGAACGCCGGGTCCTTGCTGAGGGCGTGGTAGTTGTCGAGCCCGACCCAACGGCCCGGCGTCACCAGGTCGTCCGCGCGGAACGACAGCAGCAGTGACCACAGCAGCGGGACGACGCCGAGCCCGATGATCACCAGGACGGCCGGGCCGACGAACGCCCAGGCGGTCGCGGTCTCGCCGCGCGCCCGGCGGCGCCTGGCGACGCGGGCGGCCCGGTCCGGATCACGCGCCCGGTCCGGGTCGAGCGTGAGCGGGCGCGGGGTGCGCTGCCCGGTGGTTCGCATCTCGGGCCCTTCCGGTCGGGGGTCGGCTTCGGCGCGGGGTCGGCGTCGGCGCGGGGTCGGCTTCGGCGCGGGGTCGGCGTCGGCGCGGGGTCGGCTTCGGCGCGGGATGGGCTTCAGCGCGGGATCAGCAGGGCGGCGTCGGCCTTCTGGGCGCAGTCGCGCATCGCCCGCTCCGGGGACGAGCGGCCGAGCAGCATCCTCACGACGGCCTCGCCGACCGCCTGCGAGATCGCCGGGTAGGCCGGGTGCACCGGGCGCACCCTGGCCGACTCCAGGGCCTTGGTGAACTCCGGGAGCCCGACGGTCGCCGCGGAGTGGTCGAGCCACCGGGGAAGGCGCGCGCTCTGCGTGCTGAGCGGCAGGCTGCCCGCGCCGATGTCCCAACTGACGTCCTGTGCGGGCGCGTTGAGCCAGCGTACGAACTCGACGGCGGCGCTGGAGCGTGCGGAGCCGTTGTTGAAGACGGTCCAGGTGTCGGGGCCCGAGATGGTGACCGGGCGGCCGCTGAAGGAGGGCAGGGGGACGACGGTGTAGTCCACCTTGGCCGCGACGATGTCCGGCAGCGACCAGGGGCCGCCGAGCACCATGCCCATGCGCCCCGAGAGGAACACCTGGTACAGCTGGGCGCTGCCCGGCTTGGGGTCGACGTAGACGCTGTTGCCCGTGGCGAGCGATGCCACGGTCGCCAGGGCCCGGGTCCCCTGTTCGGTGAAGCCGATGCTCTTGCCGTCCGGGGCGATGATGTCGCCGCCGAGGTCCCACACCATCGGCCACAGCCGCCAGGTGGTGTCCTCGTCGCCGACGCCGGGCCAGCCGGTGCCGAAGACGCCCCGGGAGGAGTCGGTGAGCCGGTGGGCGGTGTCGATGAACTCGGCCCAGGACCAGCCGGGTTGGGGCAGTGCGAGCCCGGCGCGCCGGAAGAGGCGGGTGTTGCAGATGACCGCGAGGGAGTCGACCAGGGCGGGCGCGGCCCGCACCTTTCCGTTGATGGTCACCGCTTCCCGCAGTGAGGGCCAGTAGGCGTTCCAGGGGACGGGGCCGGGGGCGCGCAGGGCACCGGTGAGGTCCAGGACGCGGGGGCTGCGGGCGATGTTCGCGATGTCGGAGCCGAAGACGTAGGCGATGTCGGGATAGGAGCCGGAGGCGAGCGCGGCGGTCACCTTCTGGAGCATCACATCGGCCGTGGCTCCCCCGCCCGGGTCGACATGGATCGTGGGGTGGGTGCGGTTGAACTCGGCGACCAGGGCTTCGATGGACTGCTTCAGGGTGTCGGTCTGCCCGTGCCACAGCTCGACGCCCACCTTGCCGTCGGGGCCGACCCCGTCCCCGCCGGACGATCCGCAAGCCGTGAGGACCGGTGACGCGACCGCGCCCAGCGCGCAGCCCGCCCCGGCCCGCAGGACCACGCGGCGGCCGGGGCCGGGGTACGGGGCCAGGGGCGGGGCCGGGGCCGGGTGCGGGGCCAGGGCCGGGGAAGCCGAGCGATCAGGGGCCGGGCGGGACCCGGGGGCGAGGCAGCCGTCGGGTGCGGAGCGGGGTCGAGCGACGGCGGCGCGGTTCGGGGCCGACCGGGGCGGGCTGGTGGCGGCACGGTCCCGGGACGAGCGGGGCGAAGCGGCGGTGGCGCGGTTCGGGTCGGCGGGCATCGTCCGCTCCATCCCTCGCGGGTACGTCCCCGCCTCGGGCCCGGCATATCGGCCCTGGCGACTCGGGCCGGCCCGGGACCCCGGTCGGGGACCTGCCGGCTGGGCGCACCTCTGGCGGCGGGACCGCGCTGCGGTCCGGGCCACTGTGGGATGAAAGCGCCCCGCGCGGGCGGACGTCAAGGGTCGCGCGCCCGCCCGTGGCACCCGGTGCGCGGCGCGGTGACGGAGGCGGCCGACGCCGCACGGGCGGGCCCGGAGCGGCTCCGGCCCCGCCCGTGCGGGTCAGGTCAGCGGTCGACGGCGTCCAGCGCGCGCCGCGCCAGCGGGTGGCTGCGCACCAGGCCGGCCAGGGTGGTCGCGCCGCGGGTGATGTCCGCGAAGGCCCGCCACGCCGGACGGAAGCCGGTGATCGCGGCGTGCAGCAGCAGCGGGCGCTTCTCGAAGAGGGTCAGCATCCGCCGGCCCACGCCCATTTCGACACCGAGCCCGGCCTTGATGGCGAAGGCGTAGTTCAGCGCCTGCCGGCGCGCGTCCACCGCGTCCTGCGACTCGGCGATGCGTACCGCCCACTCACCGGCGAGGCGGCCCGAGCGCAGCGCGAAGGAGATGCCCTCCCGCGTCCACGGCTCCAGAAGGCCCGCCGCGTCACCGCAGACCAGGACCCGGCCGCGGGACAGCGGCGAGTCGTCGCTGCGGCAGCGCGTCAAGTGCCCGGAGGAGATGGCCGGTTCGAACCCGGCGAGACCGAGCCGGGCGATGAAGTCCTCCAAGTAGCGCTTGGTGGCGGCGCCTTCGCCACGCGACGAGATCACGCCGACGGTCAGGGTGTCACCCTTGGGGAAGACCCACCCGTAACTGCCGGGCATGGGGCCCCAGTCGATGAGCACCCGGCCCTTCCAGTCCTCGGCGACGCTCGCCGGCACCGGGATCTCGGCCTCCAGGCCCAGGTCGACCTGCTCGGTCTTCACACCGACGTGCGCCCCTATGCGGCCGGCGCTGCCGTCGGCGCCGACCACGGACCGGGCAAGCACGGTCTCGCCGTCGGCGAGGACGACGGCGACGGTGCGCCGGTCGGGCACGGCCGAGCCGTGCTGCTCGACCTTGGAGACGGCGGCGCCGGTGCGGATCACGGCGCCCGCCTTCTCGGCGAAGGCGACCAGACCGGCGTCGAACTCCGGCCGGTTGACCAGGCCGAACAGCATCGTCTTGGACCGGCGCGTGCGCGTCAGCTTCCCGTCGAGGGAGAACGTGACCGCGTGCACCCGGTCCTGGAGCGGCAGTTCGAAGCCGGGCGGCAGGGCGTCGCGCGACGGCCCGATGATGCCGCCGCCGCACGTCTTGTAGCGGGGCAGCTCGGCCTTCTCCAGGAGCAGCACCTTGCGCCCCGCGACGGCCGCCGCGTACGCGGCCGAGGCTCCGGCCGGCCCGGCGCCGACCACGACGACGTCCCAGACGGGCCCCTCGGCGGGCCCGGTCACCGATGCGGCTGCGGGCTCGCCCTGGCTCTCCTCCAGCGGTCCGTCGCTTCCGGCGGCTGTGTTCTCGCTGCTCACGATGTGCCTTTGCTCCCCGTCCGACCAGTGGCTCGTGTTGACGTCCGCATCCTACGGGGCGGTAGCCCCGCCCTCCTGTCCCGGCCCGCTGTGGGAGGATCGGCCGTATCTCCGTCGTACACGCACATGCATCGATGTGTGTCCGTACTTACAACGTCGCACCCACGAGGAGCGTGCCCATGACCGCACATCCGATCGCCGAGACCATCGCATCGCTGATGCCCCGCGCGAAGGCGGAGCTGACGGAGCTGGTCGCGTTCCAGTCGGTGGCGGACGAGGCGGTGGCGCCCCGCAGCGAGTGCGAGGCCGCCGCGAACTGGGTGGCCGAAGCGCTGCGCACCGAGGGCTTCCAGGACGTGGCCCTGCTCGACACCCCCGACGGCTCCCAGTCGGTCTACGGCCTGCTGCCCGGCCCCGAGGGCGCGCCCACCGTTCTTCTGTACGCGCACTACGACGTGCAGCCGAAGCTGGACGAGTCCGCGTGGCTGACCCCGCCGTTCGAGCTGACCGAGCGCGACGGCCGCTGGTACGGCCGCGGCGCGGCGGACTGCAAGGGCGGGTTCATCATGCATCTGCTCGCGCTGCGCGCCCTGAAGGCGAACGACGGTGTCCCGGTCTCCGTCAAGGTGATCGTGGAGGGCTCGGAGGAGCAGGGAACGGGCGGCCTTGAGCAGTACGCCGAGGCGCACCCCGAGCTGCTCACGGCGGACGCGATCGTGATCGGCGACACCGGCAACTTCCGGGTCGGCCTGCCCACGGTGACGGCGACGCTGCGCGGCATGACGATGATCCGCGTACGGATCGACACCCTGGAGGGCAACCTGCACTCGGGCCAGTTCGGCGGCGCTGCCCCGGACGCGCTGGCCGCGCTGATCCGCGTGCTGGACTCGCTGCGCGACGAGCACGGCCAGACGGTCATCGAGGGCCTGCCGTCCGACTCGGCGTGGGACGGCCTTCAGTACCCGCAGGACGAGTTCCGCCAGGACGCCAAGGTCCTCGACGGGGTGGCGCTGCCCGGCACCGGCACCGTCGCCGACCGCATCTGGGCCCGCCCGGCCGTCACGGTCGTCGGCATCGACTGCCACCCGGTCGCCGGCGCCACGCCGTCCATCCCGGCGACCGCCCGCGCGCAGGTCAGCCTGCGGGTGCCGCCGGGCCAGGACGCGGCCGAGGCGACCAAGCTGCTGTACGCGCACATCGAGAAGCACGTGCCGTGGAACGCCCGCGTCTCCTTCGAGCAGGTCGGCCAGGGCCAGCCGTTCCGCGCGGACATCAACAGCCCGGCGTACACCTCGATGGCCGAGGCGATGGCGGTGGCCTACCCGGGCGAGGAGATGCAGTCGTCCGGCATGGGCGGCTCGATCCCGCTGTGCAACACACTGGCCGCGCTCTACCCGCAGGCGGAGATCCTGCTGATCGGTCTCAGCGAGCCCGAGGCGCAGATCCACGCCGTGAACGAGAGCGTGTCCCCCGAGGAGCTGGAGCGCCTGTCGGTCGCGGAGGCCCACTTCCTGGTCAACTACGCGGAGTCCAAGCGGAGTTGACCCCTTCCTGATGGCGGAGCCGGCCGGGCGTTCAGCGCTCGGCGGGCATCGCCCGGAGCGTGGATGGATGCGGCGGACCTGGCCGGCGACGTACGTTCGCCGCATGCATCGCGGCCACTGCGGCGCGGCCGGCGCGCTCGCCGCGGACGCCGCCCGCGTCGGGTGCGGCGATCCGCCCCCGTGAACGCGCCGGCCGCCACAGCTGCCTCAGCCGACCGGGATCCCGGCCTCCAGGTTGAGTACGGTCGACCGCTCCCGGGCCCGCAGCGCCCAGCGCAGCCGCTCGAAGCGGACGGGCGGCAGGAGTTGGGCCGCCTCCTGCTCGCTGACGAACCGCCAGCCGCGCAGTTCGGCGCCCGGCAGCAGGACCTCGCCGGCCCGTGCGCTCTCCAGCCGTCCGCCGTCGAACAAGAGCCGCAGACCGCCGTAGCCGGGCGGTCTCGGCGGTTCCCAGTCGACCACGAGGAGCCGCGGCACCTGGCCGAGCCGGACGCCGAGCTCCTCCTCCACCTCGCGCACCCCGGCCCGGGCGGGGGCCTCGCCCCGCTCGACCACACCGCCGGGGAACTCCCAGCCGGGCTTGTAGGTGGGGTCGACGAGGAGCACCCGGTCCTCTTCGTCGAAGAGCAGCACCCCGGCGGCCAGCGTCTCGGCGGTGGGTTCGGGGGTCTGCACGATGTCGCAGGCGCGGGCCGCCCCGGAGCGGACCGCGTCGGCTATTCGCTCGGCGGTCGCGCGCGGGGTGAGCGTGCCGTTGTCGACGGCGAAGGCGTCGGCGGTCAGCCAGCCGAGCGCGTCCTTGAAGGGTTCGATGTGTTCGTAGGCCCAGGCGCGGACCCGCTGCTCATCGGCCTCGGGGTCGTCGGGACATTCGACGCGGGCCGCGATCCGCCCGCGCAGGATCGTTTCCTCCTGGGTGAGGAGCACATGCCGCACCGGAATCCGGCGGGCCGCGAGACCGCCGAAGATCTCGTCCCGGTACTCCTGCCGCGTCAACGTCATCGGCACCACGAGGACTCCGCCCACCTCGGCGTGCAGTGCGGCCGCGCCGTCCACCACGAGCCGCCGCCAGATCGGCAGGTCCTGGTAGTCGCCGACCTGGTCGAGCAACTTCTGCGGCAGCAGCTGCCGCAGCGCCCCGCCGATCACCTCGGGGTCGTAGAACGTGCTGTTCGGGATCAGGTCGATCAGCTCGCGCGCGGTGCTCGTCTTGCCCGCGCCGAATGCGCCGTTGACCCAGACGATCACGGTTCCCCCTCTTCGTAGCCCCCAGTGGACTGCCCGCAACACCCTGCCACGGAAACCCCGCGCGGGGCTCGGGCCGTCCTCGACCGTCCTTGATCACGCACACAACTGTGGCCGGGCCGTTGCTTGCGGGGTGCCACCGACGGGCCCCGGCAGGCGTCCTCCTGTACGAGCACCGGCCACGGGGGGCCGTAACGCCGACGGCGGAGACGTCGTTGTGCGAGTGCCGAAAGAGACACAAGGGGGCGCGAAAAATGCGTCGTACAGTACTGGAACGCTTTCCCGCGGGCGGTCCGCGCGGCCACTGGCCTGCCGAGGAGTTCGCGCGGGACCGCAGGAACGAGGGACTGGCGGCCGAGGTCGTGATGGACCTGGAGAGCGACGCCTTCCTGGTCGTCGTTCCGCGTCCCGCACCGGAGCCGGCCGTCTGACGCCCCCGGCGGCCGGTCCCCCGGCCGCCGGGACGCGACGTCCGATTCCCGCCGGTCACAGCCGGCACCACGGGACATCCTCGATGTATCGCACCGCTCGGGCCCGGGCTCCACGCCCACCGCCCCGCACATCGGAGGGTCCCATGTCCAGCACCCGCACGGCCGAGCGCGTGGGCGCCGGCGACTGGGCGAGCATCGTCGAGGAACTCGACGCCCACGGCTGCGCGCCCACGCACCGTCTGCTCACCGCGGCCCAGTGCCGGTCCCTGGCCGACAGCTACGACCGGACCGAACGGTTCCGCTCGACCGTCGACATGGCCCGCCACCGCTTCGGGTCCGGGCAGTACCGCTACTTCACCGAGCCGCTGCCCGGCCTCGTGCGGGAACTGCGGGCCGCCTTCTACCCGTTGCTGCTCCCGATCGCCCGCGACTGGGCCGCGCGGCTCGGGCGGCCCGCCCCCTGGCCCGACACCCTGGAGGAATGGCTGGCCCACTGCCACGCCGCGGGGCAGGCCAAGTGCGCGCAGATCCTCCTGCGGTACGGTCCCGGCGACTGGAACGCCCTGCACCGCGACCTGTTCGGCGAGGCGTACTTCCCGCTCCAGGTCGTCGTCGGCCTGGACGCGCCCGGCACCGACTACACGGGCGGCGAGTTCCTCCTGGTCGAGCAGCGCCCCCGCGCCCAGTCGCGGGGCACCGCGACACCGGTTCCGCGGGGCCACGGGCTGGTCTTCACCACCCGGGACCGGCCGGTGGCCTCCCGGCGCGGCTGGTCGGCCGCGCCGGTGCGGCACGGCGTCAGCACGATACGCTCGGGCCGCCGGCGCACCCTCGGCCTCGTCTTCCATGACGCCGCGTAGCTCCCCGGCGGGCTCGGGCTTCCTCAGAAATCACCGTAGTTGACCTGCCAGGTGGGCAGCCCGAGGCGACGCCACACGGCCACCACCCGGTCGCGGTCGTCCAGGCTGACCCGCACGTGGAACCGGTGGCGCACATGGGCGTCGAAGAGCTCCGCCTTCACCACGTCGTCACGCCGCCCGTCATCGGCCGGCCGCATCCACAGCTCGTCGTACGGCACGTCGTGCGCCGCGAGCCACGCCCGGGTCCGGGTCCGGTGCTCCTCGCCCCGGCCCGAGAGCAGGACGATCGTGTCCCCGTGCGCCTGCCGGAAGCCGATCAGGGCGTCGCGGACCGAACCGTTGAGGCCGTCCTGCTCGCAGCGCGTGAAGTCGTACGGGTTCCGGCCGGTGTTGACCGCGAGCGTGCCGTCGATGTCGCACATCACCGCACTGGGCAGGGACGTGTCCGGCACATAGGGCTCGACCTCGGCGAGGACGACGGTGTCGTTCATCCAGGCGTCCGTCAGGCGCCAGCCACCCCGCACCGCCTTCGCGTGCTTGTCGGCGAGCAGCCGGATGACGTCCTCACCGACGGGGTTCGCGCGGGCCGCGTCGCGGCGCAGGCACTCCTCGACGGGCACGTCCGTGAAGTCGTGCACGACGAAACGGGCCCGCCCGGCCACGGCCGCCTTGAGGCGTTTGGGGATGCGCGAGGTGAGATGGGTGTTGTCGACGACGACGTCGAACCCGGCCGCGATCGTCTCGCGCACCGCCGCGTCCTGGACCGCGAGGACGCTCTGCTCGGCGATGTGCGACCGCTCCCGCCGGGCGCCCGCGTCGTCGAACATGCCGCGCAGGTCGTCGAGGTTGACGCGACGGCACCGCCCGTCGGAGTCCGATACGAGCTTGCGGGCGGCGGTGGTCTTGCCGGAGGCGGGCAGTCCGGTCATGACGTGCACGGTGGGCATGGCGGGGTTCAGCTTTCTTCGTCGTTCGTGAACGGGTCGGCGGCCGTCGGCTTGACGGACCGCCAGATCATCAGGTCGATGTCCCGGCCGTCGAGCAACTGGAACACGGCCGCGCGTACGGTACGGTCCGGGATTCGCTGGGCGGCGCGGGCGAACGCGCCCCGGTCTTGGGCGAGATGGGCGATCTCCTCGAACCGTTCGGCGGCCAGCCGGGCCGGCTCGGCGGCCTCCGCGTCCAGGCGGTCCGCGACGCTCCGCACCCAGGTGTCGAACTCGTCGGGGACCTGCTGAAGCATAACTTCCAGCGGGTCGGCGCCGTCCGCGGTGAGCGCGGCGATCTCGCCGGGTCCGCAGCCGAGCGCCTGCGCGACCCGCTGGGGGTCCCGCCCGGCGAACCGGCGGATGCCGAGGAAGCGCCAGATGTCGCGTTCGGTGATGCCGGTCAGCACCTTGTGCAGCCGTACGTACTCGCTGATCTTCGCCTTGACCCGGAGCCCGGAGGCGTACCGGACGACATAGCCCTCGGCATCGGTGCCGGTCGCCTCGCGGCCGTCGGCGTGCGCGTTGGAACCGGTGCGCTCGATGAGTTCGGCGAGCGGCATCGCGGGCCAGGCCCGGGCCACGGACCCGACGGCCGCCCAGTCCTCGGCGGCCCGGGCCAGCGCGATCTCCTCGCCCGTCGCCTCGTACGCGGCGAGCAGCACGAGGTCGCGCCGGCCGCCGTAGTCGACCACGATCCGGTTCTCCGGGTAGACGATCTCCGCGAGGTACGTCACCCCCGGCCGCAGCTTTCCGGTGTCCCGGCCGTCCAGCCAGGCGCCCGCCCAGGCGGCCTGCCCGGACGTGAAGGACCCCCGGGAGGCGACCCGCCAGCGCCCCGCGTAGTGGAAGACGATGCCGAGCGACCCGTCGACCTTGTCGAACACCTCGAAGGGCTCGTCGGGCAGCGGCGGCGCGTAGTGCCGGCCGGCACCGTGCTCCCCCACATTGAAGAACTTGGGCAGGCAGTGCGCGACGACCACCTCGCGCTCGTCGTCCACGACGAGCCCGCGGCACCGTGTGGTGACCTCGTCCCACGCCTGTTCGTACTGGCACGCCCTGCTGTACGAGTAGAGGGAGAGCGGCAGTTCGGGGTGCGCCTTGCGCACGACGTGCCCCGCGGCGACGGCGGAGGCCAGTCGCGCGGACGGAATGAGACGGTCGAGGTCGATCACTGCTGCTCCCGATGGGTGGGCTGTCAACAGCAGCTTGACCGCGGGAAAGCGAATGGGCCAGGGATTTTCGATCCCCCGTCACGACCGTCGCCACCCCGGGTGAAAACCCGTGGCTGATGCACCTGACCTGGGGCTATGGTCGACGACCGCGTCCACGTCGGGGGGATCCGGACACGGACGGGCGAGCGCGCCGGCGGTTCGTCCGGGCGGGGCGGCCTTCGGTGGCGGCAGGACGGACTTCGGTGCCGGTCGTGTGGCCTTCTGTGGCGGTGACAGGGACTTCCGCGGCGATCGCAAGCCGCCGGGTGATGAGTTGGTCGAGGCGTGCCCACGCGGGGCTGTCGATGCCGAGGTGCCCGGTGAGCAGGTCGACGGTCTCCGGTGGCACGCGGTCGAAGCCGGGGAGGTCGGAGAACATCGTCATGCGCAGGGCGAGTCGCGTCACCGCGTCGGCGAGCCCGTGGAGCCGGGGATCGTCCGGGCTCCAGTCGAGGGCGGCGTCGTAGCCGCGCAGGACGGCAACGTACTCGTCGTCGCCCAGCAGGGCCGTGCGCGAGGGCAGGAGGGCGCGGGTGAGGTCGGGGGCGAGGGCGTGGCCGAGGATGAAACCGTCGCGGATCGCGTGCTCGTGGCGTTCGGACAGGCCGATGGCACGGAGCCGGTCCATGAACTCGACGGCCTCGGGAGGCAGGCAGAGGCGGTCGGGCTGGTCGAGCTGTCGGAGCCGGGTCCGGCGTTGCTGGAGCTGGCGAATGCGCGTGCGCAGTTCGGCGTCGATCCGGTCGAGCTCTTCCGCGGCCCGGTCGGCATCGGCGTCCAGCACGTCCCGGACGCGGGCCAGCGGGACACCGGCTTGGGCAAGGGTGACGATCCGGGTCAGGTCGATGATCGCCCGGGCGTCGTAGCGTCGGTATCCGGAGGCGTCCCGGTCGGGTTCGGGCAGTAGGCCCTTGGCATGGTAGACGCGGATGGCTTTGGTCGATACGCCTGCCTGTTGGGCGAGCTGGCCGATCGTAAGCATCCCCCATCATCGCTCTTGACCTTGCCCCTGGGGCAAGGCCGCAGGCTGTTTCCATGACTGATCACGATGTCCCTGAGAACGTCCTTCGCGCGCTCGCGGACGAGGGCAATGAGAAGGCGCTGGACCGTCTCGCCGACCTCGCCGACGCAGGCGACCGACTGGACGAGCTGTCGGAGCTGCTCGACGAGGGCAGCGCGCACGCCGGGCGACTGCTGACCCGGCGTGCCGTCGAACGGCGCGATCTGCGGGAGCTGCAACGGCTCTGCGACGCCGGCAGTGAGGACGCCGGGACGGAGCTGGAACGGCTCCTCGGCGACGGGCGCCGGCCATGACCGGGACGTGTCGGACCGGCACCGGCCCGGGCCGCCTACCCCTTGCTCGACCCCAGCGTGAGCCCCGCGATGAAGTGGCGTTGCAGGAGCAGGAACACGATCAGGGTGGGCAGGGCGACGATGACCGAGCCTGCCGCCAACAGGTTGTAGTCGGTGAAGAACTGCCCCCTCAGGTTGTTCAGGGCCGAGGTGATGGGGAGCTTGTCGCCGTCGGACATGAAGACCAGGGCCCACAGGAAGTCGTTGTACATCCACGTGAACTGGAGGGTGGCCAGGGCCGCCAGGGCCGGGCGGCACAGCGGCAGGGTGATCCGCCAGTACTGGGTCCACACGCCGGCACCGTCGACGATCGCCGCTTCCAGGATCTCCTGCGGGAGGGTGCGCATGAAATGGGCGAGGACGAAGACGCAGAACCCGATCTGGAAGCCCACCTGGACGGCGACGACGGCCCAGTACGAGTCGAACAACGTCATCGAGTCGGACATCCAGTACGGCAGCGGAACGCGGTTGAACACCACGTACAGCGGGGTCACGATCACCTGCTGCGGGAGCAGGTTTCCCGCCGTGAACAGCATCAACAGGGCCATTTTGCCGGGGAGTTGCAGACGGGACACGGCGAACGCCACGAACGCGGCGAAGAACAGGACGAGCACCACCCCCGGCACCGCGATGATCAGAGTGTTGACGAAGTACTTCGTCATGCCCGAGTCGCTGAACGCCTGCTCGTAGTAAGCGAAGGAGAGGTGCTCGGGGAGGGAGAAGTAGCCGTCGCGCGAGGTCTCCGCGTACGGGCGCAGCGACGCGTACACGGCGAGCAGCAGCGGGGCGAGGAAGGCGAGCGAGACCGCCATGAGGAACGCGTGCACGCCCAGGCGGCCCGGGCGCATCCGGCGCCGTCCGCCGCCAACAGGCTTGTTCTGTAGGAGCTTTGGGGATGCGGTATGCGTGGTGGTGGTCATCGGTCCTTCTCCCCTCGGGTCTCCTGGACCAGGTACGTGATGACGAACCCGAGGGAGACGGTCAGCAGCACCACCGCGATCGCCGAGCCGAACCCGATGCGGCTCGCCTCGCCGATGATGTTGTCGGTCACGAGTACCGAGAGCACTTCGAGGCCGTTGCGCCCGTGGTTGACGGCGTAGACGATGTCGAAGGCGCGCAGCGACTCGATGACCGTGATCACTCCGACGATCACGTTGACCGGCCGCAGCGTCGGGAACACGACACGGAGGAAGGTCTGGCGTTCGCTCGCCCCGTCGATGGCCGCGGCCTCCTTGAGGGAGGGGTCGACGGCTTTCAGACCCGCCAGGTACAGGATCATCACGTACCCCGTGTGCCGCCAGGCCGCGGCCAGCAGAATCATCCAGATGTTGAGGTCGGGGTCGCCGAGCCAGTCGATCGGGTGGTCCGTGTTGCCGAGCAGGGCGTTCAGCGCCCCCTGGTCCCGGGAGAAGACGAGCTGTGCGATGAAGCCGACCACGGCGAGAGAGAGGACGACGGGCATGTACAGCGTCGACTGGTAGAAGCGGCTGAACCGCACGCCCCGGTCGATGAGCACGGCGAGCAGCAGACCGAACGGCGTTGCCACGAAGCCCAGTACGCCCAGCCACATGAGGTTGTGCCGGACCGCCGGCCAGAACGGCGGGTAGTTGGTGAAGAGGTCGGTGTAGTTCCGCGTGCCGACCCACTTGACGGGACCGACACCGTCCCAGCTGGTGAAGGACAGGACGACGGAGGCCAGGGTCGGCCCCCACACGATGGCGATGTCGAGCAGTACGGGCAGACCAAGCAGCACGCCGAGGACGACGAGATCGCGGGCGGTGTACCGCCTGGGACCCCGTCGCCCACCGCGCCGCGCGGTGGTGAGCGCCACGGCTGAGTACTCCAAGTCGCAACGGAGGCGGGTGGGTTGGAAGAGCGGTGCGGGCCGCGGCCCGCACCTCAGCCTTCCGAGGCGAAGATGCTCTTCTTCTGGCGCTCGATGTCGTTCACGAGCCCGTCCACGTCCTTCGGGTTGCCGATGAACTTCTGGATGGCCGGGATCATCACCGTGGACGCGAAGTCGGGCCGGGTGTCGCGGTCCAGGAACTGCGAGATCTGCTTGGCCCCGGCGACCAGCTCGACCGCCTTCTTCTGCAACGGGCTGTACGCGGAGGTGTCCGCCCCGCTGTTGACCGCGATGTTGTTCGGGTCGCCCGCGAGATAGACGTCCTCCGCCTTCGGCGTGGCGAGCCAGGCGAGCAGGTCCTTGGCGCTCTGCATGGACTGCTTGTTCTTCAGCTCCTTGGCGTTCTTGGCGAGGAGGAATCCGTCGATGGGGGCCTCGACCGCGTCCTGCCCGTACTGCGGGTCCATCTCCGGGAACGGGAAGAACGCGATGTCGTCCTGCTCGGCCTTCGGGAACTGCTGGCCCACGTGCGGCAGTCCGAACACCGCCATTCCGGACTGCTTCTTCTGGAGGCTCTGCGCCGCCTCCTGCCAGGTGCGGCCGTTCGCGCCCTGCTGGCAGTACGGGAGGAGCCGGCGCCAGCTGTCGAAGACGTCCTTGACCCGCTTGTCGGTCCACGCCTCCTTGCCGGCCATCAGGCTCTTGTGGAACTCGTACCCGTTGCTGCGCATGTTGAGATAGTCGAAGGTGCCCATGGCGGGCCAGCCGTCCTGGTCGCAGAACGCGATCGGGTCGAGCTTGTCCTTCTGCATCTGCTTGGCCAGGTCCACGTACTGGTCGAAGGTCTTGGGCGCCGTATAGCCGTGCTGCGTGAAGACGCTGGCGCGGTGGAAGACCGCCCACGGGTAGTAGTAGTACGGCACGAAGTACTGCTTGCCGTCCGCGCCGGTCGACTGCGCCTTCAGCGCGTCGGAGAAGCCCTGAAAACCGGTCCAGAGGTCGCTGATGTCGTACAGCAGCCCCTTCTGCGCGAAGAACTGCATGCGGTAGCCCGCGAACCACATGAAGACATCGTCCGGCTTGCCCTGGAGATAGCGGTTGATGTTCTCCTGGAAGGTGTTGTGGTCAACGGTGTTGACCTTGATCTTGCGGCCTTCCTTGGACTGCTTCTCGTACGCGGCGAACGCGTCGGCGAAGGCCTTCTTGGGGACGGCGTCCGATGCATTCGAGCCCAGCCGGATCGTCTTGGCGTCACCCCCGGGCCCGCTGCCGCACGCCGCGAGCAGCGAGGGAAGCGCGACCGCCCCGGCGCCCATCGCCGCGCCCCGCAGAAGACTCCGCCGAGACATCCGATGTCCTGCCACGCTTTCGGGCACTACAGGACCAGTGAACGATGACTGCGCCATGTCCCCCTCCTCCGGGGTGCAACCCAACACAACCAAACGCGAGGCTTGGATAACACCGTCAACTCCCGGTGCCGTCAAGGGTTTTGACGTGATGCCAGACAACCGTTACCGCGTCACTCCCAACAGAGTCCAACAAGCCCTACCGGAAACGCTCGCCGGGCGAGGGTGGTTGGCAGGGGCATGATGTCGTCCTACCTCGCGGAGATGGAGGGGCGAGAGTGATGGGGATGACTGAGGGGGTGACTGGGGTGGTGCCTGGGGTGCTGGAAGTTACTGGGCGTCAGATCGCTTCGGTGGGGGTGCTGTTTGGCGGAGGTGGGGTCAGTCGTCGGAGCGTTGGGCGGGCGGGCAGGCGGGCGGCGGGCGGGCAGAGAAGCAGGAGGCGGATGATGATGGACGGATCACGGATCACGGCTGGCAGCTATCAGCTTTCAGATTCTGTCCGTCACTTCAGCAGCGCCGACTCCTCCGATCGCCGCCTCCCCCACGCCGCGGCCGCCGCCCCCACCAGACCGGCGTCCGTCCCCATCAGCGCGGGCGCCACCGTCAGGTTCTGGACGAACGAGAGCGTCGCGTAGTCGCGCAGGGCACGGCGCAATGGTGCGAACAGAACGTTGCCCGCGCCCGCCACTCCCCCGCCTACGACCGCGATGTCGATCTCGACGAGGGTCGCGGTCGCCGCGATTCCGGCCGCCAGCGCCTGGGCCGCGCGCTCGAAGGAGGCGACGGCCACCGGGTCCCCGGAGCGGGCGGCCGAGGCCACGGCGGCGGCCGAGGTGTCGCCGTCGGGGCCGGGGCGCCAGCCGTGGTCCAGGGCGCGGCGGGCGATGTTGGGGCCGCTGGCGATCCGCTCGACGCAGCCGCGTGCGCCGCACGGGCAGGGGTCACCGTCGAGGTCGACGCTGATGTGACCGATGTGGCCGGCGTTACCGGTGGGGCCGGGGTGCAGTGTGCCGCCGAGGACCAGCCCGCCGCCGACGCCGGTCGACACGACCAGGCACAGGGCGTTGTCGTGGCCGTGGGCCGCGCCGAGCCAGTGTTCGGCGGCGGTCATGGCGACGCCGTCGCCGACGAGTTCCACGTCCAGGCCGCCGGTGGCCGCGCGCACCCGCTCGACCAGTGGGAAGCCGCGCCAGCCGGGGATGTTGACGGGGCTGACCGTGCCGGCCGACGCGTCGACGGGCCCGGCGCTGCCGATGCCGATGGCTCCCGTGCGCTCCCACAGTGGCGATCCGGTCAGCTCGGCCAGGACCGCCTCGGCCGCGCGCATCACCGTGTCGCCGTCCTCGTGGGCGGGAGTCGGCCGCTGGGCCCGCAGCAGAAGCCGGCCTTCGGCGTCCACCAGGGCTCCGGCGATCTTGGTGCCGCCGATGTCGAGCGCGGCCACGAAATCGGTGTGCATCGAGGTCGGATCTCCTGGTGAGGGACGGGTAACAGCAGGTCAAGATGAGAGTCTCCCTGCATGTGACAACGTTGTCCAGGGCCTATGCTCGACGCCACACAGACCGTTATGGCACCGGATCCCGCCGGACGCCCCCCGACGACGACAGGACAGCGCACTGTGGCCGATAACGCCCGCCACCCCGAGTCCCGCTACGGCAACCGCCCGACGATGAAGGATGTCGCCGCGCGCGCCGGTGTCGGCCTCAAGACGGTGTCCCGGGTGGTCAACGGCGAACCGGGGGTGACCCCGGACACCGAGCGGCGGGTGCAGGAGGCCATCGAGGCGCTGGGCTTCCGGCGCAATGACAGTGCCCGGGTGCTGCGCAAGGGGCGTACCGCGTCGATCGGTCTGGTCCTTGAGGACCTCGCCGACCCGTTCTACGGGCCGCTCAGCCGGGCGGTCGAGGAGGTGGCGCGGGAGCACGGGGCGCTGCTCATCAACGGTTCCAGCGCGGAGGACGCCGATCGTGAGCAGGAGCTGGTCCTCGCGTTCTGCGCGCGCCGGGTGGACGGTCTGATCGTGATTCCGGCCGGGTCGGACCACCGGTATCTGGAGCCGGAGATAAAGGCGGGCGTCGCCACGGTGTTCGTGGACCGTCCGGCCGGGCGGATCGACGCCGATGTGGTGCTGTCCGACAGTTTCGGCGGCGCTCGGGCGGGTGTGGCGCATCTGATCGCGCATGGGCACCGGCGGATCGGTTTCATCGGTGACCAGCCGCGCATCCATACGGCCACCGAGCGGTTGCGGGGTTATCACGCGGCGATGGCGGACGCGGAGTTGCCGGTGGACGAGGCGTGGGTGTCGCTCGGCTCGACGTCCCCGGAGCGGGTGCGGGAGGCCGCCGAGTCGATGCTGGCGGGGCCGGATGGGGTGACGGCGCTGTTCGCGGGCAACAACCGGGTGACGGTCACGGCGGTGCGTGTGCTGGCGGGGCGGGAGCGGCCGGTGGCGCTGGTGGGGTTCGACGACATCGAGCTCGCCGATCTGCTCGGCATCACGGTGATCTCGCAGGACGCGGCGACGTTGGGCCGCACGGCGGCGGAGCTGCTCTTCCGGCGGCTCGACGGGGCGGAGGAGACGCCCGCCCGGCTGGAGCTGCCCACCGTTCTGATCCAGCGTGGTTCGGGCGAACTCCCGCCGCCCGCCGAGGGGTAGCGGGCGGGTGGGGGTGCGCCGGTGGCAGCGGGCGGGTGGGGGTGCGCCGGTGGCTCGTGCGGTTGGTCAGCAGGTCTTGAGTCCGGGGACGGGCTGGTTGTTGTCGCCGCCCTTGAGGTAGACGACGCTGACGTAGACGTTGGTGTTGCCGCTGTCGTCGTCGGTCCTGGCCCACCAGGTGTTGGTCCACTTCCCGTAGGTTTCGCGGCGGCCCAGGTCGGTCTGGCAGTAGAAGTAGTTGGTGCCGGTGTTGAGTACGCCCGCGGCGGCGCCGTTCTGGCGGACGGACTTCGCGGCGCGCCAGACCTGGCAGTTGAACTTGCCGCCGGCGATGGGCGCGCAGCTGCCCGCGGGGGGTGCGCCGCCGCCTCCCCCGGCTCCCTTGTCCCCGGTGCCTGCGGTGCCTGCGGTGCCTCCGGTGGTGGGGGTGTTCGGGGTGTTCTTCTTCGGGTCGGTCGGCGCGCCGGGCTTCGCTCCCTTGGCGGGGTCGTCCTTGGCGGGCGGCTTGGTGCTGGAACTCGCCTTGGGTGTGGGCGAGTTGGGGGTGGGTTGTGCGGAGGGTCCGGCCGTGCCGAGGCCGGCGGCGCCGACCCGGTCGTCCGCGGCGCCGGGGGCCGCGCCGTTCGTGGCTCCCGCCGCGTGTGCGTCGGCTTTGGCGTCGTCGTGGCCGAGGAGTGCGTAGGCGGCTCCCCCGCCGATGAGGACGACGGCGGCCGCGGTGGCTGCGATCAGGGCTCTGCCGCGTCCGCGTCCGGCCGCCGCCGGTCGTTCGGGCTGTGCCGGTCCCGCGGTCGTCAGGTCGGTCACCACGGGGCCGAAGCCCTCGGGCCGGTGGGCGGTGGCTTGTGGTGCGGGGTCGGGGGCCGGGGTGGTGGCCGGGCCGAATCCCTCGGGGCGGTGCGGTGCCACGTCGCGTACGGTCGCGTCGCGCGGGGGTTGGGCGGGCGGCTGGGCCGCGGCCCGTATCGGGGTGGTGGTCACGGCTGTCGGTGCGGTGGGCCGGGCGTCCGTGGCTGCCGCGGCTTCGGCGGCTTCGGCGGCTTCGGTGAGGAGGCGCGCCGCGGTCGCGGCGTCGGGCCTGCGGGCGGGGTCCTTGTCCATCAGGCGCAGCAGTACGGGCCCGAGGGGGCCGGCCCGGCGGGCCGGGGGCAGTGGTTCGACGACGATGGCGTTGAGCGTGGACCAGGTGGAGGTGCGGCGGAAGGGTGCGGCGCCTTCGACGGCGGCGTAGAGGGTGGCGCCGAGTGCCCAGATGTCGGAGGCGGGGCCGGGCTGGTGGCCCTGGGCGCGTTCGGGTGCCAGGAAGTCGAGGGAGCCGACGAGCTCGCCGCTGCGGGTGAGGTGGGTGGCGGAGCCGTCGCCGGGGTCGTCCATGGCGGCGATGCCGAAGTCGGTGAGGACGACGCGGCCGGAGGCGTCGAGGAGGATGTTGCCGGGTTTCACGTCGCGGTGCAGGACGCCGGCCCGGTGGGCGGCGGCGAGGGCGTGCAGGACGTCGGCGCCGATGGCGGCGGCCTGGCCGGGTTCCAGGAGGCCGCGTTCGGTGAGGACGCCGTCGAGGGAGGGTCCGTCGATGAGTTCCATGACGATGACGGGGCGGCCGTCGTGTTCGGTGACGTCGTGGACGGCGACGACGGAGGGGTGGCGTACGCGGGCGGCGGCGCGGGCCTCGCGCTGCATGCGCAGTTTGAGGTCGCCGAGTTCGGGTGCGGAGGCGTCGGTGAAGGTGCGCAGTTCCTTGACGGCGACTTCGCGGCCGAGGACTTCGTCGTGTGCGCGCCACACCACGCCCATGCCGCCGCGGCCGAGCCGCTCGACGACCCGGTACCGGCCGGCCAGTAGTTGGCTCTCCCCCGTGCTCACCGCTGCCCCGTCCCTGTGTGGCGATTGTGGTCGCGTACAGGGTACGGGGCAGGGGTGGCGGGCCTTGCGGCCGTGGGGTCCCGGTGCGGTTACGGGGCGGTGACGGTGAGGCTGCCTCGGCGGGGTGAGGCGAACGCGTCGAGGTCGGCGCGGGTGAGGCCGGTGAGGCGGGCGACTTCGGCGTTGTCGAGGGCGCCGCAGTCGAGGCCGCGCAGCAGGTAGCCGCTGAGGGCCTTGGCGGTGGCGGGCTCGTCCATGACGTCGCCCTCGGTCTTGGCGACGTAGGCGGCGAGGCGTCCTGCGGCCTGCTCCAGGCCTTCGCGGTAGAAGGCGTACACGGCCGCGTAGCGGGTCGGCAGGTGGCCGGGGTGCATGTCCCAGCCCTGGTAGTAGGCGCGGGCCAGGGCGCGGCGGGTGAGGCCGTAGTGGAGGCGCCAGGCTTCGTGGACGTGTGCGGTGGTGCCGATGGGCAGCACGTTGGTGGAGCCGTCGGAGACGCGTACGCCGGTGCCTGCGGCGGCGACCTGCATGACGGCCTTGGCGTGGTCGGCGGCGGGGTGGTCGCTGGCCTGGTAGGCGGCGGAGACGCCGACGCAGGCGCTGTAGTCGAAGGTGCCGTAGTGCAGTCCGGTGGCGCGGCCTTGGGCGGCGTCGATCATCTTGGCGACGGCGGCGGTGCCGTCGGCGGCCAGGATGGACTGGCTGGTCTCGATCTGGATCTCGAAGCCGAGCCGTCCTTCGGGCAGACCGTGGGCCTTCTCGAAGGCGCTGAGCAGCCGGACGAAGGCGGTGACCTGCTCGGGGTAGGTGACCTTGGGCAGGGTGAGGACGAGGCCGTCGGGGAGGCCGCCGTTGTGCATGAGGGTGGTGAGGAAGACGTCGGTGGTGCGGATGCCGCGGTCGCGTACGGCGGCTTCCATGCACTTCATGCGGATGCCCATGTAGGGGGCGGCGGTGCCGTTCTTGAAGGCTTCGGCGATGAGGCGGGCGGCGCGGGCGGCGTCGGCGTCCTCTTCGGCGTCGGGGCGCGGGCCGTAGCCGTCCTCGAAGTCGACGCGGAGGTCTTCGACGGGTTCGCGCTGGAGCTTGGCGCGGACCCGGTCGTACACGGGGGCGGCGAGTTCGTCGGCGATGCCGAGGACGCGGGCGAAGGAGGCGGCGTCGGGGGCGTGCTCGTCGAGCGCGGCGAGGGCCTGGTCGCCCCAGGTGCGGATGGTGTCCGCGGTGAAGGTGTCGCCGGGTACGTAGACGGTGTGTACGGGCTGGCGGGTGCCGGGGTCGCCCGGGTAACGGCGGGCGAGTTCCTCGTCCACGGCGACGAGCGAGGCACTGATCTCCTCGCTGACGACGCCGGCGAGGCTCGTTGCCACCTGCTCCTGCTGACCCATCCTGCATCCTCCACACGGTCGAAACTTTTCCGCTTCACGGAATCAACAATCCGTATAGCGAAGTTAGTAGGCCGGTCCGCCTGCGTCAATGGTTGTCCGAAACGGCCCGGGGCCGCGCGGTGAGGATCACCACGCGGCCCCGGGACCGGATTGAACTCGCAGGTCAGCCCTTGCGGGAGTTGACCTCGTCGGTGAGCTGCGGGACGACCTGGAACAGGTCGCCGACCACGCCGTAGTCGACCAGGTCGAAGATCGGGGCCTCGGCGTCCTTGTTGACGGCCACGATGGTCTTCGAGGTCTGCATGCCGGCCCGGTGCTGGATCGCGCCGGAGATGCCGTTGGCGATGTAGAGCTGCGGCGAGACGGACTTGCCGGTCTGGCCGACCTGGTTGGAGTGCGGGTACCAGCCGGCGTCCACCGCGGCGCGCGAGGCGCCGACGGCCGCGCCGAGCGAGTCGGCGAGGGCCTCGATGACCGAGAAGTTCTCGGCGCCGTTGACGCCGCGGCCGCCGGAGACCACGATCGCGGCCTCGGTCAGCTCGGGGCGGCCGGTCGACTCGCGCGGGGTGCGCGAGGTGACCTTGGTGCCGGTGGCGAGGGCGGAGAAGGTGACGGAGAGGGCCTCGACGGCGCCCGCGGCCGGGGCGGCCTCCACGGCGGCCGAGTTCGGCTTGACCGTGATGACCGGGGTGCCCTTGGAGACACGGGACTTGGTGGTGAAGGAGGCGGCGAACGCGGACTGCGTGGCCACCGGGCCCTCGTCGCCGGCTTCGAGGTCGACGGCGTCGGTGATGATGCCGGAGCCGATGCGGACCGCGAGGCGGGCCGCGATCTCCTTGCCCTCGGCGGAGGACGGGACGAGCACGGCGGCCGGGGAGACGGCCTCGTACGCGGCCTGGAGCGCGTCCACCTTCGGTACGACGAGGTAGTCGGCGAACTCGGGGGCGTCGGCGGTGAGGACCTTGACCGCGCCGTGCTCGGCGAGGGTGGCGGCGGTGTTCTCGGCACCGGCGCCGAGGGCGACGGCGACGGGCTCGCCGATGCGGCGGGCCAGCGTCAGCAGTTCGAGGGTGGGCTTGCGGACGGCGCCGTCCACGTGGTCGACGTAGACCAGAACTTCAGCCATGGGACTTCAATCTCCTGCAAGTGCGAAGAAAAGGCGGGCAGTTGAGGGGCTCGGCGAGCCCTAAGTGCGGACTCGGTCCGAAGGGTTCCCGGACCGGTGCGGCACTTAGATGAACTTCTGGCTCACGAGGAACTCAGCGAGCTGCTTGCCGCCCTCGCCCTCGTCCTTGACGATCGTGCCGGCGGTGCGGGCCGGGCGCTGGGCCGCGGAGTCCACCGCGGTCCAGGCGCCCTCCAGGCCGACCTCGTCGGCCTCCAGGTCCAGGTCGCCCAGGTCCAGGGACTCCACCGGCTTCTTCTTGGCGGCCATGATGCCCTTGAAGGACGGGTAGCGGGCCTCGCCCGACTGGTCCGTCACGGACACGACGGCCGGCAGGGACGCCTCAAGCTGCTCGGAGGCGGTGTCGCCGTCGCGGCGGCCCTTGACGACGCCGTCCGCGACCGAGACCTCGGAGAGCAGCGTGACCTGCGGGACGCCGAGGCGCTCCGCGAGGAGCGCCGGAAGGACGCCCATGGTGCCGTCGGTCGAGGCCATGCCGCAGATGACCAGGTCGTAGCCGGTCTTCTCGACGGCCTTGGCCAGGACCAGCGAGGTGCCGATCACGTCGGTGCCGTGCAGGTCGTCGTCCTCGACGTGGACGGCCTTGTCGGCGCCCATGGAGAGCGCCTTGCGCAGCGCGTCCTTGGCGTCCTCGGGGCCGACGGTCAGCACGGTGATCTCCGCGTCGTCCGCCTCGTCGGCGATCTGCAGTGCCTGCTCGACCGCGTACTCGTCGAGCTCCGAAAGGAGGCCGTCGACGTCGTCGCGGTCGACGGTCAGGTCATCGGCGAAGTGCCGGTCGCCGGTGGCGTCGGGCACGTACTTCACACAGACAACGATCCTCAAGCTCACGCCGGCTCTCCTACTGCATCGTCATTTCTGGGCTGCCTTGTTGCACGCAGCATAGGCGCCTGATGGGGCGGTTTCCGGTCGGGGCGACCGGCGCTCCGAACGAAATATTACTCGTCAGTACACCCAGCTTGTGCCCACTGAGCAAGCGCTTTGAACTGTGACGTTGCCAACGGTGAGCAATCGACGTGATCAGGGAACTTTCAGTCGCGCAACGCGTTGAAGCGGCCCTGGTGGTAGAGGAGCGGGCGGCCCGCTCCCGCCGGGTCGCCGACGACCGCCTGGCCGAGCACGATGCGGTGGTCGCCGGCCGGGATGCGGGCCACGACCTTGCACACCAGCCAGGCCAGGACGCCGTCGAGGACGGGCACGCCCTCGGGGCCGGAGCGCCAGGCGGTGGCGGGGCCGAACCGGTCGGCTCCGCTGCGGGCGAAGGTGGCGGCCAGGTCCTGCTGGTGCTCGCCGAGTATGTGCACGCCGATGTGGTCGGCCTCGGCGACGACGGGCCAGCTGGAGGAGCCGGTGCCGATCCCGAAGGAGAGCAACGGGGGCTCGGCGGCGACGGAGTTGAGGGAGGTGGCGGTGAAACCGACGGGCCGGCCGGCGCGCTGGGCGGTGATCACCGCGACACCGGCGGCGTGCTGGCGGAAGACCGACCTGAGCAGTTCGGGAGAGGCGGTCTGGGCGGTACCGAGCTCGGGCGAAGCCGTCATGGAATTGTCCTTCTGCAAGAGGTGCGACAAGGGCTGCGGGTCTTCAGCAGCCCGGACAGCGCGCGCTCGCGTTGCGGGCGAGGTCCACATGGGCGCGTCCATAGAGAAGGAGGTCTGTCGGCACATCGTCAGACTGACGATTGAGCACGCTCACCGTCAAGTGCCTTCCGGGATGTGGGAGATCCCTCACTGCGCCCCCGGGGCCGTGTCCCGGACCGCCTGCCCGAGGGCGGCGATGACGTCCGCCCGGCGCGGCTGACCGGCCGCGCGGCGCACGATGCGGCCCGCCGCGTCGAGCACGAGCACGGTCGGGGTGCGCTCGATGCCGAGCTCCCGTACGAGAACGAGCCGTTCCTCCGCGTCGATCTCCACATGGGCGACGCCGTCCACCATCGCGGCGACCCCGGCCAGGGTGCGCCGGGTCGCCCGGCAGGGCTGGCAGAACGCGCTGGAGAACTGCACCAGCGTGGCCCGCCTGCCGAGCACGGCCCCCAACTCGGCCTCGCCGAGCCTGCGCCCGCCGTCGTCGCCCACGCGCCGTCCACCCTCACCTGTCCGTCCGCGTCTTCACGCGGCCACTACCTGCTCTGACGTACGGTTGCAGCACGCATCGGCTCGCAATGATTCCCCCCGGGCCCCGACCTGCGAAGACGTGACGAGAATCTCCCCTGCGCAGAGCGCCAGGACTGGCCAGCTCGGCTCGCATCGGGCACCATCTGCCCAAAGCCCGAAACCTACGGGCGCGTAACTTATGACTCCGGGAGCACCCTCCCCGGGCACACGAAGGGTCTCCCCTCTGATGGCAGAACTCGTCTATCGGCCGGTCATCGGCGCCGCACGTGCGATGTTCAAGGCGCTCGACCTGAAGATCGACACCCAGGGTTCGGAGAACATCCCGCGCACCGGCGGGGCGGTGCTCGTCAGCAATCACATCAGCTATCTGGACTTCATCTTCACGGGGCTCGCGGCGCTGCCGCAGAAGCGCCTGGTGCGCTTCATGGCCAAGGAGTCGGTGTTCCGGCACAAGATCTCCGGCCCGCTGATGCGCGGCATGAAGCACATCCCGGTCGACCGCAAGCAGGGCGAGGACGCCTACCAGCACGCGCTGGCCTCGCTGCGCTCCGGCGAGGTGATCGGGGTGTTCCCGGAGGCGACCATCTCGCAGTCGTTCACGCTGAAGAGCTTCAAGTCGGGTGCCGCGCGCCTCGCCCAGGAGGCCGGGGTGCCGCTGATCCCGATGGCGCTGTGGGGGACGCAGCGGGTGTGGACCAAGGGCCGCCCGCGCAACTTCAAGCGCAGCCACATCCCGGTCACCATTCGTGTCGGCGAGCCCGTGGAGGCTCCCGCCGACCAGTACGCGGGCGCCATCACCCGGCGGCTGCGCGAGCGCTGCCAGGAGCTCCTGGAGGCCGCGCAGCGCGCCTATCCCGTACGTCCCAAGGACGCGAGCGACACCTGGTGGGTGCCGGCGCACCTGGGCGGCACCGCGCCGACGGCCGAGCAGGTGAAGGCCGCCGAGGCGGCCGGCTGAATCGTCACTCCTGCACGGCGGGTGTGACGGGCTCGAAGCCGCCGACCGGCGGGTGGACCGTGATCCGCGCCCCCGGGCTGAACCTCTCCAGGAGTCCGGCCAGTTCGGCGCCGGCCGTGACGAGGTCGCAGTGCGGAGCCATGCCCTCCAGGAGGAACAGCGCGTCGGACGACTCTTCGGTGAGGCGGGTGCGCACCCCCTGGCGCCAGTTCCAGCGGCGGCAGGTGACGCCCTCGTCGTCGCGCCACACCACTTCGCCCGCGTCCGGGTGCTCCACGACGGGCTCGCCGCCCGCGACGGTGTGGAACGCCTCCTCGCCACGCGCCCGCACCAGCCGCATCGAGCCCTTGATGTGCGCGGTGTCCTCACCGCCGACCGGCACCAGGTGGGCGACGCTGATCGCGTTGTACACGTCGACGAGCCGGTTGACGCGCGGCAGGCCGCCGTCGGCCAGGGCCCGCTTGGCGAGCGCCTCGGCCGAGTTGCGGGTGCGGTTGGGCTTGGAGCCGAAGGCGGTGTAGACGGCGCGCCAGGCGGCCATGTGCGGGTCCTCGTGCGGGGCCCGGCCCGCGAGGCGCTCGGCGAGGCGGCGCGCGGCGTCGTCGAGCAGGGCCGAACTCGCCGCGTCGCTGGGCGCGTTGACGAGGCCGGTGGCCTCGACGGCGACATGGGTGAAGGCGGGCGCGAGCGTCCGGACCTCGTCGGACACGGTGAGTGCGAGCGTCATGATCGGTGGTGCCTCACAGTTCGGTCGGATAGATCGGCCACAGCGACGGCCGGTCGGGCGCGGCCTTGAGCGCGGCGACCACCGCCGGGTGCGGTTCATCAAAGAGTACTGGATAGTCCACTTCGCTGAACTCTGCCCGTACGGGCCAGGCCAGCCGCTCCTCATCGAGGGAGAACTGGGCGTCCACGCCGGCCGGCACGTTGCCGCGCGGGTCCTGCCGCGCCCAGGCGTCGGCGCCGGGCAGCCTGAGGGCGATGAGACCGTGCAGCGCCGGGCCGGCGCCGTTCTCGGTCAGGCGCTGGTAGCAGAACGCGGTCGGGATGCCTTCGGCCCGCAGCAGCGCGGCGAGGGCGTGCGCCTTGGCGCAGCAGATCCCGGTGCGCCACGCGAGCACGTCGGAGGCGCGCCAGGTCACGCGGGGATCACCGGAGTCCGAGGAGTGCGGGATCCGGTCCCGCACATAGGTGAAGGCCGCTTGGGCGTATGAGTATGCGTCGCTGGTCTCGGACTTGAGCCGGGCGGCCAGGTCGCGCACCGCCGGGTGTCCATGGTCGACGACCTCGTCCGCGACGAGATAGGAAGCGAGTTGGGGTTTGTGCTGGATGAGCTCCATGGCCCGTGAGCGTACGAATGCGGCCGACCGCAAGTCAATGACTTTACGGTCGGCCGCATAGGTATTCAGGCGGGCCCGCGCTAGCGCGCCATTTCTTCCTTCAGTGCCGCGAGGAAGCCGTCGACGTCGTCCTCGGTGGTGTCGAAGGAGCACATCCAGCGGACGTCGCCGGCGGTCTCGTCCCAGAAGTAGAAGCGGTAGCGCTTCTGGAGCCGCTCGCTGACGTCGTGCGGCAGGCGCGCGAACACGGCGTTGGCCTGCACTTCGTGGAGGATCTCCACGCCGTCGACCTGGCGCACTCCCTCGGCGAGGCGCTGGGCCATCGCGTTGGAGTGGCGGGCGTTGCGCAGCCACAGGTCCTTGGCGAGCAGGGCCTCCAACTGCACCGACACGAAGCGCATCTTGGAGGCGAGCTGCATGGACATCTTGCGGATGTGCTTCATCTGGTGGACGGCGTCCGGGTTGAGGACGACGATCGCCTCACCGAACAGCATGCCGTTCTTGGTACCGCCGAACGACAGGACGTCCACGCCGGCCACACTGGTGAACGTACGCATCGGCACGTCGAGGGAGGCGGCGGCGTTGGATATCCGCGCCCCGTCGAGGTGGACCTTCATGCCGCGCTCGTGGGCGTGCTCGCAGATCGCCCGGATCTCGTCGGGCGTGTAGACCGTGCCCAGTTCGGTGTTCTGGGTGATCGAGACGACCTGCGGCATGGCGCGGTGCTCGTCCTCCCAGCCCCAGGCCTGCCGGTCGATGAGCTCGGGCGTCAGCTTGCCGTCGGGCGTGGCCACGGTGAGCAGCTTGAGCCCGGCCATGCGCTCGGGCGCACCGCCCTCGTCCACGTTGATGTGCGCGCTCTCGGCGCACACCACCGCGCCCCAGCGGTCCGTCAGCGCCTGGAGTGCGGTGACGTTGGCCCCGGTGCCGTTGAAGACGGGGTAGGCCTGCGCGCCGGAGCCGAAGTGGCTGTGGATGACGCGCTGGAGGTGGTCGGTGTAGTCGTCCTCGCCGTACGCGATCTGATGACCGCCGTTGGCGAGGGCGAGGGCTGCGAGGACTTCGGGGTGCGCGCCGGCGTAGTTGTCGCTGGCGAAGCCGCGCACCGCCGGGTCGTGGTGCGCTCGCGCGTCCGTCCTCACGGCTTGGGGGTCAGCCACAGGCGCTGTCCGTTCACTTCCTGGGCGGGCTTGTCCCAGACTCCGGCGATGGCGTCGGCCAGCTCCGTGACGTCGGTGAAGCCCGCGAACTTCGCATTGGGTCGCTCGGCGCGCATCGCGTCGTGCACCAGTGCCTTGATCACCAGGATCGCAGCAGCGGCCCCCGGGCCGTCCTCGCCCCCCGCCTTGCGGAACGCGTCGCCGAGCGCCAGCGTCCAGGCCTCGGCGGCGGCCTTGCCCGCGTTGTAGGCGGCGTTGTTCGCGGTGGGCTTGTGCGCGCCGGACTGGCTGACCAGGACGAACCGCCCCCGGTCGCTGCGCAGCAGCCCGTCGTGGAAGGCGAGCGAGGTGTGCTGCACCGTCTTGACGAGGAGCTTCTCCAGCAGGTCCCAGTCGGCCAGGTCGGTCTCGGGGAAGGAGGTGGCGCCGCGCCAGCCGCCGACGAGGTGGACCAGGCCGTCGACGCGGCCGAAGTCCTTCTGGATGCGGTCGGCCCAGTCGCGCGTGGCCTGGAGGTCGAGGAGGTCGACGGTGTCACCGGTGACGGTGGCGCCGCCGTGCGCGTACCGCGCGGCGTCCACGGCCGAGGCCAGGCGCTCCACGTCGGCGTCGGCGCCCACGACGACCGCGCCCGCCTCGGCGAGCCGGAGCAGGGCGGCCCGGCCGGCGGGTCCCGCCGCGCCGGCCACGGCGACGACGGCGCCGTTGAGAGGTCCGTTGTTCATTTTCCTCGCCCCTTCCGAACCTTCGGAGCCTTCGGTACGAGAGCTCACGCGGCGGCTCCGGCCGGAGCGGAAGCGGCGGTGATCCCCTTGGTGGAGGCGATCACGTTCTTCAGCTTCTTGGAGAGCGCCTCATAGAACATGCTGAGCGGAAACTCGTCCGGAAGCACGTCGTCGACGAGCTTGCGCGGCGGCTGCGTCAGGTCCAGGGCGTCGGGCCCCTTGGCCCAGCGCGATCCGGGGTGCGGGGCGAGGTAGGTGGAGACCAGCTCGTAGGCGGCGAACCAGTGGACCAGCTTGGGGCGGTCGATGCCGTCGCGGTAGAGCTTCTCGATGTCGGCGCACAGCTGGTTGGTGACCTGCGGGGCGCGGTCCCAGTCGATGTGCAGCTTGTTGTCGGTCCAGCGCACCACGTCGTGCTGGTGCAGGTAGGCGAAGAGGAGCTGGCCGCCGAGCCCGTCGTAGTTGCGGACCCGGTCGCCGGAGACGGGGAAGCGGAACATCCGGTCGAAGAGCACGGCGTACTGGACGTCGCGGCCGTGCTGGTTGCCCTCGGCCTCCAGCTTCACGGCCTCCTTGAAGGCGGTGAGGTCGCAGCGCAGCTCTTCGAGGCCGTACATCCAGAACGGCTGGCGCTGCTTGATCATGAAGGGGTCGAACGGCAGGTCGCCGTGGCTGTGGGTGCGGTCGTGGACCATGTCCCACAGCACGAAGGCCTTCTCGCAGCGCTCCTGGTCGGCCACCAACTCCCGGATGTCCGCGGGGAGTTCGAGCCCGAGGATGTCGACGGACGCCTCGGTGACGGCGCGGAAGCGGGCCGCCTCGCGGTCGCAGAAGATGCCGCCCCAGGTGAAGCGCTCGGGGGCTTCGCGCACGGCGATGGTCTCGGGGAAGAGGACCGCGGAGTGGGTGTCGTAGCCCGCGGTGAAGTCCTCGAAGGTGATGCCGCAGAACAGCGGGTTGTCGTAGCGGGTGGCCTCCAGGTCGGCGAGCCACTCCGGCCAGACCATGCGCAGGACGACCGCTTCGAGGTTGCGGTCGGGGTTGCCGTTCTGGGTGTACATGGGGAAGAGGACCAGGCGCTGGAGTCCGTCGGCGCGGTCGGCGGCCGGGTGGAAGCGCATCAGCGAGTCCAGGAAGTCCGGCACGTCGAAGGCGCTGTCGGACCACTTGCGCAGGTCGTCGACGAGCGCGCGGTGGTAGTCGGCGTCGTGCGGGAGCAGCGGGGAGAGCTGCTCCACCGCGGCTATCACCTGGTCGAGGGTCGCGTCGACGACGGCGCGGGCGGGGGCGCCCTCGGCATCGAAGTCGATCGAGCCGTCCTTGGACTGCCAGGGCCGGATCTCCTCGACGGCATTCTTGAGCGCGGGCCATGCGGGGTGGTCGACCACCCGCAGGTCGGCTGTTGCGCCCCCCACGGCCGGGTCCTGCACAAGAATTTCCGTCATGTCACTTCCTCCACAGGAGAACCTAGCGTCAAGACACCGTATCCGCGTTCGGTTCTTCCCCTCAAGAGGAAGCACAATAAATTATCCTGCGATCTTTCAGTTGCGCCGCTCTTCTTCCTGTGTCAGGGCAATGGCACGGCTATGGCTGCGGCGAGCCGGGTAAGGGCGGCCCGGCCCTCGGGGAGCACGTCGGCCAGGCCGACGAAGCCGTGGAACATCCCCGGGCAGTGGTCGTCGACGGCGTGGACCCCGGCCGCGCGCAGGGCCCGTACGTAGGCGCGCCCTTCGTCGCACAGCGGATCGCAGCCCGCCGTGACGACGTGGGCCGGCGGCAGCCCCGCGAGGTCGGCCCGCAGCGGGGAGGCGAGCGGATGGCCGCCGTCGCCGCCCGGGCCGAGGTACTGCTCCCAGAACCAGCGCAGATGTGTGGCGGTCAGGTAGAAGCCGTGGGCGTTGGCGCGGTACGAAGCGGTGTCGCGGGAGGCGTCGAGCGCCGGGTAGAGCAGCGCCTGGAGGGCGAGCGGCGGGCCGTGGCGGTCGCGGGCGAGCAGGGCTGCCGCCGCGGCCAGGTTGCCGCCGGCGCTGTCGCCCGCCACGACGAGCGGGCCCGCGGCCCCGCCGAGGTCCCCGAGATGCCGCCCGGCCCAGAGGAGCGCCGCGTACGCGTCCTCGACGGGGGCGGGGAAGCGGGCCTCGGGGGCCAGGCGGTAGTCGACGGAGACCACGACCGCGCCCGCGGCCCGGCACAGCGCCCGGCAGGTGCGGTCGTACAGGTCGAGGCCGCCCAGGACCCAGCCGCCCCCGTGCAGGTGGACCACGGTGGGGGCGGGGCCGGAAGCGGCGGGCCGGTAGACGCGGACGGGGATGTCGGGGGCGCCGGCCGGGCCCGGCACCGGGCGGTCGGTCACGGCGCCGACCGGGGGCGGCACGCCCGGCGAGGAGGACGCGCCGGCGAGGATCCGCCGGGCCTCGGTGGCGTCGGTGACCATACCGCCCACATCGGGAAAGACCGAGGCGAGCACATCGGCCCAGCGGCGGGCCTCGGGCGCGAGACGGTCAACTCCCTTTCTCCGCTCGCCCGTTGGGCGCGCGTCCGGCCAGGCTGCGGGCCGCTGCCCGCCGGACACGAGCGGGGCCCCCTCCGTCGCGGGCGAGGCCGGGCCGGCTACGCGCCGCTGAGCGTCGGGCGCGGGCGGGGCCCCCTCCGCCGCCGGCGAGGCCGGGCCGGCCGCGGGCCGCCGGCCGTCAGCCACGGCGGGTGTCCGTCGTGAAGTGCGGGATGACCCTCTCGCCCCACTGCCGCAGCGTCTCCATGCAGGCCTCCTGCGGCACGGTCCCCATCTGGATCAGACACATCACCTCGTCCGCGCCCGCGTCCCTGAGCCGTTCGACGTGGGCGATCGCGTCGTCGGCGGTGCCGTAGGCGTGATCGGCGTTGAAGGTCGCGGTGGAGGTGGGGCGGACCGGGATGTGCTGCTCGTGCAGTCGGGCCGCGACCTGTTCGGCGGCGACGCGCATCGCGGCGGCCTCGTCCGAGCCCTCGACGACGGCCTCGTCGGGGATGCCCGCGCCGCCGTACCAGTGCCCGATGGACTGGGCGAAGAAGCGCTGGCCCCGGATGCCGATGCGCCGGGCCTCCGCGCGGTCGTCCGAGACGATGGTGGGGCAGAGCACCGCGAAGTGGTCGTTGACGGCGGTGGAGACGAACCCTTCGCCGGTGCGGGCCGCGAGCGCGCTGTCGTAGGTGCGGCGCATCTCGGCGATGGAGTCGGGCCCCGCGAAGCCCATCACCAGGGCGCCGACGCCGAGTTCGGCCGCGCGGGCCAGGGTGTCGGTGCGGCTGCACGCCAGGAACAGGGGCGGGTGGGGCGCCTGTGCGGGCCGGGGCAGGATGGGATGCGGGGCGATGTCGATCAGCTCGCCGTGGTATTCGAGCTCCTCCTTCTGCCAGGCCGCGCCGATGATCCGCAGCGCCTCCTCCACCTCCCGCGTCGTACGGTCCCGGTCGACGCCGCACAGCGAGGTCTCCTGCTCGGTGCCGCCGCGCCCCGCGCCGAGGTCGAGCCGGCCGCCGGAGAGCAGGTCGAGGGTGGCGGCGCGCTCGGCGACGCGGACGGGATGGTTGAACCGGAACGGCATGCAGACCACGCCGTGCCCGATCCGGATGGTGGAGGTGCGGGCGGCGACCCAGGTCAGGAAGATCTCGGGGGCGCTCATGTGCGCATACCATTTCAGCGCGTGGTGCTCCACCGCCCAAATGCGGTCGAAGC
Source organism: Streptomyces sp. NPDC006691 (assembly GCF_042869955.1). Taxonomy (NCBI): domain Bacteria; kingdom Bacillati; phylum Actinomycetota; class Actinomycetes; order Kitasatosporales; family Streptomycetaceae; genus Streptomyces; species Streptomyces sp. NPDC006691. Next base: position 321,808 of record NZ_JBIAGW010000005.1, read on the forward strand.
CCATCCGCTCGGCGTACACGGCCTGTTGAACACAGTCGTGGAACAGCCGGTGCTCGCGCTCGACGGTGGGATCCGCCAACTGCGCCTCGAAGATCACGGAGAATTTCACGGGCCCTCCAGGGGTTGTGTCCGCGTGTCTCGCTTACTTCAATTCGCCATATGACTAGTCGTCAGTTCTCCAACAAGCAAGACACGGAACGCCAGTTGCCGCCGACGGCATGGGCGGTGCTCGGGCTGCTCTCGTTCCCCGGCGAGCGGACCGGCTACGAGCTCAAGAAGTGGGCCGACGCCTCGCTGCGGTTCTTCTACTGGTCGCCCGCGATCAGCCAGATCTACGCCGAACTGCGCCGCCTGGAGGCGCTCGGGTACGCCACCTCGCGGCGCTCCGGCCCCGAGGAGCCACGCACCAAGCGGCGGTACGCGATCAGCGAGGCGGGCCGCGCCGCGCTCACCGAGTGGGCGGACTCCCCCGAGGCGGCCGGCCCCACGGTCCTCAAGCATCCGCTGGTGCTGCGGATCTGGCTCGGGCATCTGGCGGCGCCGGAGCGGCTGCGCGCCCTGGTGGAGGAGCATCTGGCGCGCACCGAGGCCGAGTTGGGCCAGGTGCGGGCGGCGCTCGCGCGGGCCGAGGACAACGCCGAGTGGGCGCATCCCAGGATCGCGCTGCGCTGGAGCGAGCTGCGGGAGCTGGCCGAGCTGGAGCTGGCCCGGGCGATGCTGGCGGACCTGGACCGTCTGACGCCGCCACAGGAGGGAGATCCGGCCCATCACGACGGCTGGCCCGGCCCGGGATGAGGGGGGCACGCCGGATCGTCAAGAGCTGAAGGACTCGCCCACGAGAGGGTGACGCGCGGTGGCCCAGGACGGGTGCGCACCGGTAGGACGGTGTCCGCCCGCCCCGCCCCCCGCGCCCCGGAGCCGCCCCCGTGAGCACCCGTGCCGTCCTTGTCGCAGCCCTGATCACCGGCCTCGTGCTCGGGATCGCGTCAACCCGGGCGGACGACTCCGATGCGCCGCGCGAGCCGGGGTCCGTTGCGGTGGCGGGCCGTTAGGCTGCGGCTGCCGCGTGCGCACGGGACTGCATCGCGCGCCACTAGCGCCGTCGACGGAAGCGAGGCCTGTCTTGACGTTCCTCACCATCGGTCATCGCGGGGTCATGGGTGTCGAGCCGGAGAACACCCTGCGTTCCTTCGTCCACGCCGAACGCGTGGGCATGGATGTCATCGAACTCGATCTGCACCTGAGCAAGGACGGCGCCCTCGTCGTCATGCACGACGCCGAGGTCGACCGCACCACGGACGGGGAGGGCCCCGTCGGCCAGCTGACCCTGGCCGAACTGCGGGAGCTGGACGCGGGCCAGGGCGAACGCGTCCCCGTGTTCGAGGAAGTCCTGGACGCCGTGAAGACCCCGATCCAGGCCGAGATCAAGGACACCGCCGCGGCCCGCGCGCTCGCCGAGGTGATCCTGCGGCGCGACCTGGTGGGCCGGGTGGAGGTGCTGTCGTTCCACGACGCGGCGCTCGCCGAGGTCGCCTCGCTGGTACCGGGCGTGCGCACCGCGCTCGTCGACGACGACTGGGGTCCCGATCTCGTCGAGCGGGCCACGGCCGTCGGCGCCCGGAGCCTGGTCCTGGACATCACCCGGCTCACCCTGGAGACGGTCGAGCGGGCCCATGCCGCCGGCCTCAGGGTGATCGGCTGGACCGTGAACACCCAGGACCATCTGCGCCTGGCGCGCGCCCTGCAACTGGACGGCGCGACGACCGACTATCCGGAGATCCGCCGCACCGGCCGCTTCACCGCGTAGCGCGCGGCGGGCCCACTCAGCCCAACTCCTTGACGAGCAGCTCGAATTGGAGGTCGTCGCGCTGCGGCAGGCCGAAGCGTTCGTCGCCGTACGGGAAGGGTGTCATCCTTCCCGTACGGCGGTAGCCGCGGCGCTCGTAGAAGGCGATCAGCTCGTCGCGTACCGAGATCACGGTCATGTGCATCTCGCCGACGCCCCACTCGGCGCGGACGAGGCGCTCGGCCTCGGCGATGATCTGCTTGCCGAGACCGGCTCCCTGGAGTGCGGGAGAGACGGCGAACATCCCGAAGTAGGCCGCGTCGCCCCGGTGTTCGAGCTGGCAGCAGGCGACGAGCGAGCCGTCGCGCTCGACGGTGAGCAGCTTGCTGCCGGGAGTGGTGATGACCGCGCGCACGCCCTCGGGGTCGGTGCGCTGCCCTTGCAGGATGTCGGCCTCGGTGGTCCAGCCGGCCCGGCTGGCGTCTCCGCGGTAGGCCGATTCGATGAGCGGCACCAGCGCCTCGATGTCGGCTTCGGTGGCGTCCCGGTAGCTCAGCTCTCCGGCGGCGCGCCTTGCGGTGTCCATCGTTCGCTCTCCCTGCTCGTCGGTTGCGCTGCGGCGGCCTCCCGAGCCTAACCCGCCCGTTAGGGTCGCCTGTCATGGTGCATGTACTGAGCAGCCGGACCCTTCTGCGCCCCACCGACCCGGAGCGTTCGCGTGCGTTCTACGGCGAGCGGCTCGGCCTTCCCGTCTACCGCGAGTTCGGTACGGGACCCGAGCGCGGCACGGTGTACTTCCTGGGCGGCGGCTTCCTGGAGGTGTCCGGCCGCGCCGAGCGGCCGCCCGCCCCGGGGCTCCAGCTGTGGCTCCAGGTCGCGGACGCGGCCGCCGCGCACGAGGAGCTCGCGGCACAGGGGGTCACGATCGCCCGGCCACCGGTGCGCGAGCCGTGGGGTCTGATCGAGATGTGGATCGAGGACCCGGACGGGGTGCGCATCGTGGTCGTGGAGATCCCCGCGGACCACCCGTTGCGCTATCGCCCCTGACGCCACCGGCTGCCCGGCGGCCGTGGCCCGTCCCGCTCGCCCGCCTTGACCGCCCGTGCCCTGACCGGCGAAGACCTTCCGCGCGCTCCCCCTGTGTGTCCCTGCGCCCGCGTATGCGGCCCCGTGCCTGGGCATCGACCTGTCGGCAGGGCGTCACAGAGAGCGGGGAGGTACGCCGTGCACGGTCCGGTGCTGCCCGGATGGCTGCTCGTCGCGTTGTGCGCGGCGACCGGCTCGTACTGCCTGCTGCGGATGCGCAGCGGTTCCCCGCGGGCCCGCGGGGCGGCGGGCGGGGAGGCGGTGATGGGGTTCGGGATGGCTGCGATGGCCGTGCCGGCCGCGTTCCTCGCGCCGCCGCCGTGGATGATCGCGGGGTACGCGGTGGTGTTCGGGGGCGCGGCGCTGCGGGCGCTGTGGCTGGCCCGGGGCGGGGCGCACCATCTGCACCACGTGGTGGGGTCGCTCTCGATGGTCTACATGGCGCTGGCGATGGCGCCGACGGGCGGGGGCGCCGCCCACACCGGGCACGAGGGGCATACGGCGGGCGGGGTGCCGCTGCTGACCGGGGTGCTGCTCCTGTACTTCGCGGGGTACGTCCTGTCGACGGGGGTGCGGCTGCTGCCGGCGGCGGCGGCCGGGAGCGCGCCGACGGCCGCCGTGTCGTGGGGGGCGCGGCCCGAGCTGGCGCTGGCCTGCCGTCTGTCGATGGGGATCGCCATGCTGGCGATGCTGATCACCGTCTGAGCGGACCCCGGGCCGACGGGCCGCGCGGCTCTCCGTTCGTGGCGTGCGTCACTTGACGTCCACGGACATACCTATGACGGCGGCCCCGCTCATAGGCTGAGACCATGACGGTCTCCCTCGCGTTGCTGCTGCTCGGCCTGGTGTCCGCCGTCGCCGCCCCGCGACTGCTCGCCCGCGCCGACTGGGTCGAGCGCGAGCCGGTGGTGGCGCTGTGGGTGTGGCAGTGCGTGGTGGCGGCGGTGCTGCTCTGCTTCGGGCTCGCGATGGTGTTCAGTGCCGCGTCCGCCTGGCAGACCGTGCGCGGCCAGGTGTTCGCGTCCGCGCCCCGCGCGGTGGTCGAGGCGTACGCGCTGGGACCGTACGGCCCCTGGTCGGCGGCGCTCGCCGTGGTGCTGTTCCTGGGCGGTGCCTGGACCGGGGCGATGCTCACGCGGGAGATCCGGGACAGCTGGGCGCGCCGCCGCCGGCGCCGGGCGGAGCTGCGGCTGCGCTCGCCGCTGCTGCCCGGCGAGGAGCCGTCCGGCGAGCGTCTGGTGGTCCTGGAGGCGGCCCGGCCGGACGCCTGGTGGCTGCCGGGCCAGACACCTCAACTGGTCATCACCACAGCGGCACTTCAGCGTCTGAAAGGCCGTCAGCTCGATGCGGTGCTCGCCCATGAGCTCGGGCACGCACGGGCCCGGCACGACTGGCTGCTGCACTGTTCGGGCGCGCTGGCACGGGGGTTCCCCCAGGTGCCCGTCTTCGCCGCGTTCCGCGACGAGATGCACCGCCTGGTGGAGCTGGCCGCCGACGACGTGGCGTCCCGCCGCTTCGGCCGCCTCACGATCGCGCTCGCGCTGGTCGAACTCAACGAGCACCGCGGGGTGTTCGGCCCCTGCCCCGCGCCGGACGGACAGCTCCCGCAGCGGGTGCACCGCCTGCTGTCCGCGGTCCCCCGCCTCCCCGCGAGCCACCGCCTGCGCCTGACGGCGTACGCCGCGCTGGTCCCGGCCGTACCCCTGATCGTGGCCCTGGTGCCGGGACTGCACGCACTGGGCTAGCATCCCGCCCCTTGACCGGCGGTCCCTTCTCCTGACCACCGGCGACTCCCCCCTGACCGGCGGTCCCTTCCCGTGACCGGTGGCTCCCCCTGACCGGCGGTCCCTTCCCCTGACCGGCGGTCCCTTCCCGTGACCGGTGGCTCCCCCTGACCGGCACCCTGGCCGCGGCGCCGCGCATCGGCTTGGATCTTCCCCATGCTCCTCACTGCCCCCGAAGCCCGTTCCCGCCCGACCCTGCCGCTGCGCGCGGGGCTCGTGTGCACCCTGGCCGCCGGCGTGCTGCTGGCCCTCGTGGTCGTCCGGTGGGGTCCGCTGATGTCGTTGGACCGGTCGGTCGCGGAGGGGCTGCACCGCCGGGCGGTGGCGGATCCCGGGCTCACCCACGCCAACCGGATCCTGACCGACTGGGTGTGGGATCCCTGGGCGATGCGCGCCCTGCTCGCGGTGGTCGTCGCGGTGCTGCTGTGGCGCGGCGAGCGGCTGTCGGCCCTGTGGGTCGCGGCGACGAGCGGTCTCGGCACGGCCGTGCAGCAGGGCCTGAAGGCGGCGGTCGGGCGGGACCGGCCGCGCTGGCCGGACCCGGTGGACTCCGCCGGGTATGCCGCGTTCCCGTCCGGTCACGCCATCGGCGTGACCGTCGCCTTCGGACTGCTCGTGTGGGTCCTCGCGCTGCACGGGGCGCAGCGGGGCCCGCGTACGGCGGCTCTGGTGGTGGGGGTGGTGTCCGCGTTCGGCGTGGGGTTCACGCGGCTGTTCCTGGGGGTGCACTGGTTCTCGGACGTGGTCGGCGGCTGGCTGATCGGCGTGGCCGTCGTCACCCTGAGCGCGGCGGCCCACCGCCGCTGGGTCTTGAACCGGCGGACATGAACACGCGAGGATCGCGGGCATGACGATCAAGGGCGTTCTCCTCGACTTCTCCGGCACCCTCTTTCGCATCGAACCGGCCGGCGACTGGCTCAGCTCCGCGCTCGACGCCGCGGGGATCACCCTGACGGAGGCCGAACTCGCCGACCGCACAAGGGCGTTGGAGGAGGCCGGCGCCCTGCCGGGCGGCGCCCACCCGCTGCGGATACCCGGTCATCTGACGGAGCTGTGGTCCGAGCGCGACAGGAGCGGCGAGCTCCACCGCCGGGCGTACACGGGTCTCGCCCGCGAGGTGGCGCTGCCCGACGACCGCCTGTACGACCTGCTCTACGACCGTCACATGACCCCGGCGGCCTGGCGTCCCTACCCCGACGCGAGGGCGGTGCTCGCCGGGCTGCGCGAGCGCGGGATCGCGATCGGCGTGGTGAGCAACATCGGCTGGGACCTGCGGCCGGTCTTCCGGGAGCACGGCCTGGACGACTTCGTGGACGTGTACGCCCTGTCCTTCGAGCACGGGGTGCAGAAGCCGGACGAGCGGCTCTTCCGGGCGGCCTGCGAGGCGCTCGGACAGGACCCCGGCGAGGTCCTGATGGTGGGCGACGACCGGCGGGCGGACGGCGGCGCGGCGGCCCTGGGCTGTGCGGTGCACTTCGTGGACCATCTGCCGGCCGACGAGCGCCCGGAGGGTCTGCTGCCGGTGCTCGCGCTGGTCGGCGAGGGCCGCTGAGCGACGAGCGGGACGCGGACGTGAGCGGCGTGACGCGCACGACAGGCTCGTGACGGGTACGCCGCGAAAGGGGCGGGCACGACGGGAGGCGGAGGGCGTGAAGGCGAGGGGTGCGAAAAGGGGCCACCCGTTCGAGGTGATCCCCCGCGTCACCCCGAACGAGCAGCCCCGCGCCCAGGCCGGGCCCCGGCGAAGGGGCTACCGCCCTGCGACGGCCTGAGTATATTGGCTCAGAGCCAGTCAACGCAGGAGTTACAGCATGTCCCCGCGCAGCGCATCGGTCAATGAAGAGTTGCGCAGACGTTCTCGCGAGCGGCTGCTGCAAGCCACGGTGGAGCTGGTGGCGGAACGCGGCTACGAATCGACGACCCTCGGCGACATCGCGGACCGGGCGGGCTCGGCCCGGGGGCTGGTGTCGTACTACTTCCCGGGCAAGCGCCAGCTCCTGCAATCGGCTGTGCACCGCCTGATGCATCTGACCCTGGAGGAGGGTCTTGAGCGCGAGCCGCGGACCTCCGACGGGCGCGAGCGCCTGGCCCGGGCGATCGACGCGATCCTCGGCCTCACCCATTCCCAGCCGGTCCTCATGCGGGCGCACATGGCGGGGATCCTCCAGGCCCAGGGCTTCGTCCAGTGCCCCGAGCAGCAGCGTCTCGCCGCGCTGCTGCGTGACACGGTCGTACGGTACGGCTGCCGGGACGTGGACACCGAGTACCCGCTGCTGCGCGCCAACCTGATGGGGGCGGTGTTCGCGGCGCTGCTGCCGGGCGCCCCCATGGACGCGGCCAAGCTGCGGGCCGAGCTGTTCCAGCGGTACGGGCTCGACTGGGAGCTGGGCGTTCCGCCGAAGCCGGTCCCTTAGCCGCCGGGCCCATGCCCCGACCCTCGGGTCCGACCCCCGGGTCCGTCCCCCGGCCGGCGGCGCACCTCTACCCGTCGTGCGGGCGGCGGTGCCATCCTTGAATTCCCCGCGGTCCTCTGCGGTCCTGTCGTCAAGGAGCACCCGCCATGCTGCGCATCGCCGTCGTCGGGTCCGGGCCGAGCGGTGTCTACACCGCCCAGAACCTGGTGGAGCAGAGCGCGGCCGACGCGGTCCGGGTGGACGTCCTGGACCGGCTGCCGTGTCCGTACGGTCTGGTCCGATACGGGGTCGCCCCGGACCACGAGAAGATCAAGTCGCTTCAGAACAACCTGCGTTCCGTGCTGGAGGACGGCCGGATCCGGTTCCTCGGACATGTCGAGGTGGGCCCCGGCGGTGTTCCGGCGGAGGTACTGCGGCGGCTCTACCATGCGGTGGTCTACTGCGTGGGGGCCAAATCGGACCGGCACCTGGGCATCCCGGGCGAGGAGCTGCCCGGCAGCTTCTCGGCGACCGCGTTCGTGTCCTGGTACAGCGCGCATCCCGACAGTGATCCGGACGCCTTCGTCCTCGGCGCGCGCTCGGCCGTCGTGATCGGCGCCGGCAATGTGGCGGTCGACGTGGCGCGCATGCTGGCCCGCGGCGCGGACGAGCTGCGGTCGACCGATGTGCCGCAGTCCGCGCTCGGCGCGCTCGCCGTCAGCCAGGTCCGCGAGGTGCACATGACGGCCCGGCGCGGCCCCTCGCAGGCCCGCTTCACCACGAAGGAGCTGCGCGAGCTGGGCTCGCTGCCGGGTGCCGACGCCACGGTGGCCGTCGACGAGCTGGCCCGTGACCCCGACTTCGTCGACCCGGCCGCGCTGCCCGCTCCCGTACGCCGCAATGTGGCGGTGCTGCGCGGCTGGGTCGGGCGCCCGGTGCGACCCGGCGCCCGCCGCCTGAACCTGAGGTTCTATCTGCGGCCCGTGGAGATCCTGGAGCGGGACGGCAGAGTGGGCGCGGTGCGCTTCGAGCGGACGACGCCGGACGGCAGCGGCGGGGTGCTCGGCACCGGCACGTACGAGGACATCGAGGCGCACCTGGTGCTGCGGGCCGTCGGTTATCTCGGGGTGCCGCCGCAGGGCCTGCCGTTCGATCCGGCGACCGGGACGGTGCCGCACGCGGCGGGACGGGTGCTGCGCGCGGGGAAGCCGTCGCCGGGCGAGTACGTGGCCGGCTGGATCAAGCGCGGCCCGACAGGCGTGATCGGCACGAACCGGCCCTGCGCGAAGGAGACGGTGACCTCGCTGCTCGCCGATGCCCCGCTGCTCGCCGGGCGGACGGTCGCGGCCGAACCCCTGGACGCGCTCAGGGAGTTGGGACTGCGCCCGGTGACCTGGCAGGGCTGGCTGGCGATCGAGCGGGCCGAGGCGGAGCTCGGCCGCTCGCTCGGCCGGAGCTCGGTGAAGATCCCCGACTGGGACGGGCTGCTCGCGGCCGGTCGCGAAGGAAGCTGAGGTCCGCCCCGCCGGGTGAGGAGCCGTCCCGGGCCCGCGTCGCCGGGAGAGGAACCTCCCGGGGCCGGCGCCGCCGGTGAGGGAGCGGCACCTTGAGAACGGCCCGCGGTCAGGCCTCGTCGCCCAGCCGCCCGGCCTCGCGGGACGCCGCGTCCAGGATGCTGTCGAGCAGCCCGGGGAAGAGCGCGTCGAGGTCGGCGCGGCGCAGGCCGTTCATCTTGGCGGTGCCCCGGTAGACCTGCTGGATCACACCGCTCTCGCGCAGCACACGGAAGTGGTGGGTGGTCGTGGACTTGGTGACGGGCAGCACGAAGTGCGAGCAGGAGAGCTCGTCCTCGGTGGTGGCGAGCGCTCGGACGACCCGCATCCGCATCGGGTCGGAGAGCGCGTGCAAAATGCCCTCCAGGCGGATCTCCTCGCGCGCCGGGTGGGCGAGTTCACGGGTGTTCGTCACGGTGCTCACCCGCCTCATTGTACGAGCATCATCGTAGTTTGACATCCCCCGTACTACGAGAGTTATCGTACGAAGAGATCCCGGCGCCACACAGGCGCCCCGAGCCGTTTCGAGTGGAGTTGCCGTGGCTGCTGCGAGTGCCCTTTTCGAGCCCTACACCCTGCGGTCCCTGACCGTCCCGAACCGGGTCTGGATGGCGCCGATGTGCCAGTACTCGGCCGAGGTCTTCGGGCCGAACGCGGGCGTGGTCAACGACTGGCACTTCGCCCACTACGCGGCCCGTGCCGCCGGCGGCACGGGGCTGATCCTGGTGGAGGCGACCGCCGTCAGCCCCGAGGGCCGCATCTCGCCCGCGGACCTCGGCATCTGGAACGACACCCAGGTCGCGGCGCTGCGCCGGATCACCGCGTTCCTGGAGAGCCAGGGCACCGTGCCCGGCATCCAGATAGCGCACGCCGGACGCAAGGCCTCCACGGACCGGCCCTGGCGGGGCGGCGCGCCGCTGGCGCCGGACAGCGCGGAGGGCTGGCAGCCGCTCGCCCCGAGCCCGGTGCCCTGGGACGAGCGCCACACCGTGCCCACCGAGCTGACGGTCGAACAGATCCAGGAGATCGTCGGCCAGTTCGCGGCAGCGGCCCGCCGGGCCCGGGACGCCGGGTTCAAGGTCGTCGAGATCCACGGCGCGCACGGCTACCTGATCGGCGAGTTCCTCTCCCCGCACTCCAACAAGCGCACCGACGCCTACGGCGGCTCGTTCGAGAACCGCGTCCGCTTCGCCCTCGAAGTCACCGACGCGGTACGGGCGGCATGGCCCGAGGAACTGCCCCTGTTCTTCCGGATCTCCGCCACCGACTGGCTGGAGGACGGCGGCTGGACCGCCGACGAGACGGTCCGCCTCGCCGCCCTGCTCAAGGAGCACGGCGTGGACCTGCTCGACGTCTCCACCGGCGGCAACGCCTCCGGCGTACGCATTCCGACCGGCCCCGGCTACCAGGTGCCGTTCGCCGAACGGGTGCACAACGAGAGCCCGCTCGCGGTCGCCGCCGTCGGCATGATCACCGAGCCGCGGCAGGCGGAGAAGATCCTCGCGAACGGCGAGGCGGACGCGGTCCTGCTCGGCCGCGAACTCCTGCGCGACCCGTCCTGGGCCCGCCGGGCCGCCCGCGAATTCGGCGACGAGGTGCACGTTCCGGACCAGTACCACCGCTCGGTCTGACCGGGCCCGGCCGGGCCGAGCCCGTCGGCAAAGGCCCCAAATCTCTTGCCGCTCACCGCACTTCGAAGGGCTCGCTCACTCCGGTGAACGGGCCCTTCGGCGTGCTGTCGCCGTGGTAGGAGATGCGGTACGTTCCCGGTTCCGCGCCCTCGGGAATGTTCCAGGTGACCGTGGCGACCGAGGTCGCGCCGCCGGAGCGGGCCCAGCGGAAGACCGTCGACCAGTCACCGTCGTCCGCGGTCCTGGCCCATGACCCGTCACCGTCCAGGCGCTCCACGAACAGATAACTCCCGCCTCTGCGGAGGTTGTTGGAGGGGTGCGCGGCGACGAAGGCGACGGTGGCGCGGCGGCCGATCAGCGAGAAGTCCAGCACGTCACCGAACCGCCGGCCCGGGTGCGGCGCGTCGGCCGCCGCACGGCGGCGCCCGGCGCGCGCCGGCACGGCGGGTTCGGGGCGTCCCGGGTCCACCGGCATCCCGTCGCGCATCGCGGTGGCGAGACGGGCCACGGTCTGGCAGAGCGCGGGCAGCTCCCAGCGCCCGAACAGCGTGCTGCCGCCCTCGTACTCCTGCGCGTCGTACTCCTCGGGCGTGGTCACGTAGTGGAGGTAGCCGTTGCTGTACCCGGCGACCAGGACGTCGCACAGCGCGGCGCCGACGATCGCCGCGACCGTACGCCGCAGCCGCAGTCCGGCGACGATGGTGACCTCTGCGGGTATGCCGATGAGGAACAGCGGCCCGATGCGCAGGAGTTGGACCGGCGCGCTCTGCGGGATCATCGGCACGAAGCGGTTGACCGGGCCCGCCGGGAGGGCGATGGCCTTGGGGTACTGGGCGTCGCGGAGCGCGGGTGCGAAGGGGTAGACGAGCCGGCGCGAGACCGCGTCCCACAGCGGGTTGGCGCCCGGCCGGAAGCCCTTGAAACCGGGGCCGTCGACCCACGCCCCGGCGAAGGCGGCGGCCCCGCCGACGGGCGGGGAGGTGCGGTGGGCGCGTCCGTCCCCGGTGAACTCGGGGCGTACCTCGACGGCGGACAGGTGGAGGTGGGTGGCCCGGAAGTCGAGCCCGCCGGAGATCTCCCGGACGCCGGAGGCCGGCTCGCCCCCCGAGGTCAGGTCGCCCCCCGAGGCCTGTGCGGCGCTGACGAGGGCGGCCGCGGCCTCGTACTGGCGCAGGCCGATGACGCGGGTGTTCTCGAACTGGTCGCGGGTCGGGCCGAGTCCGGGCGCCAGGCCCAGGTTCGGTGACATGTCACCGGCGTTGGTCTGCGCGAAGGCGGCCACCAACTCCGGTGCGGTGGCGGCGAGATGGTCGACACCGGCCACGGTCCGCTCCCAGTGCAGGGCCGCGTAGCCCTTGTTGTCGGCGCTGACCAGACGGTTGCGGTTGGTCATGCTGGTGTTGTGGGTGGCGAACCAGTTGACGGCGGCATGCAGCCGCCCCGCGCGCTCGACGGTGAGCAGGGTGGTCGCCGGGTCGATGGCGTCCGGGAAGTGGGCGCGGTCGGCGGCCGGGTTGCGGTCGAAGGCACGGCGCGAGCGGTTGACGCTGGCGTTCTTCAACTCGCCGTGTGCCAGGCGCAATCGGGCGGGCTCCAGGTCGCGGATCGCCGCGAGGGCGGCTTCCGTGATGCCGTCGGTGATGGCGTCGAAGGTCCTTGCGCGGAAGCCGCCGGTGTTGCTGTTGTAGAGCAGGTGGTGGGAGTAGCCGCCGGGCCCGCAGTGGGTGTGGGTGGCGGTCAGCATCACGTTGGCGGCCCCGTACCCCTCGGGCAGTCGGCGCAGCACCTCGCGTACGACGGCGTCCGACATCAGGGGCAGTTCGCACACGACCAGGAGCAGCCGTGCCCCGCCCTCCTCGAAGGCGAAGGCGCGGGCCCGCTGACGGGTGTGCAGCCCCGCGCTCTGCTGGTCCGCCTTGCCGTAGCCGAGCAGGCCGCACTCGGCGGCCTCCCCGGTGATGTCGGCGATGCCGCGTCCGGCTCGAAGTCCCATGCGGAGCAGGCTAGTTGACGTGGTCGGGGTCGGAGTCGGCGATCTGCTCGTAGAGCGGCTGGGCCTGGAACCAGCCCGCGAAGTGGCCGCCGATCTGACCCCGGGTGTGCAGGGCCGTCTCACGGTCGATGTGCCGGGGGGTGCCGGCGGCCATGGCGAGGAGTTGGGCCTGGCAGGAGCGTTCCATCGTGATGAACCACCACACCGCCTCGGCGACCGACCGGCCGACGGTCAGCAGCCCGTGGTTCTGCAGGATCACCGCCTTGTGGGCACCGAGCGCCGCCGCGATGCGCTTGCCCTCCTCGGCGTCGCTGACGACACCCCGGTAGTCGCTGTAGAGGCCGTGGTCCTCGAAGAAGGCGCAGGCGTCCTGGGTGATCGGGTCGAGCGGGACGCCGAGTGAGGAGAACGCCTTGCCGTGCAGGGAGTGGGAGTGGGCGGCGGCCAGCGCGTCGGGGCGCGCCTGGTGCACCGCGGCGTGGATGACGAACGCGGCGCGGTTCACCGGACGGGTGCCGTGCAGGAGGTTGCCCTCGTGGTCGACGAGGATCAGGTCGGAGGCCTTGATCCGGCCGAAGGCCATGCCGAACGGGTTCACCCAGAACCGGTCGGGGTGCTCCGGGTCGCGGACGGTGATGTGTCCCGCGACGCCCTCGGAGAAGCCGAAGCGGCCGAACAGGCGGAATCCGGCGGCGAGTTGTTCCTTCCGGTAGCGGCGTTCGTCCTCGATGTCGTCGAAGGCGGGCGGCATCGGGATGGTCACCCCTTCGGGCATCGGGCCCGCCGCGCCCGCGATCACCTCGGCGGGCGCCGGGACCGGGGCCGTGACGTCGTCGCTCATGAGCGTTCCTCCTGGAGTCGCGAGTCGCTGGGGGCCGCCATCGGATACATTCACGTATCCGATACGCGCCTGGATGCTTTCCGAGGGCGTTCGCCCTGTCAAGAGTCCGGGAGCCCGACGTGCCCAAGGGAACGACCAAGCGCCGCCCGCAGACGCTGGCCCGGCTGCTCGACGCCGCGCTTGAGGTGTTCGCCGAGTCCGGGTTCGGGGCGGCCAGGATCGAGGACGTGTGCCGGCGCGCGGGCTACACGCGGGGCGCCTTCTACTCCAACTTCTCCTCCAAGGAGGAGCTGTTCTTCGCGCTCTTCGACGCGCACGCGGCGCGCGAGTTGGAGCGGATCGCCCAGCTGGCCGCCGCGACCGACGACCGGGACCTGTCGGTGGCGCGGATCGCGGAGCTGCTCGCGCACATCGGGCCGGACGAGCGCACCTGGTTCCTGGTGACCACCGAGTTCACGCTGTACGCGATCCGCAATCCGGGCGCCGCCGCCCGGCTCGCCGACCACGACGCCCGGCTGCGTGAGGAGGCGGCCGCCCTGCTCGGCGCGCTGCTCGCACGGGCCGGCCTGCGGCCGCGCGGGGAGCTGGCGGAACTCATCCGGGCCGTGGTGGCGCTGCGTGAGGGAGCGCTCGGGCAGAGCTATGTGGAGCCTGCCGCCCTGGCACCCGGCGCACTGGCCGAGCGCTTCCTGCCCTTCCTTGTCGAAGCCGTGACGGAACCCGTGCCGCAGCTGCCCTGAACTGCCGCTTTCTCCAGTTGAGAGCCGTTGTCAGTGACCGGGTGCACACTGGCAACCATCCGGAACAACGGCGTTTTGGAGGGACGGCATGACTGAGGTACTGCTCACCGTGGGTACGCGCAAGGGGCTCTTTCTCGGCCGCAGACGCGGCGGCACCTGGGACTTCGAAGGTCCGCACTTCAACGCCCAGGCGGTGTACTCCGTCGCCATCGACACCCGGCACGGCCCGGCGCCCCGGCTCCTGGTCGGCGGGGACAGCGCGCACTGGGGGCCGTCGGTGTTCCACTCCGACGACCTGGGCCGCGGGTGGACCGAGCCGAAGCGTCCGGCCGTGAAGTTCCCCGAGTTCACGGGCACGTCCCTGGAACGGGTGTGGCAGCTGCGTCCGGCGGGCCCGGAGGCACCGGGCGTGGTCTACGCGGGGACGGAGCCGGCCGCCCTGTTCCGCTCGACGGACGGCGGCGAGAGCTTCGACCTCGTCCGCCCCCTGTGGGAGCACCCGACGCGCTCGCGATGGGTGCCCGGCGGCGGTGGCGAGGGCCTGCACACCATCGTGACGGACCCGCGCGACACCCAGGTCCTCACCGTAGCCGTGTCCACGGCGGGGGTGTTCCGCACGCGGGACGGCGGGGCGAGCTGGGCACCCGCCAACAAGGGCGTATCGGCGGTCTTCCTGCCGGATCCCGACCCCGAGTTCGGCCAGTGCGTCCACAAGATCGCGCAGGATCCGGCCGACCCGGACCGCCTCTATCTGCAGAACCACTGGGGCGTCTACCGCAGCGACAACGCCGGGGAGCAGTGGACGGACATCGGCGCGGGGCTGCCCTCCACGTTCGGCTTCGCGGCCGCCGCCCATCCACGCCGCGCCGGAACGGCCTATGTCTTCCCGATCACGGCCGACTCCGACCGGGTCCCGGCGGACAACAAGTGCCGGGTCTTCCGCACCGAGGACGCGGGCACGAGCTGGGAGCCGCTGTCGGCGGGCCTGCCGCAGGAGGCCCACTACGGCACGGTGCTGCGCGACGCGCTGTGCACCGACGACGCGGATCCGGCCGGCGTCTACTTCGGCAACCGCAACGGCGAGGTGTACGCCAGCGCCGACGACGGCGACACCTGGCGGCTGCTCGCCTCGCATCTGCCGGACGTGCTGTGCGTACGGGCGGCGGTGATCGGTTGACCGGGGGCGGCGAGGCACGGACGGTTGCGGTGAGCGGTCGACCGGAGCCGCGAGGCATCGGCGGTGGCGGTGACCGGTCGACCGGGCGGCGAGACGCGGGCGGCTGCGCCAGTAGAGTGACGGCCGTGGCAGCACGACCGTTGAAAGAGATCGTCGAGCCCGGCTGGGCGGACGCACTGGAACCCGTGGCCGGAAGGGTCGCCGCGATGGGCGACTTCCTCCGTGAGGAGATCGCGGCGGGACGAACCTACCTGCCGTCAGGAGCCCATGTACTGCGGGCGTTTCAGCAGCCGTTCCACGATGTGCGGGTACTGATCGTCGGCCAGGACCCGTATCCGACACCGGGGCACGCGGTCGGCCTGTCGTTCTCGGTGGCGCCCGAGGTGCGGCCGCTGCCCGGCAGCCTGGAGAACATCTTCCGCGAGCTGCACTCCGACCTGGAACTGCCCAGGCCCTCCAACGGTGATCTGACGCCATGGACGCGGCAGGGGGTCCTGTTGCTCAACCGGGCGCTGACGACGGCACCCCGCAAGCCCGCCGCCCACCGCGGCAAGGGATGGGAAGAGGTCACCGAGCAGGCCATCCGGGCCCTGGTCGCGCGGGGGACGCCGCTGGTCTCGGTGCTGTGGGGCAGGGACGCCCGCAATCTGCGCCCGCTGCTCGGCGACCTCCCGGCGATCGAGTCCGCCCACCCCTCCCCCATGTCGGCGGACCGTGGTTTCTTCGGCTCGCGCCCCTTCAGCCGTACGAACGAACTTCTTCAGCGGCAGGGCGCCGAGCCGGTCGACTGGCGACTGCCGTGACGGACACCGGGGCACCCTGGGTGCTCGGGGTCGACTCGGGCGGGTCCGGTGTGCGGTTCGCGCTGCGCCGCACCGAGCCGGGTCCACCGGCCGGGACGATCACCTCGAAGGAACCGGTGCGGACCGGCCCCGCCGGTATCGACGCGGGGCATCTGCTCGACCAACTGCTCCCCGCGGCACGGGAGTTGATGCTGCGTACCGGCGCGGACCGGATCGCGGCCGTCGCGGTCGGCGCGGCCGGGATGGCCACCCTCGGGGACGCGCTGCGCGCCGAACTGCCGGGCGCCCTGGCCCGTTCGCTCGGCGTGCGCGCGCTCGCCCTGGCCGCCGACGCCGTCACCGCGTACGCGGGCGCGCTCGGGCAGCGGTCCGGTGCGGTGGTGGCGGCCGGGACCGGGATGATCGCGCTCGGCACGGATCTCACCACGTGGCGGCGGGCCGACGGATGGGGACATCTGCTCGGCGACAGCGGGGGCGGCGCCTGGATCGGCCGGGCCGGTCTGGACGCGGCGCTGCGCGAACACGACGGCCGCCCCGGCGGTTCGGCGGCTCTCCTGGCCCGGCTGAACGCGGTGTTCGGCGGCCCCGGCGAACTGCCGGGGCTGCTCTACCCGCGCACCGACCGGCCCGCCGTGCTCGCCTCGTTCGCGCCCGAGGTCGCGGGCTGCGCCGCGGCCGATCCAGTGGCCGCGGGCATTCTGCGCGAGGCGGCCCGGCACATCGTCGAATCGGCCGCCGCCGTCTGCCCGCCGAGCACCGGGGAGCAGCCCCAAGTGGCGCTCACCGGAGGCCTGTTGAAGCTCGGTCCGCCCCTTCTCGTACCGCTGCGCGAGGAGTTCGGGAGCCGGCTGCCGCAGGCGTGCCCGACCGGGGCGGCCGGAGATCCGCTCGACGGCTCGCTGCTCATCGCGGCGGCACTCGCGGACGGTGAACTGCGACTGCCGCGCGATCCGCGCATGTTGTGGATCGCAAACGGCGTGACGGATCACGACCGAGTGAGTGCCAAGACAGATCAGGACAGTTGATCTTTATGCCACTCTCCGGGAAAATCGGGGCAGATACCGCTCAGCTGTCCCCTCCCCGAACAGCCGCCCACGCAAAACCAGTAGCATGCGACGCCATGAGCACCCCCACTGGGCCAGCATCCGGCCTGCCCGTACGAATGCCGCGACCCCGCCAGTCCGGCCGGCACCGCCGCCCGGAACCGGTGGTTGCTCCGGAGGGCGCGCCCGCGCTCGTTCTCGCCGTTCCCGGCACTCCCGGCCCCGCTGTGCGCAGCCTGGCCGAAGAAGTCATCAGCATCGCCCGCTCCGAGCTGCCGGGCCTGCACGCCCGCATCGGCTACCTGGACAGCAACGAGGCCGAGTCCGCCGAGTACCCCACGCTCGACGCCGTGCTCGCCCACACCGCCGCCGAGCGCACCGCGCGCGTCGAGCAGGCGCGTGCGGCGGGCCGCGAGGCCGCCGAGCCCGAGGGCCCGGTCGCCGTGGTCGTCCCGCTGCTCGCGGGCCCCGACAGCGCCCTGATCCGGCGGATACGGCAGGCCGTCATGGACAGCCGTGCCGCCGCCGAGCTGACCGATGTGCTCGGCCCGCACCCGCTGCTCGCCGAAGGCCTGCACGTGCGGCTCTCCGAGGCCGGTCTGGCCCGCGCCGACCGCGCCCGGCTGTTCACGGTCGCGACCGCCGCCGACGGAATCATCCTGGCGACGGTCGGCGGCGAGGAGGCCGTGCAGGCCGCCGGCATCACCGGCATGCTGCTCGCCGCACGGCTCGCCGTGCCGGTGATGGCCGCCGCGCTCGACCAGGAGGGCGCCATCGCGGCGATGGCCGCACAGCTGCGCGGCTCGGGTTCGGCGCAGCTGGCCGTCGCCCCGTACCTGATCGGCCCGGAGGTGGCCGACGGGCTGCTCGACGCGGCCGCCAAGGAGGCCGAGTGCTCGGTCGCCGAGGCGCTCGGCGCCTACCCGGCGATCGGCAAGCTGGTCCTGTCGAAGTACGCGGCCGCCCTCGGCATCTCCGCGCAGCCGCAGGGCTCGCCGGTGCACTGACCGTCCGCACGCGACGATAGGCGGGGCCCGCACCGGACGTCCGGTGCGGGCCCCGCCTCGCTGTGGCCGCCGTCAGGCGAAGACCAGACAGGACGCGGCGGGCGCGTCGAGGGAACCCGCCCGTGCCGGGATGCCGGTGGCCGGGTCGATGTCGAACCAGGTCACATCGCCGGAGCGCTCGTTGGAGGCGTACAGACGGCGTCCCGAGGGGTCCAGGGTGAGATCGCGCGGCCAGTGTCCGCCGCAGTCCACGGTGGTGACGAGCCGGGCCTGCTCGCCGCTCGCGTCGAGGGCGAGTACCGCGATCGAGTCGTGCCCCCGGTTGGCCGTCCACGCGAAGCGCCCGTCGGGCGCGACGACGACCTCGGAGGGGTAGGTGTCCACGCTCACCCCGTCCTCGACGACAGGCACCTCGTGGAGGGCTTCGAGGGCGCCGGCCTCCGCGTCCCAGCGGCACACGGTCAGCGTGGGCGCCAGTTCGTTGAGGACGTAGGCGTACCGGCCGCCAGGGTGGAACGCGAGGTGGCGCGGGCCG
The DNA here is from genome assembly GCF_042869955.1 of Streptomyces sp. NPDC006691. Lineage (NCBI taxonomy): Bacteria > Bacillati > Actinomycetota > Actinomycetes > Kitasatosporales > Streptomycetaceae > Streptomyces > Streptomyces sp. NPDC006691. The sequence goes on from NZ_JBIAGW010000005.1 coordinate 340,180, forward strand.
CTGCCGGGCCGCATGGCGGTCTCGGTGTGCAGGCTCAACGTGCCGGTCGCGGGCGCGAGTTCACATACGCGCACCGAGTCGGTGCCGAGGTCCACGCTGACGATCCAGCGCCCGCCGGGATCCGCGAGCACCTGATGGGCGTGCGGCTCCCGCTGCCGGTCGGGGTCGGGGCCCGACCCGTGGTGGGCCAGGACGGACGCGGCCGGGCCCAGGGCGCCGTCGGGCCGCACGGGCAGCGCGGTGACGCTGCCGGAGTCGTAGTTGGCGGTGACGAGGTGCCCGGCGGCGAGGGCGAGATGCGTCGGGCCCGCCCCGCCCACGGACACCGGCTCGCCGAGCGGCCGGGGTGCGTCCGCGGCGATGTCGAAGGCGGCGGCCGTTCCGTCGGCGCTCTCGCCCACGGCGTAGAGCACGCGGCCGTCCGCGGAGGCCGCCAGATACGACGGGTTGGCGACGGCTGCCGAGGATCCCAGCGGCGTGAGCGCCCCGCTCCGCCCGTCCACGGCGACCGCGGTCACCCCGTTGCCGCCCGCCGTGGTGAACGACCCGATGAACGCCCGCGCGGCCCTGTCCCTGCCCACCCTGCCACCCCTCTCCGCCGAAGGCCCCGCGAACCGGGGCCGCCCCGCACACCGCTGTGCTGGGGCGACCGTAGCAGGGGGTCTAGACCAACGGGTGGGGCGAGCCGGTGCCGGGGCTCAGGCCGTGGCCAGCGGTGCGCGCGGCGCGGAGCGCAGGGGGGCCGCGAGTTCGCCCAGGGCGCGCTCCAGTCCGTGCAGATGCGTGAGCGCGGCCTCGGCGCCGGGGTGGTGGTGCGGGGCCGGCAGTGCGGCGAGGGCGGACCAGGTCTTGTGGTCGGGCTCGGGCGCGACCAGGGCCGCCACGGCGGCCTCCACGCGCTGGCAGGCGGCGGTGAGGCGGGCGTCGTGGGAGGCGGCCGGGTCGGCGGCCACCGCCGCCAGGCCCCGCACCTCGCGGGCGCACTCGTCGAGCAGGACCAGGACCTGGTGGGCGCGGGCCCGGCGGGCGCGCAGCGGGCTGAGCGGGTGCACGAGCGGGGCGAGCGAGAGCCGTACCCGGGCGAGCAGCAGCTCCAGTTCGGCGGCGCGGGGCGCCGGGTCGGCGCTCTCGTCCCCGGCCAGCCGGTGGGCCGCCGCGGCGGTGCAGCGCCTCACGCAGTGCAGGGCCCGCTGGATCCAGGCGTCGGTGGCGGTGTGCGTGGTGACCGGCAGCACGACGGCGACGCCGATGACCGCGCCGAGGGCGCCCACCGCCGTCTCCTGGACGCGGAGCACGAGCAGCCCGGGGTGGAGTACGCCGAGGAGCCCGTAGAGCAGGCCGGCCATGACGGTGACGAAGAACATCATCCAGCTGTAGCTGGGCGCGGCCGTGTAGAAGATGCCGAACACGCACACCGCGACCAGCGCGGCGGTCGGCGCCGGCGCCCCGTGCAGCGGGATCGCGATGAGCAGCCCGGCCACGATGCCGACGACGGTGCCGAGGACCCGGCGGAAGCCGCGGACCAGGGTCTCGCCGCGCGAGGCGGTGTTGACGAAGATCCACCAGGCGGCGCCGACGGCCCAGTACCAGCGGTCCTCGGAGAGCACCTGGCCCACACCGAGCGCGAAGCCACAGGCCACGGTCGCCTGGAAGGCCTGGCGGGTGGTGTGCCGGGCGAGGCCGCGGCCGGCCAGCGGGGCCGGGGCGGCGGGCTGCCGGAGGTGGCGCTCGATGCACCACAGTCCGAACCGGACCGACGCCGAGACGGCGATCGCCAGCGCGATGGCCCCGTACAGCTCGGGCAGTTGGGAGGTGACGGCGTGCAGGAACTGGGTCGCGAAGAACATCATGAAGGCGAAGATGCCGAGCGCATGGCCGCGCGGACCCCAGCGCCGGGCGTACACCCCGGCGAAGATCACCAGGAGCCAGGCGGCGTCACGCGCCGTCGGGGTGCCGTGCAGCGCGGCCGCGAGGGCGAGCACCGGGAAGCCGACGACGGGCAGCAGCGCGGTGGTGGCGGCCTGCGCGCGGACGGTGGCGTCGCCGACGGTGAACAGCGCGAGCAGCGCGGCGAGGCCGGCGGTGATCGACGCGGCGAGGGAGAGCCCGCACAGTTCGGCGGCGGTCACCGAAAGTCCCACACCGAGAACGGCCCGCAGGGACACCCGCAGTCGCAGAAGCCCCGGGTCCGGAGCCACAAACATCCTCTTCACGGCGGTCGCCGCGCCCCCTTACGTGCAATCGGCCTCAGGCATGACAAAGGCGCCGCGGGGCCCGGACCGGCGTCGTCGCCGTCCCGCGCGCTGCGCGGCGCCATCAACCACCAGAGGAAAACACCCGGAGGGACAGTGGCTCAACCGACCTCCTCCTCACTGGGCCATTGGTACAGTCATTGACCCATCAGCAGGACCAGGAAGGAGCCAACGGGACATGACGGTGGACACACTCGACACCCGAATCCTGCGGCTGCTCATCGAGCGGCCGCGCACCAGCATCCGCGAGTACGCGCGCCTCCTGGGGATCGCCCGCGGCACACTCCAGGCGCGGCTCGACCGGATGGAGCGGGACGGGGTGATCACCGGTACGGGGCCCGTGCTCTCCCCCGCGGCCCTCGGCCACCCGGTGCTGGCCTTCGTGCACATCGAGGTGACCCAGGGACACCTCGACGAGGTGGGTGACGCGCTCGCGGCGGTCCCCGAGATCATCGAGGCGTTCTCGATCACCGGTGGCGGCGATCTGCTGACCCGGGTCGCGGCCCGCGACAACGGCCACCTCGAAGACGTCATCCAGCGGCTGATCCAGCTCCCGGGCGTCGTGCGCACCCGCACCGAGGTGGCGCTGCGCGAGCGCGTCGCACACCGGCTGCTGCCGCTCGTGGAGTCGGTGGGCCGGGCCGCCGCACAGTGAGCGGCACGGAACGCCGCCGCGCACGTGTGGCGGCACGGAACGCCGCCACCCTTGGCATCCTGGGACACATGAGCACACCAGGTAACACTTCGGTCATCTTCGATCTCGACGGCACTCTCGTGGACAGCGAGCCGAACTATTACGAAGCCGCGCGTCAGGTGCTCGCCCGCTACGGCCTGCCCGATTTCAGCTGGGAGCAACACGCCCGCTTCATCGGCATCGGCACCCGCGAGACCCTGGAGATCCTGGACCGGCAGCACACCCTGACCGGCACGGTCGAGGAGATGCTGACGGCGAAGAACGCGGCCTATCTGGAACTGGCCCGGGCCTCGACCGAGGTCTTCCCCGAGATGCGCGCCTTCGTGGAGCGGCTGCGCGCCGAGGGCGTCCGGACGGCGGTGGCGTCCGGCTCCTCACGGTCCACGATCGACGCGGTCCTCGCGGGCACCGGCTTGGCATCCGCCATGGACCTCGTGGTGTCGGCGGAGGAGGTCGAGCACGGCAAGCCAGAGCCCGACGTCTTCCTGGAGGCCGCCCGCCGCCTCGGCGCCGACCCCGCCGACTGCGTGGTCCTGGAGGACGCTCCGCCCGGAGCGGCCGCCGCGCACGCCGCCGGAATGCGCTGCATCGCCGTGCCCTATCTGCCGCAGAGCTCCGACGACCCGGCGTTCGCCACGGCCGGCCTGCTGTTCCCCGGCGGTCAGCGGGAGTTCAGCGCCGAGCGGGCGTACGCGTGGCTGAGCGCGACGTCTTGACAGCCTGAACCCGAGCACCGGATCCGGCTCAACTACCGCTGTGTGCAAGGGACCTGACGCGTACACAGGTCCATGACCTGGTACCTCCGGCACGATTGACGGAAGGTCTGGACCAATCTACGGTGTGGGGCGCCACCCCCTCGCACCTCCTCAGGTCCCCCCACGGTCCAGGAGCCGCGCGGCCTCGTCGCGCCCGCTCCCGGAGGCAAGGAGCACAGCATGATCGGTCGTACGGTACGTCTGCTGGGAGCCGGGCTCGTCCTGGCGCTCGCCATCCAGGCCCCGGTCGCCGCGGCGCCGGGCGGGCCCCCGGCCCCGGTGGCCGCCACATCGGGCACTCCCCAGGCCGACACCTGCGCGGTGAAGCCGAGGCCCGCGGGCAAGGTGCTCCAGGGCTACTGGGAGAACTGGGACGGCGCGTCCAACGGCGTGCATCCCCCGCTGGGCTGGATCCCGATCACCGACGCGCGCATCGCCGCCCACGGCTACAACGTCATCAACGCCGCGTTCCCGGTGATCCGTTCGGACGGCACCGTGCTGTGGCAGGACGGCATGGACGCGACGGTGAAGGTCCCCACCCCCGCCGAGATGTGCCAGGCGAAGGCGGCGGGCCAGACCATCCTGATGTCCATCGGCGGAGCCGCCGCCGGCATCGACCTCAGCTCCAGCGCGGTGGCCGACCGGTTCGTGGCATCGATCGTGCCGATCCTCAAGCAGTACAACTTCGACGGCATCGACATCGACATCGAGACCGGCCTGGTGGGCAGCGGCAACGTCAACACCCTGTCGCCCTCGCAGGCCAACCTGATCCGCATCATCGACGGCGTGCTGGCCCAGATGCCGGCGGGCTTCGGCCTGACGATGGCCCCGGAGACGGCGTACGTCACCGGGGGCAGCGTGACGTACGGGTCGATCTGGGGCGCGTACCTGCCGATCGTGAAGAAGTACGCGGACAACGGCCGGCTGTGGTGGCTGAACATGCAGTACTACAACGGCAGCATGTACGGCTGCTCCGGCGACTCCTACGAGGCAGGCACGGTCGCCGGGTTCACGGCCCAGACCAACTGCCTCAACAAGGGCCTGGTCGTCCAGGGCACCACGATCAAGGTGCCCTACGACAAGCAGGTCCCCGGCCTGCCCGCCCAGCCGGGCGCGGGCGGCGGCTACCTGACCACCAGTCAGGTCGCGCAGGCGTGGAACACCTATGGGGGCGCCCTCAAGGGTCTGATGACCTGGTCCCTCAACTGGGACGGTTCGAAGAACTGGACGTTCGGCAACAACGTGAAGTCCCTGCAAGGGCGTTGACCGGCCGGGACGGACAGCGACCGACAACGGCCGAGCCCCGCCCGGGCCTCACCCGGCGGGGCTCGCGCCCGTCATCGCCCTGTCGTCCGCGGGAGCGAGCGGGGCTCGCGCCCGTCATCGCCCTGCCGTCCGCGGGAGCGAGCGGGGCTCGCGCCCGTCATCGCCCTGCCGTCCGCGGGAGCGAGCGGGGCTCGCGCCCGTCATCGCCCTGTCGTCCGCGGGAGCGAGCGGGGCTCGCGCCCGTCATCGCCCACCGTTGTTCACCGGTCCGGTGCGCACCAACCCTCAGACGGGCCCCGCCCCGTGCGGCAGGAAGAGGCGTCCCACCGCTCGCCGCGCCGCGGGGAACACGCCCGGCCTCGCCGCCGACGACAGCGCCGTCGGTTCGGCCACCCGTTGGGGAGGGACGGCGGGCCGGTACCACGTACACGGCGCGAAGGGGCAGTTGGGCGGACTGGCGGTCTGCGCCTTCAGCGCCATGCTGACCAGCGTGAGCAGCAGGTCCACGTCCGCGTCGCAGTCGAGCAGCACCGTCACCCACGCCGAGCCGGGCTTCAGACGTATGGCGCTGCTGTGCCGCAGCTCGGGGCGCAGTCGCTCTATCGCCGGGTGCGTGAGGTGGAGGTCCGCCGCGAAGCCGGAGTGGAAGTGCACCACTTCGCACTCCGCGGCGAAGAGCGCTTGCCCGACAGCGCATCGGGGCGGGCCACTTACCAGGTTCGGCCATGACTCCAACTGATCCATGGCGCGATGAGCCGCGGTCATGGCGCCATCCTCGCGCACACTTCACCGGCAGGACCACCCCCGTCCACCCACGGGATGTGCCCGGTGGCCGATCCGTGCCCGACGGCTCGCGGTCACCCCGGCTTCCGTGCCCCACAGACAAGCGGAAGGACACCTTCCGAGAATCTGCACAGGGCGTGCGCGGACCCGTCACGGGGCCCGTGATCCCGCCGGGGCGCGGATGAAATCGCGCGGCATTGGTGCGGGAGTGCCCCAGTTGGGAGAAGTGATGTCGGAGCTTGAGGAATTCATCCCGTGAAGCTCGTGAAGAAGATGCCCCCGAAACATGAACGGGTCTGCACGTGACGGCAATTCAAGGCCGGAAGAAAGCCCTGTCCATCCCCCGGCGGATTGGCTGTCCCTGCCGTCGGCGTGTTTTGATCCTGGCCACTGCGGGAGCCCCGACAAGGAGTTCCCGATAGGAAATGTCCCCATGAAAGGCAGTACTCACCATGAACAACGCTCCCCAGGTTGAGACCCGCGAGATCTCCGACGCCGACCTGGACAACGTCTCCGGCGGCCTCGTGGGCACCGCGCTCGGCAACGTGACCGGCACCGCCGACTCCGTTCTCCCCGTCTCCGGCATCGTCAACTCGGTGACCGGCCTGGTCGGTTCGACCACCGGCGTGAACACGGGCGCCGTCACGGGCCTGGCCACCGGCCTCGTCGCCGGTCTCTGAGATCGCGCACGAGCCCCGGAACCCTCCGGTTCCGGGGCTCATTGCGAGTGATTCACACTTTGCGGAAGTTTCGCGGGCAAGGAACGGGTTAGGGAAAGAGTTCTGTGCAGTATCGTCAGCAGGCCCTTTCCAGAATGCAGTCGCCGGAGGAACTCGACCTGCCGGTGCGTTTCGCGCGCCCGCAAGGACGACTCGTTCTCCTGGTCACCGTGCTGGTCATGACCGCCGCCTGTTTCTGGGCCATGACGGGCTCCGTCTCCTCCACCATCGACGCACCCGGCATCCTCACGCACGCACAGGGCAGTTACGTTCTGCAGAGCCCGGTCGCGGGCCAGGTGACCGGCGTGTTCGCCAAGGAGGGCGAGAGCCTGGCCGCCAACGCCCCTCTGCTCAAGGTCCGCACCGCGCAGGGCGACCGGACCGTCCGCGCGATCGCCGCGGGCCGTCTCACCAGCCTCGCCGCCACCATCGGCGCGGTCGTCGCCACCGGCTCGAACGTGGCGAGCGTCGAGCGGACGGACGGCGGCGACGACCCCTTGATGGTCATGCTGTACGTGCCGGGCGACCGCGCGGCGAGCGTCCCCGTCGGCGCCCCCGTCGACCTCGCCGTGCAGTCCGTGCCCGCTGATCGCTACGGGGTGCTGCGCGGCACGGTGGCCTCGGTCGGCAGGGCGGCGCAGACCCCGCAGCAGATCGCCGCGTTCCTCGGCGACGGGCAGCTCGCCGAGCAGTTCGCGCGGGACGGCAGGCCGGTGGGGGTGGCGGTCCGCCTGGACCGGACGCCCGGCACCAGGTCCGGCTACCGCTGGTCGTCGGCCGACGGCCCGCCGTACGCGGTCGACTCCATGACCCTGGCCACCGGCACCGTCCATCTGGCCGACCGGCGCCCCATCGATTGGCTGCTCCCGTGACCGCACCCCACTCCTCGCCGTCCACTCCCCGGCTGCCGGCCGGCCACGGGCGCCGGCGCCCACCCGACTCCCCTGGCGGCGGCCGGCGTTCACACAGCCGCAAGGCGCCGAAGAGCCGCCCCGCCAAGGTGGTGCGCACCCCCACCGTCCTCCAGATGGAGGCCCTGGAGTGCGGCGCCGCCTCCCTCGCCATGGTGCTCGCCCACCACGGGCGCCATGTGCCGCTTGAGGAGCTGCGCATCGCCTGCGGTGTCTCGCGCGACGGCTCACGGGCCAGCAACGTCCTGAAGGCGGCGCGCGGTTACGGGCTCACGGCCAAGGGCATGCAGATGGAGCCGGCCGCCCTGGCCGAGGTCCAGGCGCCCGCCATCCTGTTCTGGGAGTTCAACCACTACGTCGTGTACGACGGCACGGGCCGCCGCCTGGGGCGCCGGGGCGTGCACATCAACGACCCGGACAAGGGCCGGCGTTTCGTGGCGTCGGAGGATTTCGACACCAGCTTCACCGGTGTCGTCCTGGTCCTGGAACCCGGCCCGGACTTCCGGCCCGGCGGCAGGAAGCCCGGCGTCCTCGGCGCGCTGCCCGCCCGGCTGCGCGGCACCACCGGCACGATGCTCGCCTCGCTGCTCGCCAGCCTGCTCCTGGTGGCCGTCGGCGCGACACTGCCCGCGCTCAGCCGTACGTACATCGATCTGTTCCTGATAGGTCATCAGACTTCGTTGCTGGGTGTGCTGTTCGCGGCGATGGGCCTCATGGTGGCGCTCACCGTGGTGCTGACCTGGCTCCAGCAGGCCAACCTGCTGCGCGGGCGGATCATCTCCTCCACGCTCAGCAGCGCCCGCTTCTTCCGGCATCTGCTGCGGCTGCCGGTCACGTTCTTCGCGCAGCGCAGCCCCGCCGACCTCGTGCAGCGGCTGCAGTCCAACGACGCGGTGGCCGAGACGCTGGCCCGCGACCTGACGGCGGCGGCCGTGGACGGCGTCGTCGTGCTGCTGTACGCCGTCCTGCTGTGGACCTACGACCCCCAGCTCACGGTCGTCGGGGTGGGCATCGCGCTGCTCAACGTCGTCGCGATGCGCATCGTCGTACGGCTGCGGGCCACCGGCACCCAGAAACTGCGGGCCGACAGCGCCAGGCTCACCAACACCTCCTACACCGGGCTCCAGTCGATCGAGTCGATCAAGGCCACCGGCGGTGAGAACGGGTACTTCCGGCGCTGGGCGGGCCAGCACGCCACCACCCTGGACGTGCAGCAGTGGCTCGGGGTGCCGAGTGCCTGGCTCGGGGTGGTGGCTCCCGCGCTCGCCACCCTCAACAGTGCGCTGATCCTGTGGATCGGCGGGCTGCGGGCGGTGGAGGGGCATCTCTCGATCGGGCTGCTCGTCGCGTTCCAGGCCCTGGTGACGCGCTTCACCGCGCCGCTCACCCGGCTGAACGGGGTGGCCGGCCGCGTGCAGGACTTCGCGGCCGATGTCGCCCGGCTCAAGGACGTCGAGAACTTCCCCGTGGACGCGCTGCACAGCCGCCCCGAACCGCCCGCGAGCACCCGCCGCCTCAAGGGCCATGTGACGCTCGACGACATCACCTTCGGCTACAGCCCCCTCGACAAGCCCCTGCTCACCGGGTTCTCCCTGACCGTCGGGCCGGGGCAGCAGGTGGCCCTGGTCGGCGGCTCGGGCAGCGGCAAGTCGACGGTCTCCAGGCTGATTTCAGGCCTGTACGCACCCTGGGAGGGCACCATCCGCATCGACGGGCAGCGTCTGGAGGACATCCCGCGCGGGGCGCTCGCCGCCTCCGTCTCGTTCGTCGACCAGGACGTCTTCCTCTTCGAGGGCACGGTCCGGGACAACGTCGCGCTGTGGGATCCCTCGATCCCGGACGACGCCGTCGTCTCGGCACTGAAGGACGCGGCCCTGTACGAGGTCGTCGCCCGGCGGCCGGGCGGCATGCACAGCCGGGTCGAGCAGGACGGGCGCAACTTCTCCGGCGGCCAGCGCCAGCGCCTGGAGATCGCGCGGGCGCTGGTGCGGCGGCCCAGCATCCTCGTCCTGGACGAGGTCACCAGCGCCCTGGACGCCGAGACCGAGCACCTCATCATCGACAATCTGCGCCGCCGGGGCTGTGCCTGCGTCGTCATCGCGCACCGGCTGAGCACGGTCCGCGACAGCGACGAGATCGTGGTGCTCGACCACGGCACGGTCGTGGAACGGGGCCGCCACGAGGATCTCGTCGGCGCGGCCGGACCGTACGCCCGGCTCGTGAGGGAGCACTGAGGTGAGTTCCGTACCTCCCCTCGCCCACCCGGGCACCGCCGGCCAGGACGCCGTGGTCGGCGCGCTCGGCGGCCTCGGGCAGCACATCGACTGCGCGGGGCTGCGCGGCTTCTCGCTCGAAGGGCCCCAGGTTCTGTGGCTCGTGGTGAGCGGCGCCCTCGACCTGTTCGCGGTGGACGCGGCCGAGCGGGGCCACTGGCACTTCCTCGGCCGGCTCGAACCGGGCACCCTGCTGCTCGGCCCCGTCGAGGGCCCGCGGCACACCCTGGTCGGGCGCCCGCTGCGGGAGTGCGTGCTGCGCCGCATCCCGCTGCGCGAGCTGTACCGGCATCCGGAATCCGGCGGACACGAAGGCGGGTACGGCGGCGGGTATCCGAGCCGGTACGACACCGGTGACGCGGCCCTCAGCCTCCTGGAGCACGCCTTCTCGCTCGGTGTCGGCCGGGGTCAACGGGTGCTGTTCGAGGCCCCGTTGGACGGCCGCACCACGGTCGACGAGCCGGTCGCGGACGACGACATCCTGTGGCTGCCGGTGGCGCCGGGCAGTGTGCAGTACGGGGCGGCCTTCAGCGCGGAGGCGGCCGGCGATCTGCTCGTCGACGGCGCCCTGTGGCAGGGCATGGTCCATCAGCAGTACCGGCTGCTCGCCGCGCTCGACCGCTGGATCGAGCGGGTGGAGCGCGCCCACGAGGAACGCGCGGCCGCCGGGATCAAGGCGGGCGAGGACGTCCGTGAGGAGGCCGACCGCGCGCTGCTCAGCTCGATCGGCCGCCCCCACAGGGCGAGTCCACGCGGGAGGGCGTCCGACGACTCGACGTACGCGGCCTGCCGGCTGGTCGCGGAGGCGGCCGGGATCACCCTCACGGATCCGGCCCTCGGCGGCGCGGTCAGCGACCGGATCGAGCCGGTCGAGCGGGTCGCCGTCGCTTCGCGGATCCGTACCCGGCAGGTGCGGCTCGACGGCCGCTGGTGGCGCGAGGACGCCGGGCCGCTCGTCGGCCACCGCACGAGCGGCACCCCGGTCGCCCTGCTGTGGCGGCGCGGCGGGTACGAGGCGGTGCATCCGGTCTCCGGGCGGCGCACCCGCGTGGACGCGGGCAACGCCGAGGAGTTCGAGCGGCGGGCCGTCATGCTCTACCGGCCGCTGCCCGACCACCCGTTGGGCCGATGGGAACTGCTCCGTTTCGGTCTGCGCGGCACCCGCCCCGACCTGCGCCGGCTGCTGCTCGCCGGTCTGGTGACGGTGGCGCTCGGCGCGCTGGTGCCGCTGGCGACCGGCCAGGTGCTCGGGGTGTACGTACCGCGGGCGCAGAACGGCCTCATCGCGCAGGTCTCGCTCGCCGTCGTCGTCACGGGCGTCGTGTCGGCCGCGTTCATGCTGCTCCAGAACCTCACCGTCCTCCGGATGGAGGGCCGGATCGAGAGCACCCTCCAACCCGCCGTGTGGGACCGGCTGTTGAGGCTGCCGACCAAGTTCTTCGCGGAGCGCTCCACCGGTGAGCTGGCGAGCGCCGCGATGGGCGTGAGCGCGATCCGGCGGGTGCTCTCCGGGATCGGCCCGGTCGTCGTGCAGGCGGGCACGGTCGGGGCGATGAACCTCGTCCTGCTGCTGTGCTTCAGCGTGCCGTTGGCGCTGGTGGCGATCGCCCTCCTGACCGTCATCGCCGGTGTGTTCCTCGCCCTCGGGATGTGGGAGCTGCGCTGGCAGCGCCGCCTGGTCGAGCTGGGCAACAAGCTCAACAACCAGGCGTTCCAGACCCTGCGCGGACTGCCCAAGCTGCGGGTCGCGGCGGCGGAGAGCTTCGCGTACGGGGCGTGGGCCGGGGAGTTCGCGCGCAGCCGGGAGCTCCAGCAGCGGGCGGGCCGCATCAAGAACCTGACGACCGCCGTCAACTCCGTCTATCTGCCGCTGTGTTCACTGCTCCTGTTCGTGCTGCTCGCCGGACCGGCCCGCGACTCCCTCTCGGCGAGCGCGTTCCTGACCTTCAACACGGCCGTGACCATGCTGCTCACCTCGGTCACCCAGCTGACCGGGGCGTTCATCTCCGCGGCCGCGGTGCTGCCCCTGTTCGAGCAGATCAAGCCGGTGCTCGACGAGGCTCCCGAGGTGCGCGGGGCGAGCACCCAGCCCGGTGCGCTCCGCGGGGAGATCGAGGCGCGGGACCTGTCGTTCCGGTACGGCGACGACGGGCCGCTCGTCCTGGACGGGGTGTCCCTGAAGGTGGCACCCGGCGAGTTCGTGGCGGTCGTGGGGCCGAGCGGCTGCGGCAAGTCGACGCTGCTGCGGCTGCTCATCGGATTCGACGACCCGGTCTCGGGGAGTGTCCGCTACGACGGCCAGGACCTGTCGTCCCTGGACCGGGCGGCCGTACGCCGTCAGTGCGGGGTGGTGCTGCAGAACGCCCAGCCGCTCTCCGGGTCGATCCTGGACTGCATCTGCGGGGCGGAGGTGTTCAGCCAGGAGGAGGCGTGGGAGGCCGCCGCGATGGCGGGTCTGGCCGAGGACATCAAGCGGATGCCGATGGGGCTGCACACCATGATCTCCGGCGGCGGGGCGATCTCGGGCGGCCAGCGCCAGCGCCTGATGATCGCCCAGGCGCTGGTCGGGCGGCCCCGTGTCCTCTTCTTCGACGAGGCCACCAGCGCCCTCGACAACGAGACCCAGCGCATCGTGACCGAGAGCACCCGCACCCTCGCGGCCACCCGGATCGTGATCGCCCACCGCCTCTCCACCGTCCTGGACGCGGACCGGGTGATCGTCCTGTCGGAGGGCCGCGTGGTGCAGGAGGGCCCACCCGCCGAGCTCCTCGCCGACCCGCAGGGGCGCCTGCGTGAACTGGTCCGCCGGCAGCTGCGCTGAACGCCCGGCGCGGTGGCATGGTGGAGGGTGAGCACCACTTCACCGGTCCTGGAGAGCGCCATGATCAAGAAGAATGTGCCGTCCCGCCGCCGGCTCCCGGATCCGGCCGCGCGGGCCCGTACCGGACGCGCCGCTCCGGGGAGGGTGTGAAAGCCGTGCACAGTCGCTTCGAGCCCGACCGGCAGCTGACCGTACGCATGCTGGTCACGCTGTTCCTGCTCGGCCTGCTCTACGTGGCGTTCGTGGGGGCCCTGCTCGTCCTGCTCAAGTCGACGCTGGTGGTCGTCGTGGTGGCCGCGGCCGTCCTCGTGTCGCAGTACTGGTTCTCCGACCGGATCGCCCTGTACGCGATGCACGGCCGGGTGGTGACGCGTGAGCAGCAGCCCCAGTTGCACGGCATCGTCGACCGGCTGTGCGCCACCGCGGACATGCCGCGGCCGCAGATCGCCGTCTCCGACACGGATCTGCCCAACGCGTTCGCCACCGGACGCAACGCCGACCACGCGGTCCTGTGTGTCACCACGGGGCTCATGCGCCGCCTGGAGCCCGACGAGCTGGAGGGCGTCCTCGCGCACGAGCTGTCGCACGTGGCCCACCGCGATGTCGCGGTGATCACCGTCGCCTCGTTCCTCGGGGTCATCGCCGGTCTCGTCGTCCGCTTCGCGTTCTACTCCCAGCTGTACGGGGGACGCGGCCGGCGCGACCAGAACACCATGGCCGTGCTCGCCGCCGTCATCGCCGTCTCGGCGGTGGTGTACTCGCTGAGCTTCCTCCTCATCCGGGCCCTGTCCCGCTACCGGGAACTGGCCGCCGACCGGGCCGGGGCGCTGCTCACCGGGCATCCGTCCGCCCTCGCCTCGGCGCTGACCAAGCTGGACGGGGACATCGCCCGCATCCCGAGCAAGGACCTGCGCACGGCGAGCGCGTTCAACGCCTTCTACTTCATCCCGGCGCTCGGCGACCACAGCCGGCTGGCCCGGCTCTTCTCCACCCACCCGAGCCTGGAGCAGCGGCTCGACGGCCTGGCGAAGATCTCCACCGAGCTGGGCCGCCCGGCCTGAGTCCCGGCAGGGTCGCCGAGGACGGCACGGCCCCCTCATCCCGCACGGAGGACGGAGCGCATGGGTTTCCTGGACATCCTGCTCGGCCGCACCCGGCCCGCCGCGCCCGATCTGGACCGGCTGTTCGCCCTGCCGTCGGCCGCCGTCACGCTTCGGGCGGCCGCCGGGTTCACGCCGACGGGCCGGGGCTCGGTGTGCTTCACGTCGGTGGAGGGCTCGGCGTTCGCGGGGATCCGCGCGGACCTGACGGACCTGCTGAACGCGGACAGTGCACGGGACGCGGAGTCGGTGGAGTTCAGCCGGGACGCCTACGGCTACTCGTGGCTGCTCTCCCGGCGCGCTCCCGACGACCTGGCCGCGCTCGTCGGCGATCTGCACGCCGTGAACACCGCCCTCGAAGGCAGTGGCTTCGGTCCCCAACTCCTGTGTTCTATGGTCGGGTTCGAGCATCCCGGAGAAGCGTCGTTCGCCCTGGTGTACCTCTACAAGCGCGGCACCTTCTATCCCTTCGCGCCGCTGCCCGGGGAGAAGCGGGACAACGCGCTGGAGCTGCGCGTCCGGGCGGTCGTCGCCGACGACCTGCGCGTCGAGGGCGATCTGTCGCGCTGGTTCCCGGTCTGGGGCGCGCCGGGCCTGTGACGCGGGCACGGGGTGACGTGCGGGAGCTGCTCCAACAGAGCCGTGGGCGGGGGCAGTTGAACGCCCGGGCATCGACGCACGTACTGGAAGGTGTCCCCGCTCCGCCCCTCCCCCACTCCGAAGGATTTCCGTGAGGCACGTACCGAAGCAGCGGGCGGCCCGCTGGGCCGTCGTGCTCGCGGCCGTGAGTACCGTCGCGGGCACGGGCGCGGCACTGCCCGCGAAGGGACCCGAACCGGCCGTCGCCGCCGTGGACGACTGTGCGCGGGGCGGTGTGGACGTCACCGCGCGCAACGGCGGCGACGTCCCGTTCACCTTCCAACTGGCGGGCGTGGCGGCCTCGGTCGAGCCGGGTGGCGCGCGGACGATCCTGGTGCCGGTCGCCGACCGGCAGAGCTACCGGTTCAGCGTCCTCGGCCCCGGCGGCTTCCGCCAGGATGTCGCCGGGGTGCTCAACTGCGCCTCGCCCGCTCCCGCCCCGACGCCCGCCGACGGCGCGGACCGGGCGGCGGGCGCCGAGGGGGCGCCCGTCATCCGGCCCGCCCCCGCCGCACCCCGCGAGAGCGCCGCGGGGGTCGGCGGCAGGCGCCTCTCGTTCGCCGGGGTCACCGACCTGGACGCGCTGGTCACGGGCGCGGTGCTGGTGCTGCTCGGCGCGATGCTCTTCGTGGTGCGCCAGCTCGCGCTGTAAGCGTGCGTGGGTTTGCGGGCGTACGTGCGTGGGCCTGCGGGCGTACGCAGGTCCGTGAGCGCGCGCGGGCCCGCGAGCCCGTGCACCGGGCGGACGGGCCGGGGCGGGTCAGAAGCCGGCCTGGGCCTTGACGTCGGCGCGCCCGACGGACTCCAGCCCGTACATCGAGCAGTACAGCTTGCGGATGTACTCGATGTCGGGGTTGTGGGTGCGGGCCTCTCCGGCGGGATAGAGCACCGTCAGCTCGTAGGAGATCTCCTTGTTGATGCTGCCGGTCTTGTCCCGCCACTGTCCTCGGCCCTGCTGGATGGTCAGGCCCGAGGGGAAGCGGGGGGTGATCACGTCCGCGACGAACTTCATGAACTGGTCGTCCGTTATGGGTGGTTCGCCGTTGTGGCGGCCTGTTCCGAAGTAGAGGTGGGTCGCCACGTAGGGGCTGGTCGTGGTGGCGGCCGGTGACGTCTCCGCCTGCGTGACGGTCCTGCCGTAGGCGACCTCGGAGACCTGTCCGCCGGTGACGAAGAGGAGAGCGACCGCCACGAGGGCGGCGGCCGCGGGCGTGGACACCCTGATGTGCAGCATGTGATCCCTGTCTGTCGGGTTCTGGTGGAGGTGGTGAGGGTGGTGCTGTCCTGCCGGCCCTGGCGGGACCCTAGCGGGAGGGACCGTCCTGGCGGCCACCGGGGGGCGGCGGCACCGACTCCAGCAGGAAGGCCGCCGCCGCCCGCAGGTTCACGGGCGCCTGCGCGCAGCCGCGCAGCCGGGTGGCGGTACGGGCGAGGCGCTCGGTGGTCCTCGCGGAGCCGATGTCCCCGGCGCGCGGGGCGAGTTCCGCGATGAGCTCCTCGGCATCACGCCAGGCGCGGGCGCCGCTCAGCGCCGCGAGCAGCTCGGCGGTGAACAGATGGCGGTAGGACGGCCCGGGGGCGGTGGCGGCCTCGTACAGGAGGGGAATCGCCCGGTCCCAGTCGCCGAGGCGGGCCAGCACCCAGCCGTGGTGGCCGGTGAGTTCGGCCCGGTCGATCCACCAGGCCCAGGGCGGGTCCTGGCGCGAGGCGCCGTCGAGGAACCGGCTCCGGGCGCGCGCGATGAGGCGGTCCGCATCCCGCCGCCCACCGAGCAGGGCCACCGCGTGGGCCCGGCGGACCAGGACGAGGGTGGCGACCAGGGCCGGCAGGGGCCGGGGCCCGGATACGCGGGCCACGGCGTCCAGGGCGGCCCGGGGGCGGCCGGCCCGGGTGTGCAGCATGCTGTCGTTGAGCAGGACCAGGCGGGCGGTGGCCCGGTCTCCGCAGCGCTCCGCGAGCGCCAGGGCCCGGGTGTTCATGCGGTGGGCCCGGCCGTCCAGGCCCGCGTCGAAGAGGATCCAGCCGATCACTTCGCAGAGTTCCGCGAGCGCCGCGAGCGTGTCGGCGTCCCGGCCGTGCGGGGCGCCGGGGGCGGCCGTCAGCTCGGGGACGTCCGCCAGGAGATCGCGTACGGCGGGGAGCGCCGCCGTCGCCCCGTGTGCCGCGTCCACGGCCACCAGGTGCTGAACTGCCATGCGCGCCACGGCGGTCAGGGCCCCGGATGCCATGGCGTACGGGTGGGGCGGCTCGGTCATGAGGCAATTCTGTCGGGTGCGCGCACCGCCCGGCCCTGGGTGAGTGCGGTGAACGAGGACGCCACCCGCGTCAGCCACTCCACCTCGTCGCGGAAGTCGTCGTACGGCGGCCGGGCGGGGATCTCCGCGGCGTCGGCCTCCTCCTCCCGCTCATCGGCCGGGCGGTCCAGGACGGCCCGCACCTGGAGCGCCTCGCCGAGCGGCGAGGTGGGGTCCTCGGGCAGGCCGAGGGAGCGGGCCACGCGGGAGAAGTCGGCGAGCGAGAGCGAGGTGCGGAGCATCAGCTGGCCGTCCCGTATCTCGATGACCCGCCGGTAGAGGCTGTAGTGCGGATCGCGCGGCGGGATCAGGTCGCGCGCCCAAGAGTGGGGCGGGTCCAGCGCGATGTCCGGCGAGGCCTCGTAGAGCGCCCACCACAGGGGGCGCAGCCGCAGGTAGGAGCGGTAGCTGCGCAGCCAGCCCCCGGCGCGGGTGATGTGGATGCCCCAGGACGGGATGGTCCAGCCGGTGATCTGGAGCAGGGCGCCGATGGTGCCGCACGACCATTGGATGGGATCGAGCTCCGAGGCGTCGAAGCGCAGTTGGGTGCCGGCGATCTGGATGCTGCGGGTGACGCAGTAGACCAGGATCAGGCTGGCGCCGACGGTGACCGTGCGCATGCCGACCTTGAGCCACTGCCGGTTGGCCATCTTGGTGAAGCGCAGCGAGAGCCGGACCGTCTCGAACTGCCCGATGCCGCAGATGACGAGGTAGAACGACATGTACAGCGCGTACCGGGAGTCCTGGATGCTGAGCAGGATCGTGGAGGTGGCCGTCTTGGCGCTGGCGACCGGGCTGACGGCGAGGGAGGCCACGATCAGGACGCACAGCGCGGCACCGAAGAACAGCACCCGGCGCCGCGCCCGGCTGCGGGCCTCCTCGGGCGGGGACGACCAGTACACGAGGACGACCTGCTGGGCCGCGGTGAGGACGACGACGGCCACCTGGACGATCAGCGAGGTTATGTTGGGCAGCCCGAAGAGGTTGGAGATGTGCACCCTGAGGGCGTCCAGGTCGACCAGGAAGCTGATCCCGGAACACAGGAAGTAGATGCACAGCGCCCACAGCGCGACGTCGTGCTTCCTGCGCACCAGGTCCGGCAGGCGGTAGCCGAAGGCCGCGATGCCGCCGAGCGCGCAGACCCAGGTGAGGACTCCGTTGACCGCGTTCATGACGGGTCCGCGTGGCCGACGCCGTTCTCGATGCGGGCGACGATCTCCGCGGCTTCCTCGGGGACGCCCCAGGCCGGCTCCAGCCAGCGCTTGGTGGCGCGGGCGAGGATCAGCGATGCCATCGTCTCGGCCTCCTGCTCCTCGTCGTCGCTGTAGCGGGAACGCATCAACATGCTCTGCACCACGGCCGGTTCGACATCCGTGAACAACTGACTCGTATCACTGTGATCGAATTCCACGGAACCCCGGTGCGCGAAGGCGATATGGGAGAGCTCATGGGCAATGATGTGTTCTTTGTGTGATGCCGAGGCCGCCTTCTCGTAAGCGATGATGTCGAAATCGTCGAGTTTCAGCCACAGGCCGAAGAGATGACGTTCCGGGAAGGGCATCGGAATCAGATGGATCGGCCGCTGGTTCTGTGCGCTGAGATAGCCGTGCAGTTCATCAATGCCGCAGCCGTGCTCCATGCCCCAGTCCGCGAGCAGCGCCTCACAGGTTTGACGAACCTTTTTGAGACGGCGCCTGAGCCGACGGTCCTCCGGCGACGGTAACGCAGAGCCAGACACCTTCATCCTTAGCCTTCCACGCCTTCCACGCCGGAGAAGCAGGCTGTCGCAATGCCGATTCGACTGGTTCCCCGGATTCAGGCTCCCGACCCCGGGCGGACAACGCGGCCATGATGCCACACCGTCAACTCACCCACTGTTGAAGTGGCTTTCACCGTACTCAGCCGAGAAAACTCAGCCGTACCTGGCGGTTCGGATTGTCCTTGTTCGTGTCCACCAGGCACACCGACTGCCAGGTGCCGAGCGCGAGCCGGCCGTCGACGACGGGCAGCGTGGCGTGCGGCGGCACCAGCGCGGGCAGCACGTGGTCGCGGCCGTGGCCGGGGCTGCCGTGCCGGTGCTGCCAGCGGTCGTCAGCCGGGAGCAGGGTGTGCAGGGTCGCGAGCAGGTCGTCGTCACTGCCCGCGCCGGTCTCCAGGACGGCGATTCCGGCGGTGGCGTGCGGCACGAAGACGTTGAGCAGGCCGTCGCGGCCCGCGGCGCGCTGCCGCAGGAACTCCGCGCAGTCCCCGGTCAGATCGGTGACCGTCTCGCGGGAGCCGGTCGTGAGGTTCAGTACGTGGGTGGTGAAGGTGTCGGACATGCCTCCCATCTTCCCGCCGACCCACCCGGTACACGCGGCAGCCGCACCGGCGGCCTGCCCAACGGGCAAGATCGGGCGTCCGAGGAGCGAGACACCGTTGACCTCGTCCGGAACGGGTCGCTACGTTCACGCCATGTCGCGTACAGCCCTGCTCACCACGCGCGGTCACATCGACCTGCTGCGGGTGGCGTCCGCCGCTTGTTGTTGTCGCGGCTGCTGACGTCCCCTTCCGCCCTGCGGCGCCCGACGGCCCCTTCCCCGGCCGGTCGCGGGTGTGACGTCCCTCCCGGCACCTTCGTACGCCTTCTTCTCCTCCTGAGCCCCGCCGCCGCCCGCTGACGCGTACGGCCGGTCGGCACGCCCCGCACCACCGCCCCGCACGGCCCCGCTTCGGCGTGGGCCCGTGCCGTGGTGCGGCGGCCGACGCTGCCGGGGTCCCGGGTCCCCTCCTCTCCCGACCATGGAGCCCCCATGACCGTCGACCATGCCCCGCCGGACGTATCCGCCCCAGCCGAAAAGGCCGCGTCGCCCGTCGGCCCCGCCCTCGAACCGGTCCTTCCCGCCGCCTCCCGGCGCGGCCCGCTGCGCTCGGTGCCGCGCTGGCTGCGCCGCACCGTCGGGCCGGTGGCCCTGCTCGTACTGTGGCAAGTCCTCAGCGCCACCGGGGTGTTGAGCCCCGACACCCTCGCCTCGCCCGGCACCGTGGCCCGCGCCGGAGCCGATCTGGTCTCGGACGGCACGCTGCCCTCGGCGATGGCCATCTCGCTCCAGCGGGTCGCCGTCGGTCTGCTCATCGGCGGCGTGGCGGGGATCGCCCTTGCCCTGGTGTCCGGGCTCTCCCGGCTCGGCGAGGACCTGATCGACGCCACCGTGCAGATGCTGCGCACCGTGCCGTGGGTCGGGCTGATCCCCCTGTTCATCATCTGGCTCGGCATCGGCGAGGCGCCGAAGGTCGCCCTGATCGCGCTCGGCGTGGCCTTCCACCTCTACCTGAACGTGTACGCCGGCATCCGTGGCGTGGACGCCCAACTCGTCGAAGCGGGACAGGCGTTGGGGCTCGGCCGCTGGGGTCTGGTGCGCCATGTCGTCCTGCCGGGCGCGCTGCCCGGCGCGATGACCGGCCTGCGCTACTCGCTGGCCACCGCCTGGCTGGCCCTGGTCTTCGGCGAGTCCATCAACGCGGACGCCGGCATCGGATTCCTGATGAACCAGGCCCGCGAGTTCTTCCGCACCGATGTGATCGTCGTCTGCCTGGTGGTGTACGCCTTCCTCGGCCTGCTCGCCGACGCCGTCGTCCGCACTCTCGAAAGGCTGCTCCTGCAATGGCGACCGACCTTCACCGGCCAGTGACCGGCACGGCCACCGCCGACGCCGTCCGGGTCGAGGGCCTGACCCGCGCCTTCGACGGACGACCGGTCATCGACGGGCTCGATCTCACCCTGCGCGCGGGGGAGTTCACCGCGCTGCTCGGCCGCAGCGGCTGCGGCAAGTCCACCCTGCTGCGGGTGCTCGCCGGGCTCGACCGGGAGATCGAGGGCACGGTCCTCGTGCCCAGGCGGCGGGCCGTCGCCTTCCAGGCACCCCGCCTGATGCCGTGGAAGCGGGTGTGGCGCAATGTGCTGCTCGGGCTGCCCGGCAAGCCCGAACGGGCCGTCGCGGAGAGCGCGTTGGAGGAGGTGGGGCTCGGCCATCGGTCCGGGGCCTGGCCCAAGACGCTGTCCGGCGGCGAGGCCCAGCGCGCCTCACTGGCCCGGGCCCTGGTGCGCGAGCCCGATCTGCTGCTGCTCGACGAGCCGTTCGGTGCGCTCGACGCGCTGACCCGGATCAAGGCGCAGCAGCTCGTCGCCGAGCTGTGGCAGCGGCGCGGCTGCGCGGTGCTGCTCGTCACGCACGACGTGGACGAGGCGCTGCTGCTCGCCGACCGCGTCCTGGTCATGCGGGACGGCGCCATCGCGCACGACACCCCCGTCCCGCTGGACCGGCCCCGCACCGTCGGCGCCCTGGGCTTCGCGGCGCTGCGCTCCCGCCTCCTGGCTGAACTGGGCGTGGAGCAGCCCACGGCAACCGGTTCCGCCCCGGCCGCCTGACGCCTCCGGTTCCGCCCCGGCCGCCCGGTGGCAGCACCCAAACCCGTCCGCTCCGGACCCCGGAGAGTTCCGCACACCCCGCACCCGCCTGCGCACACCGCAAAGGAAAGAACGTACTCATGCGACGCCACACCCTGCCCGTCCTGACGCTCCTGCCGCTCACCGTGCTCCTGGCCGCCTGCGGCGGGAACTCGGCCGCCGACACCAAGACCGGATCCGGCTCGGGCTCCGGCTCGGTCACGCTCAACGTCGGTGACCAGAAGGGCGGTTCGGAGGCCATCCTGAAGGCGGCCGGTGAACTCGACCACCTCGACTACAAGATCAAGTGGTCCACCTTCACCTCCGGGCCGCCGCTGCTCGAAGCGGTCAACGCCAAAGCCGTCGACATCGGCGCGGTCGGCAACACTCCCCCGGTGTTCGCCGCGGGCGCCAACTCCAGGATCAAGGTCGTGGCGGCAAGCCACGGTTCCTCCGCGGGCGAGGCGATCCTCGTTCCCGACGGCTCGCCGCTGAAGACGGCGTCCGATCTGCGGGGCAAGTCGATCGCCGTGGCCCAGGGCAGCTCCGCCCACTACCAGTTGCTCGCCTCGTTGAAGAACGCCGGGCTCGGCATCGGTGACGTCAAGCTCAACTACCTCCAGCCGGCCGACGCCCTGGCCGCCTTCAACCGCGGCAAGGTCGACGCCTGGGCCGTGTGGGACCCGTACACCTCGCAGGTCCTCGGCTCCAGGAAGGGGCGGATCCTGACCACCGGCGAGGGCCAGGTCAACGGCCTCAGCTTCCAGGTCGCCGCGCCCGACGCCCTGGGCGACCCGGTCAAGGCGAAGGCGATCGGGGACTACCTCCAGCGCCTCAACCGCGCCCAGGACTGGGTGTTCAAGCACCCGGAGGCCTGGGCGAAGGTCTGGTCGAAGGAGACCGGGCTGCCCTATTCGGTGGCGCTCGACTCGGTGAAGCGCAGCAACGGCACCCGGGTCCCGGTCGCCGTGGACGACGCCGCCATCGCCTCCGAGCAGCAGATCGCCGACACCTTCGCCGGTCTGAAGCTGATCCCGCGGCGCTTCATCTTCAAGGACTACGTCGACACCCGCTTCAACGGCTCCCTGCCCGCTTCCACCACCGCGCCCCGCTCGTACGGAAAGGCCTCCTCCTGATGACCGTCCATCTGCACTGGTTCCTGCCCACCGGCGGTGACGGCCGGACCCTGGTCGACCGGCACGCCTACACCGACGGCGGCATCAAGCGCTCGCGGATCACTCCGGTGACCGGGGTGCGGGCGCCCGACATCGAGTACCTGGCCCAAATAGCCAAGGCGGCCGAGCAGTTGGGCTTCGAGGCGGTCCTGACGCCGACGGGCACCTGGTGCGAGGACGCCTGGCTGACGACGGTCGCGCTCGCCCAGCACACCGAGCGGCTGAAGTTCCTGGTCGCCTTCCGGCCCGGCGTCATCTCCCCCACGCTCGCGGCCCAGATGGCGGCGACGTACCAGCGCATCACCCGCGGCCGGCTGCTGCTCAACGTGGTCACCGGCGGCGACTCGACCGAGCAGCGGCGCTTCGGCGACCATCTGGACCACGACCGGCGCTATGCGCGGACCTCGGAGTTCCTGTCCGTGGTGCGCGGGGTGTGGAGCGGGCTGCCGTACGACTTCCACGGCGAGCACTACCAGGTGGAGGGCGGTCTGACCGCGCTGCCGCCGGACCCGCTGCCGGAGATCTTCTTCGGTGGCTCGTCGCCCGCGGCCGGGCCGGTGGCCGCCGATCACGCGGACGTGTATCTGACCTGGGGCGAGCCGCCCGCGCAGGTGAAGCAGAAGATCGACTGGATCCGGGGGCTCGCCGAGGAGCGCGGGCGCACGGTGCGGTTCGGCATCCGGCTGCACACCATCTCGCGGGACTCCTCGCGCGAGGCGTGGGCCACGGCCGACCGGCTGCTCGGCGATCTCGACGCGGAGACGATCGCGGCGGCCCAGCAGGCGCTCGGCAAGAGCGAGTCGGTGGGCCAGCAGCGGATGCTCGCCCTGCACAACGGCTCGCGGGACGGACTGGAGATCTCGCCCAACCTGTGGGCGGGCGTGGGCCTGGTGCGGGGCGGGGCGGGTACGGCGCTCGTCGGCAGCCACGCGGAGGTGGCCGACCGGATCGAGGAGTACCACGACCTGGGCGTCGAGCACTTCGTGCTGTCCGGCTATCCGCATCTGGAGGAGGCGTACTGGTTCGGCGAGGGCGTGACTCCCGAGCTCGCCGCGCGCGGACTCCTGGCGACCATCCCGGCTTCGCCGCTGCTCGGGGTGCCCGCGGCCAACGGACGCCCGGCCTCCGCGCCCGGCGGCGCCCCGCTGCTCGTGGGCGGCGGCCGCTGAGCGAAGCCCGGGAAGATCCCCGCACCCCGTGTGGTTGGCAGAACCGTGGACGACTTCGGGGTGCGAGACGTGGACGTGGTGGTCATAGGCGCCGGGCAGGCGGGCCTGTCCGGCGCCTACCACTTGCGGCGGGCGGGTCTGGAGCCCGGACGCGACTTCGTGGTGCTCGACCACGCGCCGCGGCCGGGCGGCGCCTGGCAGTTCCGCTGGCCCTCGCTCACCTACGGCAAGGTGCACGGGATGCACGCCCTGCCGGGCATGGAGCTGACGGGCGCTGCTGCCGACCGCCCGTCCGCGGAGGTCATCGGCGCGTACTTCGCCGCGTACGAGGACGCCTTCGCGTTGCGGGTGCACCGGCCCGTCGACGTGCACGCCGTGCGCGAGGGCGAGGGCGGCCGGCTGCTCGTGGAGACTTCGGAGGGCGATTACGCCACCCGCGCGCTGATCAACGCCACCGGGACCTGGGACCGGCCGTTCTGGCCGCGCTATCCGGGTCAAGAGGCGTTCCGGGGACGGCAGTTGCACACGGTGAACTATCCGGGTCCCGACGCGTTCGCCGGGTTGCGGGTGATCGTGGTGGGCGGCGGGGCCTCGGGCACCCAGCATCTGATGGAGATCGCCGAGGTCGCCGCGGACACGACGTGGGTGACGCGGCGCCCGCCGGTCTTCCGCGAGGGGCCCTTCGACGAGGACGCCGGGCGCGAGGCCGTGGCGCTGGTCGAGGAGCGGGTACGGCTCGGGCTGCCGCCGCGGAGTGTGGTGTCGGTGACGGGGCTGCCGGTGAACGACGCGGTACGGGCGGCGCGCGCCCGGGGTGTCCTGGACCGGCTGCCGATGTTCGACCGGATCACCGAGCACGGGGTGGCCTGGAACGACGGACGGAGCGTCGAGGCCGACGTCATCCTGTGGGCCACCGGCTTCCGGCCGGTCATCGACCATCTCGCCCCGCTGCGGCTGCGCGAGGCCGGCGGCGGCATCCGCCTGGAGGGCACGAGGGCGGCCAGGGACGAGCGCGTCCATCTGGTCGGCTACGGCCCCTCGGCGTCCACGATCGGCGCGAACCGGGCCGGCCGCTCGGCGGTACGGGAGATCAAGCGGCTGCTCGATCGCGACCTCGGCCCCGAGCCGAGCACCGGGCCCGGTTCCGGTTTCAGCCCGCGCCCGCTGTCGACTTCTTCTGGTTCTCGTTGAACTCCCGTACGTTGAGGCGCTGTTGGGCGTAGCTGTCGGTGAAGCGGGTGTCTCCGGGGGCCACCGTCACGAAGTACAGCCAGTCGCCCGGGGTCGGGTTGATGGCGGCCTCGACGGCCTCCTGGCCGGGGTTGGCGATGGGGGTGGGCGGCAGGCCCTTGTGCTCATAGGTGTTGTACGGGCTGTCGGTCCTGGTGTCGCCGGTGGTGGTGGCAAGGGTGGAGCGGTTGAGCGCGTAGTTGAGCGTCGAGTCCATCTGGAGCGGCATGCCCCGGGCCAGCCGGTTGCGGATGACCCGGGAGACCTTGCCCATGTCGGCCGTGGTGTCGGCCTCGGCCTGCACGATTCCGGCGATGGTCACGACCTGATAGACCGTCAGCGCGCCGCGCCGGGCGCCCTCGGTGATGCGGTCCTGCCCGAAGCGCTTGGTGGCGGTCTCGACCATGTAGGCGAGCAGACCGGCCGGGGTCGTGTCGTCCGTGACCGGGTAGGTCGCGGGGAACAGATACCCCTCGGGGTTGCCCTTGGCCTCGGGCGGAAGCTTGAGGCCGGCCTTCGCCACGGCCTGCCTGGTGGTGCCGGGCGGCACATCGAGGCGCTTGTCGACGGCCGCGTAGACCTGGCTCGCCCGCCAGCCCTCGGGCACGAGGAGGGTGCGGGCCGGGGCGCCGGTCCGGCGCAGCACCAGGACGAGCACCACGGCGATCACCAGGAGCAGCGCGAACAGCAGCAGGAGCAGCCGGCCACGGCGGGTCAGTCGGGGGCGTCGTCGGTCTGCGGTCTCGCTCATGGCGGCACGCTACCCCCATAGATCGGACAAAAGAGACATCCAATCGGGGCCGACACGCGCGATCCCGCCCCGCGGGGAACACACGAACAGGGGATCGGATGTTCGCCGGTACGCGTGATCGTCACCGGATTCGTTGCTCAACTCCCTTGTGGCGAAGGATGCTTGCAGGGCGCAAGCGACGGGCTGCAGACCGGGGTTGCGCGGTCCCACAGCGGCGTTGTTCCCATGCCGCAGCCATCTGTACAAGGAGAAAGCACCACCATGAACCTCATCACCGACCTGCTCGCCGGCGTCCTCCACTTCATCGGCTGGCTCGTCTGACGATCGTCACGCCCGGCGCCGTCGTTCCCCGTCCCACGGGAGCGGCGGCGTCGCCGTGTACGGGCGTCTCGGCTCCGGACAGGCGTCTCAGCTCGGGACGGGGGCCAGCTGCGCGTCCCTGCGGACCAGGGCCGCGTACCGGCCGCCCTGGTCGAGCAGCTCCTCGTGGGTGCCACGCTCGGCGATCACGCCGCCGTCGAGGACCACGATCTGGTCCGCGTCCCGCACGGTGGAGAGGCGGTGGGCGATGGTGATGGTGGTGCGGCCCTCGGACAGCGCGTCGATGGCCTGCTGCACCGCCTGCTCGGTACGGGTGTCGAGCGCACTGGTCGCCTCGTCGAGGATGAGGACCGGCGGGTCGCGCAGGATCGTCCGGGCGATGGCCAGACGCTGCTTCTCACCGCCCGAGAACCGGTAGCCGCGCTCGCCGACCAGGGTGTCGTAGCCGTCCGGCAGCGAGGCGATGTGGTCGTGGATCTGGGCCGCGCGGGCGGCCGCCTCCAGCTCCTCGTCGGTGGCCTCGGGCTTGGCGAAGCGCAGGTTCTCCGCGACCGATGCGTGGAAGAGGTACGTCTCCTGGGAGACCACGCCGACCGAGCGGGCCAGGCTGTCGAAGTCGAGCTCGCGCACATCGACGCCGTCCAGCGTCACGCGGCCACCGGTCACGTCGTACAGACGCGGCACCAGATAGCTGAGCGTGGACTTGCCCGAGCCGGTGGGGCCGACGACGGCGAGGCTGCCGCCGGCGGGCACGGTGAGGTCGATGCCGGAGAGGGTGGGCCGCTCCTGCTTCTCGTCGTAGCGGAAGTCGACGCCCTCGAAGCGGACCGCGCCCCGCGCCTGGGGCAGCCGTACGGGCTCGGCGGGCTCGGTGATGTCGACCGGCAGGTCGAGGTATTCGAAGATCCGCTGGAAGAGCGCGAGCGAGGTCTGCATCTGGACGCCCGTGGACAGCAGGCTCACGGCGGGCCGGAAGAGGCCCTGCTGGAGCGAGACGAAGGCGACCAGGGTGCCGATGGAGACGGAGGGGCCGCCGGTCTGGAGGGCGAGCCCGGCAGCCCAGTAGATGACGGCGGGCATGGCGGCCATGACGATGCCGATGGTGGACATGCGCCAGCGCCCGGCCATGTTGGACCGCACTTCGAGGTCCACCAGGCGCTCGGACTCGTCGGCGAAGTTCTTGGTCAGGGAGTCGGCGCGGCCCATGGTGCGGCCGAGCAGGATGCCGCTGACCGAGAGCGATTCGGTGACCTCGGCGGCCATCGCGGCCATCTGCTTCTGGCGCTGGGTGGTGATCTTCTTGCGTTCGCGGCCCACTCTGCGGCTGATCCACACGAACACGGGGAGCAGAAGCAGCGAGACGCAGGTCAGCCGCCAGTCGAGCGCGAGCATCGCGACGACGGAGGCGACGACGGCGGTGAGGTTGGAGACCAGCGAGGTCGCGGTGGAGGTGACGGTCGCCTGCATGCCGCCGATGTCGTTGGCGATCCGGGACTGCACCTCACCGGTGCGCGTGCGCGTGAAGAACGCGAGCGGCATCCGCTGGAGCTGGGCGTAGACGCCGGTGCGCAGGTCGTGCATGACGCGCTGGCCGACGGTGGTGCTGATGAGCGTCTGGAGCACGCCGAAGACGCTGTTGACGACCGCCGTGGCGATCATGCCGAGGGCGAGCAGGCTCAGCAGGCCCGTGCGGTTCTGCGGAATGGCCACGTCGAGGATCTCGCGCAGCAGGAACGGCGAGGCGACCGAGACGAGCGAGGAGGCGGCGACGAGAAGGCCGACCACGGCGAGCCTGCCGCGGTAGGGGCGGAAGAGGCCGAGGATGCGGCGGATCTGCGCCGGCTCCTGCGGCTCGGAGCCGCGGGGCGGGGGCGTCCAGGTGGATTGTTCGGGGCGCATGGGCTCCTTCGAGGGGTGTGAGGGCGTCCGCCCGGGGGCGGCGCGGTGATGACTTCGGGAGCATAGCTCATTGTTACCTATACTCACAATGAACCAGGTCCTGTTATTGTTCCCGTATGCAGCCACACATTTCCCGGGCCCCCGATGCCGACGGCCTGCTGGCCGAGCAGTTGCTGCGGCTGACCCGCCGACTGCACCGGATCCAGAAGCAGCACCTGGAGCCGGTGGGCATCACGCCCGCGCAGTCCCGGCTGCTGCGCACCCTCGCCCACTGGAGCGAGCCGCCGCGCATGGCCGACCTGGCCGCCCGGCTGGAGGTCGTGCCGAGGGCCGTGACCACGCTGGTGGACGCCCTGGAGGAGAGCGGCGACGTGCGGCGGGTGCCCGATCCCACCAACCGCCGGGTGATCCGGATCGAGCTCACGGACGCGGGCCGCGGCACGCTGCGCGCGCTGCGCAGCGCGCGCCGGGGCGCCGCGGAGGAGATCCTGGCTCCATTGGACGCCGACCAGCGCGAGGTGCTCGGCGGACTGCTGACGGCTCTGGTGGACGGATCCCCGGAGCGCCGCTGCTGACGGACCCGAGGAGGCCGTGGTCATGCCGCTGCTGGAGCCCGATCCGCGAAGCCTGCGCCCCACGGGGCGCCGCCAGCCCTCCCCCGACCGGGTCCCCGACCGCCTCGCGGCCGGCACCCCGGAGCCACTGCGCTCGGAGCTGATCGCGCTGCTCGGCGCGGACAAGGTGCGCTGGAAGGTCTCCGACCTGGTGCGCTACGCCTCGGACGCCAGCCCGTACCGCTTCGTGCCGCGGGCCGTCGTCGTCGCGGAGGACATCGACGACATCTCCGCGATCCTGTCGTACGCGCACGGCAAGGGCCGCGAGGTCGTCTTCCGGGCCGCGGGCACCAGCCTGAACGGACAGGCCCAGGGCGAGGACATCCTGGTCGACGTGCGCCGGCACTGGGCGGGGATCGAGGTGCTCGACGACGGGCTGCGGGCCCGGGTGCTCCCGGGGACCACCGTCGTGCGCGCCAATGCCGCGCTCGCCCGGCACGGCCGGGTGCTCGGACCCGACCCGGCCAGTGCCCTCGCCTGCACGATCGGCGGGGTCGTCGCCAACAACGCCTCGGGCATGACGGCGGGCACCACCCGCAACTCCTACCGCACGGTCTCCTCCCTCACCTTCGTCCTGCCGAGCGGGACCGTCGTCGACACCGGGGACCCGAGGGCCGACGACGACCTCGCGCATGCCGAACCCCGGCTCTGCGCAGGCCTGTTGGAGCTCAAGGAGGAGATCGAGGCGGACGCGGAGCTCGCCGCCCGGATCCGCGCCAAGTACACGATCAAGAACACCAACGGCTACCGTCTGGACGCCTTCCTCGACGGGTCGACGCCGGTCGAGATCCTGCGCGGGCTGATGGTCGGATCCGAGGGCACCTTCGGGTTCATCTCGGAGGTCGTCTTCGACACCCTGCCGCTGGACCGCCTGGTCTCCACCGCCCTGCTCTTCTTCCCCTCGCTGCCCGCCGCGGCGGCGGCCGTGCCGCTGTTCAACGAGGCGGGCGCGATCGCCGTGGAGCTGATGGACGGCAATACGCTGCGGGCCTCCGTCAGCGTCAAGGGAGTGCCCGCCGACTGGGCCGGCCTGCCCAAGGACACCACGGCGCTCCTGGTGGAGTTCCGGGCGCCCGCGCCGGCGGCCCAGGAGGCGTACGAGCGGGCCGCGGCCCAGGTGCTCGCGGGGCTCGAACTGGTCGCCCCCGTCGCCTCGGTGACCAACGAGTTCACCCGGGATCCGGGAAC
Source organism: Streptomyces sp. NPDC006691 (assembly GCF_042869955.1). NCBI lineage: Bacteria > Bacillati > Actinomycetota > Actinomycetes > Kitasatosporales > Streptomycetaceae > Streptomyces > Streptomyces sp. NPDC006691. The sequence continues at coordinate 369,460 of NZ_JBIAGW010000005.1, forward strand.
GATCGCCGGGTACTGGAAGGCCCGCAAGGCGTTCGTGACCGCGGTCGGCGGCTCCCGCCCCTCGGGTACGACACTGATCACGGAGGACTTCGCGGTGCCCCCGTCCAGCCTGTCCGAGGCGTGTGCGGCCCTGCTCGAACTCCAGGCGCGGCACGGTTTCGACGCCGCCGTCGCCGGTCACGCCGCCCACGGCAACCTGCACTTCCTGCTGGCCTTCGACGCCTCCAAGCAGTCCGACGTGGACCGCTACGCCGCGTTCATGGACGAGTTCTGCCGCCTCACCGTGGAGCGCTTCGACGGATCGCTGAAGGCCGAGCACGCCACGGGCCGCAACATCGCGCCGTTCCTGGAGCTGGAGTGGGGCCCCAGGGCGACCGAGCTGATGTGGCGCACCAAGCAGGTCATCGATCCGGACGGGGTGCTCGCGCCGCGCATCGTGCTCGACCGCGATCCACGGGCGCATCTGCGGGGCCTCAAGACCATCCCGAAGGTGGAGCTGGTCGCCGACCCCTGCATCGAGTGCGGCTTCTGCGAACCGACGTGCCCGAGCAAGGACCTGACCACCACCCCACGCCAACGGATCGTGCTCCGGCGGGAGATGACGCGCCAGCCGGACGGCTCGCCGGTCGAGGCCGCGCTGCTCGACTCCTACGGCTACGACGCGATCGACACCTGCGCCGGGGACTCCACATGCGCCCTCGACTGCCCGGTCGGCATCGACACCGGCGCCCTGATGAAGGGCTTCCGGCACCAGCGGCACAGTGCGCGCGAGGAGCGCGTCGCCGCGCTCGCCGCGCGGAACTTCAAAGCCGTCGAGGCGTCGGCCCGGCTCGCGGTCGCGGCGGCCGACAGGATCGGCGACCGGCTCCTGGAGCGCGTCACCGGCCTGGCCCGCAAGGCCGTGCGCCCCGACCTCGTACCGGAGTGGCTGCCGCAGATTCCCGGGGCCGCGAGTGCCAGGCTGCCGCGCACCGAGCGCGTCGGCGCCTCGGCGGTCTACTACCCGGCGTGCGTCAACCGCATCTTCGGCGAGCCCGACGGCTTCCGCGGGCCCTCGCTGCCCGAGGCCCTGGTCGCGGTCTCCGAACGGGCCGGGCGGCCGGTGTGGATTCCGGACGGTGTGGCGGGCACCTGCTGCGCCACCATCTGGCACTCCAAGGGGTACACCGAGGGCAATGCGGTGATGGCCAACCGCATCGTCGAGGCCGCCTGGGGCTGGACCGCCGGCGGGCGGCTCCCGCTGGTGGTCGACGCCTCGTCGTGCACGCTCGGCATCGCGCACGAGGTGGTGCCCTACCTCAGCGACGACAACCGGGAGCTGCACCGCGAGCTGACGGTCGTCGACTCGGTGGTCTGGGCCGCCGAGGAACTCCTCCCGCGGCTCACGATCCTGCGCACCGCGCGCTCCGCCGTCCTCCATCCCACCTGTTCCATGGGGCACTTGGGGGACGAGGCCCAGTTGCGGGCCGTCGCGGCGGCGTGTGCGGACGAGGTCGTCGTCCCGGACGACGCGGGGTGCTGCGCCTTCGCGGGCGACCGCGGGATGCTGCATCCGGAGCTGACCGCGTCGGCCACCGCCCGGGAGGCCGCCGAGGTGCGGGCGCGGCCGTACGAGGCGCATCTGTCGGCGAACCGGATGTGTGAGGTGGGCCTCGAACGCGGTACGGGGCGCCGGTACTACTCCGTGCTCCTGGAGCTGGAGCGGGCCACGCGCCCGGGACCGGAGTACCTCCGCCGGAGCTGATGGACGGGCACACGGGGGCGGGCCGCGCGGGCGACACGTACGCCCCCGTTCCCTGATGAAACGTCACCAAGCCTTCCTGGGCCGGTATCAAGAGACCGGCGGGGCTCTTGCGCGCAGGCCGGACCTTCCTTCAAGGTCGCTACCCAGGTTCGGCAAAGGTCGCGCAAATCTCAGCCCATGGAATTCCTGTCGATCACCAGGAGGCTCGATGAACGACGCAGTACCGGAGCACCAGGACGTCAGCCGGCGCTCCGTTCTGTGGACCGCGGGGGCGGCCGGCGCCGGGCTCGGGCTCGGGGCGTTCGGCGGCACGGCCGAGGCGGCGGAACAGCCCGTACGGCAGCCGGGCGGACAGGAGGCGGGGACGGCGGCGGAAGGGACCGCCGCCAAGGAGCCTCCGCGTCAGGGCAGAACCATGATCGGGGTGCCGTTCCAGCGGCGTTCGACCGTGCGGGTCGCGATGATCGGCCTCGGCAACCGCGGCGCCGCGATGGCCGAGCTGTATCTGGCCGTGCCGGGCGTGCGGGTGGTGGCGCTGTGCGACCCCGTGAAGGCGAAGGCGGAGCGGGTGGCCGCCAAGGTGACCGCCGCCGGGCAGCCCGCGCCCGCCGTCTACGTCCACGGCGACCACGACTACGAGCAGCTCCTGCGGCGCGGCGACATCGACTTCGCCCACGTCGCGACCCCCTGGGACTCGCACTTCGAGATCGCCAGGTCGGCGCTCCTGAACGGGGTTCATGTCGGTGTCGAGTGTCCGGTCGCGCTCCAGCTGGACCAGCTGTGGGCCCTGGTGGACCTCTCCGAGCGGACTCGCAGACACTGCATGCAGCTGGAGAACTGCTGCTACGGGCGCAACGAGATGCGGGTGCTGCGCATGGCGCACGCGGGCAAGTTCGGGGACCTGCTGCACGGCGCGGGCGCCTACAACCACGACCTGCGCTCGCTGATGTTCGACCCCGCCTACTACGAGGGCCCCTGGCGCAGGCTCTGGCACACCCGTCTGCGCGGCGACCTGTACCCCAACCACGGGTTCGGCCCGGTCGCCAACTACATGGACCTCAACCGGGGCGACCGCGCGGTGAGCATCGTCAGCGTCGGCTCCCCCTCGCTCGGCCTCTCCCAGTACCGTGCCGCCAACATGCCCTCCGGCGACCCGAGTTGGAAGGAGTCGTACATCGGGAGCGACCGCACCATCAGCCTGGTGCAGACCGCCAAGGGCCGGGTGATCCGCCTTGAGCACGACGTGTCGACGCCGCACCCCTACAGCCGGATCAACAGCCTGGGCGGCACCAAGGGCCTGTTCGAGGACTATCCGGAGCGGATCTACATCGAGCCGGACCACAGGAACGACGAGTGGGGCGACTTCTCGAAGTACGCCGAGTGGGACCACTGGCTGTGGAAGGAGCACGCCAACCCGCCCGGCGCGCACGGCGGAATGGACTACATGCTGGTGTTCCGCCTGATGCAGTGCATGCGCCTGGGTCTCGTGCCGGACTTCGACGTGTACGACGCGGCGACCTGGACCTCGCCGGTCCCGCTGAGTCATCAGTCGATCAAGCAGCGCGGACTGCCGCAGCAGATCCCGGACTTCACCCGGGGCGAGTGGCGCAGGTCGCGTCCCGGCATGGACTCCGAGAAGCCCGCCGAAGCGTGAGGGCCCGGTGCTCCCGGCCCCGTGCGGGCCGGGAGCACCGGGGAGTTCAGCAGCGCCGCATGTCTTCGGTCAGCGTGCCCTGGGCGGTCTTCAGGGCCCGGTCGTAGCAGCCGTCCGAGCCGTACAAGCGGTAGCGCTCGGCGGAGGTGCCGGTCGCGTGGCGCTGCTCGCGCGGCACGTTCATCGTCCAGGACGCGTCGCCCGCGTAGGTGTCGTCGAGGTGCGAGAACGCGGTGGGGCGCGCGCCGCGCAGGGTGATCGAGTCCGCGCGGTCGCCGAGCGTGATGGCGGTGCGCAGCCGGCTGTCCGCGCCGATGGTCGTCGCGCCGTCCATCGTGTACGTCCGGTGGTCGCGTGCCGTCACCGAGGGGCCTCGGCCGGAGGTCGTCACGCTCTGGTCGTCGCGCCAACTCCCCTTCAGCGCATCGGTGTTCTCGCCCTCGGTCCAGCGGTGCACCGAGTCGGCCGACACCGAGCGGGTCACGGTCGTGGTGACGCGGCCGTGCGAGGTGTCGAGGTATCCGGCCGTGGTGAGGCGGTGGTCGCTCGCGGCGTCGAGCCGCAGTTCGGGTGAACCGGGCTTATACGTCGTCGAGTTGACCGGCGTCGACTCCTCGTGCCGGGTCAGCGAGCCCGTGACGACCCTGCTCCCGTGGTCCTGCCAGATGAGGAGATTGGTGGGCGTGGACCAGCCGGCCTGGCCGGCGGGCACCCCTGCGACGGACACCTCGACCCGGTGCGGGCGCCCGTCGTTGAGCAGCGCGGCGTACGGCGTCAGGTCGTACTCGACGGGCTTGACGTCGAAGGCACGGGGCGCGGGCAGGACGTACCAGAGGAACGGGTTGGACCAGCCGCCCGTCCAGACGGTGGGGAACGGAGCTGCTATGCCCGCGAGTTGGCCGTCCACCTTGATCTGCACCTCGCGGTTGGGACCGGCCGGGGCCTTGCAGGAGTACGGGGCGGGTTCGGGCACGGCGAGGTACCAGAACTCCTCGCAGCCGCCGCCCGAGCCGGTCGCGTACACCTCGGCCACGACGCGTTCGCTGTTGCGCGGTGTGGTGATCGCCGCGGTGTCCAGCGGCAGCACCGCGTCGGGGGTCGCGGCGGGCGGAGTGCGGCGGTCGGCGGCGTAGAAGGTGAGGGTCACCTTGACGTCGATGACGCCGGTGTAGGTGTCGTCGACGGTGTTGCCGATGAGCATCTCGACGGGCTGCGCGGAGCGGAGGACGGGGCTGTAGCGGGTGACGTCCTTCTCGACGTGCCAGGCGATGCCGTCCACCGAGGGCTCCGGCGTGGAGGTGCGCAGCACCTCGGTGCCGCCCACGTGGAGGTAGCCGAGCCGGTCGTACTGACGGCCCTTGACGTTGCCGTCGAGGCGGAGCACCACCTTGCTCCATCGGTCGCCGCAGTCCTTGGGCGGTGTGTAACTCCCCCTGTACGGCGTGAAGTCGCGGAACCGGGCCTCGGCCAGGGTGACTTGGCAGGACCGGGTGTGCGGCTTTGCCACCGGCGGCGCCGCGGTCAGCGGGTCGTGCCAGTCGGTGCCGAACTCGGCGGGCGGGGTGCCGGCCGCGTGGGCCGGGCCCGCGCCGAGCAGCAGCCCGGCGGCCAGGGTGAGGCCGCCGAGCATGGACATGATCCTTCGTCGTCTCATGGGTCAGGAGTGAAGCGCGGGCGCGGCCGGGGCGCCAGACCCGGGGCCCGGACCATGGCGGGTTCTGGGCCCCAACGCGGAAAAACCGATTGAAATCAGCAACCGGATGGAGCGAACCTTGCACGGCTTCCACCACTCGACGCGCCACCACGTGACGCTTCACCACTCGATGCAAGGAATCCCGGGACGCCATGCAGATTCGCGATCTTCCCTACACGGATCCAGGCGAACCGGATGTCCGCTCGGGTCCCCGTTTTCTCTACTGGCTCGGCCGCAATCAGCTCGGTGGCCAGCTCAAGGCCCTCGGCTGGGGGCTGCTCCAGCAGTGCGGCATCGCCGGGTTGCCCCTGACGGTCGGCTTCGCCGTCCAGGCGGCCATCGACCGCTCGGGCGATCGGCTGGCGCTCGCCGCGGGTCTGAACGTGCTGCTCGGTGTGGCCATCGCGCTCGGCGAGATGATGCTGCACCGCACGGCGGTCACCAACTGGATCACGGCTGCCGCCCGGGTGCAGCAGCTGCTCGCGCGCAAGACGGCCGAGCTCGGCTCGGTGCTCACGCGCCGGGTGGCGGCGGGCGAGGTGGTGGCCGTGTCCACCGGTGACGTCGAGAAGATCGGATGGTTCGTGGAGGCGCTCTCGCGGTTCGCCGCGGCCGCCGCGGCCCTGGTCGTCATCTGTGTCGGGCTGCTGATCTACGCACCCGTGCTCGGCGTCGTCGTCGCGATCGGCGCACCCGTACTCGCCCTGGCCGTCCTGCCGTTGCTGCCGCACGCCACCAAGCGCGCGGACGTCCAGCGCGAAAAGGCGGGCCGGGCAACGGAGTTGGCGTCCGACACGGTCGCCGGTCTGCGGGTGCTGCGCGGCATCGGCGGCGAGGAACTGTTCCTCGGCCGCTACCGCGAGGCCTCGCAGGAGGTCCGCAGGGCCGCCGTGCGCAGCGCCCGCATGTGGTCGCTGATCTCGGCGGTCCAGGTGCTGCTGCCCGGCGTTCTGCTCATCACGGTCGTCCTGTACGGGGCGCACCTGGCGCTCGCGGGGCGGATCTCGGTGGGCGAACTGGTCACCGTCTACAGCGCGGTGACGCTGATGATGTTCCCGTTGCAGCACTTCGAGGAGATCGCGATGGCGTACTCGTTCTCGCGGCCCTCCGCGAAGCGGGCCGCGCGGGTGCTCGCGCTCCAGCGGGTCACCGACCCGGCCGGGACGGACACGGGGGTGTCGTCCGGGCCGTCGGTGGCTCCGCCGTCGGGTGATCTGTACGACCCGGCGACCGGGCTGCTGGCACCCGAGGGCCGGTTCACGGCCGTGGTGTGCGGCGACCCGGACGCATCCGGACGGCTCGCGGACCGGCTCGGCGGACACCCCGCCGAATCGTCCGGGGAGTCCTCGGTGCTGCTCGGCGGGGTGGCCCTGGACGGGCTGGCGCTGGAGAGCGCCCGCACCGCCGTCCTCGTACAGGACAAGGACCCGGTGCTGCTCTCGGGCACGCTGCGGGAGCTGCTCGACGTGCCGTCGTCCGGGCAGGTCGAGGCGGCGGACGCGCTGGCGGCGGCGCAGTGCGGTGACGTACTGGAGGCCCTCGCGCAGGCGTCGGTGGACCCGGGGCAGGATCCGATGGCCACCCGGATCACCGAGCGCGGCCGCTCGCTCTCGGGCGGCCAGCGTCAACGTCTCGCGCTGGCGCGGTCGTTGGTGACCGACCCGGAGGTCCTCGTCCTGGACGAGCCGACCTCGGCGGTCGACTCGCACACCGAGGCGCGCGTCGCGGACGGCATCAAGCGGTTGCGCGCCGGACGCACGACGGTCGTGTTCACGTCGTCACCGCTGCTGCTCGACCTGGCCGAGCGGATCGTGTTCGTGCACGAGGGCGAGGTCGCGTCGGTGGGCGTGCACCGCGAGTTGGTGCGCACCGACGCCCGGTACCGCGCGGTGGTCACCCGTGAGACGGACCAGGAGGAGTCGAAGGCGACGGCGCGGAAGACCGCCCGGGCCATGGAGAAAGTGGAGGAGTCGGCATGATCGGCGTGGCAGCACCGGAGTACGACCCGGCGGCCCCGCACTCGGCCACCACCCTGCCGGTGGGCACCCCGGCGACGGTCCGCGCGTACGTACGCGAACTCATGCGGCGCCACCGCGGGGCGTTCACGGTCCTGGTCGGGGTCAATGCCGTCGCCGTGATCGCGTCGATGGTCGGCCCCTACCTCCTCGGCGGCGTCGTGGAGGACCTGTCGAACGGGTCCCGGGACCTTCAACTCGGCCGTGTGGCAACTCTGTTCACGGCAGCCCTGATCATCCAGACGGTGTTCGTACGGATGGTGCGGCTGCGCGGCGGGATGCTCGGCGAGGAGATGCTGGCCGATCTGCGCGAGGACTTCCTGGTGCGCTCGGTGGGGCTGCCGCCGAGCGTCCTCGAACGCGCCGGTACGGGCGACCTGCTGTCCCGGATCACCACGGACATCGACCGCCTGGCCAACGCGATGCGCGAGGCCGTGCCGCAGCTCGCCATCGGCGTGGTGTGGGCGGCGCTGCTGCTCGGCGCGCTCGGCGTCACGGCTCCGCCCCTCGCGCTCGCGGTGCTGATCGCGCTGCCCGTGCTCGTGGTGGGGTGCCGCTGGTACTTCCGGCGGGCCCCCGCGGCCTACCGCTCGGAGGCCGCCGGGTACGCGGCGGTCGCCTCCGCGCTGACCGAGACGGTCGACGCGGGGCGCACGGTCGAGGCGCACCGCCTGGGCGCGCGCCGCATCGCGCTGTCCGACCGGCGGGTGGCCGAATGGACGGCGTGGGAGCGGTACACGTTGTGGTTGCGGTCGGTGCTGTTCCCGGTGGTCAGCATCACCCACATGACGATCATGGTGTCGGTGCTGACGATCGGCGGGGTCTTCGTCCTCAAGGACTGGATCACGGTCGGCCAGCTCACCACGGGCGCGCTGCTCGCCCAGATGCTGGTCGAGCCGGTCGGGCTCATCCTGCGCTGGTACGACGAGCTCCAGGTGGCCCAGGTGTCGATCGGGCGCCTGGTCGGCGTCCGGGACATCGAGCCGGACGCGGGTGACCCGGGGGTACGTCCCGAGGGGCGGCACGTCGAGGCGGACGAGGTCCGCTTCGGCTACCGCGAGGGCGTGGACGTGCTGCACGAGGTCTCGCTCTCGGTGGCGCCCGGCACCCGGGTCGCCCTGGTCGGCCCGTCCGGCGCGGGCAAGTCGACCTTGGGCCGCCTCCTTGCCGGGATCTACTCGCCGCGCGAGGGGCGGGTCACGCTGGGCGAGGCGGAGCTGTCGCGGATGCCGGCGGAGCGGGTGCGCGAGCATGTCGCCCTGGTCAACCAGGAGCACCACGTGTTCGTGGGTTCGCTCCGGGACAACCTGCTGCTGGCCCGCACGGGTGCGCAGGACGCCGAGCTGTGGGCGGCGCTCGGCGCGGTCGACGCGGACGGATGGGCGCGGGGCCTCGATGACGGCCTCGCCACGGAGGTCGGCTCGGGCGGCCTGTCCCTCACCCCGGCCCAGGCCCAGCAGATCGCGCTGGCCCGGCTGGTCCTGGCCGACCCGCACACGCTGGTCCTGGACGAGGCGACCTCGCTCCTGGACCCGCGCGCGGCCCGCCATCTGGAACGCTCGCTGGCCCGCGTCCTGGACGGGCGCACGGTGGTGGCGATCGCGCACCGGCTGCACACCGCGCATGACGCGGATGTCATCGCGGTGGTGGAGCGCGGGCGGATCGCGGAGCTGGGCAGCCATGAGGAACTGGTGGCGGCGGACGGCGCGTATGCGGCGCTCTGGCGCTCCTGGCACGGCTAGCCTGCGGCGCGCGGCAGGGGGCTCGGCACTCCGGCACCGGGCCCCTGCCCGGCCCTGGCCCACCGGGGCGCTGGGCCCCGGCCCCTTGTTCGCTCTTCGCTGCGGGGTGGGCGGGAGGTGCGGGCCGTGCGGGCCGTGCGGGGGGGGCTGGTCGCGCAGTTCCCCGCGCCCCTCAGCGGCATCCCCTTACCCGCGCCACATGGCCGAGCCCCTCACCCGCCGTTCACCGCGGACCGTGCGGGGCTGGTCGCGCAGTTCCCCGCGCCCCTCAGCGGCGCCCTTCGCCCCAGCGCGATATGGCAGAGCCCTTGTCCACTGTTCCCTGCGGGCCGTGCGGGGCTGGTCGCGCAGTTCCCCGCGTCCCTTAGCGGCGCCCTTCGCCCTCGGCGCGTTATGGCAGAGCCCCTTGTCCACTGCTCCCTGCGGGCCGTGCGGGGCTGGTCGCGCAGTTCCCCGTGCCCCTCGGCGGCATCCCCTTACCGGCGCCACATGGCCGAGCCCCCGGCCCACTCCTCGCTGCCGGCCGTGCGGGGCTCGGCGCGCAGTTCCCCGCGCCCCCGACGGCACCCTTCCTGACGGTCGGCGTCTCGCAGGGCGCGGGTCGGTACGCCTTCAGGGGCGCGGGGAACTGCGCGAGCGGCCGCCCACGTGCCGCTGTCGAGGACGCACCTCACCCATGCCCCCGGAGGGTTTCGGGAAGGGGTGGGGCGGGTCGATCCCCGCCGGAGGCGGACCCACCGCCGCTCGCCCGGGGCGGCCCCCAAGGCCTCAGATGAAGTTCAGCGCCCCCGCCGCCCCGACCCCGCCGAGCACCATGAACGCCGGCATCAGGATCTTCAGCTCGACCCAGCTGCCCGCCCGGAAGCGCATGGCCTTGGGCGGGCCGAGGGCGGCCCAGCGCTTGCGGCCGAGCGGGATCGGCCACAGGATCGGGCAGCCCGAGACCGTCAGCGCGTCGCCGATGTCGTGCACCAGGGCGCCGAGAATGATCGGCAGGCCCAGCCAGAGGTACTCCTGCCCGGGGCCGGTGAACAGCCAGTCCGACCCGTTGCCGGGCTTGTCGAGGACACCCGCCAGGATCCACGCGCTGGTCGCGCCGAGCAGCCACACCAGGACGTCGCTGGAGACGCGCGCGGCCCGCCACAGCAGGCCTTCGACCGCGAGCACCAGGTGGACGAAGAGGATGCCGAGGACCGCCCAGCGCCCGCCGAACACCGCCGCCGCCGAGGCGCCCGCCCCTATCAGGACGGCCCACAGCCAGGTGTGCGTCAGGGTGCGGTGGCCGCCGTTGCGGCGGGGGTCGCCGGGGCCCCGGGTCGCCTTGTAGACCGCGTGCGAGAGGTCGTCGACGATGCCGCACAGCGCCTTGGAGATCGGCCCGAACGCGCGCGAGATCGTCGCAGACTTGTGGTCGAGGTCGGGCGCGAGTGCCGCGCCCGCCGTGATCAGGGCCCCGACGACCAGCACCGGCCACGGCATGGCGTGCCCGGCGGCGGCCGCGGCCGCGCCCACCCCGAGCCAGGCCGCGGCCCCCGACAGTGAGTGCGCTGGTCCCATCATGGCCGTGCCCCGCCCCATTCCTCTTGCTCAGCAACCCAGTTGACGGCCCGTCCGCGGACGGGCCGAGCTGGCAGCCTACCTGCGATGATCTTCGCGCCGGTGGCCGGTTCCCGCTTCCGGCCCCGCGCCAGGCAAGATGGGGTCGTGACCCTTATCGATCAGCTGCCGCCGAGTGCCGACCCCGATGCCCTCTTCGAGGCCTTCTCCACCTGGGCCGAGGGCCAGGGCATCACCCTGTACCCGGCCCAGGAGGAGGCGCTGATCGAGGTCGTGTCCGGGGCGAACGTGATCCTCTCCACCCCGACGGGATCGGGAAAGAGCCTGGTGGCGGCGGGTGCGCACTTCGCCGCGCTGGCCCGGGACGAGGTCACCTTCTACACCGCGCCGATCAAGGCGCTGGTCTCGGAGAAGTTCTTCGACCTGTGCAAGCTCTTCGGCACCGAGAACGTCGGCATGCTGACCGGCGACGCCTCCGTCAACGCGGACGCCCCCGTCATCTGCTGCACCGCCGAGGTCCTCGCCTCGATCGCGCTGCGCGACGGCAAGCACGCCGACGTCGGTCAGGTCGTCATGGACGAGTTCCACTTCTACGCCGAGGGCGACCGCGGCTGGGCCTGGCAGATCCCGATCCTGGAACTCCCGCAGGCCCAGTTCGTCCTGATGTCCGCCACGCTCGGCGACGTCTCGATGTTCGAGAAGGACCTCACGCGCCGCACCGGCCGCGAGACCGCGGTCGTCCGCTCGGCCAGCCGGCCCGTGCCGCTCTCGTACGAGTACGTGACGACGCCCATCACCGAGACCCTGACCGAGCTGCTCGAAACCCGGCAGGCACCGGTCTACATCGTGCACTTCACGCAGGCCCAGGCGGTCGAGCGGGCGCAGTCGCTGATGTCGATCAACATGTGTACGCGCGAGGAGAAGGACAAGATCGCCGATCTGATCGGCAACTTCCGCTTCACCACCAAGTTCGGCCAGAACCTGTCCCGTTACGTCCGGCACGGCATCGGCGTGCACCACGCGGGGATGCTGCCCAAGTACCGCCGCCTGGTCGAAAAGCTGGCGCAGGCAGGCCTGTTGAAGGTCATCTGCGGCACCGACACGCTCGGCGTCGGCGTCAACGTCCCCATCCGCACGGTGCTGTTCACGGCCCTGACGAAGTACGACGGCACCCGCGTGCGCACCCTGCGGGCCCGCGAGTTCCACCAGATCGCGGGGCGTGCGGGCCGGGCCGGCTTCGATACGGCCGGCTATGTCGTGGCGCAGGCGCCCGAGCACGTCATCGAGAACGAGAAGGCGCTCGCCAAGGCGGGCGACGACCCGAAGAAGCGCCGCAAGGTGGTGCGCAAGAAGGCCCCCGAGGGCTTCGTGGGCTGGTCGGACACCACCTTCGAGAAGCTGATCGGCTCCGAGCCGGAGCCGCTGACCTCCCGCTTCCGGGTCACCAACATCATGCTGCTCTCGGTGATCGCCCGGCCGGGCAACGCCTTCGAGGCGATGCGCCACCTCCTGGAGGACAACCACGAGCCGCGCAAGGCGCAGCTGCGGCACATCCGCCGGGCCATCGCGATCTACCGCTCGCTGCTCGACGGCGGTGTGGTGGAGCAGCTGGAGACGCCGGACGCCGAGGGCCGCACGATCCGGCTCACCGTCGACCTCCAGCAGGACTTCGCGCTGAACCAGCCGCTGTCCACCTTCGCGCTCGCCGCCTTCGACCTCCTGGACCCCGAGTCGCCGTCGTACGCGCTCGACATGGTCTCGGTCGTCGAGTCGACGCTGGACGACCCCCGCCAGATCCTCGCCGCGATGCAGAACAAGGCGCGCGGCGAGGCCGTCGGGCAGATGAAGGCGGACGGCGTCGAGTACGAGGAGCGCATGGAGCGGCTCCAGGACATCTCGTATCCGAAGCCGCTGGAGGAGCTCCTGTGGCACGCCTACAACGTCTACAAGAAGTCGCACCCGTGGGTCGGCGACCACCCGGTGTCGCCGAAGTCCGTCATCCGTGACATGTACGAACGGGCGCTCACCTTCACGGAGTTCACCTCGTGGTACGAGCTGGCGCGCACCGAGGGCATCGTCCTGCGCTATCTGGCGAGCGCGTACAAGGCGCTCGACCACACCATTCCGGACGACCTCAAGACCGAGGACCTGGAGGACCTGATCGCCTGGCTCGGCGAGATGGTCCGCCAGGTCGACTCCTCGCTCCTGGACGAGTGGGAGCAGCTCGCCAACCCCGAGGTGCAGACCGCCGAGGAGGCGCAGGAGAAGGCCGACGAGGTCAAGCCGGTCACGGCCAACGCCCGCGCGTTCCGGGTGCTCGTGCGCAACGCGATGTTCCGCCGGGTGGAGCTGGCGGCCCTGGACAACCTCACCGCGCTCGGCGAGCTGGACGCGGAGTCCGGCTGGGACGCGGACGCGTGGGGCGAGGCGATGGACAAGTACTGGGACGAGTACGACGACCTCGCAACCGGGCCCGACGCGCGCGGCCCCAAGCTGCTCTCCATCGAGGAGGACGCGGCGCACGGCCTGTGGCGCGTCCGCCAGACGTTCGCCGACCCGAACGGCGACCATGGCTGGGGCATCAGCGCGGAGGTCGACCTGGCGGCCTCTGACGAAGAGGGCCGTGCGGTGCTGCGCGTCACCGACGTCGGCGAACTCTGACCCACCCCCCTTTCGGAGAGGACCGCGACGACATGACCAACCCGGCGGAGAGACTCGTCGATCTGCTCGACCTCGAACAGATCGAGGTCAACATCTTCCGCGGCCGCAGCCCCGAGGAGTCCCTCCAGCGGGTCTTCGGCGGCCAGGTCGCGGGCCAGGCCCTCGTCGCGGCCGGGCGCACCACGGACGGCGAGCGCCCGGTGCACTCGCTGCACGCCTACTTCCTGCGCCCGGGACGGCCCGGGGTGCCGATCGTTTACCAGGTGGAGCGGGTCCGCGACGGCCGGTCCTTCACCACCCGGCGGGTCACGGCGGTGCAGCAGGGCCGCACGATCTTCAATCTGACGGCCTCCTTCCACCGCCCGGAGCACGGCAGCATCGAGCATCAGCTGCCGCCGCGCCTGGCGTTCCCCGACCCGGAGTCACTGCCCTCGGTCACCGAGGAGATCCGCGAACACCTGGGTGCGCTGCCGGAAGCCCTTGAGCGGATGGCGCGCCGCCAGCCGTTCGACATCCGCTACGTGGACCGGCTGCGCTGGACGCCCGAGGAGATCAAGGACGCCGATCCGCGCAGCGCGGTCTGGATGCGCGCGGTGGGCCCGCTCGGCGACGACCCGCTGGTGCACACCTGCGCGCTGACGTACGCGAGCGACATGACGCTCCTGGACGCGGTGCGCATCCCGGTCGAGCCGCTGTGGGGACCGCGCGGCTTCGACATGGCCTCGCTCGACCACGCGATGTGGTTCCACCGCCCCTTCCGGGCCGACGAGTGGTTCCTGTACGACCAGGAGTCCCCGGTCTCCACGGGCGGCCGGGGCCTGGCCCGCGGCCGGATCTACGACCGCGCGGGCCACTTGCTCGTGTCGGTGGTCCAGGAGGGGCTCTTCCGTCCGCTCACCCCGGCCACCGACTGATCAACTCACCTTTTTCCAGAAGGAGTTACCGATGAGCCTGTACGACATCCCGCTGCGCACCCTGACCGGCGAGCCGACCTCGCTCGCCGACTACAAGGGCCGGGCCGTGCTCGTGGTGAACGTGGCGTCCCAGTGCGGTCTGACCCCGCAGTACGCCGGTCTTGAGCGGCTCCAGCAGCAGTACGGCGAGCGCGGTCTGACCGTGCTCGGCGTCCCGTGCAACCAGTTCGGCGGCCAGGAGCCCGGCACGGCGGAGGAGATCGGCACGTTCTGCTCGGCCACGTACGGGGTGACCTTCCCGCTCCTGGAGAAGACGGATGTGAACGGCGAGGGCCGTCACCCGCTCTACAGCGAGCTGACGAAGACCGCGGACGCCAAGGGCGAGGCCGGCGACATCCAGTGGAACTTCGAGAAGTTCCTGATCTCCCCCACCGGCGAGGTGGCGGCCCGCATCCGCCCCCGCACCGAGCCCGAGGCCCCCGAGGTCGTCGCGCTGGTCGAGGCGAACCTGCCCGCCTGACCCGGTTCCGCGAACCCCTGGCGCTCCCCCTCCTTCGAGGGCGGGGCGCCTTCGCGTGCCGCGGACATCATCACGCGGGCCCAGGAGGCCGGCGTCTGCCGTGGCGGGCCCGACGCGCGCCACGAGGCCGGCCTCCTGGTGTCGGGGGCCGTCGGGCTCGGCGGGGACATGCTGCACGGGCGGCGCGAAGCGGCCGAGGTGATCGCCGCGCTCGGCTATCACCTCGACCGGATCTTCGGGCCGCGCTCCGGGCGCTAGCGGATCGGCATGCCCGCCAGGGTGCGGGCGATGACCAGGCGCTGGATCTCGCTGGTGCCTTCGAAAATGGTGTAGATCGCCGCATCTCGGTGCATACGCTCCACCGGGTACTCGCGGGTGAAGCCATTGCCGCCGAGGATCTGGATCGCCTGGCCGGTGACCTTCTTCGCCGTCTCGCTCGCGTACAGCTTGGACATCGAGCCCTCGGCCGACTCGAACTTCTTGCCCGTGGTCGCCATCCAGGACGCACGCCACACCAGCAGGCGGGACGCGTCGATCCGGGTGCGCATGTCGGCGAGCTGGAAGGCGATGCCCTGGTTGTCGATGATCGGGCGGCCGAACTGCTCCCGGGTCCTGGCGTATTCGAGCGCGTAGTCGTACGCGGCCCGGGCGGTGCCGACCGCCATCGCGCCGACGGCCGGGCGGGAGGCCTCGAAGGTGGCCATCGCGGCGTTCTTGACGCGCTCGCCACCGCCCGCCTTCGCCTTCTCGCGGGACCGGGCGAGCCGCTCGTCGAGCTTCTCCTTGCCGCCGAGCAGGCAGCTGCCCGGGACGCGGACGTCTTCGAGGACGACCTCGGCGGTGTGCGAGGCGCGGATGCCGTGCTTCTTGAACTTCTGCCCCTGCGTCAGGCCCGGGGTGTTCGGCGGCACGATGAAGGAGGCGTGGCCCTTGGAGCCGAGCTCGGGGTCGACGACCGCGACGACGACGTGCACGGCCGCGATGCCGCCGTTGGTCGCCCAGGTCTTGGTGCCGTTGAGGACCCACTCGTCCTTGGCCTCGTCGTACACGGCCCGGGTGCGCATCGAGGCGACGTCGGAACCGGCGTCCGGCTCGGAGGAGCAGAAGGCGGCGACCTTGACGTCGTTCACATCGCCGTACATCTGGGGTATCCAGGTGCCGATCTGCTCCTCGGTGCCGTTGGCGAGGACGCCGACGGCGGCGAGGCCCGTGCCGACGATGGAGAGCGCTATGCCCGCATCGCCCCAGAACAGCTCCTCCATGGCGACCGGGATGCCGAGGCCGGTCGGGTCGAAGAACTGCTGAGCATAGAAGTCGAGGGAGTAGATTCCCACCTTGGCGGCTTCCTGGATCACCGGCCAGGGGGTCTCCTCGCGCTCGTCCCACTCGGCGGCGGCGGGGCGGATCACGTCCTTGGCGAAGCCGTGCAGCCAGTCCCGGACCTGCTTCTGGTCGTCGTTGAGATCCATCGTGAACTCGGCCATGTTCCCCTCCACCACTCCAAGCGTTACTTGCGGTAACCGCAGTCTGTTACCGACGGGTAGCCCCTGTCAACCGGCCACCGGCCGCGCAGCACCGCAGGCGGGCGGAGTGTTACGTTGCGCAAGGCTTCCGAGACCAGGAAACCCACGGAAGACGCAAGTGCGGGACGCGCAGTACGGGCGGGGAGAAGAGACCCATGGAGACCACGCAGCAGGCCGAACAGCAGCGCACGGCGGCGGAGCGCCGACGGCGCGAGCTGCTGGAGGCGGCGGACCGGGTGGTGCTCCGGGACGGCCCGCAGGCCTCGATGAACGCGATCGCGGCGGAGGCGGGCATCACCAAGCCCATCCTCTACCGCCACTTCGGCGACAAGGGCGGGCTCTACCGGGCCCTCGCCAAGCGGCACACCGACGCCCTGCTCTCCGCGCTGCGGGCCGCGCTCGACGCGCCGGCCGAGCGGCGCGAGCGGGTCGAGGCGACCCTGGAGACCTATCTCGCGGCGATCGAGGCGCGCCCGCAGGTGTACCGGTTCCTGATGCACCCCGCCGAGGACGCGCCGGCGCCCGAGTCCGAGCAGGGCTTCGACGTGGGCCGGCACTCGGCGCCGCTCCTTCGCCGCATGGGCGAGGACCTGGGCGTGGTCATCGCGGAGCGGATCGATCTGGGGCCGGGCAGCGAGGTGCTCGCGCGGGTCTGGGGCCACGGGATCGTCGGCATGATGCACGCGGCGGGCGACTGGTGGCTGGGCGAACGCCCCTGCTCCCGCGCGGAGTTGGTGCGGGCCCTGGCCGACCTGCTGTGGGGGCGGCTCGCGGCGGCGGGCGACCGCGTGGGCGGCCCGGGGTTCTGACCCCGACCCCGCCCCTGACGGCGGGCAGCGCGGGCCACCTCGGCCCGTCCGGCGTTCGAGGACGAGCGCCGTTCAGGCGCGAACCGGGTTCTGGGGCGGAGCCCCAGGCATGTCAGCTCCAGCCGGCCTTGCGGATCGCGCGCTGCAAGCGGCGCCCGTGGCGGCCCGCCACCCGGTCGGCGTACACCACGCCCTCCAGGTGGTCGCACTCGTGCTGGAGGCACCGCGCGAAGAACCCCGTGCCCTCGACCCGCACCGGCGCGCCGGAGAGGTCCACCCCCTCCACCACCGCACGGTCGAAGCGCGAGGTCGGCGCCTCCAGGCCCGGCAGCGAGAGACAGCCCTCGGGGCCGCGCACCTCGACGCCGTCCGCCGCCACCAGACGGGGGTTGACGACGTACCCCAGATGCCGGACGTCCTCGTCGTCGGGGCAGTCGTACACGAACACCCGCTGGGCGACGCCGATCTGGTTGGCCGCCAGGCCGACACCGTCGGCCGCGTACATCGTGGCGAACATGTCCTCGACGAGCCGGCGCAGGGCGGGACCGAAGTCCGTGACGGGCTCGCAGGGTGCGTGGAGCGACCCGGCACCGAGGAGACTCATCTCTCGTACGGAGCCGGAACTGCCGGGAATGGGACGGTGGCGCATGGGCGCAAGCGTACGTTCCGGTGACCGGGCGGCATTCCGGATGGTGGCGCGGTTCGGGCCGCTGACCGGATCTCGATAGGCTGACACCTGACCCAGGCGCAAGGAGGATCAAGGACGATGTCAGGACACGATGGAGGTGCCGGGCCCCTGTCACCGCGAGCCAAGCTGGCCGTGACCGCGGGCAAGGCCGCCGCGGCCGTGTCGCGCGCGGCGGGGCGGGGCAGTGGATCGGTGATCGGCGGGCGCGTCGCGCTCAAGCTCGACCCCGATCTGCTCGGGCGGCTCGCCACTCATCTGGACGTCGTCCTGGTGTCGGCGACCAACGGCAAGACGACCACGACCCGGCTGATCGCCGAGGCGCTGCGGGCCAGCGGCCCGGTGGTGTCGAACGCGCTCGGGGCCAACATGCCGGCCGGCATCACGTCGGCGCTCGCGGGCGGTTCGGACGCGAAGTACGGCGTCATCGAGGTCGACGAGAAGTATCTGGCGGGTGTCGCGCGCGATGTGACGCCGAAGGCGATCGCGCTGCTCAACCTCTCGCGCGACCAGCTCGACCGTGCCGCCGAGACCCGGATGCTCGCCGAGAAGTGGCGCGAGGGGCTCGCCGGTTCCAAGGCCGTGGTGATCGCCAACGCCGACGACCCGCTGGTCGTGTGGGCGGCGTCGTCCTCCCCCAACGTGGTGTGGGTGGCGGCCGGTCAGGAGTGGAAGGACGACGCCTGGTCGTGCCCCGCCTGCGGCGGTGTGATGCAGCGCCCGGGCGACGACTGGTTCTGCGGCGAGTGCGGTTTCCGCCGCCCGGCGCCCAGTTGGGTGCTCAACGGCGACTACGTCCTCGACCCGCACGGCTCGGCCTGGCCGATCCACCTCCAGCTGCCCGGCCGCGCCAACAAGGCGAACGCCGCCACCTCCGCCGCGGTCGCCGCGGTGTTCGGGGTGCCGCCACAGGTCGCCCTGGAGCGCATGTACCAGGTGCAGGCGGTCGCGGGGCGCTACGACGTGGTCAGCTTCCAGGGCCGGGAGCTGCGGCTGCTGCTCGCGAAGAACCCGGCGGGCTGGCTCGAAACGTTTTCCCTCATCGACCCGCCGCCGACCCCGGTCGTCCTGTCCGTCAACGCCCGCGGCGCCGACGGCACGGACACCTCGTGGCTGTGGGACGTCGACTACACCCGGCTCGCCGGGCACCCGATCTTCGTGATCGGCGACCGCAAGCTGGACCTGGCGGTCCGCCTGGAGGTCGCGAACCTGGACTTCCGGGTCTGCGAGAACCTGGAGGAGTGCGCGCAGCTGGCGCCGCCCGGGCGGATCGAACTCATCGCCAACTACACCGCGTTCCAGGACGTCCGCCGCGTCGTCGGCAACTGAGCAAGGCAGGAGCAAACAAGCGATGGCAGACAACAGCCTGCGCCTCGTGTGGGTCTACCCCGACCTGCTGAGCACCTACGGCGACCAGGGCAACGCCCTGGTCGTGGAGCGGCGGGCGCGCCAGCGCGGCCTGGACGTGCACCGGCTCGACGTCCGCAGCGACCAGCCGATCCCGACCTCCGGTGACATCTACCTCATCGGCGGCGGCGAGGACCGGCCGCAGCGGCTCGCGGCCGAGCGGCTGCGCCGCGACACCGGGCTGAGCCGCGCCGCCTCCAACGGCGCGATCATCTTCTCGGTCTGTGCCGGATACCAGATCCTCGGCCACGAGTTCATCAACGACCTCGGCGAACGCGAGCCGGGCCTCGGACTGCTCGACGTCGTCTCGACCCGCGGCGAGGGCGAGCGCTGCGTCGGCGATGTGCTGGGCGACATCGACGAGCGGCTCGGCCTGCCCCAGCTGACCGGCTTCGAGAACCACCAGGGCGTCACCCACCTCGGCCCGACGGCCCGCCCGTTCGCCCGGGTGCGCCTGGGCAAGGGCAACGGCACCGGCGACGGCACCGAGGGCGCGTACAACGACACCGTGTTCGGCACCTACATGCACGGCCCGGTCCTCGCGCGCAATCCGCAGATCGCGGACCTGCTGCTCAAGCTGGCGCTCGACGTGAACGCGCTGCCGCCGACCGACGACCGCTGGTACGAGGCGCTGCGCGCGGAGCGCATCGCGTCGGCGACCCAGCCCGCCTGACGGTTCGTACGTTCGTACTACGTCCATCAGTCGGACCTCCGATTCGGCCCCCGTCACCCTGCGCCGGTAGGGTGACGGGGATCCAACCGGACGACGTGGTCCGGTCGTCGGCCCACGTTGCAAAGGTTCTCCGGGCAATGCGAATTGGTGTGCTCACCTCCGGCGGCGACTGCCCCGGCCTGAACGCTGTCATCCGATCCGTCGTGCACCGTGCGGTGGTCGACCACGGCGACGAGGTCATCGGCTTCCACGACGGCTGGCGGGGCCTGCTCGAAGCCGACTACCGCAAGCTCGACCTCGACGCGGTCGGCGGCATCCTGGCCCGTGGCGGCACTATTCTCGGCTCCTCCCGCGTCCAGCCCGCGCATCTGCGCGACGGCGTGGAGCGGGCCAAGGGCCATGTGGCCGAGCTGGGTCTTGACGCGATCATCCCGATCGGCGGCGAGGGCACCCTGAAGGCCGCGACCCTGCTGTCCGACGCGGGTCTGCCCATCGTCGGTGTGCCCAAGACCATCGACAACGACATCGCCTCGACCGATGTCACCTTCGGCTTCGACACCGCCGTGGGCGTGGCGACCGACGCGCTCGACCGTCTGAAGACCACCGCCGAGTCGCACCAGCGGGTGCTGATCGTCGAGGTCATGGGCCGGCACACCGGCTGGATCGCCCTGCACTCGGGCATGGCCGCCGGCGCGCACGCCATCGTCGTGCCCGAGCGTCCCTTCGACATCGACGAACTGACCGAGCTGGTCGGCCGGCGCTTCTCGGCGGGCAAGAAGTTCGCCATCGTGGTCGTCGCCGAGGGAGCCAAGCCGCGCGAGGGCTCGATGCAGTTCGACGTGGGCGGCACCGACGTCTACGGCCACGAGCGCTTCGCCGGCGTCGCCCGCCAGCTCTCCATCGAGCTGGAGCAGCGCCTGAACAAGGAGGCGCGCCCGGTCATCCTCGGCCACGTCCAGCGCGGCGGCACGCCCACCGCCTACGACCGGGTGCTCGCCACCCGCTTCGGCTGGCACGCGGTGGAGGCCGCCCACCGCGGCGAGTTCGGGATGCTGACAGCGCTGCGCGGCACCGACATCGTGATGGTCCCGCTCGCCGAGGCGACGGCCACCTTGAAGACCGTCCCGGCCGAGCGGTACGCCGAAGCGGAGTGCGTGCTCTAGCCTCCGTCGCAGAGGCCGCTTCCGGATCGTTTCGTACGCGATGAACCGCCCCCGCCCGCATCGCCGGCCGGGGGCGGTTCTAGTCTGGTGCGGGACAACCGGTACGAATCAGGAGTCAGCGGATGGATCACAGCGGGCACGGCATGGACATGAACATGGACCTGCCGCCGTTCACGCTGGCGCGGGGCCTCGCATGGTCGGCGGACTCCTTCTTCCTCATCGGCTGCCTGCTCGGGCTCGCCCTGTACGCGTGGGCGGTGGTGCGGCTGCGGCGGCGCGGCGACAGCTGGCCGGTCAGCCGGATGATCTTCTGGACCGTGGGCGTCCTGACCATCGCATTCGTCATGTGCACCAAGCTGAACGACTACGGCATGGTCATGTTCAGCGTGCACATGGTGCAGCACATGGTGATCAGCATGCTGTCGCCCATCCTGCTGCTGCTGGGCGCGCCGGTCACCCTCGCCCTGCGCGCGCTGCCGGTCTCCGCGACGCGCGGCCGCAAGGGCCCGCGCGAGTTGCTCCTGATGCTGCTGCACAGCCGGTACATGAAGATCATCACACATCCGGCGTTCACCATCCCGCTGTTCATCGCGAGCCTCTACGGGCTCTACTTCACGCCGATCTTCGACTTCCTGATGGAGTCCAAGACCGGGCACATCGCGATGATGGTCCACTTCCTCGCGGTCGGTCTGGTCTTCTTCTGGCCGATCATGGGCGTGGACCCGGGGCCGCACCGGCCCGGCTACGTGATGCGGATGCTGGAGCTCTTCGCCGGCATGCCCTTCCACGCCTTCTTCGGTATCGCCCTGATGATGGCCAGCGAGCCCATGATCAGCACGTACAAGAACCCGCCCGCCTCACTGGCCATCGACGCGCTCACCGACCAGCAGGCGGCCGGCGGCATCGCCTGGGCGTTCAGCGAGATCCCCTCGGTGCTCGTCCTGATCGCGCTGGTCTTCCAGTGGTACGCCACCGAGAAGCGCCAGGCACGCCGCACCGACCGTGCCGCCGAGCGGGACGGCGACCGTGAGCTTCAGGCCTACAACGCCTATCTCGCCTCGCTGAACACGCGCGGCCAGTAGCGCCGGGGCCCCTCGCGGGGGGACCATGGTCCTCACGGCACCTGCCGGGAGGAAGGGGACGCGATGCCCCGTTCGACGAAGTCGATGACGGTGCTCACCCTGGTGATGCTGGTGGTGATCACGGCGTACACGGTGGCGCTCGGCAGCAACGGCTGGCTGTGGTTCGGCTGGGTGGTGCTCGGGCTGACCACGCTCGGGACGGCCGCGACGTCCCGCAGCACCTAGCGCCCCGTCCGGCGGGGTCAGCCGAGGCGTACGACGGTCTGCTGGGTCGCTCCCCCGGTGCCGCTCAGGTCCCCGAAGGTGAGGGTCAGCGAGGCTCCGGTGGTGGCGCCCGTGAGCGTGGCCGGGCGTGTGGTGACGGAGGCGACGGACCGTCGCCAGGTCAGGGTGAGCGAGGTCCGCGCGCGCATCGGGTCGCTGACGCAGATCACGGCCGTCCCGTCGCCGCGCTCACTCACCAGCACCGAGCAGGGGGCGTCGGCGGTGAGCGCGCCGGCACTCCCGCCGAACCAGAAGTTGACCCCGGTGAAGCCGAGCGCCGGCACCGCGATGCCCTGCTGTTCGTCCGTGTTGGCCAGGACGGTCGGCCAGCCGCTGTCGGCGGCGCGGGCCGCGGTCTGGGCCGCGGAGGCACCCGGCATGAGGACGTAGGCGTAGCCGGCGCCGGACGGGTCGGTGCCGTGGTCGGCCCACAGGGTGAGGTAGCGACGGCTGACCGGTGCCGGTGCGCTCCCCTTGTTGACGTCGCTCCAGCGTCCGGTGCGCTCCTCGCGACGGGCCCGTACGGTCGCCCGGCCGGGGAACACATAGCCGGCGTGGCCCGCGAGGTGCGCCCAGGAGGCGCCGGTCAGCGTCGCCGACCAGGGGTAGCCGGACGGCTGGACCACGCCGTCGACGGTGAGGGCGGAGCCGCCGGTCGGCCCGAGGTTGCGGTTGTCGACCGTCGACTCGACGACGGCACCGTCCCGGCAGGTGATGCCGGCGCCCAGGCACACGATCGCGTCGTCGAGGCAGAACCAGGACTTCTTCGCGACCAGGGTGCTCTGCAGCCCCTTGAGGTACTGGCCGATCGAGGCGCGCTGCCCGTCGGTGGCTCCGCCCACCCAGTTCACATCGGGCCGGGACGCTCCCCAGTCACCGCCCGCCGCGTCCGCGAGGACTTTGCGCGAGGCGGTGGTGCCGGGCAGCCGGTAGGGGTCCACGGTGGGCCAGAAGGCGTCGCTGTACTGGCCGTTGGCGTAGGTGTCGCCCCACCAGTAGAGCATTCCGGAGCCGGTGTGCCAGCCGTGCAGGTTCTCGCCGTTGCCGGTCTCGTAGTACGTGATCCGCCGGTCGGCCATGCTGATCGAGGCGGCCCAGGTGGGGCGGCGGTGGGTGGCCCGGGACATGTGGGTGAAGAGCCGGTGGCCGACGGGCTCGGCGATCGCGGCGAGCGCGCTGTCGTCCTCGACTCCCTTCAGCCGAGCGAGGTCGGGGACGGTGAGGAAGCCGTCGCTCAGTGGCGGGCTGTAGTAGTCGCGCCGCATCCAGCCCTTGACGAGCCCGCGCCAGCGGGTGTTCTCGGCGCTGGACGCCCCCTGGCCCAGCAGCACGATCGCGGCGAGGATCGCGTGGCCGCGCACATGGTCGTCCTGCTGGCGGGCGGCCGGATCGCCCGCCGAGACGCCCCGGCTGATGGCGCGCCCGGCGACGCCGTCCATCGCGAGGCCGTTGTAGAGGAAGGGCGCCCAGGCGTTCTCGACCGCGTCGAACACGATCTGCCGGGCCGGGTCCGACACCGCCCAGGCGGATCCGGCCAGCAGGGCGAACAGCATCCCGAGGCCGCCGAGCATCACCGAGCCGTAGGAGGCGGTGTAGGGCACATAGGTGTGCTGGATGAAGGAGCCGTCGGCGTAGAGGCCGTCTCCCGCCGTCACGTACGGAAAGACCGGGGAGAGCGCGCTCGCGGCCAGGGACAGCTTCGCGGAGCTCTTGCCGAGGACTCCGCGCAGGGCGAGCACCCGGCACAGGTCGACCCGGTTGGCGCCGGTGCTGGTGCCGGAGTACGCGGCGACCGCACTGTCCGGCACGAAGTGGTCGACTGCCGCGAGATAGCCGGCCAGTTGGGCCGAGGAGAGGTGGTCGTACAGCAGGACGCAGATGTCGAGCAGGGCCTGCGGGGCGCCGATCTGCCAGTTGTACCAGTTGCCGAAGCTGGACCTGCTCTCGCCGTAGACGTCGGCGTGGAGGTGGTCGAGGCCGGTGGCGACGGCCGAAGCCAGACCGCTGTCGCCGGTCAGGCCGGTGCCCGGCCGGCTGTAGGCCTCGGCCATGGTGCGGAGCCGGTTGTAGCTGTCGTTCATCCTGGCCGAGTAGCCGAAGGACTCCTGGTCGGTGTCGGGATCGGGGTCGGCGTACCCGGCGTCGGGCCACAGCGATCCGCTCGCCGGGGCCATGGCGGCCAGGAGGGACGCGGCCGAGGTGCCGAGGTCGGCGAGCCGGGATTTGAACGGCTCGGCGGTGGGCGCGAAGCCGGATCCGAGGATCAGCGTGCGCCAGGTCGCGCGCAGCGCGTCGTAGGCATCGGCGGCACTCGCCCTCGAGGCGGCGACGGTCCCCAGGGCGAGGGCCGAGGCGCCGGTCGCGTACAGGAAGCCACGGCGGGACCAGGGAGTGGTCATGGGGACTCCAGCCCGGAACGGGGGAAAGGGGGAGGAAGGGGCGGCAGTGGAAGGGGGATGCGCACGGGACGTGAACGGTTTGTACACGCCGGGCTTCGTCCGCTCAAGAACTCGCGCACAAATGATCGATTGATCGATCCCCCGCCGGACCGGCCGTCGGTGGTTACAGCGGCCCGGACCTCGCCCTACACTGGCCACCCTTCTGCATGGTGAGGAGCTCGCGGGTGCTCTATTACATCCTCAAGTACGCAGTCCTGGGGCCCCTGTTGAGACTGCTCTTCCGGCCCCGGCTCGAAGGGCTTGAGCACATTCCCGACGAGGGCGCCGCGATCGTCGCCGGCAACCACCTGTCCTTCTCGGACCACTTCCTGATGCCGGTGATGCTGAAGCGGCGCATCACCTTCCTCGCCAAGCAGGAGTACTTCACCGGGCCCGGCATCAAGGGCCGGCTGACCGCCGCGTTCTTCCGGGCGGTCGGACAGATCCCGGTGGACCGGTCCGGCAAGGAGGCGGGGAAGGCCGCGATCCGGGAGGGGCTCGGGGTGCTCGCCAAGGACGAGCTGCTCGGCATCTACCCGGAGGGCACCCGCTCGCCCGACGGCAAGCTGTACAAGGGCAAGGTGGGCGTCGCGGTGATGGCCATCCGGGGCGGGGCTCCGGTCATCCCGTGCGCCATGGTCGGCACCTTCGAGATCCAGCCGCCCGGCCAGGTCGTGCCGAGGATCAAGCGGGTGTCGATCCGCTTCGGCGAGCCGCTCGACTTCTCCCGGTACGAGGGGATGGAGGACGAGAAGGCCGTGCTGCGGGCGGTCACCGACGAGATCATGTACAAGGTCATGGAGTTGTCGGGCCAGGAGTACGTGGACCGGTACGCGGCCGATGTGAAGGCGGAGGAGTCGCGGCGCTTCCGGGGCCTCATCGGCTGAGCCCGCCGGGTCCGCGCGTCGCCGGGCGCCATGAAAGGGTCGGCGCCATGAAGCGCGGCGCCATGAAAGGGTCGGCGCCACGAAGCGCGGCGCCATGAGAACAGGGGCGACCGGAGAATTCCCGGCCGCCCCTCCATCACTCACTGCTCTCAACCACCGCCTACGGAACGGGCGTCGCGTGCGGGGTGCAGGTGTAGTCGGCCTTGTCGGTCTTGCCGGTGAGCAGGTAGTCGTCCACGCGCGAGTTGATGCACGGGTTGACGAGACCGGTCACACCGTGCGAACCGGCGCCCTTCTCGATGATCAGGCGCGAGTTCTTGAAGGCCTTGTGCAGCTCGACGGCGCCCTGGAACGGGGTGGCGGCGTCGTTGGTGGACTGCACGATCAGGACCTGCGGGAGGCCCCTGCCGGTCTTGACCTCGACCGGGTTCTGCTGCTTGGTGGGCCACGTGGCACACGGCAGGTTCATCCAGGCGTTGGACCAGGTCAGGAACGGATAGTCCTTGTTGAGCCGGGTGTTGTCCCGGTCCCACTTGCGCCAGCTGGTGGGCCACTTGGCGTCCGCGCACTCGACGGCCGTGTAGACCGCGTTGCCGTTCTCGGAGGCGATGTTGCCCGCGATGTCCGTCATGTCGGACGCGGCTGCCGCGACCACCGGCTTGCTGTCCCCCGCCGCATAGGCGCTGAGCGCCTTGGCGACCGGGACCCAGTACGAGTCGTAGTACGGGGCCTTCTGGAAGAACCCGAGCAGTTCGGCGGGGCCGACCTTGCCGTCGAGCGGATTCTTCTTGGCGTCGGCGCGCAGCTTCAGCCACTGCGCCTCGACCTGCGCCCGGGTGGTACCGAGGTGGAACGTGGCGTCGTACTTGGCGACCCAGTCCTCCCACTCGTTCCAGCGGGCCTGGAAGGCGACGTCCTGCTCCAGGTTGGCCTGGTACCAGATGTTGTCCTGGTCCGGGTTGACCACGCTGTCCACGATCATGCGGCGGACGTGCGAGGGGAACAGCGTGCCGTAG
Source organism: Streptomyces sp. NPDC006691 (assembly GCF_042869955.1). Classification (NCBI taxonomy): domain Bacteria; kingdom Bacillati; phylum Actinomycetota; class Actinomycetes; order Kitasatosporales; family Streptomycetaceae; genus Streptomyces; species Streptomyces sp. NPDC006691. Next base: position 395,907 of record NZ_JBIAGW010000005.1, read on the forward strand.
ACCGCGCCCAGGTAGGTGCCGTAGGAGACGCCCAGGTAGTTGAGCTTCTTCTCACCGAGGGCGGCCCGGATGACGTCCAGGTCGCGCGCGGTGTTCGGCGTGGTCATGTACGGCAGCATCCAGCCGCTGCGCTCGGCACAGCCGTCCGCGTACTCGGCGGCGAGCTTGCGCTGCGCGCGCTTGTCGGCCTCGCTGCTCGGAACCGGGTCGGCCTTCGGGCCCTTGGCGTACTCCTGCGGGTCCACGCACGAGATCGGCGTGGAGTGGCCCACGCCGCGCGGGTCGAAGCCCACGAAGTCGTACGCCTTCGAGGTGTTGGTCCAGAGCGGGTTCTTCTTGGTCACCCGGGTCGGGAACTGCATGCCCGAGGCGCCGGGACCGCCCGGGTTGTAGATGAGGGCACCCTGGCGCTCGGCCTTGGTGCCGGTGCTGCCGATCCGGTCGACGGCGAGCTTGATCTGCTTGCCGTTGGGCCGGGCGTAGTCCAGCGGGACGCTGACGTAGCCGCACTGAATGGGCTTGGCGATCGCCCAGTCGGTGGGGCAGTCCGTCCAGTCGATGCCCTGCCTGGCCGCCCTGTCGGCAGCGACCTGCGCGCCACGCGCCTCGGACCGACCGTGGTCGCGGTTGTCGGCGTTGGCGACCGGAGCCGCTATCGCGCCCACCATCAGCGTGCCCGCGATCAGTGTGCCGGCCGAGCCGAGCACTGCGGTGCGTCTCAAGTGGTACCTCCCCCTGCTGAAGTGCGCTGTCAGTCTCAGCGCTCCATTTGGGCCTGTCGGGGGATCCTTTCGTCTGTGAGCCCACTGTGCACAGGCCGTACAGGTGTTTTTTTACCGAACCGATAGCCGGTGTGTGTGTTCCGCTCAGCGGTCAGCGTGTCGCGAGGTGGCTTCTCAGGGCGTCGTCCAGGGTGTGGCGCAGCAGCCGTGCGTCCGGGGCGACGGCCGTGACGAGCAGGGCGGGCCCGGCCAGCGGGGTGAGGACCGCATGGTCCCCCAGCATTCTGGCCTCGGTCGGGCTGTCGGCCAACTCCGGTGACACGAGCAGCAGTTGTCCCGCGGCCCGGTGCCCGTCGAGTACCGCCGCCCCGTCCCAGCCGCCGGGTGCCCCCGGACCGTACGCCAGCTCCTGGTCGAGGAGCGGGTGCCCGGCGCGGTACACGGTGAGGCGGGTGGTGAGGGTGCCGGGCGGCTCGCCGTGCCGGCCGAGCACCTGCTCCTCCCGGTACACGAGGCGGGCGCCGGGGGTGAGGTCGACGCGGGTGCGCATGGCGAGGTCACTGCCGGATGCCGAGATGAGCTGCTCGGGCAGCCAGCGCAGCTCGGCGTCCTCGCCGACGGTGAGGCGTACGTCGTAGTGGGCGCGCTCGCCCTCGCGGCCGGGCAGGGCGATGGTGGCGGCCGCCGAGTCGACGTGCAGCCCCGCTCCGTCGCGCACCTCGGCCTCGACGGCGATCCGGTCGCCGCCGAGCGGGGCGCTCATCGCGCCGACGACGGTGACCCGGTGGTAGGGGCCGCGGGCCCGGGTGCGCCGCAGCGCGAGCGGACCCCCGCCCTCAAGGACGGGCAGGCCTTCGGGGGTGGCGACGATGCGGGCGGTGGCGCGCACCCCGCGCGCGCCGAGGGTCAGGCCGCCCATGCCGCGAGCTGCTCCCGCACCCAGCCGGCGACCCGGGCGACACCCTCGTCGGACCTCAACGACTGGAAGACGACGGGGAGTTCGCCCCGCTGCTCCTTGGCGTCCCGGGCCATCCGCTCCAGGTCGGACCCGACGTACGGCGCGAGGTCGGTCTTGTTGACCACCAGCAGGTCGGCGGTGGTCACCCCGGGGCCGCCCTTGCGCGGGATGTCGTCGCCCCCGGCGACGTCGATGACGAAGATCTGGGCGTCGACGAGGCCCTTGGAGAAGGTGGCGGTGAGGTTGTCGCCGCCGGACTCGACGAGGATCAGATCGAGCGGCCCCACCGTGTCCTCCAGGTCCTCCACGGCTTCGAGGTTGGCGGAGATGTCGTCGCGGATGGCGGTGTGCGGGCAGGCCCCGGTCTCCACGGCCTGGATCCGCTCGGGCGGCAGTACGGCGTTGCGCAGCAGGAAGGCGGCGTCCTCACGGGTGTAGATGTCGTTGGTGACGACGGCGATGGACAGCTGGTCGCGCAGGGCCCGGCAGAGCGCGGCGACGGTGGCGGTCTTCCCGGAGCCGACGGGCCCCCCGAGGCCGACGCGCAGCGCCCGGCGCCGGCCGTCGGGGCGGTGGGCGTCGGCGCTGACGGGGGCGGGGCCGTCGTGGGAGTGGTCGAGGTGCATGGAGGTCTCCAGGTTGAGTGTCGGGAGCGGCCGGCACCACCCTTGGGCGGGCGGCCTTCGAGGTTCGGGCGGGCTTCAACACCCTTGGCCCGTCCCACGCTTGAGGACGAGCGCCGTTCGGGCGGGGCCGGGGGTCTGGGGGCGGGAGCCCCCAGGACGGAGGGTGCGGCTCCTACGAGGCGAACAGCCGCACCGGCCAGGCCGCATGCGCCTCGGCCATGACGTCGAGCAGTGGGGCCGATGCCGCGGGCAGCGCGTCGATCCCCTCCACCACCGCCTCCGCCGCGGCGACGGCCGCCCGCCGGGCCACCGTGTCCAGCTCCGGGGCGAGCCGGGCGAGGACGCCCGTCGCGTCGAACGGGTCGAGGCTCAGCAGCCGGACGACCGCCGTGGCCGGCCCGCTCACCACCTCGTACGCCACGCAGTGCGCGGCGTCCTCGGGCCCGAGCCCGGCCGCACGGGCGGCGAGGCCGAGCACGATGGGCTGGTGGGCGCCGCGCGGCCGGGCCGCGGCCAGCGTGTCGAGTCCGGCCGACGGCCAGGTGGCCCGGGCCGCCCGCATCATCTGGCGCCCCAGCTTGCGGGCGGTGGCCCGCAGGGCCGGTGAGGGCGTGCGGGCGTCGGCGGCCTCGTCCAGGAGGAGCGGGTCGAGGCCGGCGGCCGCCGCCGCGGCGAGGGCCGCGGCGGTGAGGCCCGCGGTGTGCAGCCGGCCCCGGCAGAACTCCGCGAGGTCGGCGGCGGTACGGATGCGGCCCGCCTTGACGGCCGCCTCGGCCCCGCCGGAGTGGGCGTGGCCCCCGGCGGGGAAGCGGCCGTCGGCGAGGACGAGCAGGGCAGCGCGACTCATGTGATGACAGCCCGTCAGAAGAGGAAGTACCGCTGGGCCATGGGCAGTTCGGCGGCCGGCGCGGGCTCCACCACGTCCCCGTCGATGGTCACGGTGAACGTGTCCGGGTCGACGCGGACGTCCGGCAGCGCATCGTTCTCGCGCATGTCCGCCTTGCTCACCCGACGGGTGTTCTCGATGGCCACGAACCGCTTGTCCAGGCCGAGCCGTTCGGGCAGGCCGTCCTCGATCGCCGCCTGGGAAACGAAGTTGAGCGAGTTGGCGGCGGGCGCCTTCCCGAGCGCGCCGAACATGGGGCGCGGCAGGATCGGCTGCGGGGTGGGGATCGACGCGTTGGCGTCGCCCATCTGCGCGTACGCGATCTGGCCGCCCTTGATGACGAGTTGGGGCTTCACGCCGAAGAACGCGGGCTCCCACAGCACCAGGTCGGCGAGCTTGCCGGACTCGACGGAGCCGATCTCGCGGTCCAGGCCCTGGGCGACGGCCGGGTTGATCGTGTACTTGGCGACATAGCGCCGCACCCGGTGGTTGTCGGCCCGCCCGTCACCGGCGAGCGCGCCCCGGCGCACCTTCATGACGTGCGCGGTCTGCCAGGTGCGCAGCACGACCTCGCCGATCCGGCCCATGGCCTGGGAGTCGGAGGAGATGATCGAGATGGCGCCGAGGTCGTGCAGGAAGTCCTCGGCGGCGATGGTGGAAGGCCGGATGCGGGACTCGGCGAACGCGAGGTCCTCCGGCACGGCCGGGTTGAGGTGGTGGCACACCATCAGCATGTCGAGGTGTTCCTCGATGGTGTTGACGGTGTGCGGCCGGGTCGGGTTGGTGGAGCTGGGCAGCACATGGGGCTGCGAGACCACGGTGATGATGTCGGGTGCGTGTCCGCCGCCCGCGCCTTCGGTGTGGTAGGCGTGGATCGAGCGACCCGCGATCGCGGCGAGGGTGTCGCCGACGAAGCCCGCCTCGTTCAACGTGTCGGTGTGGATGGCCAGTTGGGCGCCGGTCTCGTCGCAGACGCTCAGGCAGGCGTCGATCACGGCGGGGGTCGCGCCCCAGTCCTCGTGAATCTTGAACCCCAGTGCGCCGCCGCGCAGTTGGGAGTGCATGGCCTCGCGCGACATGGTGTTGCCCTTGCCGAGCAGGCCGATGTTGACGGGCGAGTTCTCCAGGGCGGCGAACATCCGGGCCAGGTGCCAGGGGCCCGGGGTGATGGTGGTGGCCTTGCTCCCCTCGGCGGGCCCGGTGCCGCCGCCGACCAGGGTGGTGATGCCGGAGGAGAGGGCCTGGTCGATGAGGGTGGGCGAGATGAAGTGGACGTGGGTGTCGACGGCCCCCGCGGTGAGGATCTTCCCGTTGCCCGCGATGATCTCGGTCTCGGGGCCGATGACGAGGTCGGGGTGGACGCCGTCCATGGTGTCCGGGTTGCCGGCCTTGCCGATGCCGGTGATCCGGCCGTCGCGGATGCCGACGTCCGCCTTGACGATGCCCCAGTGGTCGATGATCACGGCGCCGGTGACAACGGTGTCGGGCGCGCCTTCGGCGCGGGTGGTGCGCGCCTGCCCCATCGATTCGCGGATCACCTTGCCGCCGCCGAACACCGCCTCGTCGCCCGAGCGTCCGGGCCCGCCGGAGCGGTCCTCCTCGATCTCGACGAGGAGTGCGGTGTCGGCGAGCCGGATGCGGTCGCCGGTGGTGGGGCCGAACAGATCGGCGTAGACGGCACGGTCGAGGTCAGTCATCGAGGGAGCCTCCGGTCTCGCCGCGCAGCCCGGGCACGATGCGCCGGCCGGCCAGGGGGACGAGTTCTACGTCTACGGGGATACCGGGTTCGAAGCGGACGGCGGTGCCCGCGGCGATGTTGAGTCGCTTGCCCCGGGCAACCGTACGGTCGAAGTCGAGGCCCGGGTTGGCCTCGGCGAAGTGGTAGTGGGAGCCGATCTGGACGGGCCGGTCGGCGGCGTTGAGGACGGTCATCCGCACGACCGGACGGCCTTCATTGAGGGCGATGGGGTCCTCGGCGAAGAGGATCTCTCCGGGAATCACGGCGGCGGCCCCCGTCAGGCGATCGGTTCGTGGACGGTGACGAGCTTGGTGCCGTCCGGGAAGGTCGCCTCGACCTGCACGTCGTGGATCATCTCCGGGATGCCCGGCATGACCTCGTCGCGGGAGAGCAGCTTCCGTCCGGACGCCATGAGCTCGGCGACGGTACGGCCGTCACGGGCGCCTTCCAGGATGTGCGAGGTGATGAGGGCGACGGACTCGGGATGATTGAGCTTCACCCCACGGGCCCTGCGCTTCTCCGCCACGTCCGCGGCTACATGGATGAGCAGGCGTTCCTGCTCGTGCGGCGTCAGTTGCACGCTTCCCACCTCACACTCGTGCCCTCCCCGTCACGGACAGCCGTGGACGGGCCCAGCGAGCGTCCGGGGCGGAGACGGATCGGACCGGCACCTCCCGCCCGAACGCAGCGGAACCGTATCCGACTTCAACAGGTTGTTGACGACCATCTCCCGGCCCCTTGGCCAGCCATTGCACGTTAGGGCGGAAGTTTTTCCGGCGCGTTAACTGACACTTTAGAAAGTCATGATCGTTCAAGGAGCGCCGAACCGGGCCAGGTGCGTGTATAGGGCACTCGGGGCGCCGGAAGCGGGTCACCCGGCCCGTCGCACGCGTAGTGAACGGCTCGACCTGAACGGCGATGGCTGGTCCACCGACGAACGGCTCGACGGCCGTGGCGCTCCGCTCAGTCCCCGATGCGGGGATCGCGGTGTTCGGCGGCGATCCCGAAGCGCCGGGGTTCGGCGGGGGTGGCGGTCGGCAGCGGGCGCACCGCGGACAGGGACGTGATCACCTGCTCCTCCTGCTGCGGCTCGGCCTCCAGTTTCTCCAGGTCAGCGGCGGAGACCAGCGCGACGAGCGGCTTCCCGTGGCGCGTCACCACGACCCGCTCCCCGCCGTACACCACGCGGTTGATCAGCTCCGCGAGCTCTGCGCGGGCTTGCGTCACCGGAATCTCGTAGGCCATGCCGTCAAGCTTAGACGCCGCCCACCGAAGCCGACGAGCTCCGGACGGGACGGCAAGTACGCAGGTCAGAGGCGACCCGCCCGGCTCCGGCGCATGCGGCACGGACGGGCGGGCCCCGCCGGGAGACCCGCCGTCCCGAGGCGACCCGCCGTCCGCCGCGCGGGCGTCAGGCGGCCGCGGCGGCCGCCTCCCACGCGGTCCTGGCCTCGACCGCGTACACGTCCACGTACTCCTGCTCCGACAGCGTCCGCACCGCGTACATGATCTCGTCCGTCACCGCCCGCAGCACGAGACGCTCCTCCTCCATCCCGGCATAGCGGGAGAAGTCCAGGGGTTCGCCGAAGCGGATGGTGACCGGTACGCGCCGGGGCAGCCTGCGCCCCTTCGGCTGCGCCTCGAACGTACCGATGATCGCGACCGGGACCACCGGGGCGCCGGAGCGCAACGCCATGGCCGCGACCCCGACCTTGCCCTTGTACAGGCGTCCGTCGTGCGAGCGGGTCCCCTCCGGGAAGATCCCCAACGCGCCTTCTCCGCCCAGCACTTCGAGCGCGGTGTCGACCGCGGCCCGGGCCGCTTCCCCGCCGGAGCGGTCGACCGGGATCTGCCCGAGCGCGCGGAAGAAGGCGGCCGTCGCCCGGCCGGTGAGGCCCGGCCCGGTGAAGTACTCCTGCTTGGCCAGGAAGGTGAGCCGGCGCCGCAGCGTCACACCGAGCAGGAACTGATCGGTGAACGACTGGTGATTCCCCGCGAGGATCACCGCTCCTGTCCCGGGCACCTGCCCGGCCCCCTCCACGGTCGGACGGAACAGCCACCGCAGCAGCGGCAGCAGCACGAGACGGAACGCGAAATAGAACACTTCAATGAGCCCTCTCCCCAGGTGACCCCCGTGCCGACGCACGCTAGCCATCCGCGAGCCGCTCGGGGGAGAGCGCCCCGTGCGCCAACCCGGACGGGCAACAGGGGCCCGGAACGGCGCAAATCCTTTGCTCGCTCACAGCGGCACACCCTCCGAGCTGCGGCTTCTCCCAGGGTGCCGCTCCCTCCCTCTCCCCGCGTTCTGTACATCCTGTACGTTTCTCACAGAGGCCGTCAGGCCCTCCGGCCGAGGAGAGGTACGCCATGAACTTCCGCCCTGCCGCCCGCCATGCACTCCCCGAGTTCGAGGAGCGCACAGCCGCCGGCATCCGCACCCTGGATCCGTACTCCAAGCTCTACGAGGAGCGGATCGTCCTTCTCGGCACCCCGGTCGACGACGCGTGCGCCAGCGACGTGATGGCCCAGTTCATGCACCTGGAACACACGGACCCGGACCGGGACATCTCGCTCTACATCAACTCCCCCGGCGGCTCGCTCACCGCGATGACCGCGGTCCACGACACGATGCGGTTCGTCACCTGTGACGTGCGGACCTTCTGCCTGGGCCAGGTGGGCTCGGTTGCCGCGGTGCTGCTCGCGGCCGGCACCCCCGGCAAGCGGGCCGTGCAGCCCGGCTCCCGGGTGCTTCTGCGCCAGCCGTCCATCGAGGAACCGATGCGGGGCCGGCCCTCCGATCTGGAGCTCCAGGCGGCCGAAGTCCTGCGTGGGCGGGCCCTGTTGACCGGTCTCCTGGCGCGGTACACCGGCAAGGACGCCGAGCGGGTGGCCGCCGACATCGAGCGGGACGTGGTCTTCGACGCCGCGGGGGCCGTGGCGTACGGACTCGCCGACCACGTGCTCGAAAGCCGCAAGACGTCCCGGCACGGCAGGTGAGGTGCCGTGCTGCCACCGGAGCTTCCGCCGCTGCCCGCGCTCACGCGCGCCGAGGCCGAGTTCATCGACTCCTATCTCGCGGTGGTCGATCTGCTCGGCCGGATCAACCCGGCCCACGGCCATGACACCTACGGAGCCCTACGGGCGGCCCAGGCGCTGGTGGTCCGGGCCGCCGAGCTCAAGGACGCCCTCACGCTGATGCACGCGCGGGGCGAGACACGGGTGTACGCGCCGACGCTGACGCGGGCACTGCGCGTGCTGGACGGCGAACGGCGCGCGGGACGGCTCGCGGTCCCCCCGCAGTCGACGCTGTGAGCGGGCCGGGGATACGCGACGCGCTCGAACACCGCGCGAAACGAACCAAACGGGCTACCCCCGTTCGGCTCACCGGCGGCACTTTTCCCTGACCCTTATGAGCCGCTTACGGCCCGTGACCGCCGTGCTGAAACGATCCTTCTTCGCAGGTACGAGGCTCGCCAAGCCCGTTTGGAGCAGCATGCATTCGCCCGTGTCCACCCGAATGGGGCACTCGTGAGGAGCCTCACAGAAAGCCGTTTCGGGCCGCAAATCCGACAGTCGGTGCGTGAAGATCCCTGAGACGACAAGCCCCCGCCACCGCGGCGGGGCGGTCCGGGCGGACGCCGAGTCCTGCCGCCGTTCCGGACGTCTGGTCGACAGGAGTGGACCGGCAGGAGTGGAGGACCCGATTTCTTCGGGGCGGCCGAGCCTTGGCCGTCCCTCGGGGTGAAGCCGTTCGCGCGGCCGGGCATCTTCGCCAGTCCGAACCCGACAGGTCATCCTTCGCAGGCGGTTTGACGAAGGGTTGCGCATGACCGCGCAGACACACGTCCCGTCCCTGACGGTCCGGCTCGGCACCGTCTGTGCCCTCACCCTCGCCATCACGGGCGGCACGACGCTGGCTCCGGGCGGCACGTCCGGGGCGAGCGCCGCGGCCGTGGCCTCCCGGGCGCTCCACGTGGCCGCGTCGAAGAAGGGATCGCCCTACCAGTACGGCGCCTCCGGCCCCTCCCGCTTCGACTGCTCGGGGCTCACGCTCTACTCGTTCAAGCAGGCGGGCCGCAAGCTGCCGCGCTCGGCGCAGCAGCAGTACAACAGCTCCCGGCATGTCACCGCGTCCGCCCGCAAGGCGGGGGACCTGGTCTTCTTCCACTCCGGAGGCAGCGTCTACCACGTCGGCATCTACGCCGGGAACGGCCGCATCTGGCACTCCCCCAAGACCGGCGCCGTGGTCCGCCTGGAGCGGATCTGGAGCAGCGCCGTCTGGTACGGGCGGGTGGGCTGACGCCCCGTCGGACGGTCCCCGGTGCGCGCCGGGCCCACCGGGGGCTCCCGGGCGCGCCTCGCGGACCTGACGGGCCTGACCGGGCCTCGGGCGGCCCGGGCCGCCTCACGGGCCCGACGGGCCTCGCGGGCCGGCTAGCCGCTCTGGACCGACGCCGTCCACGGCAGGGCGATCCAGACCGTCTTGCCGCCGTCCGCCGTGGGCGCGACCGAGAGCCGGCCGCCGGACTCGGCCGCGAGCCAGCGGATGATCACCATGCCCCGGCCGTTGTCCTGCTGAACGGCCGCGGGCAATCGTTTCGGCCAGCGCGGATGGCTGTCGGTGACGCCGATCCGCAGCTCTTCCTCGCGTTCCAGCCGGATGTCGACGGTGAACGTGGGCGACTGGCCGAAGGTGTGCTGGACCGCGTTGGTGGCGAGCTCCGAGACGATGAGCCGAACCGTGTCGGCGGCCTCGGCGCCGGAGGGCAGGCCCCATTCGGTGAGGACCCCGGCGACATACCGCCGTGCCGCGGAGACCGAGGCGGGGGCGCTCGGCAGAGTGACGGTTGCTTCGAGGTGGTCTGCCATGGCGACGCTGTCCCTTTCCCACCCGGACCGGCAGTTGACTCGTGGCGGAAGAGCGCTCGCGAAGACGACTACGGCCTCGGATTGTGCTTCGCGCCAGAGTGCCACTCATCGTGCCGGTCTCGGGTGCGATCCACCAAGATATGCATATATCTGTCGCTCAAAGCGGTGAACTGTCCGACGGCAGAGCGTATTTGGGCTCACACTTACCCATCGCCGGAGGCGAAGGAGGCCGTCATGGGGCATGGACCGGCGGTGCGCAGACGCAAGCTCGGCGAGGAGCTGCGCAAACTGCGCGATGCCACGGGGCTCACGAGCGGGGCGGCGGCCGCTCTGGTCGGCTGGCACCAGTCGAAGGTGAGCCGGATCGAGACCGGGCGCAGTGGTGTGAAACCGGCGGACGTCACCCGCCTCCTCGACGCGTACGAAGTCGGTGACCCCCAACTCCGTTCACTGCTTGAGGCGTTGGCGGACTCGGCGGGCGGCGGCGGGGCCGACTGGGCGCACGCCTATCGGGGCCTGCTGCCGCCGCAGTACCGCGACTTCATCAGCCTGGAGTCGCAGGCGCGTTCGGCGCGCACTCTGGAAACCTCGGTGGTGCCCGGCCTGTTGCAGACCCCGGCGTACGCGCGGGCGGTGACGCGGGCCGCGCTCCGGGGGCTGCCGCCGGACAAGGTGGACTCGCTCGTGGAGGTGCGGATCGCGCGCCAGGAGGTGCTGCGCGGAGACGCACCGCTGACACTGAGCGCGGTCCTGGACGAGGCGGTGGTGCGCCGGTGGGTGGGCGGCCGGGCCGCCATGCGGGAGCAATTGCGGCATCTGCTCGATATGGCCTCACTGCCGCATGTGCGGTTACAGGTCATTCCGTTCCAGCGCGGCGGCTATGTCGGGCTCACCGGCCCTTTCATTATGTTTTCATTTCCGGCCATTTCTGATCTGGATGTGGTTGTTATCGACCACTTGACGAGTAGCCTCTATCTGGAGCGGAGAGAAGACCTTGAGGCGTACAGTGCCGCGTTCCAGACCGTCCAGGCACTCGCGCTTTCCTCCACGGAATCGTTGGATCTCATCGCCAGGACGGCCCGGGAAGGACCGGGCTAGGTCGGGCGAGTGGGGAGGCATGATGTCCGCACGCCCTGCGCACGTTCCTTCCAGCACATCCCTCACCGGTGCCACCTGGCGGCGCAGCAGCCGCAGCGTGGGCATGAACAACTGTGTCGAGACGGCCCGGCTCAATGGCGAGCTGCTTGCCGTACGCGACTCACAACGGATCGACGGGCCCGCACTGCTCTTCGGCGCACCCGCCTGGCAACGCTTCGTCTCCACCGTCACGCAGCCGAGTTGACGGATCGTCACATCGTGGGCGCGGTCCTCAGGATCGCGCCCACCGCCATGTCGACCTGACTCTCCGTCAGGTCCGCGCGCGCGGTCAGCCGGATCCGCGAGATGCCGTCCGGCACCGAGGGGGGACGGAAGCAGCCCACCACGAGCCCGGCCGCCCGGCAGTCCGCGGCCCAGCCGACCGCGGCCCTGGGCGAGGGGGCCCGCACGGAGACCACCGCGGCGTCGGGGCGTACCGCCTGGTGGCCGGCGGCCGTGATCCTGGTGTGCAGCTCGGCCGCGACGGCACGGGCCCGGTCCGCCAACTCCGGTTCCGTACGCAGCAGTCGAAGGGCCGCGAGCGCGCCGCCCACGGCCGCCGGAGCGAGGCCGGTGTCGAAGATGAAGGTGCGGGCCGCGTTCACCAGGTGACGGATGACCCGGGCCGGGCCGAGCACCGCGCCGCCCTGGCTGCCGAGCGATTTCGACAAGGTGACGGTGGCGACCGCGTCGACGGCGCCCGCGAGCCCGGCCGCGTGCAGCGCGCCGCGGCCCCCCTCGCCGAGCACCCCGAACCCGTGCGCGTCGTCCACGACCAGAGCGGCCCCGAACTCCCGGCAGGCGAAGGCGAGTGGGTGAAGTGGAGCGGCGTCCCCGTCCACCGAGAACACCGAGTCCGTCACGACGAGCCCGGGCCCGCCGTGGGCGTCCAGGGCCTTGCGGACGGCCTCGGGTTCGGCGTGCGGCACCACTTCGGTACGGGCCCGGGCCAGGCGGCAGCCGTCCACGATGGAGGCGTGATTGCCCGCGTCGGACACGATCAGCGAGCCGTGCGGGCCGAGCGCGGTGAGCGCCGCCAGGTTCGCCGCGTACCCGGAGGAGAAGACGAGGGCGGCCTCGAAGCCGCAGAAATCGGCCAGCTCGCGCTCCAGTTCCGCGTGCAGCTCGGTGGTGCCGGTGACCAGGCGCGAGCCGGTGGCGCCCGCGCCCCAGCGGCGGGCCGCCCCGGCCGCGCCCGCGACGACCGCCGGGTGCCGGGTGAGGCCCAGGTAGTCGTTGCCCGCCAGGTCCAGGAGGTCCTGCCCTGCGGCGCGCGGGCGCAGGGTGCGGACCAGACCGGCGCGCTCGCGGCGCTCCGATTCCGCGTCGATCCAGTCGAACGGCGCTCGCGGCATGGTGGAGTCCCTTTTGTAGGCTGCCGACAGACCCTAGCCGCTGCCATGCCCGGGCATGGTGTGGCGATACACACACCTCCAACGGGCTGTGTTGTGGGATCCCTACCTTGGCCGCGGGCGGTGCCGTGCGCGAAGATCGGCGCCATGGACCTGCTGAACACGCTGGTGGACAAGGGGTTGCGGCGCGAACTGCCGACCCGCGAAGAGGCACTCGCCGTACTGGCGACCTCCGACGACGAACTGCTCGATGTGGTGGCCGCGGCCGGCAAGGTGCGCCGCCAGTGGTTCGGCCGTCGGGTGAAGCTGAACTACCTGGTCAACCTGAAGTCGGGCCTGTGCCCCGAGGACTGTTCGTACTGCTCACAGCGGCTCGGCTCCAAGGCCGACATCCTGAAGTACACCTGGCTCAAGCCGGACGAGGCGTCCAAGGCGGCGGCCGCGGGCGTCGCGGGCGGCGCGAAGCGGGTCTGTCTGGTGGCCAGCGGCCGAGGCCCCACGGACCGCGACATCGACCGGGTCTCCGAGACGATCGAGGCGATCAAGGAGCAGAACGAGGGCGTCGAGGTGTGCGCCTGTCTCGGGCTGCTCGCCGACGGCCAGGCCGAGCGGCTGCGGGCGGCCGGCGCGGACGCGTACAACCACAACCTGAACACGTCCGAGGCGACGTACGGGGACATCACCTCCACACACACCTACCAGGACCGCGTGGACACCGTGACCAAGGCGCACGGCGCCGGCCTCTCGGCCTGCTCGGGTCTGATCGCGGGCATGGGCGAGTCCGACGAGGACCTGGTGGACGTGGTCTTCTCGCTGCGCGAGCTCGACCCTGACTCGGTGCCGGTGAACTTCCTGATCCCGTTCGAGGGCACCCCGCTCGCCAAGGAGTGGAACCTCACCCCGCAGCGGTGCCTGCGCATCCTCGCCATGACCCGGTTCGTGTGTCCGGACGTGGAGGTGCGGCTCGCCGGGGGCCGCGAGGTGCATCTGCGTTCGATGCAGCCGCTCGCGCTGCACCTGGTCAACTCGATCTTCCTGGGCGACTACCTGACCAGTGAGGGCCAGGCCGGACAGGCCGACCTCGACATGATCGCGGACGCCGGGTTCGAGGTGGAGGGCGCCGACACCACGACCCTGCCGCGCCATCGCGCCGACGCGCTCGCCGCATCCGCCTGCGGCACGAGCCCCGCGGGCTGCGGCTCGCACGAGGACAGCGCCTGCGGTTCCCACGAAGGCGGCGGCTGCGGCCCCTGCGGCGGCCACGGCGCAGCCGAGGTGCCCGAGCAGGTGCCCGCCGACCAGGCGCGCACGGACCTGGTGGCGGTGCGTCGCCGGGGCGCCGGAACGGACCTCGCGCCCAATGTCTGAGCACTCCCCCGCGGAACTGCTCGACCTGGACCGCCGGCACGTCTGGCATCCGTACGGCCCGATGCCCAACCGCCAGGAGCAGCTGCTGGTCGAGTCGGCGTCGGGCGTACGGCTCCGGCTCGCCGAACCGGCCTACGGGCAGCGCGAGTTGATCGACGGCATGGCGTCCTGGTGGTCGGCCGTGCACGGCTACAACCATCCGGTGCTCAACGCGGCGGTGCGCGGCCAGCTGGACCGGATGAGCCACGTCATGTTCGGCGGCCTCACCCATGAGCCCGCCGTCCGGCTCGCCGCGCGGCTCGTGGAGATCACCCCCGAGCCGCTCCAGCACGTCTTCCTGAGCGACTCGGGGTCGGTCTCGGTCGAAGTCGCCGTGAAGATGTGCCTCCAGTACTGGCGCTCGGTCGGACAGCCGCGCAAACAGCGCCTGCTCACCTGGCGCGGCGGCTACCACGGGGACACCTGGCAGCCGATGTCGGTGTGCGACCCCGAGGGCGGGATGCACGAGCTGTGGCAGGGCGCGCTGCCCCGACAGGTCTTCGTGGACGCTCCTCCGGCCGAGTTCGACGAGGCGTACGCGCGGGAGCTGCGCGAGGCCGTCGCGCGCCACGCCGACGAGGTGGCCGCGGTGATCGTGGAACCGGTGGTGCAGGGCGCGGGCGGAATGCGCTTCCACGCACCGGAGTACCTGCGGGTGCTGCGCGAGGCGTGCGACGCGTACGGCGTGCTGCTCGTGTTCGACGAGATCGCCTCCGGCTTCGGCCGCACGGGGGCGTTGTTCGCCGCGGACCACGCGGGCGTCTCGCCGGATGTGATGTGCGTCGGCAAGGCACTGACCGGCGGCTATCTGTCCATGGCGGCGACGCTGTGCACCACCCGGGTCGCCGAGGGCATCTCCTCGGGCGAGGTCCCGGTCCTCGCGCACGGGCCGACGTTCATGGGCAATCCGCTGGCCGCCGCGGTGGCGCTCGCCTCGATCGACCTGCTGCTCGGCCAGGACTGGCGGGGCGAGGTCAAGCGCATCGAGGCCGGTCTGCTCGACGGGCTCGGCGCGGCCCGGACGATCGAGGGTGTACGGGATGTGCGGGTGCTCGGCGCGATCGGCGTGGTCCAGCTGGACCACGAGGTCGATGTGCAGGCGGCGACCGCGGCGGCCGTGCGCGAGGGCGTGTGGCTGCGCCCGTTCCGGGACCTGATTTACACGATGCCGCCCTATGTGACGGGCGAGGACGATCTGGCGCGCGTCTGCCGCGCGGTGTGCGCGGCGGCGCGGGAGGGCTGAGATGACGATTCTGGTGGTGAGCGGTACGGGCACCGAGATCGGCAAGACGATCACCACGGCGGCCGTCGCCGCCCTGGCACTCGCCGGCGGCCGTTCGGTGGCCGTCCTGAAACCGGCCCAGACGGGGGTCGCGCCGGGCGAACCCGGCGATGTCGCGGAGGTGCGGCGGCTCGCGGGCGAGGCGGTGACCGGGGCCGAACTGGCCCGGTTCCCCGAGCCGTTGGCGCCCAACACCTCGGCCCGCCGGGCGGGCATGACCCCCGTCGGGCCCGAGGAGGTCGCCGAGGCGGCGGCCAAGCTGGCCACCGAGCACGACCTGGTCCTGGTCGAGGGCGCGGGCGGTCTGCTGGTCCGCTTCGACGACGAGGGCGGCACCCTCGCGGACGCGGCCCGGCTGCTCGGTGCCCCCGTTCTGGTGGTGACGCCCGCCGGACTGGGCACACTCAACTCGACGGCCCTGACCGGCGAGGCCCTGCGGGCCCGGGACATCGAGTTCGCCGGGGTCGTCGTGGGCAGCTGGCCTGCCGAACCGGACCTGGCCTCGCGGTGCAACCTCGTGGACCTTCCGGAGTCGGCCGGCGCGCCCTTGCTCGGCACCGTGCCCGAGGGCGCCGGACGGCTGGCGCCCGCCGACTTCCGTACCCGAGCGGCCGGTTGGCTCGCCCCGGCGCTCGGCGGCGTTTGGAGTATCTGATGGCTGTGTTACGGGCCCGCCTCGGGCAGCTCGTCGTGGACTGCGCCGACCCGGGGCGGCTCGCCCGCTTCTGGGCCGGGCTGCTCGGCGGGCGCACCGTGGCGCGGGACGCGTCGTGGGCGTACGTCGATCCGCCGGGCGCGCCTCGCCTCGCCTTCCAGCGGGTGCCGGAGGCGAAGGCCGCCAAGAACCGGCTGCATCTGGACCTCGCGGTCGAGGACGTGCGCCGGGCACGGGCGGCGGCCGTTCGGCGGGGGGCGACGCCGGTGGGCGCAGCGGTGACCGATGCCCAGGGGTCCTTCCAGGTGATGTGCGACCCCGAGGGCAACGAGTTCTGCTTCGTGGCGGGCGCCGACGGGTGAGCGGGCCGGGCGCGGGGACAATCCCGGTGGGGCCCGTCCGACGGTGCTTTCCGGCAGGCGGGCCCCGACCGTCCGGGGCGCGGGCCCCGACCGGCTGCCCAGGCTCAGGAGGTCCGACATGGCGCAGCGCACCAAGATCGCCCCGGATGCCGTGCACCACCCCGTCTTCGCCCGCTTCTACGCGCGCTACAGCGAGGCGGTCGATCTGCGGGCCGGGATCTCGGCGTACCGCCGCGAACTGCTCGGCGGGCTCTCGGGGCGCGTCATCGAGATCGGGGCCGGGAACGGGCTCAACTTCGCGCACTATCCGGCGGCGGTCTCCGAGGTGGTGGCGCTCGAACCGGAGCGCACGCTAAGGCAGTTGGCGGTCCGCGCGGCGCTGCGGGCCGAGGTCCCGGTGGACGTGGTACCCGGCTCCGCGGAGGCCCTCCCGGTCAAGAGCGAGGCCTTCGACGCGGCGGTCGCCTCGCTCGTGCTGTGCTCGGTACGGGATCTCCCGAGGGCGCTCGGCGAGATCCGGCGGGTGCTGCGTCCGGGCGGCGAGCTGCGGTTCTTCGAGCACGGCCGGGCCGAGGGCCGGGCGCTCGCGGCGGTGCAGCGGGGCCTGGACCGCACGGTGTGGCCGAGGCTGTTCGGCGGTTGCCACACCGCGCGCGACCCGCTGGGCGCGATCGCGGCGGCGGGCTTCGAGATCGTGGACCACCGCCGTCTACGGGTGCCCGAGGAGGGCATCGCGATGCCCTCCTCCCCCTGTGTGCTGGGGACGGCCCGGCGCCCACCGCTCGGCCCGGGCGAATGAGCCCTACGCTCCCCCGTGGCTCTACTCCCTTGTCCGGCACGGGAATGGAGCGCTGTCCGGCAAGGGAATGGAGCGCGACCCCGACGCCCTGCCCGGGAGGCGGCCCTGTCCATACCCGCGACGGCACACGCGTACTGCACGGATCCCCCGGCGCGATTCGCCGCACGGGCGCGCGGGCTCACCAAGGCGTACGGCAGCGGTGAGACCACGGTCCGCGCCCTGGACTCGGTCGACGTGGACATCGCCCGGGGCGTGTTCACCGCGGTGATGGGCCGTTCGGGGCTCGGGCCAATCGACTCTGGTGCACTGTCTGGCCGGGCTCGACACCGTTTCGGCAGGGCGGGTCCGGGTCGGGGACACCGAGATCACGGGTCTCAAGGACCGGGAGCTGACGCGGCTGCGGCGGGACCGGATCGGCTTCATGTTCCAGTCGTTCAACCTGCTGCCCACGCTCACCGCCGCCGAGAACATCACCCTCCCCTGGACATCGCGGGCCGCTCCCCGGACCGCGCGTGGGTGGACCGGGCCATCGACACCCTGGGGTTTGCGCGACCGGCTCGGGCACCGCCCGGCTCGGCTGTCCGGGGGCCAGCGGCAACGGGTCGCGTCTGCCAGGGCGCTCGCCTCGCGGCCCGAGCTGATCTTCACCGACGAGCCGACCGCCAACCTGGACTCGCGGGCCGGCGCCGAGGTCCTGTCGTTCCTGCGGGAGGCGGTGGACGCGCTCGGCCGGACGGTGGTGATGGTGACGCACGACCCGGGCGCCGCGGGCCGCGCCGACCGGGTGCTCTTCCTGGCGGACGGCCGGATCGTGGACCGGATGGACCGGCCGACCTCCGCGAGCGTCCTGGAGCGGCTGCGGCTCTTCGCCGCCCCGCACGCCACGACGGTTCGCCCCGCGCCGGAGAACGGTGCTGGGATGTGCTGGACGGTGAACTGGCCGGCACGGTGATCGCCGGGTTCGACGGGTCGCCAACCTTCAGCTCAGAACACTGGCCTACGCCTGACCCGGACCTCTTTATGCGACAACGCGCATAGTCGCGTTCCTGCATGGACGACCCACCCGTCCCGCTCGTACCGTCGACCCGACCGGCCCGCAGGGGCCCGTGCAAGGGGGTTCGAAGCGCCATGGCACGTGAGGAACTGACCCGGCTGACAGGCAACGGGAACGGCGAGTGCGGACAGGGAGACTGTCCGAACGTCTACCGCACCAAGCGAGGCACGTTCGTCGTCCAGGGCGACACGTCCGCAGCCTTCGACCCGCCGACCGGCGAGGGGCTCGTAGAGATCCCCGAGGAGACACTCAGGGAGGCGTTCCGTGCTCTTGGATGGTGAGGAGTGGGCGGCCAAGTTCAAGACCTTCCAGCGGGAGGCCTGGCGCCTTGAGACCCTGCCCCAGTACCTCGTACCGCAGGAAGCGGAAGAGTTCGCAGCGTTCAAGGCAGGGGCCCGTTTCCCCGGGCCGTACGAAGATTCCTGGATCGCGATGGTGCGGACGCGGAACGTGGGACGCGTGCACATCGTCCGGCAGCCGCTGAGCGACTATCTGAGGTTCGAGTTCGAGCGCTACTACCAGCACCAGGCTCCAGCCGGTGAAGACATCCGGATTCTCGACGTGACCGACCGGCTGAACCCTTTGCCGGAAGACGTCGGTGACTTCTGGATTTTCGACCACGCCACCGTGGTCTTGATGCACTACCAGCCGGACGGCAAGCAGATCAGCCGGGAACTGTACGAGGGCGATCCCGGCCCGTTCGTCGAGTACCAGCGCATCGCGCTTGCCGAATCGGTGCCGTTCAGGGAGTACGTGAACGGTGGCCATCGAGCCTGAGCAGCTGGACCAGTCGGGCCGCGAGCTTGCGGCCATGCTCAGACACCTGCGGAAGCAAGCCGGGCTCTCAGGGGTCCGGCTTGCCACACGTTGCAATATGAGCCAATCAAAGATCAGCCGTATTGAGGGCAATAGAAGCCGCCCCTCGCTACTGGACGTAGAACAGCTCCTCAGGGGCCTTGGAGCATCCCCTGCCATGGCCGCTGAGGTGATGGCCCTCGCGCGGATAGCTCAAACCGAGTGGCAGGACGGAAGGACGCTCCGCAGGAAAGGACTGGACAAGAAACAGGCACAGCTAGCCGGGCTCGAAGCATCTTCCACCGTGTTTCGGTACTTCCTGCTGTCCATGGTTACCGGCCTTTTGGCGACGCCTGAGTACGTACGCGCGAGCCTTTCAAGCGCACCGCCAGAGCAGCACGCCAAAGCGGTAGCAATGAAGCTGGACCGGCAACGGGTTCTCTTCGACCGGTCGAAGCACTTCACGTTTCTCCTCACGGAACAAGCAGTGCGCTACCCACTCATCCCGCCCGATGAGCTGGCGATGCAGATCGACCGTCTGGTCTCACTGAGTCGCCGGCCGAACATCCGGCTGGGCGTGATCCCCATGGGCACTCACCTGGGCCCCGGCGCATTGAACACCTTCACGGTCTACGACGATGCCCTGGCGACGGCAGAACTGGACCTAGGCGCAATCGTGTTCCGCGACAGCCGAGACATCCAAGAACTCATCCGCCGGTTCACCGGATACGAGGAGCGAGCCCTGTTCGGGAACTCAGCGAGAGAGCAATTGACGGCATGGGCCGAACGCTGCCGCCGATGATTTCTAGTCCAACACGTGCATGAATGTGGGGAGTTGTCGCGATTCGGACGACACTGGTCAGGTATCAAGGACGCTGCCGAAGAGGAGATGCCATGACCACACCTGCCAAGTACCCACAGCCGCCCGTGGAACTGGTCGGGGCGGTAGAAGCATTTCTGTACGACTGCACCCCCGCCGAAGGCTGCGGAGTGTGCAAGGCGCTCATCGCCGAGCTGGAAGAGGCCAGGAAGGCCGAGAAGTGGAGTGCGGCGTACGACGCTGCGGCGGAGGTGCGCAACCACCCGCACGTGAAGGGGGCCGTCGATGATGAACACGCAGGACTGGGACGAGGCGTGGGATCATGCGCAGGACGCGACGGACGCGCTCAGAGTGGCCCTGAGTGACATGGGGGCCGGGGCATCTCAGATCATGCACCTCCGTCCGATGGTGACCCGCAGAGGGACGACCTGGGTGGACGTGGGGCAGTTGCCCGCCGATCTGGCCGCGAAGCTGGCAGATGTGATCAGGGCGGAGACCACGGCCGCCGTTACCGGCCGAGAGCACGTCTCGTGACCGAGGACGTCACGTCTGCACCAAGTGAGTTGAGCCCGGATGAGACGTTGACCGCTCTGTACCTGCTCGCGCTCAGCATCGCGCGGCAGAACCGTTCGGTCATCACTACCGGTGCCCGAGGGTTGGGCCCCTACGCATTCATGGCCGAGGCCCGCCGAATGGGCGCTGTCCAGTCGCAACCGCCGAAGGAGCACACGATGGAATCCCGTACGGAGCCGTTCGAGTTCATCAGCCTGTGAGCCTGTGCCGACCACGCACTCAGAACAACTGCCCCGAGATCGCGACGAACGTGCCCGGCGTTATCGCGTTCCGGGACAGCGGCGCCCCTGACGACGTGGTGACCATGACCAAGGAGTCATGGGCCGACTTCTTCGCTGCCATCAAGGCCGGCGGGTACGACGACATCGCCTGAAGGGTCCCCCACTCGGTGCCCCACCTGTGGAACGGAGTGCACCCCCGACCCGGACACAGGATGGACCTACTGCCTGCCGTGCGGGGAACCTGTCGCCCCACCTCGACCCGATCCATGTCCAGGGCCGGAACCCTGGAAGTGGAAGGGAACTCAGACACTCAGATGCCCTACCGGCCACGAGAGCACTGACGCCGTGGACAACGAGATGCCCGAGGCCCGCGAGCCCGGCCGAGCGTAGCGTCCTTGTGCCTCACGCCATCCACTCCAGTGGCGCAGGTGGATACCCGCAACCGGAGTACCGTCACGTGAGGGCATCAGATTCGACGGCCGGCGCTGCCATCCGTACCGGCTCGCCGCCCATCCCGGCCGGCGCCGCAACGGCATCGGCCAGGCCTTCCTCGTGGCCGCCGGGCGGATGCGATGGTGCTGGTACGCAACGAGCTCGCGCGGCATGCCTGGGCGGCCGCGGGATACAAGGTCGAGGAGCAGTGGCGACGCTGGGTGAAGCCGCCGGCCTGAGCGGTCGGCCCCAGCCGTACTTTGCCAGTGCTTTACCATGGGTGGACCCCCACCCGTCGACTGAAAGGTGTGAGCGTCCGCCCATGGGCGAGCCTCCCAGTACCAGTACCGCCGCGCGACACCGCGCGCACCGCCTCCCGCTGCCCGATCATGGGACGGAGGTGACCCGATGACCGAAGTGCTCCTGCTCCTGGCGGCCGTACTGCTCTCGCTGGTGTGCGCGGTCTTCGTGGCGGCCGAATTCTCCCTCACCACCGCCGAGCGCAGCGACCTGGAACGGGCCGTCGAGCGCGGTGAACGCGGCGCCTCCAGTGCCCTCAAGGCCGTACGCAGCCTCACCTTCCAGCTGTCCGGCGCCCAGCTCGGCATCACCGTCACCGGGCTCGTCATCGGCATGATCGCCAAGCCGTCGATCGCCAAGCTGCTCACCGGTCCGCTCGAAGCGATCGGCCTGTCCGGCGCGACCGCGAGCTCGGTGGCCCTGGTGCTCGGCATGGTGCTCTCCACCGTGTTCCTGATGGTCGTCGGTGAGCTGGTCCCCAAGAACTGGGCCATCTCCTCGCCGGTCGCCGTCGCCAAGGTCGTCTCGGCCCCGCAGCGCGCCTTCAGCGCGGCCTTCCGCCCGCTGATCAGTCACCTCAACACCTCGGCCAACCACCTCGTGCGCCGCTTCGGCCTGGAGCCCGCCGAGGAGCTGGCCTCCGCGCGCAGCCCCCAGGAGCTGGTCGCCCTCGCCCGCCACTCCGCCAAGGAGGGCGCCCTGGAGGCGGACACCGCGGAGCTGTTCGTACGCACGCTCAGCCTCGCGGAACTCAACGCCGAGAACGTGATGACGCCCCGCGTGCAGGTCACCGCGCTCGATATCCAGGCCACCGCCGAGGATGTCGCGAACGCGACCCGCGCCACCGGCCTGTCCCGCTTCCCCGTCTACCGGGGCAGCCTCGACTCGGTCGTCGGCATCGCGCACATCAAGGACGTCCTGGCCGTGCCGGCCGAACGCCGGCGGCTGCACCCGGTGACCGCGCTGCTGCGCGAACCGCTGCTCGTCCCCGAGACGCTCACCGTGGACCGGCTCCTGGACCAGCTGTACGGCAAGCGCACCATGGCCGTCGTCATCGACGAGTACGGCGGCACCGCGGGCGTCGTGACGCTTGAGGACATCGTGGAGGAGGTCGTCGGCGAGGTGCGCGACGAGCACGACCCGCACGAGACCCCCGACCTCGCGCCCGCGGGCCAGGACGCCGACGGCCGCACCCTGTACTCCGCGGACGGCGCCGCCCGCGACGACCAGCTCGCCGTGATCGGCCTGCGCGTCCCGGACGGCCCCTACGAGACCCTCGCCGGTCTGGTGGCGACCGAGCTCGGCCGGATCCCGCGGGTCGGCGACCGGGTGGAGCTGGCCGGCTGGCGCATGGACGTGGTCGACGCCGCCGGGCGGCGCGCGGCCCGCGTGCTGCTGCACGCGCCGCTGCACACCGAGGACGACGAGGAGGCCGGCCGATGACCGTGATCCAGATCCTGATCGGCCTGGCCACCCTGGTCGTCAACGCCTTCTTCGTCGGGGCCGAGTTCGCGCTGATCTCGGTGCGCCGCAGCCAGATCGAACCGCTCGCCGAGGACGGCAACCGCCGTGCCCGCAGCGTCATCTGGGGCCTGGAACACGTCTCGGCCCTGATGGCCGCGGCGCAGCTCGGCATCACCTTGTGCACCCTGGTGCTCGGTGTGGTCGCCGAACCCGCCATCGCGCACCTGGTGGCGCCGGTCTTCGAGGCGGTGGGCGTACCGGACGGGCTCATCCACCCGGTGTCGTTCGTGATCGCCCTGGCGGTCGCGACCTATCTGCACATGCTGCTCGGCGAGATGGTGCCGAAGAACATCGCACTCGCCGAGCCCGCGCGCACCGCGCTGCTGCTCGGGCCGCCGCTCGTGACCCTCGCGCGAGCCCTGCGCCCGGTGATCTTCGCGATCAACGCCTTCGCCAACGCCATCCTGAAGCTGCTCAAGGTGGACGCCAAGGACCATGTGGCGGCGACCTTCTCCGACGACGAGCTGGCCCGTCTGGTGACGGACGCGGGCGACGCGGGACTGCTCGACGACCGGGCGGCCGAGCGCCTGCACGACGCCCTGGAACTGGGGCGCCGGCCGGTGCGGGACGTCGTGGTACCGCTGGACGAGGTGGTACGCGCCGCGGTCGGCACCACGCCGGAGGAGCTGGAGCGGCTCGCCGCGAGCTCCGGGTTCTCGCGCTTCCCGGTCGTCGACGAGGACAGCCGCATCCTGGGCTATCTGCACGTCAAGGACGCCCTGGACGCGACGCCCCGGGAGGTGGCGTTCCCCGTCGCCGCGCTGCGGCCGATCGCCCGGGTCCGCGCGGCCAGCCCGCTGGACGACGTGCTGACCGCGATGCGGCGCAGCCGTACGCACCTGGCGGCCGTGCTCGACGAGGACGGCAAGCTGGCCGGTCTGGTCACCATGGAGGACGTGCTGCGCGAGCTGGTGGGGCGCCCGCCCGCGACCGCTGCCTGAGCGACGCCGCGCCGCCGCCCCGCCACCGCGTTCTCCCGCTACTTGGAGGCTTTGGCGGGACGGGCCGGGTTCGTGGTCTCGGTGAGACCCGGGCCCGGCTGGCCCAGCTGCGAGGAGCCGACCGCCATCAGCACGGCGAGCAGCGCGGCCATTCCGGCGGTCGCGAACGCGGCCGTCCAGTGGACGTCGAGCAGATTCGTCGCGCCGGCCGTCAGCACGGCGGCGAGCGCCTGGGCGAAGGTGCGGATCGCACGCTCGGCGGTGGCCTTCCAGAAGGCCGCGGTGAACAACATCGCACGCTCGCTCTCTCACCGGCCGTCGTACCGGCCGGGATCGTAAAACTTGATGTGTTCCTGGCATACCGCGTAATCGGCCGCACCGACAGGGCCTGACCGGCCTCTTTGGGATCACGGTCCCGGCCAGGGCTCCGACCGCCCCGAGCCGACCGGCTACCGCGCGGTAGGATCGCTCCCGCCATGGAGATGAATGCCTCATACACCAGCTTTGCCGCGATCGGGGACTCCTTCACGGAGGGCATGTCCGACCGGCTTCCCGACGGGTCCTACCGCGGCTGGGCCGATGTGCTCGCCACCCGTCTCGCGCACCGGGCCCCCGGCTTCCGCTACGCGAACCTCGCGGTGCGCGGCAAGCTCATCGGGCAGATCGTCGAGGAGCAGGTGGCCGCGGCGGCCGCGCTGCGCCCGGACGTCATCACCCTGGTCGGCGGCCTCAACGACACCCTGCGCCCCAAGTGCGACATGAACCGGGTGCGCGGACTCCTGACGGAGGCGGTCGAGCAGCTCGCCCCGTCGTGCAAGCAGCTGGTCCTGATGCGCAGCCCGGGCCGCAACGGACCGGTCCTCGACCGCTTCCGGCCGCGCATGGAGGAACTCTTCGCGCACGTCGACGAACTCGCCGAGCGGCACGGGGCGTTGGTGGTCGACCTCTACGGCGCTCCGGCGCTGGCCGAGCAGCACATGTGGGACTTCGACCGGCTGCATCTGACGGCGGAGGGCCATCGCAGGGTGGCCGAGGCCGTCTGGCAGACGCTGGGCCTGGACGCCGAGGACGACTGGCGATCGCCGCTGCCGCCGCCCGCCCGCCCCGGCTGGGCCGCGAGCCGCAGCGCCGATCTGCGCTTCGCGCGCCAGCACCTGGGGCCGTGGATCGGACGCCGCCTCACCGGCCGCTCCACCGGGGACGGCCGCCACGGCGCGCACTACAGCCCCGCCGAGGGCCGGGCGTTCTTTGTCACCCCGGCCGAGGGCGGGCCGGTGGGGCCGGTGTCGGAGTGGGTGCGGGTCGACGACCGGGGGCAGGCCGACGACTGAGGCTGCGCTGCCCGAGAGCCCGCGCCGCCGGATGATCCGTCAGCTCGGGCCCGCAGCAAGGAAGTTGAGCGCCCCAGGGGCGCCTCAGGGCACCGCGGCCGTCATCCCACGACGTCCCGCTCCGGAACCCGGGCGCCGACGAAGCGTGCGTCACGGCGGACGCGGAAGCCGAGGGACTCGTACAGCCTGATGGCGCCGGTGTTGGCGGCCGCAGTGTGCAGGAACGGCGTCTCGCCGCGCTCCCGGATGCCGGCCGCGACCGCGCGGATCAGGCGGGTGCCCAGGCCCTGGCCGCGGAATGCCTCGTCCGTACAGACCGCGCTGATCTCGGTCCAGCCCGGCGGGCGCAGCCGCTCCCCCGCCATCGCGATCAGCCGGCCTTCGCGCCGGATGCCCAGGTATGTGCCGAGCTCCACCGTGCGGGGCAGGAACGGGCCGGGCCGGGTGCGCTCCACGAGGGCCAGCATCTCGGGGACATCGGCCGCGCCGAGCGGGACCGCCTCGTCGTCGTGGCGCGCGTCGAGCGACTCGTCGACGAGCTGCACGCCGGGCACATCGAAGGTGATCTCCCAGCTCTCGGGCAGCACGGCTCGCACTCCGGGCAGCGCCACCTCGGCGCCGGGGCCGACGAGAGCCGCGAGGTCCGCCCAGTCGGCGGCGTCCGGCTCCACGGGCAGCCCGAGCCAGGGCGAGACGTCGGTCTCGTACCGCAGCACCCTGCCGCGCCCCTCGGCGAACCGTGCGTGCGGACCGGTCAGCGCGGCGTAGGCGGGGTTGTCCAGGGGGTGCGCCGGAATCTCGGTGCGGACGGACGCGTGGGGCATGGTCTCCTCGCTCGGTGTTCGGAATCTCGGCATGGGGCGGTGCGCGGACCGGGATGTGCGCTCTCCCCAGCCATGCGCACCCCTAGAGGAAAGATCCGGGGCGGCTCGCGCATTCCCGTGCGGTCGGATGGGAGGCGAATCGAGGTCGCGGCCGAGCCGGATCGCGGTCGGATCAGAGCCGGATCGAGGCCGGATCGAGCGGGATCGAGCGGGATCGCGGTCGGATCGTTCACGCAGCCGACACGGACCCGAGCGCTCACCGGGTGATCGTTCTTGGCATGCTGTGCACATGTCGTCCTCCTCGCTCACCGACCTCGTCGACGAACTCCTCGCCGGTTCCGGCCCGCTGCCGATCGTCTCCGCCGGAGCCCCCGTTCTGCGGCGTCCCACCGAGCCGCTCGACGGCCGGCTCGACGCCAGGCGCCTGGACCGGCTGATCGAGGCGATGCGCGAGACGATGCGTGCCGCACCGGGCGTCGGCCTAGCGGCACCACAGGTGGGTCTGCCGCTCCGGCTCGCCGTCATCGAGGACCCGGCGGCGGTCTCCGAGGAGATCCGGCAGGTCAGGGGCCGGGTGCCACAGCCCTTCCGGGTCCTGGTCAACCCGTCGTACGAGCCCGCGGGGAGCGGCCGGGCGGCATTCTTCGAGGGCTGCCTGAGCGTGCCGGGCTGGGGCGCGGTCGTCGCCCGGCACGAGAGCGTGCGGCTGCGCGCTCTCGACGAGCGGGGCCGCACGGTGGACGAGGTGTTCACGGGCTGGCCGGCCCGTATCGTCCAGCACGAGACGGACCACCTCGACGGCGTGCTGTACCTGGACCGGGCGGAGCTGCGCTCGCTGTCCTCGCGAGAGGCGATGGTGGAGCGCTGGGCCCAGCCCACTCCGGCCGCCGCAGCCGAGGCCCTCGGCTTCGAACTGGGCACCGGCACCGAGGCGTGAGCCCGGCCGTCACCGGGAGCCGATGACCTGTCGCACTCCGTGCGCGGCACCCCCTCTCGTAGCAAGGCACAAACCGGGGTGGGGCGCTGGCCTGCAGAAATCGCCAGTAGACTCTGGACCCGTGACTGCTGTGTCTGCGAAGCCTCGCATCCCGAACGTCCTGGCCGGCCGCTACGCCTCCGCGGAGCTCGCCGTCCTCTGGTCCCCCGAGCAGAAGGTCAAGCTGGAGCGCCGGCTGTGGCTCGCCGTGCTGCGTGCCCAGAAGGACCTGGGGATCGAGGTGCCCGAGGCAGCGCTCACCGACTACGAGCGCGTCGTCGACCAGGTCGACCTCGCCTCCATCGCCGAGCGCGAGAAGGTCACCCGCCACGATGTGAAGGCCCGCATCGAGGAGTTCAACGCGCTCGCGGGGCACGAGCAGGTCCACAAGGGCATGACCTCGCGCGACCTGACCGAGAACGTCGAACAGCTCCAGATCCGGCTCTCCCTCGAACTGATGCGGGACCGTACGGTCGCGGTCCTGGCCCGCCTCGGCAAGCTGTCCGGCGAGTACGCCGAGCTGGTCATGGCCGGGCGCTCGCACAACGTGGCCGCGCAGGCCACGACGCTGGGCAAGCGCTTCGCGACCGCTGCCGACGAGCTGCTCGTGGCGTACGGCCGCCTGGAGGACCTGCTCGCCCGCTACCCGCTGCGCGGGATCAAGGGCCCGGTCGGCACCGCCCAGGACATGCTGGACCTCCTCGGGGGCGACGCCTCGAAGCTGGCCGATCTGGAGCAGCGCATCGCGGGCCACCTCGGCTTCGCCCACGCCTTCACCTCCGTCGGTCAGGTCTACCCGCGCTCGCTCGACTACGACGTGGTCACCGCGCTCGTACAGCTGGCCGCTGCGCCGTCCTCGGTCGCCAAGACGATCCGCCTGATGGCCGGGCACGAGCTGGTCACCGAGGGCTTCAAGCCGGGCCAGGTCGGCTCGTCCGCGATGCCGCACAAGATGAACACCCGCTCCTGCGAGCGCGTGAACGGCCTGATGGTGATCCTGCGTGGCTATGCCTCGATGACCGGCGAGCTGGCGGGCGACCAGTGGAACGAGGGGGACGTCTCCTGCTCGGTGGTCCGCCGGGTCGCGCTGCCCGACGCGTTCTTCGCCTTCGACGGCCTGCTCGAAACGTTCCTGACGGTGCTCGACGAGTTCGGCGCGTTCCCGGCCGTCGTCGCCCGTGAACTGGACCGCTACCTGCCGTTCCTGGCGACGACGAAGGTCCTCATGGCCGCCGTCCGTGCCGGAGTCGGCCGGGAGGCCGCGCACGAGGTCATCAAGGAGCACGCGGTGGCCTCCGCCCTCGCCATGCGCGAGCAGGGCGCCGAGCGCAACGAACTCCTCGACAAGCTGGCCGCCGACGAGCGCATGCCGCTCGACCGGGCCCAGCTGGACGCGCTCATGGCCGACAAGCTGTCCTTCACCGGTGCGGCCGGCGACCAGGTGGGCACCGTGGTCTCCCGCATCGAGGAGATCGTCAAGCAGCACCCCGCTGCGGCCGGTTACGCGCCCGGCTCGATCCTCTGAGCCTGCCCCCGTGCTGACTCCCGAGGAACTCCAGGCCGCTCGCGACACCGTCATCCCCGACGTGATCGCGGGCGGTCTGTCCGTCCTGTTCTGCGGCATCAACCCGGGCCTCATGTCGGGTGCCACGGGCCACCACTTCGCCCGCCCCGGCAACCGCTTCTGGCCGGTGCTGCATCTGTCCGGCTTCACCCCGAGGCAGTTGAAGCCCGCCGAGCAGAACGAACTCCTCTCCTATGGACTCGGCATCACCAATGTGGTGGCCCGCGCCACCGCGCGGGCCGACGAGATCGACGCCGAGGAGTTCCGCGAGGGCGGACGCCTCCTCACGGCGAAGGTAGAGCGGCTGCGACCCCAATGGCTCGCCGTCGTGGGTGTGACCGCCTACCGGACGGCCTTCGGCGACCGCAAGGCCAGGATCGGACCGCAGGAACACACGATCGGCACGACCAGGGTGTGGGCGCTGCCCAACCCCAGCGGCCTCAACGCCCATTGGACCGCCCAGACCATGGCCGAGGAGTACGCCCGGCTGCGCCTCGCGGCGCAGGGCGACCCGGTCTAGGCCTGCCCCGGATACGAGCGCGGGGGCGGAACCCTTGCGGTAGTGGGGAGTTGGACCCCGATGCGCGGAGTGGCGCGGGTGGCCGAGGCCGTCCTGAATCGTGGCCGAGGCCGTCCTGAATCGAGGACGGCGGCCCCGGCCAGGGCGGGGGCGCCGTGGCCCCCCGGCCAGGACGGGTCGACCTCCGCACCACGGTCTGCCGGTCTCCTCGCTACGGCGGGTCGATCCCCGCATCACGGTCTGCCGGTCTCCTCGCTACGGCGGGTCGATCTCCGTCACCGTGACGCTGAGGTCCCAGCCCGGGCCCTCCGCCTCCAGATCGAGGCCGATCGCGATCCAGCGGCCATCCATCCGCCACAGGTGCAGGAAGTCGAACCCGACGGCGAACTCGGCCCAGGGCTCCGGTATCGACTCTCCGGCGACCAGCCG
Organism: Streptomyces sp. NPDC006691; assembly: GCF_042869955.1. NCBI lineage: Bacteria > Bacillati > Actinomycetota > Actinomycetes > Kitasatosporales > Streptomycetaceae > Streptomyces > Streptomyces sp. NPDC006691. The sequence continues at coordinate 425,004 of NZ_JBIAGW010000005.1, forward strand.
GGCCTGGGCGCTCCAGAGACTTATCCACTGCGGCTCCTCCCAGCGTCGGGTGAGCTCCGCCACCAGGGCATCGTGATCGACGACGCACTGGGCTCGCTTTTCGAGGCGTTCCGTCAGGTCCTCCCATTCCTCTTCGTCCGCGCTCAGGCATGAGCAGTGATATCCCGGCCCGCTCACACCCGAGCCGCTTCGGCTGCGCTCCGCGGGGAACTCCCGGGAGCGCAACCAGTCGATGTGCTGGAGATACAGGGCGGTGGTCATGCCGTCAGTAAACCGCCGGGCACTGACAATTGGCGTGCCGTCAGCCTCTGTTGCGACGCCATTCGGTCAGGCGTCGCGCCGCCGCAGTGCCCACCAGCCCGCGCCCACCGCGAGCGCCGTCCACGCCACGAGAACCGTCGTCCCGCTCCACGCCCCGAGCGCCCCCGCGGGGTGCTGGAGCAGGATCTGCTGTCCTGCCCGATCGGGCAGGAAGTCGGCCGCGCCACCACCCTGCGACATGTCTCCCACCACGAACGGCAGTATCAGGAACAGCGGCACGAGCACGCTGAGGGCGCCGGTGACGCTGCGCAGCACGGCGGCGACCCCCGCGGCCAGCAGGCTGATCAGAGCCAGGTAGCAGCCGCAGCCGACCACCGCGCGCAGCGCTCCCGGAGCGGAGATGCCTACGCCGAAACCGTGGTCCATCAAGGCTTGGCCCCCGAGGAAACTGATCAGGCTCGCCACAAGACCGACCGCGAGAACGGATCCGCCGAGCGTCGCGAGCTTGGCCGCGTAGAACAGCGTCCTGTTGGGCACGGCCGCCAGGGATATCCGGATGCCGTCGTTCTTGTATTCCCCTCCCATCGCGATGACGCCGAAGACGATCGCGGCCAACTGTCCGAAGTTCAGGCCGTAGTAGGAGAAGAGCACCGGGTCGAAGTCCGTACTGCCGGCCGTCGGGCGGCCGAGGGTGCCGCAGATGAGGAGGGACAGGCCCGCCGTCGCCAAGGGCACCGCCAGCAGGGTGCCCACCAGGGAGCGCAGCGAGCGTATTTTGATCCACTCGGTGTGAAGGGCCGCGGGGAAGGACACGGTTCAGGCCTCCTGGTTCGAGGTCGGGACGGCGGACACGTACTCCGCGTCGTCTGCGGTCAGGTCGAGGTAGGCCTGCTCCAATGTGGCCTCCTCCTGGGCGAGTTCGAGGACCGGGATGCCCTCGCGGGCGGCGATCGCGCCGATGTCCTCGACGCGCGCGCCCTCCACCGTCCAGCGCCCGTCCTCCCGCTGCACGGGGTCGAAGCCCCTGCCGAGCAGAAGGCTCCGAAGGCGGCCCCCCTCCGTGGTGCGCAGCCGGACCCTGGACCTGATGCGGGAGTCGATGAAATCGCGCATCGCGGTGTCGGCGAGGAGCCGGCCGCGGCCGAGGACGACCAAGTGGTCGGCGAAGGTCGCGGTCTCATGCATGAGATGGCTGGAGACGAGCACCGTCCTGCCCTCGCGGGCCAGTGCGCGCATCAACTCCCTTGTCCAGACGATCCCTTCGGGATCCAGGCCGTTGGACGGCTCGTCCAGGATGACGGTGGCCGGGTCACCGAGCAGGGCGGCCGCTATGCCGAGCCGCTGGCGCATTCCGAGGGAGAACGTCTTGATACGGCGCCCCGCGACCGCCGCGAGCCCCGCTTCCTCAAGCACCTCGTCCACGCGCCGCACCGGTATGCGGTTGCTCGCCGCGAGGGCGCGCAGATGGGCGCGGGCGGTACGCGAGCCGTGCGCGGCCTGAGCATCGAGCAGCGCCCCCACTTCACACAGCGGCTCCGCCAGGTCCGCGTACCGGCGGCCGCCGATCAGCGCGGTGCCGGACGTCGGCCGGTCGAGGCCGAGCAGAATGCGCAGCGTGGTGGACTTTCCCGCACCGTTGGGGCCGAGGAAGCCGGTTACCCGGCCGGGCTCGACCGCGAACGTGAGCCGGTCCACCGCCCGGGTGGAGCCGTACTCCTTGCGGAGGTCTTGGACGTCGATCCGTGTCATGCCCCAAGCGTGGCCGCCCGCGCAGGTCGGGCACCTCCCCCGACGGAGGGGAACGGCTCCCCCGTACGGGGGAGCCGCGACGTGGATCACGCTGGGACGATGGGCGAATGCGCCGCTTCCTCCGCCTGCTGGCCCGCCCGGTCACCTACACACGATGGCTGCACCTGCTCATTCCCACCGCGTTCGTGGCCATTTGGCTCTTCATCGACATGGATCACGCGTGGGTCGTCGGGCTGCTCGTCGTGCCGCTCGGGCTGATACCCGCGGTGCGGCTCGAAGAGGGCATTCAGGCGCAGCTACTGCTCACCCCCCGCGAGCGCGGCAGGCCCGACGCCTCGATCGCGGTCGCGCCGTCGGCCACCTGGCGCGACCGCTGGCGGACCGTGCTCTGGCTGGAGGCACGGCTCGTCCTGTCCGCCGTCACCATGGTGGGGACCGTCTGGCTCCCGGCCATGTCCGTGGACCTCGTCGCGCGTGGCCTGGGCGGCCCTCCGGTCGTCTACGGATGGATGGCACCCTGGCTGCCGGCCCACGTCTGGCTCATACCGTTCGCCCTGGTGCCGGTCGCGGTCATGCTGCTCTGTCTGGTGCCGGCCGGACGCCTCATCACCTTCATCGCCCGCACGCTGCTCGGGCCGTCGGCCTCCGAGCGGCTCACCGCGCTGGAGGAGCGGACCGAGCTGCTGCTGGAGCGCAACCGCATCGCCCGCGAGATCCACGACTCCATCGGCCACGCGCTGACCGTCGCGGTGGTGCAGGCGGGTGCGGCGCGTGCGGCCGGGGACGCGGCCTTCACCGACCGGGCCCTCGCCGCGATCGAGGAGACGGGGCGGGCCGCTCTGGAGGATCTGGAGCGGGTGCTGCTCGTGCTGCGCGAGACAGGGCTTCCGGCCAGCCAGCGCCCCACGCTCCTGGAGGCCGATCGGCTCATCGACTCGGCCCGTGGCTCGGGTGCCGAGGTGGAGGCGGAGTTCACCGGCCCTCTCGAACTGGTCCCCGGACCGGTGTCGCGGGAGGGGTACCGCATCCTCCAGGAGGCGCTCACCAATGTTCTGCGGCATTCGGGGCCGGTGCCCGTGCGGATCCGCATGGCCGTGCTCGGCAAGCGACTTGAGATGGACGTGACCAATCCGCTGACCGGAGTGCCACCGGGTGGAAAGGGCGGCAGCGGTCTACGGGGGATGCGGGAGCGGGCCGCGCTGCTCGGAGGGGAGGCGGAGACGGGGGCGTACGAGGGCGAGTGGCGTGTGCGGGTGCGGCTGCCCCTGGACACCCTGATCTGACCCGGGGCCGACCACCCGGTCCCGGGCGGTTTCGGGACCGGGTGGTCGGCCCCGGGCCGTCTCGGAACCGGCCCCGGTTCCGGCCCCGGTTCCGGCCCCGGTTCCGGCCCCGGCCTCGCTCTGCACCTGTCCACAGTTGTCGCCCCGTTCGCGGTGGTCCCGGTCCGGGTACGGGTTGTCCACAGGCCGTCCGGCCGCTTCCGGGGCAGCCACTAGGCTGGCCGAATGCCGGTAACCGTACTTCTGGTCGACGACGAGCCCCTGGTCCGCGCGGGTCTGCGGGCCGTGCTTGAGGCCCAGCCCGACATCGAGGTGGTGGGAGAAGCGGCCGATGGCGCGGCGGTGATCCCCCTGGTGCGGCAACTGCGGCCGGATGTGGTCGCGATGGATGTACGGATGCCGCTCCTGGACGGCATAGAGGCGACACGAGCGGTGCTGCGCACGGTCGACGACCCGCCGAAGATCCTGGTCGTGACGACCTTCGAGAACGACGAGTACGTGTACGAGGCGCTGCGTGCCGGGGCCGACGGGTTTCTGCTCAAGCGCGCCCGGCCGGCCGAGATCGTCCACGCGGTGCGGCTGGTGGCGGAGGGCGACTCGCTCCTGTTCCCGGCCGCGGTGCGCGCGCTCGCCTCCGAGTACGGCAAGGGTTCCCCACGGACCGCCCTGGCGGAGGCGGCACTCACCGAGCGGGAGGCCGCGGTCCTCCGCTTGATGGCCCGCGGGCTCTCCAACGCGGAGATCGCCGGCCGGCTGATCGTCGGTACGGAGACGGTGAAGACCCATGTCAGCGCGGTGCTCCAGAAGTTGGGCGCCCGGGATCGCACTCAGGCGGTCATCGCCGCGTACGAGTCCGGATTCGTGGCCCCGAGCTGATGCGCCTCCGTTACCGGCCGCCGCTCGCCGTACACCTGACCAGCGAGTACGATCCGGCAGACACGCGCACGAGCTGGGAGGACACACGTTGGGGCGGCTGACCGGCGGGGACCCCTCTCTGCTGCGGAGGATCAATTCCGCGGTGGTGCTGCACGCCCTCAGAGGTGCGGAATCTCCCACGCTGACTGATTTGACCCGGATCACCGGTCTGTCCCGGCCCACGGTCGAGGGCGTCGTCGACGGCCTGATGGAGGCGGGGCTCGTCGTCGAGTCCGCGCCCGAGGAGGGCGAGGCCCGGCGTCAGGGACGGCCCGCGCGGCGCTTCCGGTTCCGCGCCGAGGCCGGGCATCTGCTCGGCATAGAGATCGGCCCGCACCGGGTTGCCGCGCTGCTCTCCGGCCTGGACGGCCGGATCTTCGGCGCGGGTTCGCGCGAGGTCCCCGAGACCGCTTCGGCCGACGAGCGGCTTGAGCGGGTCCGGATGACCGTGGCCGATGTGCTGCGCCGGGCCGGGGTGGCGCGCAGTTCGCTGCGCGCGGTCGGCGTCGGCAGCCCCGGGATCGTCGAGGCCGACGGCACCGTGCGGCTTGGCACCGCGCTGCCCGACTGGACGGGGCTTCCGCTCGGCGAGCGGCTGCGGCGTTCCTTCCGCTGCCCGGTCCTGGTCGAGAACGACGCCAACGCCGCGGCCGTGGCCGAACACTGGAAGGGCGCGGCGGCCGATTCCGACGACATCGTCTTCGTGATGGCCGGACTGAGCCCCGGCGCGGGCTCGCTGATCGGTGGCCGGCTGCACCGCGGCTTCGGCGGGGCGGCGGGTGAGATCGGCGCGCTGCATCTGCTCGGCCGCGATGTCACCCCGGAGAAGCTGCTCTCGACGACGGGCGAGCCGTTGCATCCGCTGGACGAGCAGGCCGTCGCCGATGTGTTCGCACTGGCCCGGCAGGGCGACGAGCGGGCGCAGGCGGCGGTGGAGCGATTCCTTCAGCGGCTGGTGCACGATGTGGCCGCTCTCGTGCTCGCCCTCGACCCGGAGCTGGTCGTCGTGGGCGGTTGGGCGGCCGGGATCGACGGCGTACTGGAGCCGCTGCGCAGGGAGTTGGCGCGTTACTGTCTGCGCCCGCCCCGCGTGGTGCTCTCCCTGCTGGGCGAGGCGGCCGTGGCGACGGGCGCGCTGCGGCTCGCCCTGGACCATGTCGAGGAAGAGCTGTTCGCCGTCGAGGGAACGGTGACGGCCCGGCGCTGAGCCGCCCCGCGTACGAGCCCACGACGTCCGGGGCTCCGTCACCGTGCGTCGGCCCGCCGCTCCTCGGGAGCCGCGGGCCGTACCGTTTCCGGCGGTGGATCGTGAGTCAGGAGGCGCGGCGCTGCTGGCCCGGGTGGCTGATCTCCACATCGCCCGAGTCGCCGAAGGTGAGGCGGCAGGTGTCGGCGCGGTAGGTCGCGACCGAGACCGCCATGGTGCGGCCTTCGGCGAAGTAGCGGGTGGTCACGACGAGGACGGGCGCGCCGGGGAGCCGGTCGAGTTCCTTGGCGTCGTCGGCGCGGGCCGAGCCCAGTTCGACGGCGCGGTCCTGGCCTTCGAGGTCCAGACGCTGGAGCTCGCGCAGCACGGCGCGGCCGCGGGCCGGGCTCGGGGGCACGTCGATCGCGGACAGCTCGGGCACCGAGCCGGCCGGAACGTAGAGGAGCTCGGCGGCGACGGCCTGGCCGTGTGCCACGCGGGTGCGACGGACGATGTGCATCTCCTCGCCGCCGGCCGCGTCGAACAGGCTCCGCACCGCGGCGGGCGGTACGGCGGTCGTCGCGTCGGCGGTCTGCCAGTCGTCGCCGGGCGCGCCGGGCCAGTCGTGCCGGGCGGTGGCGACCGAGACGGCGGTGCGCGGCGGGGCGACCGTGGTGCCGACGCCGCGGCGGCGCTGGAGCCTGCCTTCGAGTTCGAGTTGCTCCAGTGCCTGGCGGAGCGTGGCGCGCGCGACGCCGAACCGGGCCGCGAGGTCACGCTCATTGGGCAGGATCTCGCCCACCGCGAAGTCCGAGTCGAGCGCCTCGCTGAGTACCGTCTTGAGGTGCCAGTACTTCGGTTCCGGCACCGATTCCAGCTGCGTGGTCCCCACCCTGATCCTCCGCAATCGCCGTGTCCGCGGCGGCTTTCCGTGCCCTTGTTTATTAAAGGTTCCTGCACTAACTCTGCGACCATAGGGCGGCCCACCCCCTTGGTCAAGACCAATCCTCGTTCCGTTACGGAGCGCACACGAGGGTTGCCGCAGAGCGTTCACACGGCGTTCGTGCCGCCGTGAAGGCTCTGCGACAAAGGGCCCGCTTCGGGAACGGCCGGGGCTCGGACCACGAACGGCGGTAACCGCGGGCCCGCCCCCCTGTCCGGTATGTCTCTTGAACTCCAAGCTACTGAGCGGTAGTTGTTGCTGACAGGACGTCTAACCGCGGACCGCAGGACAGGGAGCAGCTCCATGAGCGCAGAGGTCTCGTTCACGATCGACACTCCCCTGGGGAGCCGTTCCACCTCGGTGACCTACCGGCGCGAAGGCAGCGGCGAGCCGCTCCTTCTGCTCCACGGCATCGGCCACCACCACCAGGCCTGGGACCCGGTCGTCGATCTCCTCGCCGCCGACCGCGATGTGATCGCGATCGACCTGCCCGGCTTCGGCGCCTCGTCCGCACTGCCCGACGGCGTCTCCTACGGCCTGGCCACCGTGGTGCCGGTCCTCGGCGCGCTGTGCGCGGCCCTCGGCATCGACCGGCCGCATGTCGCGGGCAATTCGCTGGGCGGGCTGCTCGCCCTGGAGCTGGGCCGCGAGAAGCTCGTACGGTCCGTGACGGCGCTCTCGCCCGCCGGTTTCTGGACACCGTCCGAGCGGCAGTACGCGTTCTCCGTCCTGCGCACCATGCGACACGTCGCGAAGGCGCTGCCGCTCCCGGCCATCGAGCGGATGTCGCGCACGGCCGCCGGGCGCACCGCGCTGACCAGCATGATCTACGCCCGGCCCGCCCGGCGCTCCCCCGAGGCCGTGATGGCCGAGACGCTGGCACTGCGCAACGCCCCGGGCTTCGAGCAGACCCTGCTCGCCGGGCAGGGGGTCCGGTTCGCGGACGACGTACCCGGCGTTCCGGTGACCGTCGCCTGGGGCAGCAAGGACCGGCTGCTGCTGCGCCGCCAGGGCGTGCGCGCCAAGCTGACCGTCCCCGGCGCCCGGCTCGTACGACTGCCGGGCTGCGGCCATGTGCCGATGAACGACGATCCCGCCCTGGTCACCCGCGTCATCCTGGACGGAAGCCGCCCGGTGGACACCGTTCCGGTGCGTCCGACGATCCGGCTCGCCTGATCCGCTCCCCCGCACCAATGCCCCGGCCCGGCCCCCTGGGGCGCGGGCCGGTTGTTCACCCGGTGTTCGCACCCGCGCCGCAGGCGCCCACTAGGCATGGCAGGGCAGCCAGCGACCACCCTCCCCAGGAGGCGACACCGATGCCCAACCGCCGTTCCGTACTGAAGGGTTCCCTCGCCGCGTCGGCGGGCCTCGCCCTGCCGACCGGGCTCACCGCGGCCCCCGCGTTCGCCCGCTCGGGGCGCCCGAGTGCCTCCTGGGGCGTCCAGGCCGGCGACATCACCGCCTCGTCCGGGCTCATCTGGACGCGCTCGGACCGTCCGGCCCGGATGCTGGTGGAGACGTCCGCCACCGAATCCTTCCGCCGCGCCCGCAGATGGCGGGGTCCACTGCTCGGCCCGGGGACGGACTTCACCGGCACGACCGCGCTGCACGGCCTGCCGGCCGGCGAGCAGATCCACTACCGGGTCACCCTGTCCGATCCCGACGACCCGGACCGCACCAGCCGCCCGGTCACCGGCACCTTCCGCACCGCGCCCGACCATCGGCACGACGACGTGCGCTTCCTGTGGTCGGGGGACATCGCGGGGCAGGGCTGGGGCATCAACCCGGACCTCGGCGACTACCGCGTCTACGACGAGATGCGGCGCCTGGACCCCGACTTCTTCCTGAGCAGCGGCGACAACATCTACGCGGACGGCGTGATCCTGCCGAGCGTCACGCTGCCGGACGGGCGGGTCTGGCGCAATGTCACCACCGAGGAGAAGTCGAAGGTCGCCGAGACCCTCGCCGAGTACCGCGGCAACTTCCGCTACAACCTGCTCGACGAGAACGTCCGCGCGTTCAACGCCCAGGTGCCGTCCATCGTGCAGTGGGACGACCATGAGGTCCGGAACAACTGGTACCCCGGGCAGATCCTGGACGACGCCCGCTACACGGAGAAGGACATCGACGTCCTCGCGGCCCGTTCGCGGCGGGCGTTCAGCGAGTACTTCCCGATCTCGACGCTCGGCACCGGTGACCGTGCGGGCCGGGTGCAGCGGGTGCTGCGGCACGGTCCGCTCCTGGACGTGTTCGTGCTCGACATGCGTACCTACCGCAACGCCAACTCCCCCGACCGGCAGCCCGACGACCGGGTCGGGATCCTCGGCGCCGAGCAACTCCAATGGCTGAAGCGTGAGTTGGCGCGTTCACGTGCGGTGTGGAAGGTCATCGCCGCGGACATGCCGCTCGGGATCGTCGTCGTGGACGGGGCCACCGACTTCGAGGCCGTGTCCCAGGGCGACCCGGGAACCCCGCTCGGGCGCGAGCTCCAGATCGCGGAGCTGCTGCGGTTCATCAAGCACCGCCGCATCACGGGCACGCTGTGGCTGACCGCGGACGTGCACTACACCGCCGCCACGCACTACGAGCCCGAGCGCGCGGCGTTCCAGGACTTCGCGCCCTTCTGGGAGTTCGTGTCGGGGCCGCTCGCCGCGGGCGGCTTCCCCGCGAACAAGCTGGACGGCACGTTCGGCCCGCGTCCGGTCTTCACCCACGCACCGGCCGCGGCCAATGCCTCACCCATGGAGGCCCCGCCCAACTACGGCGAGATCGAGATCGACGGCGCTTCGGGCGACCTCACCGTGCGGCTGCGGGCGCAGGGAGGTTCGGTACTCTTCACCCAGGTGCTGCGGGCCGGCCTCGTCGGGCAGTGAGGCCGACGGCACGGGCGAACAGGCCGCGAGGCGGAGGCGATCGCTCCAGGCCACGACCTGTGGAAAACAGCCAAAAGAGCATCAGAAGCACACTTAACCCGTCAGTCACAAAACGTTCGTGATCACGCAACACCGCTGCGTCACAGTGATGCCATGACTGATATCCAAGGACAGCTCTCCCACCAGCCCGCCCGCCGCCGTCACCACTGGCGGCGGGACCTCGTCGAACTGGCCGCGCTCTTCACGGCGGTGGCCGTCGCCGATGGGCTCTCGAATGTGGTCGCACACGGTCCCGACGGGCCGTTCCTGCTGGTCGCGTCGGCCGTGGCACTCATCGCCACGGCGGTCTTCCACATCTGGTGGGCCCGCCGCAACAGCCACGCTCCCCCGTTCCCGGACACCGGCGGCACGAGCGATACCGACGCCACGGCGGCCGACGGCGAGGGCGACAGCACGCCCCGCGAGACGGCGCTGTGGCGGATGCGGACGACCGTACGGGACGCGCCCGGCAGCCTCGCCGCGCTGTGCACCGTCCTCGCCGAGCGCCGTGTGGACATCCTCACGCTCCAGACCCACCCGCTCGCCGACGGCACCGTGGACGAGTTCCTGCTGCGCACCCCGGCCGAACTGTCGGCCGCCGACTTGTCCCGGGCCGTAGCGGCGGCCGGCGGCGCCGACACCTGGACCGAACGGGCCGACGCCCACGACCTGGTGGACGCGCCGACCCGGGTCCTCGGCCTCGCGACCCGGACCGCCCTGGACGCGGCCGAACTCCCGCTCGCGCTGCGCCAGTTGCTCGGCCGCTGCACCATCCACTCGTTGCCCGCGGTCTCCTTGACGGGCCGCGCCACCGGCGAGACCGCCCCGGTCGAGGGCGTACTGGAATCCACCGTCATGCGGCTGCGCGATCCCAGCGGCGGGGCGATCACCATCGAGCGGCCCCATCTGCCGTTCACCCCGACCGAGTTCGCCAGGGCGCGCGCCCTGGTCGAGCTGGACGCCCGGCTCGGCCCCCGCGTGCCGCGCGGCGAGGACGTCCTGACGCTGCCCGAGGGCAACGAGATCACCGTGCGACGCGCCGCCCCGAGCGACCTCGAAGCAGCCAAGGCGCTGCACGAGCGCTGCTCCGACCGCACCCTCGGCCTGCGCTACCACGGGCCCGTGGCGGACGCGGACCGCTACCTCGGGCACCTGCTCAGCCCACGTTACGGACGTACTCTCGCCGTGCAGACCGCGTCGGGGCGCCTGGTCGCGCTCGGCCATCTGCTCTGGGACGGCGACGAGACCGAGGTCGCGCTGCTCGTCGAGGACTCCTGGCAGCGTCGCGGCATCGGCTCCGAACTGCTGCGCCGGCTGGTCGAGTTGGCCGTGGAGGCCCGCTGCGACAGTGTGTACGCCGTCACCCAGTCCTCCAACACCGGCATGGTCGCGGCCATGCGCGGCCTCGGGCTGCCCCTGGACTACCAGATCGAGGAGGGCACCCTGGTGGTCACGGCCCGCCTCGCCAAGAGCGCCCGGATGAGCTCCACCACGCGACGCGGGTAGGCCCGGCGCGGGTGCTTCGGGCACCCCTGCCAGGTGTCCCGGCAAGATGGGTGGTGACGCGGAGCCCGCGCTCAGAGAGGATGTCCGCATGCCAGACACTTCCAGCAGCGCGCTGCCCCGCCAGGTCGCCGACGCCTACGTCGACGCACTCATCGAACTCGACCCGATCACCGGGAGCTATCTGGGCGTCAGGGCGAGCCACGCCCTGCTGCCCGACTTCTCCCCCGCAGGACAGTCGGCCCTGGCCGGCCTGGCGCGCGCCACGCTCGCCCGCCTCGACGAGGCCGAGCGCCAGCCCGGCGCGGACAGCGACGCCGAGCGGCGCTGCGGCAGGCTGCTGCGGGAGCGCCTCACTTCCGAACTCGGCGTGCACGAGGCCGACGAGGGGCTGCGCAAGGTCAGCAACCTCAACTCGCCGGTGCACGACGTCCGGATGGCGTTCACGATCTCGCCGACCGAGACCGAGGAGGACTGGCGCGCGCTCGCCTCCCGGCTGCGCGCGGTGCCCGCCGCCCTGGAGGGCTACCGCGCCTCACTCGAACTCGGCCTGGAACGCAAGCTGTTCGGTGGTCCGCGAGCCACCGAGACCGTCGTCGGCCAACTCGGCGAATGGGTCGGCACCGGCTTCTTCGAGGGCCTCGCCGCCCCCGGACCCGAGTCCCTGCGCACCGAACTCGACACGGCCGCCGCCGAGGCGTCCGCCGCCCTCACCGCCCTGCGCGACTGGCTGCGCGACGTGTACGCGCCCGGCATCGAGGGTGCCTCCGACACGGTGGGCCGCGAGCGCTACCAGCGCTGGTCGCAGTACTACAACGGCACCGCGCTCGACCTCGACGAGGCGTACGCCTACGGCTGGTCCGAGTACCACCGGCTGCTCGGCGAGATGAAGACCGAGGCCGCCAAGATCCTGCCCGACGCCGGGCCCTGGGAGGTGCTGGCCCACCTCGACGAGCACGGCGCGCACATCGAGGGCGTCGACGAGGTCCGCGACTGGCTGCAGTCCCTGATGGACGAGGCGATCGAGGCGCTCGACGGTACCCACTTCGAACTCGCCGAGCGGGTACGGAAGGTGGAGTCCCGCATCGCGCCGCCCGGCGGCGCCGCGGCCCCGTACTACACGGGCCCCTCCGAGGACTTCTCGCGCCCCGGCCGCACCTGGCTGCCCACCATGGGCGAGACGCGCTTCCCGGTGTACGACCTGGTGTCGACCTGGTACCACGAGGGCGTGCCGGGCCACCACCTCCAGATCGCGCAGTGGGTGCACATCGCCGACCAGCTCTCGCGCTACCAGGCGACCGTCGGCCAGGTCAGCGCCAACGCCGAGGGCTGGGCGCTGTACGCGGAACGCCTGATGGACGAGCTCGGCTTCCTCACCGATCCCGAGCGCCGACTGGGTTACCTGGACGCGCAGATGATGCGCGCCTGCCGGGTGATCATCGACATCGGCATGCACCTGGAGCTGGAGATCCCGGCGGATTCGCCGTTCCACCCGGGCGAGCGCTGGACGCCGGAGCTGGCCCACGAGTTTTTCAGCGGCCACAGCAGCCGGCCGGCCGACTTCGTGCAGAGCGAGCTGATCCGCTATCTGTCGATGCCGGGGCAGGCGATCGGCTACAAGCTGGGCGAGCGCGCCTGGCTCCTCGGGCGGGCGAACGCCCGGGCCCGTCACGGGGACGCCTTCGACCTGAAGGCCTGGCACATGGCGGCCCTCTCGCAGGGTTCGCTCGGCCTGGACGACCTGGTCGACGAGCTCTCCAAGCTCTGAGTCCTCGGCGGGGGCGACCTGCTCAACAGGCCGCCCCCGCAAGGGAGTTCAGCCGTCGCGGGGGCGCCGCCACCCGGGCGTTCGGCGGTTTCGGGGTGCCGCCACCCAGGAGTTCGGCGGTCCCGGGGGCACCGCCGCGAAGCGGTTCAGCAGCCGCAGTCGTCCGCGCCGAGCGGCGCGGTCAGCGGATCGGCGGCGCGCCGCTCGCTTCCCTCCCACGTCTCGAAGGCGAAGCCCTCGCGCACCCAGTACTCGAAGCCGCCCAGCATCTCCTTGACCCGGAAGCCGAGTTCGGCGAGGGCCAGGGCGGCGCGGGTGCCGCCGTTGCAGCCGGGGCCCCAGCAGTAGGTGACCACGGGCACGGACTTGTCCAGGAGCCGCTCGGCCTGTTCCGCGATCAGCGCGGTCGGCAGGTGGACGGCGCCGGGCACATGGCCCTGGTCCCAGGACGCGGTGGAACGGGAGTCCAGGACGACGAACCCGGGGTCGCGCCCGTCGCCGAGGGCGGCGGCCACGTCGGAGACGTCCGCGTGGAAGACCAGGGAGGCGCGGAAATAGGCGGCGGCGTCCGCCGGCGCGGCCGGAGCGACGCGCAGGACCGGGTTGTCCGGGGCCGGGTCCGGGGACAGGTGCGGGACCGGGTTGTCCGGGGCCGGATCGGCGGGGGCGGTGAGCTGTGTCGTCATGGCTGAAAATCTAGGGTCCGCCGATCCCGCGCGGAAGGTCCGATCCCCGGGGCAACCCTTGATCTGCCGGGGATTTCACGGTTGTCTGGGCGGCATGAACGCGTATTCCCCGGACGCCACCGACTGGCGCATATTGGAAGCCCTTCAGGAGCGGGGCCGGGCCACCTTCGCCGAGCTGGCCCGGGCCGTCTCGATGTCGGCCAGCGCCGTCACCGAGCGGGTGCGCCGCCTGGAGGAGGCCGGGGTGATCGCGGGCTACACGGCCGTCGTCGACCAGGAACGCCTCGGCCGGCCGATTCTCGCCTTCGTGCGGCTGCGCTATCCGAACGGGAACTACAAGCCGTTCCACGATCTGGTGCAGGCGACCCCGGAGATCATGGAGGCCCACCACGTCACGGGCGACGACTGCTTCGTCATCAAGGTCAACGCCCGCTCGATGAGCCACCTGGAGGAGATCGCCGGGCGGATCGGCACGCTGGGCTCCGTCACGACGAGCGTGGTCTATTCATCCCCGCTGCCCCGGCGCGCGATCGGCCACTGAGCCGGACCCCTCGATCCCCCGCAGCCGCACCGCGGACCCTCTACGGTCCTTCACCACTTCGAGCTGGGCGGGGATGCGGCGGCGCAGATCGCCCACGTGGCTCACGATGCCCACGCTGCGGTCGCGTTCGCGCAACGAGTCCAGGACATCGAGGACCTCGTCCAGGGTCTGGTCGTCGAGACTGCCGAAACCCTCGTCGATGAACAGGGTGTCCAGGCGCGCGCCGCCCGCCTCGTCGGTGACGACGTCGGCGAGGCCGAGGGCCAGGGCGAGGGAGGCGAAGAACGTCTCCCCGCCGGACAGGGTCGCGGTGTCCCGCTCCCGGCCCGTCCAGGCGTCCACCACGTGCAGCCCGAGGCCCGAGCGGCCCCGGCCGCCCCGGGCGTCGGAGTGGACCAGGGTGTAGCGGCCGCCCGACATGCGCTGGAGCCTGGCGGTGGCGGCGGCCGCCACCTGCTCCAGGCGGGCGGCGAGGACGTAGGACTCCAGGCGCATCTTGCGCTCGTTGTCGGCGGAGGTGCCCGCGGTGAGCCCGGCGAGCGAGGCCACGCGCTCGTACTCTTCGCGCAGCGGGCCGACCCTCCGGGTCTCCTCGACGGAGCGGGCGCTCAGGGTGCGCAGCTCCGCGCAGCGGGCCCGGGCCGCCGCGAGGGCGGATGCCGCGTCCCGCAGGGCTCGTTCGGCGGCGGCGGCCGAGGCCGCCGCTTCCTCGGTGCGGGCCGGTGCGGCCCGGCCCGCGGCGGCCGTCTCCGGCTCGGCGAGGCGGGCGCCGACGCTGGCCTTCCGCTGCTGCCAGGCGTCGAGCCGGTGCTGGATGTCCCGCTGGCCGCGCTCGTCTACCAGGGCGGCCGACGCCGCGGCGGGGGTGTCGAAGCCGGCCCGGAACGCCGCCTCGGAGAGCCGCCCGTCGGCCTCCTTGAGCCGGGCCGCACTGTCCTCGACGGCACGGACCGCCTCCGCGGCCTCCGCGAGGATGGCCACGCGGTGTTCGAGCAGACCGGCCTGTTCCGCGACGCTGGCCGCGCCCGCCCGTGCCTGGCTCAACTCGCTTTCCAATGCGGCCTGTTCGCGGTCGAGGGCCTCACGGCTCGCGGTCCGGGCGGCGATGTTCTGCTGCGCGGTGCGCTGGGCTGCCAGGCGCTGCTCGTACTCCCGCTCCGCCGAGGCCAGGGCGAGCCGGGCCTCGTGCAGCCCGCCCGCCGCGTCCCGCGCCACTCGGTGCTCCCGCTCCAACTCGCGCGCCGCGTCGGCCAGTTCGGCCACGCTCGCGGCTCCCGCCCCGGCCCGGGCGCCCGCGATCTCCTCGCGCACCGAGGAGAGGGTGGCCTCGGCCTCGGCCCGCCGGCGCTCCGCTTCGCGGTGGGCCTGCTGCGCGGCGTCCTCGGTGGCCCGGTCGACCTGGCCGGTGCCGGGGCGCGCGGGCGCGGGGTGCTCGGCCGAGCCGCACACCGTGCAGGGCTCGCCCTCCCGGAGGCGGGCGGCCAGCTCGGCCGCGATGCCGCGCAGCCGCTCCTCGCGCAGCGTCAGCCATCGCTCGTGCGCCGCGTTGGCTGCTTCGCGGGCGCCCTCGTGGCGGCGCTCGGCCTCGCCCAGGCGGTCCTGCAACGCATCGCGTTCGCGGGCGGCCGCGAGGCGGCGGCGGGCCGGTTCGAGCTGTCCGGCGAGGTGTTCGGCGTGGGCCGCCGCCTCATGGGCGGCCTCGATACGGGTCTGGTGGTCGAGCCGGGTGTCCTCCCAGCGCCCGAGCCAATCCGCGGTGTCGGTGAGGACGCCCTCGTCGGCGCGGGACCGCTGGTCCAGCCGCGAGCGCTCCTCGTCGATCTCGATGCTGCGGCGCTCGGCGCGGCGGGCGGACTCCAGCGCGCCGAGGTCCTGGCGCATCCGGCGTTCCAGGGCGGCGAGTTGATCCGCTCCGGCATCGGCTAGGTCGGGGTGCAGGCGTTCGCGCGAGCGGTCCCGTTCGGCGGTCGCGGTGCGGTGCTCACGCTGGGCCTGCTCCCGCCACTCCAGAGCGGGCGCGACCCGTTCGGCCTTGCGGGCGGTCTCCAGGCGAGCCCGCAGCTCGTCCTGCTCGGGGCCTTGGGCCGCCAACTCGTCGGCTTCGGCGCGGGCTTCGGCGTACCGCGCCTGGAGCGCGGCGAGGTGCCGGGCTTCTTCGGCGAGGCGGCGGGCGCGGTCCTGCCTGTGCTCGGCGGCGGCGAGCGCGGCCGAGGCGATGTCGAGGCGTTCGGTCGCCGCGCTGCGCGCGACCGCCGCCCACTGAAGGACCGCGGAGGCGAGGCCCGGGTCGCCGGGCCGGGCGTCGGGCAGCGGCCAGGCGCGTGCCTCCGCGCCGTCGCCCGCGGCCTGCGCCATCCGCTGGGCGAGCGCGAGCAACCGCTCATCGCCCTCCTTGACCTGGCGTTCCGCGGTCCTGCGCAGCTCGGCGAGGCGGTCCTCCACGGCGGCGAACCGGCGGGTGTCGAAGAGCCTGCCGAGCAGCTTGCCGCGTGCCTCGGCGTCCGACCTGAGGAACTTGGCGAACTCGCCCTGCGGCAACAGCACGACCTGGCAGAACTGCTCGCGGCTCATCCCGAGCAGCTGCCCGAGCTCTTCGCCGATCTCCTGGTGCGAGCGGCTGAGCGCCTGCCAGGCGCCCTGCGCCGGGTCGTATGCGCGCAGCCAGGTCTGCGCCTTTTCGGTGGTGAAGCCGTTGCCGCGCTTCTTGGGCCGGTCCTGCTGCGGACGGCGGGTTACCTCCAACCGCCGCCCACCGACGGTCAGTTCAAGGAGCACCTCGGTGAAGACGTCCGGCGCGGCGTGGTCGCTGCGCAGCGGCGTGCCGGGGCTCTGGCGGGCGCCGGGCACGGCTCCGTACAGGGCGAAGCAGACCGCGTCGAGCACCGAGGTCTTGCCGGCGCCCGTCGGGCCGTGCAGCAGGAAGAGCCCGGCCGTGGACAGCGCGTCGAAGTCGACCTCCTGGCTGCCCGCGAAGGGGCCGAAGGCGGTGACGCGCATGCGGTGCAGTCTCACCGGGCCACCTCGCGGACTCCGTCGTCCACCCGCACGGCGTCGAACGCCCCTTGCAGAACGGTCCGTTCGCGATCGTCGGGGCCGCTGCCGCCGCGTACGTGCGCCACGAAGTCCTCCGCGATCTGCTGGTCGCTGCGGCCACTGAGCCGTTGCGCGTACGAGGCCCGTGGGTCGCCGTCGGCCCGCTCCGGGTCGAAGACGAGGCTGAGGGTGCCCGGGAAGCGGGCACCGATCCGGGCCATCGCGTCGGCCGGGCGCACCGCGTCCGTCAACGTGGCCTCCACCCAGGCCTGTTCGTGCCGGGCCAGGGCCGGGTCTTCCAGGAGCTCGTCCAGGCGGCCGCGGATGCGGGCGAGCGGGCGGGGCACCGGGCAGTCGATCCGCTCGGCCGTGAGGGCTCCGTCGGCGGCGAGGTCGACCAGCCACATGGACTTGCGGTGGGTGGCCTCGGAGAAGGAGTAGGCGAGCGGCGAGCCCGAGTAGCGCACCCGCTCGGTGATCGTCTGGCTGCCGTGCAGGTGGCCGAGGGCCACGTAGTCCACGCCGTCGAACACCCCGGCGGGCACGGCGGCCACTCCGCCCACGGTGATGTCCCGTTCGCTGTCGCTCGGCTCGCCGCCGGCCACGAAGGCGTGGGCCAGGACGATGGAGCGGGTCCCTTCCGGGCGGGTCGCGAGGTCGGCCCGTACCCGCTCCATGGCTGCGGCCAGCACCGCCTCGTGGCCGGCCTTCGGCGCGGCCAGTTCGTCGCGGACCAGGGCCGGCTCCAGATACGGAAGCCCGTAGCAGGCGACGTCGCCGATCATGACGGGGGTGCCGCAGCCCGCCGGGTCGGTGCGCAGATGGATGCCGGCCCGCTCGATCAGACCGGCCCCGACGCCGAGCCTGCGCGCCGAGTCGTGATTGCCGGAGATCATCACGGTCGGCACCCCGAGGTCGGCGAGGCGGTGCAGTGCCCGGTCGAAGAGCTCGACGGCGGCGAGCGGTGGCACCGCGCGGTCGTACACGTCCCCGGCCACGAGGACCGCGTCCACACCCCGGTCACGCACCGTCGCCACCACGTGGTCGATGAACGCGGCCTGGGCACCGAGCAGGTCGACCCGATGGAAGGACCGGCCCAGGTGCCAGTCCGAGGTGTGCAGAACTCTCATGATCCCCGAGAGTAACGGTGGGGTACGACAGCCCGGGCGGCAACGGTGACATCCCTTCGTCCCGGGCCCCACACACCCCTGTCCGCTCCGCCCCCTTTGCCCCCGAAGTCACACTTCGGCCCAGCCCCGACGCCCCGCTCCGGCCCGCCTTCGACGTCGCGCTCCGGCCCGCGCCCGAAGTCCCGTTCCCGGGGCGCCACATACTGGGGGGCTTTTGTCCTGAACATCCCTTTCCGCGTGCTTCACGCGTCCCCGTACACCTCTCCGCCGAGCTCCAGGGTCGCCGTGCCGGCGGTGGCGTCGGCGAGCCAGGCGCGGAAGCCCTCCACGTCGGCCTCGGGCAGGCCGATGCCGATCGTCACGGCCTCGGCGTACCGCACCTCGCGCACCGCGCGCCCCGTCGCCCTCAGGTCGTTCTCCAGCTTGCCCGCACGCTGGTGGTCGACCGTGACCGTGGCGAGGCGGAACCGCCGGCGCACGATGGTGCCGATCGCGTCCAGGGCCTCGCCGACGACACCGCCGTACGCCCTGATCAGACCGCCCGCGCCCAGCTTCACGCCGCCGTAGTAACGGGTGACGACAGCGACCACATAGCGCACCTCGCGCCGGGTCAGCATCTGGAGCATGGGCACTCCGGCGGTGCCGCCCGGCTCTCCGTCGTCGCCGGCCTTCTGTACGGAGGCGTCGGCGCCGATGACGTACGCGAAACAGTTGTGGCTGGCCGTCGGGTGCTCCTTGCGGACGCGGGCGACGAAGTCCTGCGCTTCCTGTTCGGTGGCGGCGGGCGCGAGCGCGCAGAGGAAGCGGGACCTGTTGATCTCGCTCTCGTGCACGCCCTCTCGGGCGATGGTCCGGTACTGCTCCTGCATCCGGCCACCCTATGCGCGGTCGCGCGCCCGCCCCGCCCCGGCGGACCGGGACGGGGCGGGGCGGCGGCGGGTCAGCGCGCCAGGAGCGCGTCGGCCACGGCGGCCGGTACCGGCGCGAGCGGCGCGGGCCGGGTGCTGAAGGTGCCCCGGCCCTGGGTCCGACCGCGCAGCCGCGAGGCGTACCCGAACAGCTCGGCCAGCGGGACCGTCGCCGTGATCACCGCGGACCCGGCGCCGGCGGTGGACGCCGACACCTGGCCGCGCCGGGCGGCGAGGTCCCCGAGAACACCCCCCACGCCGTCCTCGGGGACGGTCACCGTGACCTCCGCGACCGGTTCGAGGAGCCCCATCACACTGGTCCGCAGCGCCTCGCGGAGCGCGAAGCGGCCGGCCGCGCGGAACGCCGGCTCCGAGGAGTCCTTGGAGTGGGTCGCCCCGTCGGTGAGCGTGACCCGCAGTCCGGTGACGGGATGACCGCCGAGCGGGCCTTCGGCCAGCGCGTCACGGCAGCCGGCTTCGACGGCACGGGCGTACTCCTGCGGCACCCGGCCGCCGACCACCGTCGAGCGGAACTCGAATCCCCCTTCCCTCATGGGTTCGACATCGAGGACCACCTGGGCGAACTGCCCTGCCCCGCCGTCCTGTTTGACATGCCGGTACACGAGGCCGCTCACGCCGCGCAGCACGGTTTCGCGGTACGAGACCCGCGGCCGTCCGACGTTGACCGCCACCCCCTGGTCGCGGCGGATCTTCTCCACCGCGACCTCCAGGTGGAGCTCGCCCAGACCCGAGAGCACGGTCTGCCCGGTCTCGGGATCGGTCCGCACGACGAGCGAGGGGTCCTCCTCGGCCAGGCGGGCCAGGGCAGCGGAGAGCCGCTCCGGGTCGGTGCCGCGGCCGGCCTCGACCGCGACCGACACCACCGGGTCGGCCACCGAGGGCGGCTCCAGGAGCACGGGTGCGTCCGGTGCGCACAGCGTCGCGCCCGGCCGGGCCGCCTTGAGGCCCGCCACCGCGACGATGTCCCCCGCCATCGCTTCCTCCCTCTCCTCGTGCCGGCCGGCCTGCACCCGCAGGATCCGGGCGATCCGTTCGATGCGTCCGCTCGCCGCGTCGCGGACGGAGTCGCCCTTGCGCAGGGTGCCCGAATAGATCCGCAGACAGGTCAGGCGGCCACGTGCCGTCGCGTTCACCTTGAAGGCGAGCGCGGCGAACGGCTCGGCCGGGTCGGGCGCCCGCTCCTGCCCTTCGCCCTCGCCCTCCCCCATACCGCGGACCGGCGGCATGTCGGCGGGCGAGGGCAGATAGGCGACCACCGCGTCCAGGAGCGGCTCGATACCGCGGTTGCGGTAGGCCGAGCCGCACAGCACCACCACGGCGTCCCCGCTCAAGGTCAGCTCGCGCAGGGCGCGTTCGAGGGTGTCCTCGGCCAGCTCCGAGGCCGCGCAGAACTCTTCGAGCGCGTCCGGATGGAGCTCCGCGACCGTCTCCTCCAGGAGGCGGCGGCGTCGCCGTGCCTCGTCGAGCAGCGCCGGGCCGACCGGCCCGGCGGTGCACAGGTCGTCGTGCCACACCAGGGTGCGCATCCGTACCAGGTCGACGACGCCGGTGAAGCCGTCCTCGCGCCCGATCGGCAGCTGCACCACCAGGGGCACGGCGCCGAGCCGCTCCCTGATCGAGGCGACCGCGGTGTCGAGGTCGGCGCCCGCCCGGTCCAGCTTGTTCACGAACGCGATCCGCGGCACACCGTGCCGGTCCGCCTGCCGCCACACCGATTCGCTCTGCGGCTCGACTCCGGCGACGGCGTCGAACACCGCGACCGCCCCGTCGAGGACCCGCAGGGACCGTTCGACCTCATCGGCGAAGTCGACGTGGCCGGGGGTGTCGATGAGGTTGACGCGGTGCCCGTCCCAGTCGCAGCTGACGGCGGCGGCGAAGATGGTGATGCCCCGGTCGCGCTCCTGCGGGTCGAAATCCGTGACGGTCGTCCCGTCGTGAACCTCGCCCCGCTTGTGGACGGCACCGGTGGCGAACAGGATCCGTTCGGTGACCGTCGTCTTGCCCGCGTCCACATGGGCGAGGATACCGAGGTTGCGGACGGCGGAGAGGTACGTGGCGGCAGGGTCGAGCCGGTTGGTGCGCATGGCCTGAGGCCTTTCGGGCGTCTTCGCCGAGCGGGCTCGGGAAGCGGCGGAAGGTGACAGCGCGATGGGGGACGACGTCGGGGCACTCGGCGTGCGGGGCACTCCAACAGCACTGTGTGCGCAGGAGTTTGACGTTACGTCAGAAATGTCGGAGGACATGCGGTGAAGGCCGCGCAGCCGTCACCGGGCGACGCGAGACACCAAAATCACGTCGTACCGGCTCGAAGGGGCGAAGTCGACGGCGCGCTGCGTACGCATGGCCCGACTCCCCTGCTCTTCGCTCGTTCGCCCGTCACTCGACGGGCGGCGCGCCACCCGGTCGGTGCCGCGCAGGGCGAGTCTAGGGAGCGGTGCGCAAGAGGTGCACCGGGTTTTCCGGCAACGGTCGCACCGCGCCACCGTGATCAACTGGGGACCCGCATCCACACCCCCAGGAGAGGCCACGATGAGCGCGTGGAACCAGGCACTCGACGCCGCGGGCATCCGCGACCCCGGGCTGCGCGACGACTACACGCGCCAGCGCGAACTGGCCGCCCGCTTCAAGCGCAGCGCCCATCTGGCCGCCCGACTGCTGCTGCCCCGGCCGTTGTTCCCGCACGTGGTGGCCATGACCGCCTTCATGCACCACAGCGACAACCTGCTCGACAGCGGCCCCGAGGAAGGGCGGGCCGCGGCGTACGCCACCTGGGAGCGGCAGGTCCGGGACGCGCTCGCCACCGGCACGGCCGACCACCCGGTGATCCGCCCGGTCCTGGACACCCTCACGGCCCACCCCCGGCTGCGCGGCCACATCGAGGAGTACCTGGGGACCGCCCGTGCCGATCTGGACTTCGCCGGATTCGCGACCGAGGCGGACCATCAGGCGTACATCGACGCGTACTCGCTGCCCGCGTTCATGCTCGTCGCCTGTCTGCTCGCGCCGGAGGGTGACGGCGCGGAGTTCCGCGCGAGGTGCCGTACCTTCATCGACGCGAGCCAGCGCCTCGACTTCGTCAACGACCTGGCGGAGGACCTCGCCGACGGGCGCCTCACCATCCCTCGCGAGACGCTGGAGCGGCACGGGGTCACCCGTGACGACCTGGAACAGGCCCGTGATCTCCCCGGCACCCGGGCGCTGATCACCGCCGTCCTCGGGCAGGCCCGGGCGACCCTCGCGGCGAGCCGCCCGCTGGTCACGACCGTCCCGGCGCCGGGCCGGCCCCTGGTGCGCGCGCTCATCGCGTTCGACGGACTCACCGCCGCTGCCGCCGCCCGCAAGGGCGCCGGGCTCCTGAAGGCATCGGCCCGCCCTTCGGTGCCGGGGGCCGTACGGGTCCTGCTCCGGGAGTACGGGCGGGCGCGCCGGCTGCGGCACACGGCCGTCGACGGCGACCGTTCGGGGCGCACTCCGGGCGCGTGACAGGAATGCCGGTGACGGCCGCGGGTGTTGTCCCAGTGGCCGTGGACCGCGGCTCGCCCACCGGCGACCGCGGCCCGTGGCCCCATCGACCGTGAACCGACCGAGGACACCCCAGGAGACCGCTGTGTACGCCGATCAGGACACCATCCGCAAGATCCTCACCGACACCGGCGACACCTGGGCCGTGGTTGGACTCTCCAACAATCGCCATCGCGCGGCCTACGGCGTGGCCGAGGTCCTCCAGCGGTTCGGCAAGCGGATCGTGCCCGTCCACCCCAAGGCCGAGACCGTCCACGGCGAGCAGGGCTACGCCTCCCTGGACGCGATCCCCTTCCCCGTCGACGTCGTGGACGTCTTCGTCAACAGCGAGCTCGCCGGAGCGGTGGCCGATCAGGCCGTGGCCGTCGGCGCCAAGGCCGTCTGGTTCCAGCTCGGGGTCGTCGACGAGGACGCCTACGGGCGCACCCGGGACGCGGGGCTCGCCATGGTCATGGACCGGTGCCCGGCGATCGAGATCCCGCGCCTCGGCTGAGTGGACCCGGGCTCCGCCCGCATTCGACGAGTGCGGGTATGTACCACTGAATGACACACGCTCATACTGGCGCCAACCAGACCTAGCGGGAGGCACCAGTTGGGGGAGCTGATTCGTACCCGGGACGGGCGGGACTTAGCGGTTGAGAATTACGGGAACCCGAAGGGCAGACCGGTGTTCCTGCTGCACGGCACCCCGGGGAGCCGGCTCGGCCCGGCACCCCGCAGCGCGGTCCTCTACCGCCTCGGGGTCCGCCTGATCACGTTCGACCGGCCGGGCTACGGCGATTCGGACCGGCTGCCGGGGCGCCGGGTGGCGGACGCGGCGGCCGATGTCGAAGCCATCGCAAACGCCCTGGACCTCGACGAGTTCGCCGTCGTCGGACGCTCCGGCGGCGCCCCGCACGCGCTGGCCTGCGCGGCACTGCTCCCGGACCGCACGGCGCGGGCGGCGGCCCTGGTCGGACTCGCGCCGCGCGATGCCCAAGGGCTCGACTGGTTCGAGGGAATGACCGAGTCCAATGTGCGTGAGTACATCAACGCGGCTGCCGGAAAAGGTCAATTGACCACCGCTCTGGAGATGCGGTCGATCACCATCCGGTCCGATCCGCGGCGTTCGGTGAACGACATGCGGCACGGTCTTCCCAAGCCGGACCGGGGCATCGTCGCGGACGCGGGCATCCGGGCGATGCTGGAGCGCAACTTCGAGGAAGGACTGCGGAGTTCGGCCGACGGCTGGGTCGACGACGTGATGGCGTTCAGCACCGACTGGGACTTCCGGCTTGAGGCCATCACCGCGCCGGTGCTGCTCTGGCACGGCGAGCAGGACGTGTTCGCGCCCGTCCAGCACACCCGCTGGCTGGCCGAGCGGATCCCGGGGGCCCAGCTGATCGTCGAGCGGGGCGCGGCCCACTTCGGGGCACTGCGGGTGCTCACCCGCGTGCTGAGCTGGGCCACTTGGTGACGCGTACTGAGCTGGGCCACTTGGTGAGTCGCTGAAGGAGCACGCCGAGCCGGGAGTGCCCGGGCCCGTCCGGCCCGGGCACTCCCCCGCCCACCCCTCACACCGGCTGCGGCTCCAGGTCGCGGTTGATCCGGCGCCAGGCGCGGGCCGCCTCGGCGATGGGGTGGTCCACGCCCAGCTGCTTGGCGGCCGGCTCCAGGATGGAGGCCCGCAGTCGCTGGGCCTCCTCCTCCCGGCCGGCCGCGCGCAGGGTGATCGCCAGGTTGGAGCGGCAGGCGAGCACATCGGGGTGGGTCGGCCCGAACCGCTCCAACAGGCCCTTGAGCGCTACCCGTTCCCAGCGCTCGGCCAGGTCGGGGCGGCCGAGGTCGCCGTAGGCGTTGGCGAGGTTGATCGCCGCGCACAGCGTGAACGGGTGCCGGGAACCGAGGACTTCCTCCAGGGCCGCCCGCACGTCCTCGCCGCCGCGCGCCGCCTCCTCCGCGGCGCCGAGGCCCCGCTGGTAGATGTACAGGTTGTTGCGGCAGGCCAGGGTGAAGGGGTGCTCCTCGCCCAGGGTGCTCTGGTAGCCCTCGTAGGCCTGGAGGGCGAGGTCGAGGGCGGCCTGTTTGTCGCCGGTCGCCGAGAAGTCCGCGGCCAGGTTCAGGCAGCAGGCGAGCGCGTCCGGCGCCTTGGTCCCGTACCGGCCGCGGTAGCGGTTGTACGTTTCCTCGGTGAGCCGCTTGGCCTCGTGCGGGTGCCCGGCCTTGCGCAGGGACACCGCGAGGCTCTTGGCGGTGCGCAGCGCCTCGGGCACGTCCGCGTTGAGGACGCGCTCGAACGCCGCCACCACCGCGCGCAGTACCTGGATGGAGGCCGTGTACTCGCCGCTCTCGCGCAGGTCCCTCGCCAGGTGGCCCTTGGTGGTGAGGGTGAAGGGGTGCTCCTCGCCCAGCAGGGCGCTGCGCCGCTCCACCGTCTCCTCGTCCAGCCGGCGGGCCGCCTCGCTGTCGCCGCTGAGCCGGTAGTCGATGGCGAGGTTGTTGGCCGCGATGAGGGTACGGGGATGGTTCTCGCCGAAGATCTGGCGCAGCCCGTGGTAGATCCGCAGGTCCCGGGTGAGGGCCTCGTCGAACCGGCCGAGCGCGCGCAGGTCGGCGGCGAGGCTCCCGGTGGTGATGAGGATGCTGGGGTGGTCGTCGTTGGGGTGGTCCTTGTGCAGGACGCTGATCTGCCGGGCCAGGGTGTCCTCGTCCATCGCCCGGGCCTCCTGGTACTTGCCCTGGGCGCGCAGCGCGTTGGCCAGCTCGAAGCGGATGTTGAGGGTCTGGAGGTCGTTCTCGCCGAGCTCGCGCGTCCAGACCTTGTTGAGCTGGGTGCCGAGCACCCGGGCGCTCTCCAGTTCGCCGCGCTTGAGCAGGTAGCGGATGCGGTCGACCATCAGCTGGCGGACCTTCTCCTCGTCGCAGTCCGCGATGCCGGAGGCGCTCAGATGCGGCCAGATCAGCTCGAAACTGGGCCAGCTCTTGGGGTCGTTGACGGGGTTGTCCCGGTCGACGCCCTCGACCGGACGGGCCTCGGCGAGGATGCGGTGCACCTCGTGCTTGGCGGTGTCCACCTCTTCCTCGCTGAGCCCGGCCCGCACCGCGGCCTGGACCAGCCGGTGCACCTGGATGCTGCTGTCCGCCGGGTCGACCTTGGCGAGCGCGAACCGGTTCAGCGTCTGGATGACCTTGCCCAGCATGTACCGCTCGCGCAGATCCGGGTCGTACGGCAGGAGTGACTCGAACATCGAGTCGCTGCCGATCAGCCGCATCGAGATGGGCTCGGCCGAGAAGAACGAGCAGAGCTCCAACAGGCGTACCGCCGCCTTGGATTCGTCGCGCAGCCGGCTGATGGAGATGTTCCAGGTGGCGCCGATCTGCTCCGAGTAGTCCTCGGGCTTGCCGAGGGAGAGGACCTTGGTGCTCTGCTCCCTGAGCTGTTCCACATACGCGTCGACCGGCGTCGCGGTCTCGGCGAGCCAGGCGGCGGCGACCTCGACCGCGAGGGGCAGGTCACCGACCGCGTCGGCGACCCGGTCGGCGTCGGCGACGGGCAGCTTGGTGACCCGGCGGCACAGGTGCTCGATGCTCTCGGCGCGGGTGAAGACCTCGACCTCGATGCCCTCCACCCTCGTCGAGGCGGGTTTGTTGCGGCAGGTGGCGAGTATGTGGCCGTAGGTCTCGCCCGCGATGGGCTCCATCTCCTCCGGGAGCAGTTTCAGCGCCCGGTCGAGGTCCTCGACATTGTCGAAGATCAGCAGCCAGCGGGAGTACGGAGCGCCGCGCCGCAGCGCCTGGAGGGCGGCCGCGGCGGCCTCGGCCACCACGTCACCGGCCCTGAGGTCCATCTCGGCGGCGAGTTCGGCGAGCGAGGACACCACCCGGTCGGGCTGCTCCGCCTCGATCCACCACACCAGGTCGTAGTCGGCGCGGAAGCGGTGCGCGTACTCCCGGGCCACCTGTGTCTTGCCGACGCCGCCGAGGCCGTACAGGACCTGCGGGAAGCGCTGGGCGGAGCGGCTGTCGCCGCGCAGCTGGTCGCGCAGCCGCTCCAGGACGGTGGTGCGTCCGGTGAACCAGGCGTGCCGGGGCCGGACGTTCCAGATCTTGGGCACGCTGCCCGGATAGCGCGGCCCGGCCGGCGCGGAGACGAAGGCCGCGACCGCCTCGGACCGGTCGAGCGCGTTGAGAACGGCGGCCGCCGCGTCGTTCTCGTCCAGGCGGACGAGGTCGATGACACCGCGGTTGCTGAGCGGCGGGCTGAGCCGTACGTCACCGACGCGCACCGGCAGGATGTGGCGCCGCACGCCGGCCGCGTCGAGCCCGCTGCCGGTCTCCCAGGAGCTCCTGGCCCGCTCGGAGTTGAGGTAGGACTGCGAGACGATGGGGATGACGCGGTAGCCGATCCCGGTGGTGAACTCGACCTCGGGAGTGCCGGTTCGGGGTGCGCGGACATCGACCGGCACGACATGGAAGCCGGCCACGGTCAGCACGTGCACCAGCCAGTCCACCCACATCTGGTCCTCGGCGACGTGGGTGAGGACCAGGTTCGACGGCGGCATGGGCCGGCGCCTGGTGTAGGCCGCGACATGGGTGAGCCGGTCGGCCTCGTCGATGGGCGGCAGCGAGTTGACGAGTCCGCCGGTGAGCACGGAGGTGAGCCGTTCGCAGGCGCTGAGCATGGAGCTGCTGACGTTGGGGGCGTCGCCGAAGGTGGCGAGGATCTCCTCGTACGCGTAGAAGGGGCGGTAGGGAACCTCCACCGTGCCCCAGTAGTTGCCGAGCTCCTCGGGGTTGAGGCCGCTGGGGAACCCGGGGAAGCTCTCGCGGGCCAGGGCCCGTCCGGCGTCCGCCTTCTCCTTCTCGCCGTCGTCGATGCGCATCGGGACGGGCAGGATGCGGATGCGCCGCTCGTGGTAGCGCTCCTCGATGTCGCGGGCCACCGCGGAGGCGCCGTCGATGCTCTGGTCGCTCAACGTGAAGCAGACGACGAGGACTTCGGGCATCTGGACGGTGCAGATGTCGGCGATGTCGCTGAGCCCGGTGCGGCTGTCGATCAGGGTGTAGTCGTAGTGGCGCTGCATGTCGTCGCGCATGGCGTCGAAGAACTGGCCGCCGCCGAAGCGCTCGTGGAAGTCGTCCCAGTCCATCTTGCCGACGATGGAGGGGTAGTCGCGGTTGCGCCGGCCGGCCGAGAGGAAGTCGAGGCTGCCGCCCTGGGGGAAGTTCCAGTTGAGGGAGGTGGCGTGCGGGCGCACCCGGGCGTACTCGCGGTGCCAGTCGGGTTCGCGGTCGGCCGGGCGCCGGGCCTCGTCCTGGTAGTCGGTGATCAGGTTGATCAGACCCGGGGTCGCCTCCAGGTCGGCGAGGTCGAGGAAGGGGTGGAAGAACCGGTGCAGACCCGGCGCCTCCAGGTCCCAGTCCACCGCCAGGACCCGGTACCCGTTGGCCGCCAGGATCCAGGCGCAGTTCGCCAGCGCCATGGTCCGTCCGGTGCCGCCCTTGTACGAGTAGAACGTGACGACGGTCCCGTTGCGGTTCTCAGTCATCTGATGAGCCCTCCGCCTTATCACCGTGGTTCTTGTCCTGGTCCGTGCTCTGACCGCGGCCGCTGGGGCCACCCGCGCCGTAGCCGATGCCGCCCGGAAGCACTCGGGGCATCGGCCCACCGCTTCCGGGCGGTGGATAGGTCGGCGCGTTGGCCTCGTAGTGTTTGACCGCCGCCTTCACGGCCCCCGGGATCGCCTTGCTGAAGGCTTCGAGGGTGGGCAGTCCGGCGCTCGGTGTGCGGTGCCCGTCGCTCTCGTCGACCCGGGTGGCGAGCGCGGCGTCGGTCTGCTGCGACAACTCCTCGTTGCGCGCGCGGGTTTCGGGGTCGTCCACGTTCCCGGGGACCATGACGCTGATCCAGGGCCGACGGCCGGCGCCGAGCTGGTCGAGGAGTTCGCGGCGGCGCCGGGCGTCCAGGGCCCAGCGGTCGAGGAGCAGCAGACCGGGCCCGGGTGGGCCGGAGGCGAGGAGCCGCTGGGGCTCGGCCTCGAAGTCGCTGAGGTGCACGGTGTAGTTCAGGTTGCGTACGACGTCGACGGTGTGGTCGGCGAGCGGTCTGGAGGAGGCGGGGTGGTAGGGGTTCCAGTCGAGGGCCTCGGTTCCGTAGCAGTCCGGGCTGCGTCCGGTGGGGAGGCTGGAGCGCGAACAGGCGAGGACGGAGACCTCCATCTCACGGGCCGGGCCACCGGTCGGTCCGAAGGCGGGCGGCACCTTGGCATAGTCCTGGTGCGGGTCGCCGTGCTCCAGCTGGGCTTGCTGGGCCACGCTCACGATGCGTTTGGCCAGCCGGTAGACGGCGCGTTCGTACTGGTCCCGCAGGTAGTTGAGCTTGATGAGCCCGTAGAAGCCCTCGTCGGCGTACTCGTCGCCGAAGGTGGCGTGGTTGAACTGGAGCCGCTCGGCGGGCTGGGGCAGCTGTCTCGTCGGCACAGGCACCCACAGTGCGGGCACTATTCCGGTGACGGGATTGCTGTTGTTGTTGCTGTGACGGGTGTTCTGCGAGGCGGCCCGGCTGGAGAAGGCGAACCACTCCCTGCCGCACTGTTCGCTGAGGAAATAGCGCGGCGAATAGAGCGGTACGAACACCTTGCAGAAGGCCAGCGCCTCCGAGAGCCGCTCCTGCCAGCCCTCACCGGGCTGCATCTGCTGATCCATGAAGCCGGCACTGCCGGCCGGGAGAGGCGTCAGCTGCATCACATGGGCGCAGAGGTCCCGGAAGAACCGCTGGACCCACAGGTTGGGGTCCTTGTCCTTGGGGTCGCTCTTCGGTGTGTGCGCGTAGCTGAGGAAGAAGTACGGCTTCTGCTCATCTCCCCCGGCCCCCACTGATCCCTGCACCACTGTCTCCCCCGGTCCAAGTGGATGGGACCTCAGTGTAGGAACGGAGGATTCTCCGGCGGAACAGAACGAACAAACCCATGGGTCGATCCACTCACGGAGTTTCGATCAGATCATGACCGAAATCATGCGGCGTTCGTCGAGTGGATCAACCAATTAGGGGGAGAATTCGCTCAATTCGCAGGTGAATTCACTCGGAGCCGCCTTCGACTCGGGTCTTCCAGGCGGCACGATGACGCCTGGCGGAGTCCTGTGCGGCGGTGAGCGCGGCCGGCGAGACGGCCTCGCCCCGCCACCTTGAGACGGTCTCACCCATGCGTCCGACGAAGCGTTGCCCCAGGTCGGTGAGGGATCCCGAACCGAGCAGCACCTCCACGGCCTCCCCCGTCTGCTGCCGCCAGCGGGTGAACTCGGCCTCGGCTGCGGCCCGTTCGCGGTCCGTACCGGCCTTCTGGCGGCGCACCCGCCAGAAGTCGGTCACCGCGATGTGGGCGTACGTTCCCTGGAGCAGGCCCCCGATCGGGCGCGGATCCTCGCGCCAGGGGGCGTAGTAGCGGTCACGGTCGGCCTTGTCGTACAGGTCGACCGTGTCGAGGACCGCGGCGAGCTTCACATGCTGGAACTCGTGGACGATCAGCAGGGCGAGCTGTTCGGGCGAGGCGGGCCGCGCCACCCCGATCGCGCCCCAGGCGTCCTTGCAGGCGGCGCTGACATCGCTGCCGTCCGGCGCGTGCAGGGGCGTGATCAGCCGCAACCCCGCGGCCACGCCGTCGGCGTAGGCGGGCAGTTCGCGCCGGATCAGGGACCAGGCCCCGGTCAGGTCCTCGGACCACAGCTTGGCCTCGCCGGACGCGAGCCGCTCGGCGACGGGCCACTCGTGGCAGTCGCGCAGCGGGTCGGTGTCCTCGATGGCCACGCTCCAGCCGTCGCCCGCGAAGAGGCGTACGGGACGCCAGTGCGGGGAAGGGCCGTCCATGCCCTCGTGCCAGCCGATGTCGAGCCCGAACGCGCCGGCCCGCACGGTGAACCCCTCGGCGCCCGCGCTTACTTCGGCATGGGTGGCCGAGCCGTCGAGCCGTACGGTGCCGAGCCCGGGCAGCCGTAGCAGGCCGTCGCGCAGCGGCACCGCGACGGCGCGGTCGAGGCGGGCGCGCAGCGCGGTGGTGGCCGCGATCTCGGCGAGGCCCGGGCCGGGTGCCACCCGGCCTTCGAGCACGCTCAGCGCCCACGGCCGCGTGTAGGGGTGGGCGAGGACACCGGCGAGTTCGTCGGGCACCTCGGCGTCGAGCTGGGTCAACAGGTCCCAGGCGGCGGCGCCTTCGCGGTCGGACGGGGCGATGCGCTGCTCGCTGACGGCGGCGAGCAGTTCCTGGTTGATGTCGAGCTGGGCCGCAGCCAGCCGGGTCACGGTGTCCGCTCCGCCGAAACCGGCCGCCAGCGCCTCGAAGTCGGCCTCTTGCAGGGCCGGTTCGGCGGCTGACGGGGTCGGTGCGGGCCTGGCCGCCTCCCGGTCTCGCACGCTGGTGACCAGGGCGAACAGGTCGGGGCAGAACACCGAGGGGTTGTCGAACTCGCTGCCGCCGGAGCGGTAGCGGTGGGCGTAGAGTCCGCCGCCGCAGGACTGGACGACCGGGCAGGCGCGGCACTGTTCGCAGAGCCGCTCGGCGCCCTGCTGGCGGGCGAGCATGCCGGGGTGCTGGAGGACGTCGTCGAGCGAGTGCGTGAAGACGTTCATGCCGGTGGCGGGGGCGCCGTCGTAGGACGTCTTGAGGCTGTCGGCCTGTTCGAAGGTGCCGTCGGTCTCGATCACGACGAGGTCGGCGGGCGCGAGCCCCAGCGATTCGGTGAGGCTGCTCTCGCCGCGCAGGGTGCGCAGCACGGAGTCGAAGATGCGGACCGGGACCGGGCGCCCCGCCGCGTCCCAGCGGCCGTAGATCGCGTCGAGCCAGTCGGCGTAGGGGGTGGCCGCGCCGCCCGGGCGGGGCGGCGGCGTGTCCCAAGTGGCGTGCGGCAGAAGGAAGTCGATGCGCGGCGGCGACAGTTCCACGAGGGCGTCGTAGACGGCGACCGGGTCGTTCTCTACGTCGATGGTGCAGAGCAGCCCGGCGAACAGGCGCCGGTAGCGCGGGCGGTTGAGGAGTTCGACCGCCCGGATGACCTTGGCGTGGCTGCTGCGGCCGTCCGCGTAGCGGCGGTGGCGGTCGTTGGAGACCTTGTCGCCGTCGAGGGAGACACCGACCTTGATGCCGAGTTCCAGGAAGAGTTCGCAGAACGTCTCGTCGAGCAGCACACCGTTGGTGTGCATGCGCAGATCGAGGGAACACACTCCGTGCAGGGCCCGCTGGAGTTCCTCGGCGGCGCGGCGCAGCCGGCCGGGGCCCGCCAGCAGGGGCTCGCCGCCGTGCAGGACGACGTGGACGGCGGGGAGTCGATGGTGTCGGGCGTGCTCGGCGATACGGTTCGCCACTTGGGCGAGGATGTCCTCCGAGACGGCGCGGGGCTTGCCCCGCCAACTGGTGTCCGCGTGCTCGTAGACGTAACAGTGGTCGCACGCCAGGTCGCATCGGCTGTGTACCTTCAGCACGAACTGCGACAGGGCAGGCGGAATCGGCCGGTCCATGGGTTGAGTCGTTCCGCCCGTCAGAGCGCCGACTGGAAGGCGGACGCGGCGGGAACCGCGGGGCTCCCGTACGCCGCCATCACCCTGGTCAGATTCGCCGGGGCCCGGCCGGCGCCCTGCGCCGCCGCCCGCTGCACCAGGGGGAGCCACTGAGGGGCCGGCCTGTGGAGGGCGGGGCCGGGCCGTACGGCCGCCGAGACGAGAGCGTCCACGTGAGCGCCTTTCGGATCGTAGCGCGCCGTCCTCGCGGCGGGGTCTTCTCCGGGTCACCGCGTGGACGGGGCTCATAGAGCGAGCATGGGTTTTGGTACCTCGTGCAATGCGGCCGCACGCCGTGCCCATGTGCGCTCAAGCGCCACGAGCGACTGGTCCGGCCACTGCCGCCTCCCCGGGACACCACAACTGCCTTGGCCCGTGCCCAGGTTCGGCGTCGGCGCGGAATCCACTCGCACGAGTGGTTTCGTCCAAGGTGAACTCCGCTTCGCGTCGCCCCCCGGAGTCGCGGGAGTGACGATAGCCAGCCTCCACCCGACTCGGCCCCCATTGCCAGACCCGGGCCGAAATCGTCCAGAAGGCGACACCGAACCGGTCACGTCCACCATCAACGCTAACAGGCCCTGCCGGAAAGGCAGTTGGGGGCTCAGCGTTCGAACGGGACCGAGATCGCCATCGTCATGGTGACGGGCTCCGAGCCCGTATTGCGGTACGTGTGCGCGGCGTTGGCCTCGAAGGACGCCGAATGGCCGGCGGGGATGGCGTGGTCGACCCCGTCCACGACGAGCGTGAGGGTGCCTTCGGTGACGTGGAGCAGCTCGATGGTGCCCGCCGGATGCGGGTCCGAGTTGCTGCCGTCGCCCGGCATCAGGTGCCAGTGCCACATTTCGAGGGGGCCGGGCGCCTCGGTGCCGGCGAGCAGCGTGCTGTAGCTCCCCCGCTCGGTGGACCAGAGCCGGACGGCCTGGTCGGGCGGGACGATGCGGACCTTGGGGCCGCTCTCGTAGTCGAGCAGCGTGGTGACGCTCACGCCGAGCGCGTCACCGATCTTCACCACCGTGCCCACACTGGGGTTGGTCCGGGCCTGCTCGATCTGAATGAGCATGCCGCGGCTGACGCCGGCCCGGGTCGCGAGCGCGTCGAGGGTGAAGCCGCGCTCGGTGCGCCAGCGCTTGACGTTGCGGGCCAGTGACTGGGTCAGCAGTTCGAGGTCCGACACATTCCGTCCATGAAGTGGGCCCGAGAGGGGCCGTCCAATATCTTTGATGACACAGTTCAATACAGTGCACTATCCTGCGGTACACGCCACTGTTCTCCTGTGTCACCGCACTGTACTGCGAGGCCCCCATGACAGCACTGTTCGCCCTGGCCACCAGCCTCCTGTGGGGACTGGCCGACTTCGGCGGCGGGCTGCTCACCCGGCGGATGCCCGCCCTGACCGTCGTGGTCGCCTCGCAGACGGTGGCCGTGGTGGTGCTCGGCGCGGTCGTGATCGCCACCGGCGGGTGGCACGAGGCAGGCCCGCAGCTCTGGTTCGCGGTGGCGGCGGGGGCCGTGGGTCCGGTCGCCATGCTCAGCTTCTACAAGGCCCTCGCGCTCGGCCCCATGGGCGTCGTCTCCCCGCTCGGCTCGCTGGGCGTCGCGGTGCCGGTCGGGGTCGGGCTCGTCCTCGGAGAGCGGCCGGGGGTGTTGCAGTTCGCCGGGATCGCGGTGGCCGTGGCCGGCATCTTGCTCGCGGGCGGCCCGGAGTTCCGGGGCGCCGCCGTGCGCCGCCAGGCCGTGCTGCTCACCCTGCTCGCCGCCTTCGGCTTCGGGGCGGTCATGTCGCTGATCTCCGAGGCGTCCACCACCGTGACCGGCCTCTTCCTCGCGCTCTTCGTGCAGCGCGTCACCAACGTCGCGGTCGGCGGCACCGCGCTGTTCGTCTCGGTACGGCGCGGCGCCCGCGCGCTGCCCGAGCAGGGCGGGCCGCGCGCGGTGTGGCTCGCCCTGCCCGCGCTCGCCTTCGTCGGCCTCGCCGACGTGGCCGCCAACGGGACGTACTCCATCGCCGCCCAGCACGGTCCGGTCACCATCGCGGCGGTGCTCGCCTCGCTCTACCCGGTGGTCACCGCGCTCGCCGCGCGCGGGGTCCTCAAGGAGCGGCTGCGGGCGGTGCAGGCGGCGGGGGCGGGTCTCGCGCTGGTCGGCACGGTCCTGCTCGCGAGCGGCTGACCGGAGCCCAGGGCCGAGTCCCCGTCCGGACCCGGGCGGCGGCCCGGCCACGGCTCTCAGGCCTCTTCGGGCGCCAACTCCGCGATGGCGAGGAGCTGTTCGGGAGTGATGCCCTCGGGGATGGGCACCGGCGCGGGCGTGCGCAGCGGCGGCTGCCAGCCGTTCTCCTCGTCCCAGGTCCGTACGATCCGCGCGGGCGCGCCGGCCACCACCGCATGGTCGGGCACCTCGCCGCGCACCACCGCGCCGGCCGCCACGACCACGTTGCGGCCGAGCCGGGCCCCGGGCAGCACCACGGCCCCGGTGCCGAGCCAGCAGCCCGGGCCGATCTCCACCGGCTCCATGCGCGGCCACTGCTTGCCCACGGGCTCGCGCGGATCGTCGTAGCTGTGATTGGTCGAGGTGATGTAGACGTACGGGCCGCAGTACGTGTCCGAGCCGATGCTGACCGTCGTGTCGGCGATGACATGGCTGCCCCGGCCCAGTACGACACCGTTGCCCAGGGTCAGGATCGGCTCGGCGCCGAGGTCGAGGCCGGGCATCATCCCGGCGGTGAGGGTGACCTGTTCGCCGATGATGCAGTGGTCGCCCAGCTCGATCCACGGCTCGCCGAAGACCGTGCCCTGCGGGAAGGCGAGGCGGGTGCCGGAGCCGATCCGGCGGAAGCGCAGCCGCCCCGGACGTTCGGCGGTGACCGCGCCCGCCTCCCTGACCAGGGCCCAGCCGGCGTGGACCGCGCGGGAGGCGATGCGACGCCGCCAGGCGGTCAGCGACGAGAACGTGTTTCTGTTCTTGGGCACCCGCTCACGGTACTCATCGCCGACCCGGCCGATCAGGGCCGACGCCTGTGATCTTCCGCTCAGCACGGGACCCCGGCCGGCGGCGCGGGAGGACGGCCGGTCAGCCGGCGTGCGCCTTGCGGTGGTCCTCGGCCAGGCCCAGATACATCAGGGCGTTGACCTTGATGCCCTCGCGCTCCTCGTCGGTCAGCTCGCGCCGGACCTTGGCCGGTACGCCCGCGACCAGCGAACCCGGTGGCACGACCATGCCCTGCGGTACCAGGGCGTGCGCCGCGATCAGCGAACCCGCGCCGATCCGGGCGCCGTTGAGGACGGTGGCGCCCATGCCGACCAGCACGTCGTCCTCGACGGTGCAGCCGTGCAGCACCGCGTTGTGCCCGACGGTGACGCGCTCGCCGACGGTGACCGGGAAGCCCGGGTCCACGTGCACGGTGCAGTTGTCCTGGATGTTGCTCTCGGCGCCGATCACGATCGGCCCGCAGTCGGCCCGCAGGACCGCGTGGTACCAGACGCTCGCCCCCGCGCCCAGGGTCACCTCGCCGAGCACCACCGAGGTGGGTGCGGTGAATGCGGTCGGGGCGATGCCGGGCGTCTTGCCGCCCACTGCCACGACCAAC
Source organism: Streptomyces sp. NPDC006691 (assembly GCF_042869955.1). Lineage (NCBI taxonomy): Bacteria > Bacillati > Actinomycetota > Actinomycetes > Kitasatosporales > Streptomycetaceae > Streptomyces > Streptomyces sp. NPDC006691. The sequence continues at coordinate 460,477 of NZ_JBIAGW010000005.1, forward strand.
GCCTGCTCTGCCATGCGCCACTCCTTGAACGGATTCCACTCGGGACGGATCCATCGCGCCGGGTGTCACGCTAAGCGACCGCGCCTGGGCCCGCGCGGCCGGGGGCCCGCTTACGATCGCGCGATGGCACTGTTCCGTATCGACCGCCGCACACCGCTCGCCCCCGCCGAGGCCTGGCGCCGGCTCACCGACTGGGAACGGCACGCCCAGGGCGTGCCGTTGACCCGGATCACCGTGGAGACCCCGCCGCCGAGCGGCCGGGGCACGGTCTTCGTGGCCCGCACCCGGCTCGGCCCGCTGGGCTTCGACGACCGCATGGAAATCACCCGCTGGGAGCCGCCGGCCGGGGCAGCGCCGGGCGTGTGCCGCCTGGAGAAGCGGGGCCGGGTCATCACGGGATGGGCCGAGATCGAGGTGGGCACGGCCGGTGAGGGCGGGCCCCCAGGACATGCACCGGGGGCCGGCACGTATCTGATCTGGCGTGAGGACCTGCGCGTCCGTGGGCTGCCGCGCGCGCTGGACGCGTTGACGGCTCGCGCGGGGCGGCTCCTGTTCGGGCACGCCATGAGCGTGCTCCTGAAGGACCCGGAGCGCTGAAGCTGACACCCGGACGGACCCGCCCCCGGTGGTGATCAGTCGCCGGCGGGCACGTTCTCCCGCGGGGAGCCGGCGGCCTCGGCCTCCGCCATGGATTTCTTCGCGCGGTTCTTGACGACCAGCATCGAGGCGACTCCGATGAGCAGTGCCGCCACCAGGCCGAGGTAGGAGAAGTTCTTCAGCCAGGACTCGGCGACGATGCCGAGGTAGTAGATGACGGCCGTGGTGCCGCCCGCCCAGCAGATGCCGCCCAGCACGTTGGCGATGAGGAACTTCCAGTACGGCATGTGCAGGACACCGGCGAGCGGCCCCGCGAAGATGCGGAGCAGCGCGATGAAACGGCCGAAGAAGACGGCCCACATGCCCCACTTCTGGAAGGATCGCTCCGCCATGGCGACATGGCCCTCGCTGAAGTGCTTGGGGAACTTGCGGCCGAGCCAGGCGAGCAGGGGCCTGCCGCCCTTGCGGCCGATCGCGTAGCCGATCGAGTCGCCGATGACCGCGCCGGCCGTGGCGCAGGCACCGAGCACGACGGGATTGATGTGGCCCTGCTGGGAGGCGAGCAGTGCCGAGCTCACCAGGACGATCTCGCCGGGCAGCGGGATGCCGAGGCTTTCGACCCCGATGACCAGTGCCACCAGAAGATAGACACTGACGGCGGGGATGTTCTCCAGCCAATCCTGGATGTGCAACGCCGCATTCCTCCCGCTAGCCCCGGGCCGGAGCCCGGCGTGCGCCCCCCTGGCGCACGCCGGGAAGCCTACCCGCTCAGGCCCGGCCGCCGGGCGGCCGCGATCCGACCCGGCCATGGCCCACCAGGCGCGGCTCGGCCGCCGAGACCCCCACGCTCACCTCACGCGTTCCGGTGCCGAGCACCCAGCCGTGCCGGTCGCCGTCCCACGAGGACAGCGAGCGCCGCGTGATGTGCACGGTCACCTCCTGCGCCCGGCCCGGCTCCAGGCGCAGTCTGCGGTAGCCGGCCAGGGCGCGGCGGACCTGGTCGAGGCGGAGGTCGGGCGAGGGGCCGAGGTAGACCTGGGCGACCGTGATGCCGGTACGGGCGCCGGTGTTGCGCACGGTGAAGCGGACCGCGAGCCCGTCGCCGTCGGGCCGCACGCTCAGGTCGGTGTAGGCGAAGGTGGTGTAGGAGAGGCCGTGCCCGAAGGGGAACAGCGGCGTCACGCCCTCGGTCTCGTACCAGCGATGGCCGAGGTGGATGCCCTCGGAGTACTCCTCGGTGCCGTTCACTCCGGGGTAGCGGCGGGGGTTCCCGGCCATGGGGTGGCGGTCCTCGGCGGCGGGGAAGGTCTGGGTGAGGCGGCCGCCCGGGTCGCAGTCCCCGAACAGGACGGCGGCGGTGGCCTCGGCGCCCTCCTGGCCCGGGTAGTACATCTGGAGGACCGCCCCGACGCGGCCCAGCCACGGCATGGTGGTGCACGACGAGGTGTTGAGCACCACCGCGGTGCGGGAGTTGGCGGCGGCGACCGCTTCGATCAGCTCGTTCTGGTGGCCCGGCAGGGCGAGGCTTGTGCGGTCGGCGCCCTCGGTGGCGTCCTCGTACGCGAACAGCACCACGCTGTCGGCGGCGCGGGCGGTGCGCACCGCCTCGGCGACGTCGGCGGCGCGGGTGGCTCCGGTGGTGCGGCGCAGGCGGAACAGCTGGCCCCGGTCGCGGCCCTTGGCGGTGACGGCGAGCCGGTGGGTACCCGCGGTGAGGCGCAGGGGGCTGCTGCGGCGGACCGCGAGTCCGTCCGGCGCGGTGCTGACGAGGCCGCCCGCGAAGAGTTCACCGAGGCCGGGGGCGGGCGGGAAGAGGTCGGTGCCGTCGAGCAGCACTTTGGGCCGGTCCCCCGAGTAGTGGATGACGAAGCTCCACTCGTCGTCGCCGGTGACGGTGAGGGTGCCGTCGTACGTCCAGGTGGCGCCGGGTTCGACGTGCTGCGCCTCGAAGTCGGCGCCCGGTGAGGTGCCGGGCAGCGGCTTGCCGAAGAGGTCCTCGCCGAGCGCGTAGTCGACGCGGGCGCCGTCGCCGGCCCGGGCGCGCAGCGCGTCGAGCGGGCTCTGGGCGTGGTCGGGCACGACGTGTGCGCTGCCGCCGCCGCTGACGAACGGGATGCTTCCGGTGGGGCCGATGACCGCGATGGAGCGGGCGGCCGTGCCGGTGAGCGGCAGGGTGGCATGCCGGTTGTGCAGCAGGGTGGCGCCGGCCCGGGCGACCTTGAGCGCGGTGCGCGCGCCGCGCCGGGCGTCGCGGACGGGGCGGGCGGGGGCGCTCCCGTCGAGCAGCGAGAAGCGGTCCATGACGGTCAGGATCCGGCGCACCGCCCGGTCGACCAGGGCCTGCGGAACGCTGCCGTCACGCACGGCGTCCCCCAGGGCATCGGCGAAGTAGTCGCCGCTCGGCATCTCCATGTCGAGCCCGGCGGCGAGGGCGGCGCCGGTGCTGTGCGCGGCGAACCAGTCCGTCATGACCCAGCCCTCGAAGCCCCAGTCGCCCCGCAGGATGTCGCTGAGAATTGGCTTGTTCTCGCAGGCGAAGGTTCCGTTGACCTTGTTGTACGCGCCCATCACCGCGCCCGCTCCGGCGCCGACGGCCGCCTCGAAGCCGCGTAGTTCGAGCTCGCGCAGGGGCTGTTCGGCGATCCGCACGTCGACGGTCATGCGGTCCTTCTCCTGGTTGTTCAGGGCGAAGTGCTTGACGGTGGCGATGAGCCCCTGGCTCTGGATGCCGCGGATCTCCTCGGCGACGAGGTCGGCGCTGAGCAGCGGGTCTTCGGAGAACGTCTCGTAGTTGCGTCCGGCGTACGGGGTCCTGATGAGGTTGACCATGGGCGACAGGAGGACGTCCTGGCCGAGCGCGCGGCCCTCGCGGCCGATGACCTCGCCGTACTCGCGGGCGAGTCCGGGGTCGAAGGCGGAGGCGAGCAGCACCGGCGCGGGCAGGGCGGTCGCGTGCGCGGCGACGCGGACGCCGGCCGGCCCGTCGGCGAGTCTGAGCGGGGGGATGCCGAGCCGCGGCACGCCGGGGACGTAACCGGCCTGGCCGAGGCTGCCCGGGTCGTCGGCGCCGTGCAGCAGGCCGATCTTCTCGTCCAGGGTGAGGCGCGCGAGGAGGTCCTCCACCCTGCGGGAGGCCGGGGCCGCGGCGAGCGCGCGGGCGGGGGCGGCGAGGGTGCCGGTCGCGGCGGCCGCGACCATGGCGGCGCCGCCGAGCAGACGCAGTGCTGACCTTCGGGAAACGGTGTCGGACATGGACCGTCACTCCTTTGTGTGCGGGCACGACGTGGTGGACCGCGGCACAGCAGGCGGCGGGCCGACGTTCGAGGTGTGAACGCACTATGCGCCACGACCCAGTTGACAACCCGTCAGGCGCCACGAGGCGCCGGGAAACGTAGGACCGTCCGGTGGAAGAGTCAATGCGGGCGCGCGGTCGGCGTTCGGAACATGGAGAAGGCGCCCCGGCCGGAGCCGGGACGCCTTCGGGTTCCGTAGCCTGCGCTCGGAGGGGTCAGGAGTGGGGGCGCAGGGTCCAGACGACGGTCATCTCGCCGGTCACGGCGTCGTCCGCGCGCTGGATCTCGATGTGGACCGGGAACTCGGGGCGCTGTCCCGCGTCCAGTTCGGCCACCACCTCGGCGATCGGGCGGCCCAGGGTGGCGGTCGCGGTGACGACCCCCTTGGCGAGCTTCTTGTAGCCGATCTCCGCCTTCACGGCGAGCGGCACGGCGCGGTGCATCTGGTCGCCGAAGGCGGCGATGACGATGGCGCCACTGGCGGACTCGGCGAGCGTGAACATCGCTCCGGCGTGCGGTCCGCCCACGTGGTTGTGGTAGTCGGCCTGGTCCGGAAGGCGCACCACGGCACGCTCGGGGGTGGTCTCCAGGAACTCCAGGTTCAGGGTGCGGGCCATGGGGACGGTCGCGGTGAGCATCTCGCCCACGGACATCTGATCTGCGCTCATGGGGCCCGATGTTACCCATGGGTAGCGAGCCTTGGCCATCCCTTGCGGGGGCGGCCGTAGCAGCAGCCGGGGCGCACCTCTATGGTTACTCGCCATGTGGCCAGGACAGCAGCCGCCCGGGGGCGAGCAGAACCCGCAGGATCCGAATCAGAACCCGTACCAGCAGCCGGGGTACCAGCAGCCCAATCCGTATCAGCAGCCGGCGCAGCCCGGGTATCCGCCGCAGGGTTACCAGGCACCCAATCCGTACCAGCAGCCGACGGTGCCGCAGTACCCCGTGGGCGGGCCGCCCGGGGCGCCGCAGCCGCCGGGCAACAACGACAAGAAGAAGACCACGATCATCGCCGTCGTGGCGGCCGTCGCCGTGGTCGTGGCCGCCGGCGTGACCGGCTTCGTGGTCCTCAAGGACGACGGCAAGTCCAGCAGCCAGGCCGACGGCAAGAGCACGAAGTCGCCGTCCGCCCCGGGTACCGACCCGGCCGCGCCCTCCTCCCCCGCGGCCAACCCGCGCGGCGCCGGCACCGACGTGAAGCCGGTCATCGCGGGCTGGAAGGTCGTGGTGAACCCCACCCGCGGCGACGCCTTCGACGTGCCGCCGGACTGGGAGGTCGACAGCCCCGGGATGAGCGTGGGCTGGTCCGACAAGGCGGACCCCAACGGGTTCGGCGGCATGATGATGTCCGCTCCGGCCTACTTCAAGTCGAAGTGGTGCACCTCCAAGAACGCCGGCGGCCACGACGACAACACCGCGCTGGCGAGCGTCGGCACCAAGGGCGCCAACGGAGCGAAGTCCACCGGGGACGCGGCCGAGCAGGCCGACGACTGGCTGTACTACGCCTACACCCAGCCGGACAAGAACCACATCACCTCCGAGAAGCCGGTCCCGTACACCACCAAGTCCGGGCTCCAGGGCAGCGTGGTGCGCGCCAAGACCACGGGGGTGAAGAAGACGGACAAGTGCTCCACCGAGGGCCAGTCCGTGCTGTTCGGCTTCAAGACGGCCAAGGGCGACCTCGCCGCCTGGAGCCTCATCGCGAACACCGGCGTGCCCGGCGCGGTCGACGAGGACACCATCCAGAAGATCCTCACCACCATCCGTCTGGTGCCCACCACCAGTTCCTGACGCCGGCCGGCGACAAACCGTTTGGCGTGCGGGGGCGGTGGCGGCGATAGTCCTCGGGTGACTTCCGCCGCCGTCCCCGCTCCGACCCGCCGCCCCTCGTGGGCCGGCCGCAACTACAGCCTGCTGACCGCCGCAGCGGTCGTGACGAACCTGGGCAGCCAGGGCGCACTGATCGCGGCGGCGTTCGCGGTGTTGCAGTCCGGCGGCGGCGCGGGCGACGTGGGCCTGGTCGCGGCGGCCCGCACGGTGCCGCTCGTCCTCTTCCTGCTGGTCGGCGGCGCACTCGCCGACCGGCTGCCGCGGCACCGGGTGATGGTCGCGGCCAACACCCTCAACTTCCTTTCCCAGGGCGCCTTCGCGCTCCTGGTCCTGACCGGCGAGCCCCGGCTCTGGCAGATGATGGCGCTCACCGCGCTCGGCGGTGTGGGCCAGGCCTTCTTCGGGCCGGCCTCCGAAGGCATGCTGATGTCCAGCGTGAGCGGCGCGGAGGCGGGGCGCGCCTTCGCGTTCTACCGGATGGCGATGCACGGCGCGGGCATCGGCGGGGCGGCCCTGGGCGGCGCCCTGATCGCCGCCTTCGGCGCGGGCTGGGTGCTCGCGATCGACGCGGCGGCCTTCGCGGTCGCGGGCGCGCTGCGCGCCTTCCTGGATGTGAGCCACATTCCGCCGCGCGAGGCGGGCAGCGGAATGATCTCCGATCTCCGCGAGGGCTGGCGGGAGTTCGTCTCCCGGCCGTGGCTGTGGTCGATCGTCGTGCAGTTCGCGGTGGTCAACGCCGTGGTCGCGGCGGCCGAGGCGGTCTACGGGCCACTGGTCGCCCGCGACGATCTCGGCGGGCCGGGACCCTGGGGTCTCGCACTCGCCGCGTTCGGCGCCGGCACGGTCGGCGGGGCGTTCCTGATGATGCGCTGGAAGCCGCGCCGGCTGCTGCTCGCCGGCAGCCTCTGCGTGTTCCCGCTCGCCCTGCCCTCGGCGGCGCTCGCGGTGCCGCTGCCGGTGGGCGCGCTGGCGGCGGTCATGCTCCTGACCGGCGTCTCGATCGAGGTCTTCGGCGTCTCCTGGATGACCGCCCTCAACCAGGAGATCCCGGAGGACAAGCTCTCCCGCGTGTCCGCCTACGACTGGCTCGGCTCGATCGCGATGGTGCCGCTCGCCACCGCCCTCGCCGGCCCCGCGCAGAGCGCGGTCGGCCGCACCAGCGCACTGTGGGGCTGCTCGGCCCTTGTCGTGCTGCTGACCGCCGCCGTGCTGTGCGTACCGGACGTACGCCGGCTGACCCGGCGCACCGAGCCGGTGGCCGTGGGCGGACCCGACGTGTCAGCCGAGGCTGAAGGCGCCGTCGGGCGGCTCGGGTGAGGGCCGGGCGTCCGCGTCGTCGACGGGGCCCGCGTCCCCGATGAGGCGCCGCAGCGAATCGCCGTGCTCGACCCTGGCCGGAAAGGCGTCCCCCGCCGTGCGCCGGGCGAGGGCCGCGACGTCCAGCGGGCGCGCCGAGGCGAGCAGCACCGCGTTGCCGAAGCGCCGGCCGCGCAGCACCGACGGCTCCGCGATCAGCGCCACCTCCGCGAACACCGCCCGGAACGTGGCGAGTTGGGAGCGCAGGAAGGCGAAGGGCGCGCCGTCCGCGAGGTTGGCGACGTAGGTTCCGCCGGGCTTGAGGACGCGCTGGGCGATGCGCGCGTACTGGACCGAGGTCAGATGGGCCGGCACGCGGGAGCCGCCGAAGACGTCCGCGATCAACAGGTCCGCCGAGCCGGGCGGTGCGGCTTCGGCCCAGGCCCGGGCGTCCGCCGCGTGCACCTCGATCCCGGCGTCCGGGGCCAACGGCAGGTGTTCGCGCACGAGTTGGAGGAGCGCGCGGTCCGCGTCCACCACGGTCTGGCGCGAGCCCGGCCGGGTCGCCGCGACATAGCGGGGCAGAGTGAGCGCGCCTCCGCCGAGGTGCAGCACGTCCAGGGGGTCGCCGTCACCGGCCGCGCAGTCCACGACATGGGCGAGGCGGCGTACGTACTCGAACTCGATGTAGGTGGGGTCGTCCAGGTCCACGTACGACTGCGGGGCACCGCCCACGGTCAGCAGCCAGGCGCGCTCGCGGTCGACGTCGGGCAGCAGTCTGGCGGTGCCCCAGTCGACCTCCCGGACGACGGGTATCGGCTCGGCACGCGGGTCGTCGTTCACCCTCCCATTGTGCGCCCGGCCGCCGGTCGCGGGCTGCCGGGCCCTACGCCCCGGTCCACAGTGCCGCCACCGCCCGGGCGTGGGCCGCGGCCTGGGCCCGGCCGGCCCGGGCCGCCGGGGCGCGGCGCCCGGGGTCGAGGCTGTTGCGCCCGAAGGCCCGCTTCGCCGCCGCGTCGGGGGTGATCAGCTCGACCCGCGCGCCCGCGGCGGTGAGGGCGGCCGCCTGGGTGGCCGGCGAATCGAGCGGGCCGCCGCCCGCCGGGCCCGGCGCGAGGACGACGACCCGGTCGCAGCCCGCCGCGAGATGCGCGTTGCAGGTGGAGCGCAGCCCGCCGTCGATCCACTTGCGTCCCTCGATGGTGACCGGGGGCCACACCAGCGGGACCGCGCAGCTCGCGGCGACCGCGTCGACGAGCGACACCCCGGAATCCCGGTCGAAGACACGGAACTCGCCGGTGTCCGCGGCGACCGCGGTGAGCTTCAGGGCCCGCTCGGGCCACTCGTGGGTGAGCAGCCGCCCGGCGATGACCGCGCGGCGGTCCGCCTCGTTCGGGGTGTGGGCCGCGAGCGCCATCCGGCCCATCTTCGCCCCGTACTCCTCGGGGGTGGCGGAGGAGAGCACCGCTCGCGCGAAGCGGAAGAGCTTGCCCGGGCCCAGGTGCCCGGGTATCTCCCCCGCCGGCCAGGCGAGTTGACGTTCGTACAGGTCGGCGAGAGTGGAGCGGCGCGCGCTGATATTCGCCCCGACGACCGCGCCCGCCGAACTCCCCACGACCAGACGGGCGTCCGTCAGGTCCACGCCCGCCTCGGCAAGGCCGTGCAGGATGCCGATCTCCCAGCCCACGCCGGTGAGCCCGCCCGATCCGAGTACCAGTGCCGTGTCCGTCATGATCGAAGTGTGCCGCAACACCAACGGCCCGCCGCCCCCGGGGTGTTGGGGGGCGGCGGGCCGACCGGTCACAGCAGCGTGGCCACCGTTCCGGCGCCCACGGTGCGGCCGCCCTCGCGGATGGCGAAGCCGAGGCCCGGCTCCAGGGGCGTGTCCCGGCCGAGCTCGACGGTGAGGGTGACCGTGTCGCCGGGCCGCGCGACGGCGAGATCGCCGAGGTCGACGTCCCCGACCACGTCCGCGGTGCGGATGTAGAACTGTGGCCGGTAGCCGGTCGCGATCGGTGTGGAGCGCCCGCCCTCGCGCGTGGAAAGGACGTACACCTGGGCAGTGAACCTCCGGCTCGGGGTGACGCTGCCCGGCTCGGCGACCACATGCCCGCGGCGGACCGCGTCGCGTGGCACCCCGCGCAGGAGCAGCGCGACGTTGTCGCCGGCCTGCGCCGAGTCCATGGGCTTGCCGAAGGTCTCCAGGCCCGTGACCACCGACTCGACGTCCGCGCCCAGGAGTTGGACCCGGTCGCCGACGCGCACGGTGCCGCGCTCCACGGCCCCGGTGACGACGGTGCCGCGGCCCGTGATGGTGAGCACGTTCTCCACCGGCAGCAGGAACGGCGCGTCCACGTAGCGCTCCGGCATCGGAACATAGGTGTCGACCGCGTCGAGCAGCGCGCCGATCGCCTCGGTCCAACGCGGTTCGCCCTCAAGGGCCTTGAGGCCGGACACCCGCACGACGGGCACGGAGTCCCCGCCGTATCCGTTCGCCGACAGCAGCTCACGGACCTCCAGCTCGACCAGGTCGCTCAGCACCGCGTCCTCGCCGTCGTCGACGGCGTCCGCCTTGTTGAGCGCCACCACGATGTGGTCGACGCCCACCTGGCGGGCCAGCAGGACGTGTTCGGCCGTCTGGGGCATGATCCCGTCGAGCGCGGAGACCACCAGGATCGCCCCGTCCAGCTGGGCGGCGCCGGTGACCATGTTCTTGACGTAGTCGGCGTGGCCCGGCATGTCGACGTGGGCGTAGTGACGGGTGTCGGTCTCGTACTCGACGTGCGCGATGTTGATGGTGATGCCGCGGGCGGCCTCCTCCGGGGCACGGTCGATGCGGTCGAACGGCACGAAGGTGCCGGTGCCGCGCTCGGCGAGCACTTTGGTGATGGCGGCGGTCAGGGTGGTCTTGCCGTGGTCGACATGGCCCATGGTGCCGATGTTGAGGTGGGGCTTGGTGCGTACGTATGCCGTCTTGGGCATGGCTGAGTGTCCTCGCATGGTCGCGGAGCATCGCTTGGACCCCTGGATCCGGCCGACCCTCCCCGTGTGGGGTCCGCCGGACTTTCCGGGAAGGGTCAGCTTCGGGCGCCGCCGAGGGGCGCCACGGTCTCGACTGCGTCGGCCGTGATGAGGACGGCAGCCTTCGGCGCGTCCGCGACTGCGGACGGCGCTGCGAGGAAGGCGTACCTGGACATGCCGCCGATCATCCCTGGCGGGCGACGGCGCGTCGAATGGTTTTCCGCGGGCGGAAGTTGTGTGCGGCGAAAGAGCCGCGGGGGGGCGCTCGCACCGGGCGCCTGCCTGATGCCGGCCGGTCGCAGTGGGCCGGAAGGGCTCCCTTACGACGGGCGCCCGCCCCGGTCGGTTAGTCTCCCTTGATGTTCGAGCCCGTTGCCCGACCGACGCCAGGTCTCGCCGCCCGCTGTGGGAGAGCACTGCTCTCGCCGTGGTCGCGGCTCGCGCTGCTCGTGGTGGTGCTCGCGGCCGCCGGGAGTGCCGTCCTGGTCCTCCAGCCGCAACGGCTGCTCGCCGACGGCTGGCCACCCGCGATGGGCGGGGCCTGGGCGGTGGTGCTCTTCGCGGTGGCGTACGGGCTGTGCACGGCCGCGTTCGTACCGCGCCCGATCCTCAATCTGGCCGCGGGTGCCCTCTTCGCGACGCCGGCCGGATTCGTGTCCTCGCTCGTCGGCACGGTCCTCGGCGCGGGCATCGCGTTCGGGCTCGGCCGGGTGCTCGGCCAGGACGCGCTGCGGCCACTGGTGCGGGGGCGCTGGCTGAAGGCGGCGGACGGTCAGCTCTCGCGGCACGGGTTCCGCTCGATGATGGCGATCCGCCTGTTCCCCGGTGTGCCGTTCGCCGCCGCCAACTACTGCGCGGCGGTCTCGCGCATGAGCTGGACGCCCTTCCTCGTGGCGACGGGCCTCGGCTCGGTGCCCAACACCCTCGCGTACGTGGTCGCGGGCGGCAGCGCCTCGTCCCCGACATCGCCCGCGTTCCTGATCGCGATGGGCTTCATCGTGCTGAGCGGGGCCGGGGCCGCCGTCGTGGCGTGGCGCAAGCGGGGCGGTATGCGCGGGCGGGGCGGTAGCGGGGCCTGATGCGCCGGCGCTGCGCGGGCTGCGCAGCGCCCGGGCGGCGCAGCCGGGGTGCGGAGATCGAATGCGGAGGCGGGATGCGGAGATCGGGGCCCGTTTCGGGTCCGGCGGGGCCGCTTCCCGCAGGCCGCCCGGCGTCAACCATCCGTTAACCCGGGCCCGTTACCGTGCGGCTCGATCCGCGCAAGATCACCGGTGTGGCCGTGCCGCCGCCCCGGTGCTCCGGCCGGTCCCCGTCGTGCCGACCGGCCGTGGCCCCGACCCCCCTTGGATGGCGCAGTAACCCATGTCTTGGTTCGAATCGTTCATACTCGGGCTCGTTCAGGGGCTTACGGAGTTCCTGCCCATCTCCTCCAGCGCACATCTGCGGCTGACCGCGGCGTTCGCGGGCTGGCACGATCCGGGCCCGGCGTTCACGGCGATCACGCAGATCGGCACCGAGACGGCCGTCCTGATCTACTTCCGCTCCGACATCGCGCGGATCGTCTCGGCCTGGTTCCGCTCGCTCACCGACCGTTCGCTGCGCGACGACCACGACGCCAGGATGGGCTGGCTCGTCATCGTCGGCTCGATCCCGATCGGGGTGCTCGGCATCGTCCTGAAGCACCAGATCGACACGTCCTTCCGCGATCTGCGGGTGATCGCCACCACGCTGGTCGTGATGGGCGTGGTCCTCGGCATCGCCGACCGGCTCGCGGCCCGCGACGAGTCCGGCGGACGGCATCGCGCCGCCAAGGAGCGCAAGTCGCTGCGGGAACTCGGCACCAAGGACGGGCTGATCTTCGGCATCTGCCAGGCCATGGCCCTCATCCCGGGCGTCTCCCGCTCCGGCGCCACCATCAGCGGCGGCCTCCTCATGGGCTACACCCGCGAGGCGGCGGCCCGTTACTCCTTCCTGCTCGCCATCCCGGCCGTACTGGCCTCCGGGGTCTTCGAGCTGAAGGACGCGGGCGGCCCCGGCCAGGCGCCGATGCTCCCCACCCTCTTCGCCGCGGTCATCGCCTTCGCGGTGGGCTACGCGGTGATCGCCTGGTTCATGGCCTTCATCTCCCACAAGAGCTTCATGCCGTTCGTGGTCTACCGCATCGTGCTCGGCGTGGCCCTGTTCGCCCTCATCGCGGCCGGCACCCTGAGCCCGGACGCGGGCGGCGGCCTCTGACCCCGCCGCCCACCGGGGCGGGGGCCCGAACCGGGTCTCCTGGGGCGGTAGTTGAGGACTCAGCCCTCCGATGCCTCCGGGCCCTCCCCCCTGACCTCCTCCGCGCGCAGGGCCAGGTCCTGGAGCACATCGGCCGACGACACGTCCGGCTCGCCGGAGTCGTGCACCTGGGCGAGGGCCACGAACGCCAGGCTGAAGGCGGCCACGAGCTGACGGATGGCCCCGCCGACCTCCCTCGCCACGAGCGTGGCCATCTCCTGGGGCGTCGCGTCGGCCGGGATCTCGATATGCGGCATCGTCTCGTTGAGCAGGGCGGTGACGATGCCGATCTCCGTGTCCCGGGGCCCTCGTTCGCCGTCCTCCTCGATCCGGCGGCGGTAGTCCCCGGCCTCGGTGAGAATGCCGATCACTCGCTTGAGAACCTCGCTCTGCTCCATGCCGCGAGGATAGGCGCCCCCACCGCTCCGGGCGCGGGTCAACGCCCGCACCGCCCCGGTCAGTTGTCGCGGGCCCCGGGCGACGGCCGGATCCCGCCGCCCGGCTGCCCCTTCCGGCGCGGCACCCGTCGACCGCCCCGTCCCTCTCCAACTGCTTAATGTTGGCTGAGAGTTCCCACTCCGTGGCGGTGGGTCACCTCATGGCCGTAGGCTTGTCCCATGCCCCCGACTTCCGACCGCCGATTCCTTCGCCCTGCCGACGTGGTGAACGCGGATATCCGCTCCCTGTGGGATCAGTCCGACGGCCGCCTCTCGCCCGAGGAGGAGGAGCGCTACCACTGGCTCCTGGTCGAATGGGCCGCCGCCGTACGGGGCGACACCGCCCAGGCGGCGTGACGTACGTCGCTCCAAACCCCCCTCGGCCTGTGACCTTTCCCACCCCGCACCGCTCCCACCTGGGGTTCGGCCGGTTCGGCGGGGTCGTTCGGCCGACCTGACCCGTAGCCTGGTCATATGTCTACCTCCCCCGAGCGTCCCGGCCCCGCGCCGTCCGACGCGGATGCCGCCAACGACGCCATCCGTGCGCTCGTCGACGGCGCGGACGGGCAGTGGCCCGCGGAGGAGTACGAGCGGCTGCTTGCCGACTGGGCTGCCGCGGTCGGCGAACCGGCCCCGTTCCCCGGGGGAACGGCCGCGAAGCCGCGAACCTGAGCCCCGATCCGCCGAAGCTGATCCCCGCCCCCGAATTCCGGTTGCCGCGGCCCTCCTCACGGTGTTGAAGTGGCCGAATGCAGACCACCCCCGCGCCGGACGGCGCCACCGACGACGCACTGCTCACGGTCTTCGACCTCCAGCTGCGACAGCGGGCCCGGCCCGACGGACCGAGCGCCACGGTGGAGCGGTCCGGCGGTGTCCTCCGGCAGGTCGGCCCCGGCCATGTGTGGAACGGTGTCCTCTGGTCGCGCCTCACCGAGTCGGACGCGGACGCCGAAATCGCCGCCCAGGTACGGCACTTCGCCTCGCTTGGCCACGCGTGGGAGTGGAAGCTGTACGCCCACGACCGGCCCGCCGACCTCGGACAGCGGCTGCTGGCAGCCGGGTTCGAGGCCGAGCCCGCCGAGACCGTCATGGTCGCCCGGGTCGCGGACCTCCCCCACGCCCCCGAACCCCCGGCCGGCATCACCCTCCACCCCGTGACGGACGAGGCCGGGGTGGAGCTGGTGGCGCTGGTGCACGACCGGGCCTTCGGCAACGGCTCCGCCCGCTTCGGTGAACGCCTGCTCGCCCAGTTCGCCGAGGCACCCGACAGCGTGACGGCGGTCGTCGCCATGGCCGGGGACCTTCCGGTGAGCGCGGCCCGCATGGACTTCCACCTGGGCACGGAGTTCGCCAGTCTCTGGGGCGGCGGCACCGTCCCCGAGTGGCGCGGCAGGGGCATCTACCGTGCCCTGATCGCCTATCGCGCCCGTATCGCCGCCGAGCGCGGCTACCGCTACCTCCAGGTCGACGCCTCCGATCAGAGCCGGCCCATCCTCCAGCGCCTCGGCTTCGTCCCGCTGACGGTGACCACGCCGTACGTGCGCGAGCCGTAACACGCCACCGCGCGGAGCCGCCCGCGCCGGACGTGACACCGCACGGCACCGCGCCGCCCGCACTCAGGACAGGCGGCCGCCCCTCGGGAAGGCGGCCGCCCCACGGGAGGAACGCGCCTCCCCCGGAGGCCGGAGAGGGCCGCCGTTCCTCAGTCCTGTCCTTCGAACGTCCCGTGGCGGCCCGCTCCCGCCGCGAACCGCGCCGCGCCCTCCGCCGCCTCCCCGAGCGCGTGCACGCCGTGCCGCACCTCGTTGAGCAGCGCTTCGGGTTCGGCGAGGCCCTCCTGTTCGAGCAGCGACATCCGGTCGTGGCGCATACAGGTGCCCGGGAAGGCGGCGATCTCCGCGGCGAGCTCCTCGGCCCGCGCCCGGGCGGTACCGCTCGGCACGACCCGGTCGGCCAGTCCGATGGCCCGGGCCTCGGCGGCGTCCACCGGGCGCCCGGTGAGGATCAGGTCCATGGCACGGCCGGCCCCGATGAGGCGCGGCAGCCGGACCGTCCCGCCGTCGATCAACGGCACGCCCCAGCGTCGGCAGAACACCCCGAACACCGCGTCCTCCTCCACGACCCGCAGATCGCACCAGAGCGCCAGTTCCAGACCACCCGCCACGGCGTGCCCGGCCACCGCCGCGATCACCGGCTTGGAGAGCCGCAGCCGGGTCGGGCCCATCGGCCCGTCGCCGTCCTCGGTCACCGTGTTGCCGCGTGCGGTGCCGATCGCCTTGAGGTCGGCGCCCGCGCAGAACGTACCGCCCTCGCCCCAGAGCACGGCGACCGCCGCCGCCTCGTCCGCCTCGAAGGCACGGAAGGCGTCGGCGAGCGCGCGGGCGGTGGGGCCGTCCACCGCGTTGCGCACTCCGGGCCGCGAAAGGATCACCGTGGTGACCGGGCCGCGCCGTTCGCTGCGTACCACCGGAACCGTCTCGTCTGTCATGGCGCCAGCGGTAGCACGTGGTCCCAAGCAGCCACAAGTGCGGGCCTCTTGGCGTTCGCGGCCCACTGCCGGAGACTGACCCGATGACGCAGCGCGTGGATCTCGGAACCCTGCTCGACCGTTTGGCCATCGACGAACTCATCACCGGATATGCCGCGGCCGTCGACGACGGGAACTGGACCGCCTACCGCGCCCTGTTCGCCGCCGACGGCCGCGCGGACTACCGCCCGGCGGGCGGCATCGAAGGACCGGCCGAGGAGGTGGCGCGCTGGCTCGAAGAGACCATGCGGCTCTTCCCGGTCCGCCAGCACCTGATCACCAACCGCCTGCTCACCCTCCAGGACCTCGGCGGCTACCCGGGCGACCGGGCGGAGCTCAGCGCCGACTACCTCAACCCCATGTGCTTCGGCACCGACGGCGACGGCACACCGCCCGCGCCCGGCTTCGAGTCCGGGGGGCGCTACGCGTTCTCGCTCGTCCGTACGGACACGGGCTGGCGGCTGCGGTCGGTGACCGTGCACGAGAAGTGGCGGCGGGTGTCGGGGGCCCTCGCCGGGGCATGAGCGACGGGAGGGACGCGCCGCGCGCCGGGTCATCTGTGCGCGGCGGTGGCTCTCCCGCACACTGGCAGGGCGAGAACACCACTGATCACGGGGGTGGGCGAGGAGGCGCGGCATGCGGATCACGGTCGGCCGTCACGGTCCGCGTCTGAGTTCGGCCTGGTGGCGCGGCGCGGCCGCGGTGCTCGCCGGCGCGCTGCCCGCGCTCGCCTTCCCCGCGCCCTCGCTGTGGTGGTTCGCCTACCTCGCGCTGGTGCCGTTGCTGCTCCTGGTGCGCTCCGCGAGCAGCGTCCGGCGGGCCGCTCTCGACGGCTGGCTCGGCGGTACGGGGTTCATGCTCGCGGTGCACCACTGGCTCTTCCCCAGCCTCAACGTGTTCATCGTGGTCCTGGCCGCGCTGCTCGGGCTGTTGTGGGCACCATGGGGTGTGCTGGTCCGGTCCGTCATGGGTGGCCGTCCCTCCGTGCCGCGCGCGCTCGTGGCGGTCGTGGTGGTCCCCTCGGGCTGGCTCGCGGTGGAACTGGTCCGGTCGTGGCAGGGGCTCGGCGGGCCGTGGGGGCTGCTCGGCGCGAGCCAGTGGGAGGTGACTCCGGCGCTGCGGCTGATGTCGGTGGGCGGGGTGTGGCTGGTGAGCCTGCTGGTGGTGGCGGTGAACACCGCCGTCACCCTCTGCGTGGCCCTCTCCCGGGTGCGTACCGCCATGGTCTCCGTGCTCGTGGTGTGCGCGCTCGCCACGGGTGCCGTGTGGATGTGGGCTCCGCACATGGCGAGCGACGGCCGGCTCAAGGTCGCGGTGGTGCAGCCGGGCGTGATCGAGAACGGGGACGCCCGGTTCGCCCGCAGCGAGGCGCTGACCCGCTCACTCGCCGGGCAGCATGTGGACCTCGTCGTATGGGGCGAGAGCAGCGTGGGGCAGGACCTGACGTCCCGGCCGGATCTCGCGGCGCGGATCGCGAAGCTCTCCCAGGACCTCGGCGCGGACATCCTGGTGAACGTGGACGCGCGCAGGTCGGACAAGCCGGGAATCTTCAAGAGTTCGGTCCTCGTGGGGCCCGACGGGCCGACCGGGCAGCGCTACGACAAGATGCGGCTCGTGCCGTTCGGCGAGTACATCCCGGCGCGGTCGCTGCTCGGCTGGGCGACGTCGGTCGGCAAGGCCGCCGACGAGGACCGGCAGCGCGGCACCACTCCCGTGGTGATGACCCTGCCGGACGCGGCGCGGGTGGGGCCGCTGGTGTGCTTCGAGTCCGCCTTCCCGGACATGAGCCGTCATCTGGTGCGCATGGGCGCGCAGTTGCTCGTCGCGCAGTCCTCGACCTCGTCGTTCCAGGACACCTGGGCGCCCGCGCAGCACGCCTCGCTCGGCGCGCTGCGCGCCGCCGAGACGGGCCGCCCGATGGTGCACGCGACCCTGACCGGCATCAGCGCGGCCTACGGCCCCGACGGCGGCCGCGTCGGCAGGTGGCTGCCCACCTCCGCGAGTACCGCCGCGGTGTACGACGTGCCGCTCGCCACCGGCACCACGCCCTATGTGCGCCTCGGCGACTGGGCGGTGTACGCGGCCCTCGCGGCGCTCGCCCTGTTCTGCGCGGGCGAGGCGGCGCGGGTGCTCAGGAAGCCTGCTCCCACGCCTCCCGCACCACCCGCTCGCACAGCTCATGGGTCGCCAACGCGTCCCGCGCGCTGAGCGTCTCTCCGGCCCGTACGGCGTCGAGGAACGACAGGACCGACTGCTCGATACCGCGCTGGCGGGCGACCGGGACCCAGTCGCCGCGGCGGCGCACGGTCGGCTGGCCCTTGTGGTCCACGACCTCGGCCAGGTTCAGGACCTGGCGCTTGGTGTCCTGGCCCGAGACCTCCAGGATCTCCTCGGTGGATCCGTTCATCCGGTTCATGGTGCCGATCGCGGTGAAACCGTCGCCGGAGAGCTGAAGGACCACGTGCTCCATCAGACTGTCGCGGACGCGGGCCCGTACGACCGTGTGCTCGATCGGGCCGGGGGCGAGGAAGCGCAGGGTGTCCACGACGTGGATGAAGTCGTCGAGGACCAGGGTGCGGGGGTCCTCCGGGAGGCCGACCCGGTTCTTCTGCATGAGGATCAGTTCACGCGGGTGGTCGGCGCACTGGGCGTAGCCGGGGGCGAGGCGCCGGTTGAAGCCGACGGCGAGGCCGACCCCGCGCTCTTCGGCGAGCGCCACGAGCCGCTCGGACTCGGCGAGTTCGTAGGCCAGCGGCTTGTCGACGTACGTCGGCACGCCCGCCTCGACGAGCCGGCTCACGATCTCCGGGTGCACGGCGGTCGGCGCGTGCACGAACGCGGCGTCCAGCCCCTGCGCGAGCAGGGACGCGAGGTCGGTGTGCCGCTGCCCGGCCGGTATCCGATGGGCGTCGCCCACGGCGTCGAGGGTGGCCGGGGTGCGGGTCTGGAGGTGCAGCTCCGTACCCGGCAGGGCGCTCAGCACGGGCAGGTATGCCTTCTGCGCGATGTCCCCGAGCCCAATGCATCCGACCTTCACGGGGGTTCTCCTGTCGCCGAGCGGTGTCCGTCGTCCTTGCTGGTCAGCATACGGGCGGCGAGCTTTCTCCGTGCCGGGCGGTACGGGCGGCGAGCTTTCCCCAATCCCCGGCAGGACCGGTGCGGGCCGAGGCGGGGCGATAACCGGTGGCCGGGGGGCGGGTGGGCCGACAGGATGGGCGGCATGACGACCTCCGCCGTACCGTCCCCCGTCCCGTCCGCCGAAACCCCCGAGCGCACCGAGCCCGCCCTGGACGCCCCCGAGCGGGCCATGCTCGAAGGCTGGCTGGAGTACCACCGCGAGACCCTGGCCCAGAAGTGTTCGGGGCTCACCGACGAGGAGCTGAGACGGGCCGCCGTGCCGACCTCCGAGCTCACCCTCCTCGGCCTGCAACGCCATCTCTGCGAGGTCGAACGCTGGTGGTTCGTCTCGGTGTTCGCCGGAGGTACCGACGAAGGCGTGTACGGCACCGAGGAGGATCCGGACGGCGACTTCCACTTCGGCCCCCAGGACACCTATGCGGAGGCCCTCGCCACCTGGCAGAGCGAGGTGGCCGCCGCACGCGCCGCCGCGGCCGGACACGGCCTCGACGAACTCAGCGTCGGCACCGCGCGCAGTGGCCGGCACTTCAGCCTGCGCTGGATCTACACCCACATGATCGAGGAGTACGCCCGTCACAACGGCCACGCCGATCTGCTGCGCGAGGCCATCGACGGCTCGACGGGAGCCTGAGCGGGCGGGTCACTCGGGCAGCCGGCGGGTCACTCGTGCGGGCCATTGTGCCCGGCCGAGGTGGCCCAACGGCGGCCACAGCCAGCACAGTTGACGGATGCACCGCACCCGCAACGCGCTGAGGCTCCTGACGGCCGCGGCCACCCTGGCCGTCTGCGGATGCGTCGCGGGCTGTGTCGCGGTCGGGGGCGGTCCCGCTCCCGCCGCGCCACCCGCCCCGCCGGCCCGGCAGCAACAGGCCCCCGGGGCCGTCCAGGCCCCGGCACGCGAGGCGCTGGACACGGTCCAGCCTCCCGATGCCCCCTCCCTCAGAGCCTCCGCGCCACCCACGGTCCCGGAGCCACCCCGGGAGCCGCACGCCCGGCCGGACCCGCCCCGCCGCGAGCGGCACTCACGCGACGAGGAGCAGGAGCCGACGCGCCCCGCCGCCACCCCCGGGAAGCGCCGCCCCCGTACCGCCCCGCCGCCGACCGCCCCGGGCGGTGACATCTGTGCCCTAGGCCGACGCTACGGCGGCTGGCGCGAGGACAGCCCCGAGGCCCGCATCTGTCATGCCACATATGGGAACTGACGCTACGTCAGAGCACCGGCGCCGAAGCCGCTGCCTCATACCGTGTCCAGCTGCCGCTCCAGGCGGCGCAGCGCCTCACGGATGCTGTACCCGTACGCGTCGTCGGACAGCGTGTCCAGTGCGTCATGGGCGCGGTCGAGATGGAGCCGGGCGTCCTCGGGGCGGTGCAGCTTGACGTAGTCGGCCGCGAGGTTGAGGTGGAGCGAGGGGTAGAAGGCGCGGACCGCGGCCGAGGCGTCGTGCTCTTCGAGACGGGACTGGGTCAAGCCGTCGGCCGCCGCCAACGCCCTGAGATCCCAGGCCAGTTCGTCCCCGGCGTCGTCCTGCGCGTCCGCCATGTAGTGGGCCAGGGTGCAGCGGTGCAGCGCGTCACCGTTCTCACCGATCTCCGACCACAGGATGCCGAATCGGTTGCGGGCCTCCTCGCGGTCCCCGCCGTGCAGCAGCATCATCGCCTGCCCGATCCGGGTCATCACGAGGTCCCCCGGGGCTTCCTGCATGTCCGTCACCGCTGTCTCCGCCCGTCGTCCCGAAACTCCAACGGCTTCGACGCTAACCGCCGCCACTGACAATCGGCCTGAGGCTCGGGCGGGCGCCCCGACCTGTCAGCCGGACGCCGTCACACGTCCCGCCGACGGGCGCCCGCCGCCCGGCCTCCGCCCGGTGGAGCTCAGGCCAGGTTGGGGATGCGCCAGTCGATGGGGGCGTGGCCCTGCGCCGCGACCGCCGCGTTGATCTGTGTGAACGGGCGGGACCCGAAGAACTTCTTGGCCGAGAGCGGCGAGGGGTGGGCGCCCTTGACCACGACATGGCGCTCCTCGTCGATCAGCGGGAGCTTCTTCTGCGCGTAGTTGCCCCACAGCACGAAGACCGCCGGGTCGGGCCGCGAGGCGACGGCCCGGATCACCGCGTCGGTGAACTTCTCCCAGCCCTTGCCCTTGTGCGAGTTGGCCTCGCCCGAGCGCACCGTGAGCACCGCGTTGAGCAGCAGCACGCCCTGCTCGGCCCACGGCATGAGATAGCCGTTGTCCGGGACGTCCAGACCCAGCTCGTCGCGCATCTCCTTGTAGATGTTGCGCAGCGAGGGCGGCGTCCGCACCCCGGGCCGCACCGAGAAGCACAGGCCGTGCCCCTGGCCCTCGCCGTGGTAGGGGTCCTGTCCCAGGACCAGGACCTTCACCTTGTCGTACGGGGTCGCGTCCAGCGCCGCGAACACCTCGTCGCGGGGCGGGAAGACGGGGCCCTTCGCCCGCTCCTCCTCGACGAACGCGGTGAGCTCCTCGAAGTACGGCTTCTGGAGCTCCTCGCCGAGGACGCCCTGCCAGGACTCGGGCAGCATGGCGGTATCGGTCACGTCAACAACCTCCGTGGGACATTCGGTTCCCGCACTCTCTCGCGGAATCCCGAACCTACCCGCCGCCACTGACAACGCCGCCCGCGCCCGCTCCTACCAGCTGGTCTTGCGGTGCAGCTCCCACATCTGCATGACCGTCTGCGGGTCCATGGCGCGCTCGCCGCCCGCGATGTCGTCACTGGCCGCGAGGTAGATCTTGCCCTGCCACAGCGGGAGGAGCCGTACGTCGTCGACGAGGATGTCCTGCGCCCGCTCGAACTGCCTGCTCGCGGCGCCCCGGTCGGAGATCTCGCGGGACTGCGGGAGGAGTTGGCTGGTGATCTCGGGCTGGTCGTAGGGCGTGCCGACGGCGTTCTCCTTGCCGACGAAGGGCGCGATGAAGTTGTCCGGGTCGGGGAAGTCGGGGAACCAGCCGCGTCCGAAGACGGGCAGGTCACCGGATTGGAACCCTTCGCTGTACACCTTCCAGGGACTGCTCTTGAGCGTGATGTCGAAGAGCCCGGAGGCGTCGAGCTGTCGCTTGAGTTCCTTGAACTCCGCCGCCATGGAGGAGCCGTAGCGGTCGGTGGTGTACCAGAGCGTGAGCGGGACCGGGGTGGTGATGCCGGCCTTGCGCAGGATGTCCTTCGCCTTGGGGACACTGGGCGAGCCGAAGGTGTCGAAGAAGCTGGTGGTGTGCCCGTTCACCCCGGTGGGGACCATCGAGTACAGCGGCTCGGCGGTGCCCTTGTAGACCTTGGCGACCAGGGCGTCGCGGTCGACGAGTTGCGCGACCGCGCGGCGCACCGCGGGCTTCGCGGCCTCGGGGTCCTTGGGGTTGAACACCAGGAAACGGATCTCGGTGCCGGTGTTCTCGACCAGCTGGTACGGCTTGCCCGCAGCCTTCTCGCCCCGGATGTCCTCGACCTCGTCGGCCGTGATGCCGCGGTAGGTGATGTCGATCTGCTTGCCCTTGAGGGCGTCCAGCATGCCCTGGGAGTCGCGGAAGTAGCGGATGGTGACGCCGTCGTTCTGGCGCTGCGCGAACCCCTGGTAACTGCTGTTCTTCTTGAGGACCGCCCGGTCGCCCGCCTTGAACGACTCCAGTGTGTAGGGGCCCGAGCCGGTGAGCCCGCCGTCGTCGCGGAGCTTGTCCGCCGGGTACGCCGCGGGGTCCACGATGGACATGGCGGGCGCGCCGAGCACATAGGGGAAGGTGGCGTCCGGCTTGTTGAGGTGGAAGGTGACGGTCAGGTCGTTGTCGACGGTGACCTTGTCGAGGCTGCTGAGCAGTCCCTTGGGGCCGGCCTTCACATTGATCTTCACGATGCGGTCGAAGGAGTACTTGACGGCGTTCGCGTCGAGTTTCGTCCCGTCCGAGAACGTCATCCCCTTGCGCAGGGTGCAGGTGAAGGTGCGGCTCGACTTGTCCTGGAAGGCGCAGGACCGCGCGGCGTCCGGCTGCGGGGCGCTGCTGCCGGTCGGGAAGGCCACCAGGGTCTGGAAGACGTTGCGGTAGAGCTCCCACGATCCGTCCCAGGAGGCCGCCGGGTCGAGCGTGCTCGGTTCACTGGTCGTACCCACCGTGATCTCCTGCGGAGCGCCGGACGATCCGCCCGGAATCAGACCGCATCCGGCCAGCAGGGATATGGACGCAAGGGCCGTCACGGCGGGTCGGCAGTTGGTCCCTCTGAACACGTGCACGCTCCTCGGTCGGCCATGGATCGGCAGACCATACCGCAGTGCCCCGCTGGGTCAACCGACTGTCTCAGCAGGGCACTTGGCATATTCAGGAGCAAAACCGCTCAGGGGTGACGGACGGTGCCGCAGTGCGCCCCCGGCGCTGTCGCGTCAGTGCACCCCGACGTTCAGGAAGAGGCCGCCGTCGACGACCAGGGTCTGTCCGGTGACCCAGGCCGACTGGTCGGAGGTGAGGAACGCGGCCGCGCCCCCGATGTCGGAGGGCACGCCGAGCCGGCCCATCGGGTAGGCCGCGGCGGCCTCCGCCTCGCGGCCCTCGTACAGCGCCTGCGCGAACTTGGTCTTGACCACGGCCGGGGCGATCGCGTTGACCCGCACCGACGGCGCGAACTCGTGCGCCAGCTGGAGGGTCAGGTTGACCATGGCGGCCTTGCTCATGCCGTACGCGCCGATGAAGGGCGAGGCGGAGACTCCGGCGATCGAGGCGATGTTCACGATCGCGCCGCCGTTCTCCTTCTGCCAGGCCTTCCAGGTCTGCTGTGCGAAGCCGAGCGCGGAGATCACGTTGGTCTCGTAGACCTTGCGCGCGACGTTCAGGTCGAGCTCGGCGATCGGGCCGAACACCGGGTTCGTACCGGCGTTGTTGACCAGGAAGTCGACCCGGCCGAACGCCTCCATCGTGCGCTCGACGGCGGCGGCCTGGTGGGCCTCGTCGGCGGCCTTGCCCGGGACCGCGACGACGCGGTCGGAGCCGAGCTTGTCGACGGCCTCCTTGAGGGCGTCCTCGCCGCGTCCGGTGATGCACACCCGGTCGCCGCGGGCCACGAGCGCCTCCGCGATGCCGTAGCCGATGCCGCGGCTCGCTCCGGTGACCAGGGCCACCTTGCCCGACAGTTCAGGAAGTTCAGTCATGTTCCTTGCCCCCGGCCTTAGTTGAGCGGTCCGCC
Source organism: Streptomyces sp. NPDC006691 (assembly GCF_042869955.1). NCBI lineage: Bacteria > Bacillati > Actinomycetota > Actinomycetes > Kitasatosporales > Streptomycetaceae > Streptomyces > Streptomyces sp. NPDC006691. The sequence continues at coordinate 484,073 of NZ_JBIAGW010000005.1, forward strand.
GGCCACGTACATGACCTGCCCGGAGACGAAGCCCGCGGCGTCGCCGGTGAAGAAGGCGATGGCGTTGGCGATGTCCTCGGGGTGCCCGACGCGCTGGACCGGGATCTGGGTGGCGGCCGCGGCCTGGAAGTCCTCGAAGCCCATGCCGACGCGGGCGGCGGTCTGGGCGGTCATCTCGGTGACGATGAAGCCGGGGGCGACCGCGTTGGCGGTGACGCCGAACTTGCCGAGCTCCTTGGCGAGGGTCTTGGTGAAGCCCTGGAGGCCGGCCTTGACGGCGGAGTAGTTGGCCTGCCCGCGGTTGCCGAGCGCGGAGGACGAGGAGAGCGAGACGATACGGCCCCACTTGGCGTCCACCATGTGCTTCTGGCAGGCCTTGGCCATCAGGAACGCGCCCTTGAGGTGCACGTTCATGACCGTGTCCCAGTCCGACTCGCTCATCTTGAAGAGGAGGTTGTCGCGCAGCACGCCGGCGTTGTTGACGAGGATGGTCGGCGCGCCGAGCTCGGCGGCCACCCGCTCCACGGCCGCCTCCACCTGGGCGCTGTCGGAGACGTCGCAGCCGACGGCGACGGCCCGGCCGCCCGCCGCGGTGATCTTGTCGACGGTGTCCTTGCAGGCCGCCTCGTCGAGATCGAGTACGGCGACGGCCCGGCCCTCGGCCGCAAGCCGGACGGCGGTCGCGGCGCCAATGCCCCGCGCCGCCCCGGTCACGATGGCGACACGCTGCTCGGTGGTGGACATGCTGTTCTCCTCGCCCTGGGATCCGCGGCCCTCAGTCACTGAGCAACCGCTTAGTAGCTTCAGCAGACGTGACGCTAGAAGCCCTGGCACCCGGTGTCAACGGCCCACGGATCCCCCGGCGCATGTCACACCCCCGCCGGGGCTGGTTCAGCGCACCAGCAGGTCCAGCAACCGCTCGGCCTCGGCCCGCGGATCGGCGGTCAGGCCGGTGTGCACCGGACCGGGCTGGACGACCGTGGAACGCGGCGCGATCAGCCAGCGGAAGCGCCGCCCCGCGTCGTCACCCGCCGCCTGACCGGCCGCCTCGCCACCGCCGCAGACGCCCTCCACGGCGCGCAGCGCGGCCCGTACGCCCACGACGTCCGCATCCGGGTCCAGGGCCTTCAGCTTCGTCTCGTCCAGATGGGTGCGCGCCGCGACGAAGGAGTGGGCGCGGCAATAGACCAGCACTCCGGCGTTGAAACACTCGCCGCGCTCGACGCGTGGCACCACGCGCAGCAGCGCGTACTCGAAGACATCGCGCTTGCTCAACGGTCGGCGTCCTTCTTGCTCTGCTTGGTCGGGTGCGGCCAGGGCTTGATCTGGTCGGTCAGCCAGCCGGGGGGCCGCGAGGGCTTGGTGGCCGCGGGAGCGTCGAGGACGATCCGCTCGTGGATCGTGGCGGCGCGGGCGAGCAGCGGCTCGGCATAGGCGCGGCGCAGCTCGTCGGTCGTCCCGAAACCGGGCTCGTCGACCAGCCACTCGTCGGGGACGAGGGCGGTGACCTCGGTCAGGAGTTCCTCGGTGATCAGCGGCGCGAGCTCGGCGGCAGCGGCGGCGATGTCCGGCCCGAAGGGCGCGAGCGCGTGGTCGGAGGCGTTGTAGGGCTTGGCGGCGGAGGCCGCGGCGCCGGGCCAGTTGTGGTGCCAGATCATGGTGGCGCCGTGGTCGATGAGCCACAGGTCGCCGTGCCAGACCAGCATGTTGGGGTTGCGCCACGACCGGTCGACGTTGTTGATCAGCGCGTCGAACCAGACCACCCGGCCGGCCTCGGCCGCGCCCACCTCATAGGCGAGCGGGTCGAAGCCGAGCGAACCCGGCAGGTAGTCCATGCCCAGGTTGAGGCCGCCGCTCGCCTTGAGGAGCTCCTGCACCTCCTGGTCGGGCTCGGACAGGCCGATGACCGGGTCGAGCTGGATGGTGACCAGCTCCGGAACGCGCAGCCGGAGCCTGCGGGCGAGCTCGCCGCAGATGACCTCCGCGACGAGCGTCTTGCGGCCCTGGCCGGCCCCGGTGAACTTCATGACATACGTCCCGAGATCGTCGGCCTCGACGATGCCGGGGAGCGACCCGCCCTCACGCAGGGGTGTCACATAACGGGTCGCAACGACCTCACTCAACATTTTCCCGGGCCATCCGTCTCTTCAGCCTCGCAAACCAACGACCCGCTTCAGAGCGGGGCAACAGCGGGAATCGCCGTCCAACGGTCCTGGGGAAAATCTGGGGAATTTCCACCGGTCATCCGGCCCTTCCCGCGCCCCGAGCAGACCGTCGATGGCAGTACGCCCCTTGCTCCCTGCCTCGGATCGGGCATGAAGCAAGCATAGTAACCGAGGGTGATCGCCAGGGAAGGGTGTCCGAGCCACCATGCCAAGGTCACGACGGACCCTCCGGCCTTCCAGTTCGCCGCGACAGCGTTACCGAAGCGCGGAGGGAGCCCGCACCCCGGACCGACCACGACAGCTGTCCGATTGCGCGGGTCGATGACGTCGTGGACTCGCAGCGCTCTCTCCAACGGCCAAGCCTCGCGCCGCCCCTGCGGCGCCTTGGGCCACCGCACGGACTTCGCGTGCATGGGGTTATCGGCGAGCCGCCCGTCATCGACGGCCGCCTCCAGGATGGAAGAGACACACCACGTTGAATCCCGTGATCCGTATCTAGCCGGTGGTAGGAGCCTGCGGCGACGGCGGCCGACCGCATCCCAGCTGCTCCCTCAGCACCGCTTCCACGTCGGCGACGACCCCTTCGACCGAGCCGGGGTCGGCCTTCCAGCAGTCGCTGACGATGTGCACCGCCTCGCCGGGCAGCGGCGTACGGACCCGGGGCCCGACGACGTCGGGGTCGTACCCTGGGCGCCACACGTGCCACGCGCCGTCGTGCGGCGGGCTGTTCCAGTCCTGCGAGAGCGCGGACAGCGGGGCCTTCAGGTGGGGCACGTCATGCATCCGCGCGACGAGGCGGTGGGCGTAGTCGGCCATGGCGCCGGGCCGCTCGCGCAGGGCGTCCCACGTCCTGGTGGCGGAACCGCTCGGGTACGCGGCGAGCAGCAGCGCGGGGCCGTCGCCGCGGGCGGGGCCCGGCAGCGGGCAGGTGCCGCCGTACCAGAGCTGCCGCAGCGGCAGGTCGGTGGTGGCGCGGCCGCGCGTCATGCCGAGCCCCTCCCACCAGGCCGTCCGGTACAGCAGGAAGACTTTCCGGGCGGGCACGGCCTCGACCGCGGCCAGGTCGGCGCGCAGCCGGGGCGTGAAGGGCAGCCCCTCCTGGTCGAGCCGGAGCAGCGGGCCCTGCGGCAGGGCGAGGACGACGGTGCGCGCGTGGATGTGGACGTGTTCCCCGGTGGCGCGGCCTTCGGGGTCCTCCAGGGCGAAGGTCAGCCGGTAGCCGACGGGGCCCGTGTGTGTGGTGTCGTCCGGTGCCGCCCGACTCCGCTGCCCGGGGGTCGCGCGGTCGACGCGCAGGAGCCGGTGCCCGGTGCGGAGGGTGCCGCCCGCCGCCGTGAACCGGTCGCACAGGGCCAGCGGCAGGCTCTGCATGCCGCGGCGCAGCGTGACGTATTCGGCGTGCGGCGGGGTGCGGAAGAGAATGCCGAGTTGTTCGGCGGCGTTCTCGCCGCTGTCGACGATGTCGTACCCACCCGTGCCATGAAGGAGGGCGACAGCCTCGGCACCGAGCACCGCCCGCAGGGCTTCGGGGTACGTAACCTGCGCCAACGGGCGCCCGCCGACGGCCACTTGGGAGATGCGCCCGCGACATTCCGACACGCACCGCGCGGCCCGGCGCGCGTCCCCCTGCTCCAGCGCCTCGTGGTGGGCCCGGCGCAGCTCGCCGAAGCCGGGCACGAGCGTGTTCGCCGCACGCAGGACCAGGTCTCCGGGGCTCAGGTCGCGCTCGCCGTCCGCCAGGTCGTACGGAAGTCTCGCGGCGTCGGTCAAGTGGCGTTGACGCAGGCTCCTTCCGCGTACGTGGACGGGGTTCTCAGGCCGTCCGAAGTCGAAGGGCACGAGGTCGGAGGCGAGGCCGGCCTCCTGGACGACGCCTAGCACCTGGCGAAGGCCGCGGTGCAGGCGCATCGCCCCCAGGTCGGCATGGAGGCCCTCCCCCATCGGCACCGACCACAATCGGCCGCCCACCCGGTGCGTGCGCTCGAATAGAGCCACCCGCTCGGGGCGCAATTCCCCCGCGCGTTCTCTGTGGCGTGCCAGGCGATACGCCAGCAGGCAGCCGCCGATTCCGGCGCCGACTATCGCGATATCGAGCCACGAAACGGCCGGAAACGGCCGGTGAGTTCGCGCGTTCGCCTGCGTATCCGTGTTTGCCGCAGCATGGTTTACCCCACTCTCCTGTTGATCTACAGTCGCGTTCACGTACATGTCTTAGCACGCCGGAGAGAAACTCATGATCTTCCGCAAAGATGTCGTCGCCGAAACCTCGGACGCATATGGCACGTTGTCCGCCTACTTCCAGGACGTACGGTCGTTCTTCGAAGTCCTCAGCGTGCGTTTCAGCCTGCCGGAGTACGGGGTGCGACTGCGCCCCATAGCCGGGAACGAACTGTTCTCGAATGCCAACAGCTACCTGTTGTCCGACGACAGCTCCTACCCGTACTACCTGTGGCTGCCGAGCTGGCTCGGCCGCTTCTACATCGACGCCGACCGGATCCCCGAGGAGTGGCGGGCCGACGACGTACGCACTGCGGACGCCCGTCACATCGCCTTCGTCTGGCCGTGGCTCGGCTTCAACGACGCCTACGTCAAGGACGCCGGGGAGCCCGAGTGCTGGTTCGGTGTGGCTGACCCGCAGCCGGAGGACCCGGGTGAGACGGTGCGCACCACCGCGCAGAGCCTGTTCAACCACTTCCGCCTGGAGCGCACCCAGGACGGCGAGCGCCACGGCTGGATGACCGGCCATTTCACGCCCAACTCGGCGGTCGGCTGCAACCTTTCGGGGCGCTGGCACCTGCGCCGGGTGCCGCTGTCCGCGCTCACCAACTACTACGAGGTCGAGAAGAACGTCATCCAGCCCCTCGGGGAGAAGTTCAGCGAGCTCGCGGACGCTCGGCTGTGCGTTCGTGAACCGCTCCGGGTCATGGCCACGTGTGAAGCGCCAGTGCGATAGGGGTTATTGAGGGGTCCCCTGGGGCTATCCGAACCCCGCGCGGCCGCAGAACAATCTCACACGTCAGAGGCGCCAAGCCGAGAGGTGACCCATGCGAGGAATCGACAACAGCATCTCCGCCATCACATTGGACTCCGTCCACCTCGAAGGCGGTCCGAGCACGCTTTCCGGGACTGTCGTCCTCGCCGAGCTCAACGAAGTGATCTGCTCCGAGGAGAAGATCAAGATTCGGCTCGGAAACGGTTATGAGCACTACGAGTTCATCGACGCTCCGGTCCACTTCAATTCGACCGCCCGTGCCGAGGAATCCGGCGTGTCAGGCCCGCTGAAGCTGCGCTGGGTCGGCCGCACGAAAATCGCCGAATAAGAGCAACAGGCGAGAGTCCGGCTTCGAACATCCCCCCCACACGCAAGAATTTCCCCCACAAGGTTCGTGCCCCACCGCGAGAGGCGGTGGGGCACGAACCTTGTGGAGGTCGGGGCAGTTGGTCAGTCCCGTCGGCCGCCCTGGGCGTACGAATCGCCGCCCCGGGCCGGAACCGGCTGCTGGTGGTGGGGCCCGCCGTGCGGAGGCACGCCCTGCCGCGGTTGCTCCGGCCTGATGCGGCGCGGCCACCAAGCGGCCCGCCCGAGCAGAGCGGTGAGCGCGGGCGTGAAGAACATCGCCATCACGAACGCGCCGATGACGATGCCGAAGGCGACCGCGAACCCGATCTGGGCGAGCGAGACATCGCTGGCGAGCATCATCGACGCGAACGAACCCGCGAGGATCACACCGGCCGCGGCCACCGTCGGGCCCGCGTGCTGGATGCTCTTGGCGGTGGCCTCACGCGCGCCAAGCCCTTCCTTCGCCTCTTCCCGCAGGCGCGCCACCATCAGGATGTTGTAGTCGGTGCCGATGGCGACGACGAACAAATACATGATGACGGGCAGGAAGAACGTCAGGCCCGACTGGTCCTCGACCTGCTGGAAGAGGAGCACGCTGGCGCCGAGCGTGGCACCGAAGCCGAGCGCGACCGACACCATCAGATAGATCGGCGCGACGATGCTGCGCAGCAGCAGGCCGAGGATGAGCATGATGAGCGCCGCCGCCGTCGGGAAGACCACCGAGAAGTCCCGGTTGATGGCCTTGTTGATGTCGACGAACACCGACGTGATGCCGCCCACCTTCGTCTCGGTGCCCGGCGGTGCCGCCTCGTGGGCCGCGGTGCGCAGCGGTCCTCGTACCAGATCCATCGCCTCGCGGCCGTTGGGGTCCATCGTCAGAACGGCGTTGAACTCGGCGGTCGTGCCGTCCTTGCTGAGCTGGGTGCGCGAGGCGCTGCCCACGCCCTTGACCTGCTCAAGGTGGGTGACGAAGGACTTCATGTCCGCGTCGCGGAGCTTCGCGCCGTTGGTGGAGCGCATCAGGACGGTGCTCGGATTGGTGCTGCCCGCCGGCAGGTCCTTGGTCATGGCGTGCAGCGCGACCTGGGACTCCTTCTTGGAGTTCTCGTCCTCCTGGCTCGCGAACGTCGGCTTGTAGCCGAACGAGCCAAGGGCGAGCACGATCATGAGCAGCCCGGAGCCGATGACGAACAGGCCGGGGCGGCGGGCCACGGACTTGCCCACGGCCTCGAAGCGGGCCGCGCGCGGCTCACGCTGCCACGACTTGGACGGCCAGAACACCTTGGTGCCCATCAGCGAGATGATCGCCGGGATCAGGGTGAGACTGGCGAGCAGGGTCACTCCGATGGCGATGGCCAGGGCCGGGCCCATGGAGACGAGGAAGCTGAGCGAGGAGAGCAGCAGCGCCAGGAAGCAGACGATGACGGCTCCGGCGGCCGAGGCGATGGCCTCGCCGACCCGGCCGACGGCGGAGATCATCGCGTTCTTCGGGTCCTCACCGAGCCGCAGTCGCTCCCGGTAGCGGAACATCAGGAACAGGATGTAGTCGGTGCCGACGCCGAAGAGCACCACGATCAGCAGGGACGACACCGAACTGTCGGCCTTGAGGTGGAACTCCTTGGCGGCGATCGCGATCAGTCCGTTGGCGATCTGGGAGACGAGCGTGATGCCGACAATGGTGAGGACGGTGATCGTGGGGCTGCGAAAGATGATCGTCATCAGGAGGATGATGAGGACGATGGTGCCGATGAAGATCAGCCCGTCGGCCTTCTTGGAGGCTTCCTCGTTGTCGAGCTGACTGGCGGCGTCACCCGTGACGCCCACCTTCAGACCCGAGCCGGCGACCAGAGGCTTGAGGTCGTCCCGCATGTCCTTGACCGCGTGCTGCTGGCCCTTGTCGCCCGCCTTCACGTCGGTCATCGACACCATGACCGTCTGCACCGTCCTGTGCGGTGACGGCGGCGCGGTGATGACCTCCTCGACCTTCTCGTACTTCTTGGCCTGAAGGGCCTTGCCGACCTTCGTGATCTCGGCCGAGTCGGCCTTGTCCAGGGCCTTGCCGTCTTCGCGCATGAACACCACGATCGCCGAGGGGCTGAAGCCCTTCGGGAACGCCTTCTCCTGGATCTTCTGCGCCTGGATCGACTCGTAGTGCTTGGGAAGGAACTCTGCCTGATCGGTTGTGGTGGCCAGGGAGGGGGCGTAGCCGATCACGGCCGCCCCGGCGATGAGCCAGCCGATGATCACCAGCCAGCGGTGTCCGACGACGAAACGTCCTAGTGCTTTGAACACGGTTCCTTCCTCCACTCCGGAACACACCGGAGTACTTGGTCTTTCAAGGGACTTGTGGTTCGGGCTTGGTCTTGTGATGCGAGGCATCGGGTGGTGCTAGTGGTGCTGCTCGGTCGACGTGCCACAGAACGGGGCGAGGAGGCCCGGCAGCGTCGCCTCCGCGAAGCCGAGTCCCTCGGCGACGCCGATGTCGCGGATCCGGACGGAGCCCTTGCCCGCGGCGGTGGTGGCGGTCAGCGTGCACAGCCCGGCGCGGCGCTGTGTGTACGACTGCCTACCGGTCCAGCCGACGATCCGCTCGCGCCTGAGCGCCACCGTGCGACGGACGAAGGTGCCCTGTCGTACGACGAGGTAGTCCCCGTGCAGCGCGTGGCCGAGGCCGCGGTAGGCGTCCCGGGCGAGCGGGGCGCCGCAGGCCGCGGTGAGCAGGACGGCCGCGGCGACGGTCCACCAGGGCAGCAGACCGCTGCCCGCGCCCGCCCCGGCGAGGGCGGCCGCCCCTGCCGGGGCCAGCAGGCATCCGCGCACCAGACGGCGGCGCAGGGCGGGCCGGGGGTGGCCCCGCAGCGCTGCCTGGGTGATCGGCGAGGACGTCAGGTCGAGGACGTCCGCCGTGATCCGGTGCGCGGAGTCGAGTGGCGCGGCAGGCATCAGCTGCGCCGGGTTGGAGAAGCGGGCGCTGTGCCCGCCGAGCCCCGTGGCGAGGAGGTTGAGGCGAGCCGCGGAGAGCAGGCGCAGCGGCAACGGCTGGGTCAGCTCCACCCCGCAGATCCGCCGCTCGGCCACGGACACCGACCGGGACGTGAGCAGCCCGCGGACCAGGTGAAGGGAGCCTTCCGGTTCACGTTCGAGCCGGTAGCCGTACCATGCCTCGGCGAAGCCCACCAAGGAGCCCGCGACGCCGACGGCGAGCAGCACCACCGCCACGGCGGCGATGGCCAGGGCGAGCGGCACGGAGGACAGCCAGTCCCAGACGTTCCGCGCGGTGCCGCTGTCGGTGATGTCGAGGCCGAGGGTGTCGAGGAGCTTGGAGCCACCGGTGACCACGGCCAGGACCCCGGCCACGGTGGTGACGGTCAGCGGCGCGTACCGGGCCCAGGACCAGCGCATCCGCGCGAGCGGAACGGGCAGCTCCGGGCTCGCGGCGGTGCCGTCGGGGTTCGTCGTGCCGCTCCGGTCCAGGAGCAGCGCCCGGAACTGGAGCGCCTGCTCGCGCGAGATCCCGTCGAGCACCAGCTCGTCGTCCTCGCTGCGGGCGGTGTGCTGACCGGTGCCGACCTTGACGGCCGCGAGCCCGAAAAGGCGGTGCACGGGGTTCGCGGTCAGGTCGGCGCTGCGGACGCGGTCGCGGGGAATCGACTTGTCGGTACGGAAGAACAGCCCGGAGTGCAGCTCGACCTTTCTGTCGGTGATCCGGAAGCGGGTGGTCCGGTAGCGCACCCACTCGTGTCCGGCCTGGACACCGGCCACCACGATGTAGGAGCCGAGGACGATCAGGCCGTGAGAGTTGAGCAGGTCACGGGCCACGAGCATGGCGCCGAGCAGCGGCACCGCCGGGCCCACGAGCCAGCTCACGCTGACCACGATCATGCGGGGGTGGAGCCGCTGCCACGACTGTCCAGCGGGCAGCCGCGGCTCGTCGGGTGTCTCGGGTGCGTCGAGCACCGGCGTACGCGTGCTCACGTGCCGTCCTCGTGCAGGGCCCGGACACGCTCGGTGAGGTCCTGCACCAGGGCGGTCGCGAGATCCTTGTCCAGGCCGACGATGGTGACCGGCCCCGCCGCCGAAGCGGTCGTCACGGTCACCGCGGACAGGCCGAAGAGCTGCATCAGCGGGCCGCGCTCGGTGTCCAGGGTCTGGATGCGCGTGAACGGCACGACGCGCCATTCACGGACGAGCCAGCCCGACGTGGCGCACACGGCCTCGGTGCTCACCTCCCACCGGTGGATGCGGTAGCGGTACCAGGGCGTCAGTAGCGCGTACCCCGCCCCCAGCGGGCACAGCACCGCGAACACGGGCCACAGCCAGGCGGGGGCGTGCGGCAGCAGCGCCAGGGCCGCCAGTCCGGCGAGGACCGGCACGACGATCAGGAGGTTCTGCGTCAGCCACCAGTGGACGGCGCGGCGGTCCGGACGGCGTCCGGGCCGCGGCGCACAGAGCGGGCGCGGGGCGACGCCGCCGGGCACCGCCTGCTCCGACCCGTCCCGTGCGGACTGCCGCATCTGCTCTGGCACTGCTCCTCCGACCCCTTGGCTGTTCCGTTCCTGAACAGCCAAACAAGCCGGACGGTGAAGCAGGCAGAGCGGTTCGTGTGGAGTGGAAGCGACCAAGGTTGCAACTTCGGCGGCGCGCTACCCACTTTCGTACCCTCCGCTGTTTCGTAGGGATCAGGTCTGCTTCCGCAGCGTATGGGTGACAGTAGGGTGACCGCGTGATAGAGCCGATTCGATGGTTGGGCCGCAGCGCCGTTCAGGACACCATCCTCGTCACCACACTCGTCGCACTCAACGTCTTCATCGCTTTCGGGGGCGGCTTCCCGCGTGAAGAGGATCCGCGGTTTGGGCCGTGGGTGGGGTTGGGGTTGCAGGTTTTTGTGGTGGTGGTGTTGGCGGTGCGGCGGGTGTGGCCGTTGGTGGTGTTGGGT
>NZ_JBIAGW010000006.1:0-426740 GCF_042869955.1 Streptomyces sp. NPDC006691
GTCCGGACCCGGTAGAGCACCCCGTTGATGACCCGCCGGTGATCACTCCACCGGCCCCCACGAGCACCACCAGAAGGCAGGAACGACACCAGCCGCTCCCATTCCGCGTTCGTCAGATCCCCACGACCCATACCGCAAGCCTGACCCCAACACCCCACCCACGTCAGGAGATCCGAGAAACAGCGCCTAGGAGTTGAAGTCCTGCCGGCCCATGCGGTCAACCGTCCACTCCTCCTGCGGAAAACCGCAGGAGGCATATCGCGAAGGGCGAGGAAGGCCACCGCCGCTTCGGCGCATCGGTCGCGTCGGAGGCAGGGGGGAGCGCCGGTCGGCGCATGCGGCGAGCGCAGCCCGGATTCCCCTACCGCCCGGGCGAAGAGCGCCGCCTCGGCCGCCTCACGCCGACGGGGTCCCGGGGGCCGGCTCGGGCGTCGCCCCGGCCGCGTCATCGAGGAACCGGCGCAGCACGGTGACCTCGGCGCGGAGCCCGGCCGCCCGGTCCTGGTGTGCTGGGGAGCTCAACTGCCGCACGGCAGACAGCCGTTCGGCGATCTCGGACCGCACGATGTCCGCCATCTCCGCCTCGCTCAGTTCACGTCGTGCCGCCTCGGTGGCTCCGGCACCCACCGGCGACTCCTCCAGCGACAGGCCACGTGGTTCGGTCGCGCCGACCGGCACGGCTTCCGCGTTGTCCAGCGCGGCGAGTGTGGCCCGCAGGGCACGTACCGCGACCTTGTCGCGAGCACGCATGGCTTCCGGCAGGGCTTGGCGCATACGGGCGTGGAGTGACATACGGCCGACCCTATGTCCCGTCTCACGGGGTCGCAACGAGCAGCCCTGCTCACCCGCGGGCCGCCCGGTTCGCGATACCCCCGGGGACTTGCTCCGGTGGGCCGGTGGATGGGGAGTGTCGCCTGACGGAGCCGGTCGTTGGGCAGCGCATGCTTCTGACACGTACCGTGCTCACCACGGCGGCCGTCGCCGCTCTCGCCTCCCTGGCGTTCGTCGGCACCTCCGACGCTCTCCCCACCGCGCCGAACGCCGACGACAACTGCGCCGGGACCGGTGTGCATGTGGGGCTGTGCCAGGTCCTGGCCGAACAACATGTGCTGAGCGGCAACAACCAGCAGCTGGGCAGCCATCCCTGACGTGGCGTCAGTCATGGTGGCATCGGCCCGTCCCCGTTCTGCCGCCGGTCCCGGCCGGCCTCCGTAGCTCCTGGGTGCTCGCCGGCTTCCTCGGTAGGGTGCGTCCCATGTCAGACTCCCGACCGCGCCCCGAGCCGTTCATCCCGCACACCGCCGCCGCGGCACTCGACGACCTCCGTACCCGGCTGCGTGCGACGAGGTGGCCCGACGCCCCGGAGGACGCGGGATGGGCGCTCGGGACCGATCTCGGCTACCTCCGCGAACTCGTCGCCTACTGGGCCGACGGGTTCGACTGGTCCCAACAGGAGGCCGCGCTCGGGCGGCTTCCCCATTTCCGCGTCCCGCTCGGCGGTCTCGGGATCCACTTCGTGCACGCCCGGGCGGTGGCCCCGGCCGGACCGGTGCTGCCGCTGCTCCTCAGCCACGGCTGGCCGGACTCGTTCTGGCGCTACTCGAAGGTCATCCCGCTCCTGACCGATCCCGGCGCCCACGGCGGTGATCCCGCCGACGCGTTCGACGTGGTCGTGCCCGACATGCCGGGCTACGGGTACTCCGACCGGCCCACCGGGGCGCCCCTGGACTCCATCGCCGTCGCCGGCCTGTGGGCCGAGCTCATGGGCGTACTGGGCTACGAGCGCTTCGGGGCGTCGGGAGGCGATGTCGGCAGCCACGTCAGCCGCTACCTCGCGCTCGACCATCCCGACCGGGTCGTGGCGGTGCACCGCACCGACGCGGGCGTTCCGGTCTTCCTCGGCGATCGGACCGATCTGGCGCCGGAGGAACGTGCTTGGCTGGACAGCGTCGCGGCGTGGGGTGCGAGCGAAGGCGCCTATGGAGCCATGCACCGGACGAAGCCGCAGACCGCCGCCTTCGCCCTGACCGACTCGCCGGCCGGGCTCGCCGCGTGGATCGTCGAGAAGCTGCGGGCGTGGAGCGGCTGCGAGGGGGACATCGAGCGGAGTTTCACGAAGGACGAGATCCTCACGAACATCACGCTCTACTGGCTGACGGAGACCATCGGCTCCTCGATGCGCATGTACAGCGCCAACGCGGCCATCCCTCCGACCCAGTTGACCCGCCGGGTCGAGGTCCCGTCGGGCTTCTCGATCTTCCAGGGCGACGTGGTGCGGCCGCCTCGGGCCTGGCTGGAGCGCACGGCGAACGTCACCTACGCGACGGAGCCGGAACGCGGCGGCCACTTCGCCCCGTTCGAGGAGCCCGAACTGTACGCGGAGGAACTGCGAGCGTTCTTCCGTCTCTACCGCTGACGACTCCTGCCGCCGACGAGGACGGTCCGCACCCGAGGGGGTGGGGCCAGTGGTCGGGGGCGTACAGCCGGATGCGCATGAGCGTATGACCGGTGACTGTCTCGGCCGCCCGGTATCGGCGGCCAGGCAGCCACGCCCGGGCGCCCTCTGTCGCTCAGTAGCGATACGGCGATCGTGCTGGTCAAGCCACTCATTGATCGCTGTGACCAGCACGGCCACTTCGTAGCGACCGGCTGGTTGCCGTATTTCGCAGCGGAGGGGGCGCCGCTCAGTCACGGGCGAACCGGTCGAGCGCGGCCTGGGCCGCCTCCCCCACACCAAGGTGGCCGAGGCCGTGCCCGGCGCCCTCGATCACCACCAGCTCGCAGCCCGGCCACCCAGCGGCGAGCGCCCGCGCCGGATCGGGCGGCGAGCTGAGATCCTGTCCGCCGGTGATGAGCACTCCTGGAATCCCGGCCAACTTGCTTACACCATCGCGCAGTTGCCCGTCCTTGAGCCACGCAGCGTGGCGCCAGCAGTGGGTGACGATACGGGCGAAGGCCATGCGGAAGACGGGGTCGGCATACTCCGCATCACCGAAGTCCTCGACAAGGGGCGTTCCGGGCGCGCGGACGTGGGTGTCCTCCCAGCGGCACCAGGCGCGGGCGGCTTCCTCGCGTACCGCCGGATCGGGGTCAGCGAGCAGCCTGGCGTACGCATCGACCAGGCGCTCGCCGGCGCGGGGGCGAGCCGCCTCGCGAAAGGCGGCCCAGGCCTCGGGGAAGTACACCCGGACGCCCTCGGTGATCCAGTCCACTTCGGCACGGCTGGCCGTCGTGACCGAGAAGAGGACGAGCTCGGCGACTCGGTCCGGGTGTGCCTGCGCGTACGCCATGCCGAGCGTCGCACCCCAAGAGCCGCCGAACACGAGCCAGTTGACGATGCCGAGATGCTTCCGCAGCTGCTCCATGTCCGTGATCAGGTGGTGAGTGGTGTTGGCGGCGAGGCCGGTCTCCACTTCACCGGCGGACGGCTTGGAACGTCCGCAGCCGCGCTGGTCGAAGAGGACGACCCGGTAGCGCGCCGGGTCGAAGGAGCGGCGCCAGGAAGGCCCCGCGCCGGAGCCTGGTCCACCGTGCACCACAACTGCGGGTTTCCCGTCGGGGTTTCCGCAGACTTCCCAGTAGATGCGATCGCCGTCACCCGTTTCGAGCATGCCGTGTTCGTACGGGGCTGTCTCGGGATAGGTCATGCGGGTCAGCATGGCAGCCCGTCGGCTCCCAGACGCCGGGAGCGACTCCGTCGGCGGTGGCCCGCGCCGAGAAGAGGAGCAGGCCCGCTGCGGGGCTGGGATCACCGCGGCCCATGCAGGTCGCACCAGGGGACGTGCCAACGGCCTTCAACTGGCGCAGTGGCTACGTGATGTAGCGCTGGATCAGTCGAAGGCCGCGTCGAAGCCCGCTCAGCCGACGACGGCTACCGGGCCGTCCCAGGCGTCGCGGTCGACGGTGATGGTGTAACCGCCGCGGGATTCCTTGCTGTTGACCATGAACTGGCGGCCACGGCTGTGGTCCGTGTAGAGCTCGCTCGACCAGGGCCAGTCACTCGTCGTCGTGTTGACGTTGTCCCACTTCGCCTACCAGAGGTTGCCCGGCAGGTCCGTCCGGTCAGCAGCGGTGGCGACGGCATGGGCACTTGAGGTACTGAACCCGTAGTAACCGGCCCGGTACGTCTTGGCGCGCAGGGTCTTGGTGAAGGCGCGGCAAATTCCCCACGAGCTCGCTTCTCGTCTATCCCTTCACTTTGGCTGCCGCGGTCGTCACCCGCGCCGCCAGCTTCTTCGCCGTCGCGGCGCCGTTGTCATGGCCGGCCGTCGACAGCACCGTCACCACGGCCGTGCCGCGCCGCACCGCGATCAACGTCGAGCCGTTCTGCCAGGCCGGGTCCGTGACAGTGATGGTGTACGCCTCGTCGCCAAGACCGGGCGTGGCCGCGCCCTTGACCTTGGCCTTCGTTTTCGTGTCCCCGTCCTCGAAGGCCGGGCAGGCGGCGACCGCCTTCTTCAGGTGCTTGAGGACCGTCGAGGCGGCCGTTCCCCTGAACACGTCGACCTCCTGGGCCATCTCGGCGGACGTGTTCTTGTTCGCGTAGTCGTTCTGCGCGAACGAGACCCCGGTGTCGCCGGTGATCGCTATCCAGCTGGTACCCGCCAACTTGGCGCAGTCCGGCTTGCCCGAGGAGGCCGGGGCGCTGCTCGGCTCCTGGTACGTGGATCCCGAGTCACGGGTCGCCGACGCGTCCAGCGCATAGCCGGGGCCGAAGAATGACGCGGGCGCGAGGGCGGTCTTCAGCCGCGCACCGGTCGCGAGACCCGCGTTGGGGTCCTCGGGGGTCGCGGAGGCGCTAGGGATGGCGGGCGCGTCACCAGCCGACTTCGCAGCACCCCCGGAAGCCGAACCGCCCGAGGAACAGGCGGTCAGGGCAAGCGGGAGGGCCGCGACAGTGAGGAGAGCGGCAGATCTGAGTACGAGACGCATGGGAGTCCTTCGTGGTGCTGTAGCTCAATGGTGAACGTCGTGCGTCGCCCGATCAGCTCGACGAAACGAGGTGATGGCCGCCAAGATCAAGGAGTATGACGCCGCAGGGCGAGCAGAACAATTTGGCGTGGGGATTGGCTATGCGGAAGGTCACACGCTCGCAGCAAGGTACCGGTAGTCGGGGCATAGGGTCTTGGCCCATCGGCGAGATATGCGGATTGTCGTGATCAGCACGCGGGTGAGGTCCGAATGCACTGCCGGGCCTCGCCCGGTCGATGGCTCGATGATCGTTGACCTGATGCGCGCCAGACGCGTCCGCGGAATAGACCAGGCCTTTGGCTGGGCATAAGTCGGGAGCATCCCACTCTGCCCAGGGCGCCATCAACCACCCGCACTAAACGGCTCCGAGTCACCCCATTCCCAATAGGCAGATTCATTCCTGATCTCCCCCTCGACCGCGGCGAACAGTTGCGTTGGATCAGTCGATTCTGGAATGTCGATTGCTACATGACGATCCCCGCTCCATTCGGCAAGGAAGTCCCCGGATGAGATGGCGGAGCGCAGGGAATGACGCGCATCTTTGTACCCGACAGGAGGGCGAGGATCCGTGAAGAAAACACGAAACACACGCCTTCCTGAGCGCGATAGGATGCTGGCGACGAATCGCCCGTCGCGCAGCCCTACCCTATCACCCAGCGAAATGCCATAAGCTCGAAATGGAATGCAGCAAATCTCGAACTCGTCACCGGCCAAGGGTCGGAGCCAGACTTGCTCTTGCTCATTCTCGAACCCAAATGGGGCGAGGTCGACCACGGCCATGTAGCTGCTCGTCGGCCTCCAGACCGGCGTGTCGTGAGTAATGTAGGAAACCCCATCTACCGGATTGGCCATCTGGAACTCCGCTTCTCGACTCCAACGAAAGGTGCAGCCCGCCACAGATGCGGCGGGCCACACGACTCCTTAAGGATAGCTCCTCGGGTTCGCCACCGTTCCTTGCATGTTCGCGGGCCACCATGAAGGCGGCCATTGGCCGACGTAGTTCGGCGGCGGGTTCAGCGGGGCGGTTCTGCTCTGCTTGGAGCTATTACAGAATGTACATGCTGGCGTGGTGTTCGGATCGGTCAGGTCTCCGCCATTGATACGAGGCTCCACGTGGTCTATGGCTTGGGCGGGATTGGTTCGGCAATAGGAGCACATCGGCGTTGGCAACGCGGGGTCAGCTTGCTTGCCAATGTTGTAACCCTTGAGTAGCGACTTGGGAATGCTCTTGTATGCGCCGGGACCTCCGCTTGAACCGGACGGAATCCCGTACACCGGCTCCCCATTTACTCCGCAAACACCCGAAAGCGGCGCGTTGATGTTGTGCACGAGGACAGGCGTGGTACCGGCGAATACGTAGTACGTATGCAGACCCCCGACGGTCAGGTCGTACGTAGTGGTGTTCGCGTGGAACAGCCGCACGCCCATGACCTCGGCGGAGCCGGTCGGGGTCTGGAGGACGTCGCCCTCGTGGAGGTCCTTCGCTTCGACGAACGCCGCCTGGGTCTCGTCATAGAACGGGTGGTGGAAGGTGGTCGTGAGGTGGTCGCCCTTCGCGGTCACCTCCGACGCCGGCGCCGACCGCGGGGCCAGAGCCGCAACCGACGCCGCAGTCGTGGCCGATGTGACGGCCGGCCGCTCCACCGCTTGGGCCGGGACCGCCGTCGCGAACAGCGCCGCCGCGGCGGCCAGGCCCAGCGCTGCCTTGCGGGTCGCCTTTCTTCCCAGGGCCTTGGCCGAGGCCGAGACCGTGGTCCGTGCCTTCACCGCGACGTCGACGAAGTCGTGGTCCGTCTTCGTCACGATGACCGCCGTCACCTTGTGTGCCTGCGTACCCGTCACGCCCGGCACGGCGTTGGCCACCGTGTCGCCGACCTTGACCTGGTCGATGGCCTTCGCGGTGCCGTCAGACATGAGGACCTTTGTGCTGCCGGTGAAGCTGTGGGGCGCGCCCGTGCGGCAGCCGCCGCCCTCGCTGCTGGAGCCGGCTTCCTCGGACTGGGCCCGCGAGGACGCTGATTCCGTCGCGTCCGTCGCCGCGGTTCCCTCCGCTTCGCTCGCTCCCTTGCCGAACAGACCGCCCACGGCCTCCATGGCCTTGGGGGCGAACTTGCTCAGGAGTTTGCCGCCGAGGGAGCCGAGGGCGCCACCGACCGCACCCGAGACCGCGCCCTCTACCGCCGAGCCGGCGAATGCTCCGACACTGCAACTGGAGCCGCCGTGTTCGGCGCACTTGAAGCCCTGGTCGACCAGTGAGCCGGCGGCGCCCGCAGCTGCTGCGCAGCCGACCGTGCCGACGCCTACCGTCACCGCCTCACAGCCCATGAACACCGCCGTGGACACCACGAACGAAGTGATCGCGGCGGCATGGTGCTTGACATAGGTGGCTGCGGTCTTCACTGCCTTCACCGTCGCGTGGTATGCCGTTCTGGTCGCGTGCGCCACGGCGTGTGCGGCCTTCTTCACTGCGTGGACCACGCGTTTCGCCATCCGTTTGACCGCGTGATAGGCGGAGTGCACGGCATGCACCGCTGCCCTGTAGTAGCGGCGTACGTGCCGGGCGGCGTAGTGGTAGACCCGCCGGCTGTAGCGAACGGTGGCGCGGTAGGCGTCGCGGACGCGATGAACTACACGCCGGGCGACGTGCTTCGCCGCCTGCACGACGTGGTGAACGACCGGCGCCACGTAGGTGTTGTAGGACTCCGAGGCCCAGGAGCTGAAGGAGTTCCAGCTGCTGGAGGCGTAGGACGTGGCCGAGTCCCAGGCGTTGGAGACGCTTGAGGTGGTGTCGTGCCAGACGTCGCAGATCCAGCAGTGGCCGGAGGGGTCGGTGCCTGCCAGCGGGTTGTCGTTGACGTAGGCGAACGGGTTGGCCGCCGCCGAGTTGGGCATCGGGTTCAGCGACACCGAGTCCTTGTTGAGGAAGGTGCCGGTCGACGGGTTGTACCAGCGTGAGGCGGTGCCGACCTTTCCGGTATCCGCCTCGGTCCAGCCGGATTGGAAGCCCAGGTGCCCGATCATGCCGGCGCCCGCTGTGACCTTGCCCATGGGGTCATACGTGCTGGATCCGGCCAGGGAGGAGGCGCCGGCCGTGAACGTGCCTACCACGTCGTTGTGCGAGTCGGTCATGGCCAGGACGCCCGAAGCGGTCGTGGTGCCGCTGTTGATGCCGACCAGTGAGCCCGTCGGGTCGTAGCTGTAGGTGAACTCGCCGTCCGAGGAGATGGTGTTGCCCGCGCCGGAGTACTGGAAGGTGCGGGAGGTGTGGCCGACCGATTCGGCGTCGGTGATGTTCCGGCCGATCGCGTCCAGCGTGTAGGAGTGGGCACCGGCGGTGATCTGGTTGCCGAACGCGTCCGCGGAGTAGGTCACCTGGCCGTTGGCCGACGAGGTGTCGGAGCTCAGGGTGCCGCGTGCCGAGTAGGCATAGGTGTGTGTTCCGTCGGAGGTGAGCTGGTCACGGGCGTCATAGGTGTAGACATCGGCTCCGACCTGGGTGCGGTTGCCCGAGGCGTCGTACGCGTAGGCGACCGTTGCCGAGCCGTTGGTCCACGAGGTGAGGCGGTCGGCCTGGTCGTAGGTGTAGGTGTTGCTGGAGGCCCCCGTCACGCCGCTGGTGCTCTTCGAGGTGACGTTGCCGTTCTTGTCGTACCCGTAGGTGATCGAGGCAAGGGTTGTCGCGCCCTGCATGAGTGTGTCGCCGGTCAGGTCGTGGGCGCTGTTGTAGGTATAGGTGCGCAGTTGGCCCCCGGCCCCGTACTTGACGGAGGCGACTTCGTTCAGCTTTCCGTAGGTGTAGGTCAGTGCTGTGCCGGTCGCGGCGTCGTTGAGGGTGGACAGGCGGCCCGCCGGGTCGTAGCCGTAGGACGTGGTGCCTGCCGCGTCGCTGCGGGTCAGCGGAGCGGCGTCGTTGTCGTAGGTGAAGGTGGAGGAACCGGCCGCGCCGGAGGCGGAGAGCAGGTCGCCCCGGTCGTCGTAGGAGAAAGACTCATGGGTGGCGGCCTGGTGGTCCTTGGCGCCGGCCGTTCCCGCCTCCGCGGTGTCGGCGGTCAGCATCTGGCCGTTGTGGTCGTAGGTGAAGCTGCGGGTGGCGGTCGCGGCGTCGGCGCCCGTGCCGGACATGGTCAGGAGGTTGCCGACCTTGTCGTAGGTCATGGCGGTGGCGGCTCCGCCCGGCTGGGTGGTGGCGGTGAGCTGCCCGTCGGCGTCGTACACATGGGTGGTGGTGGAGTCGGCCGCCGAGGAGTACTGGCTGGTGGAGGGCTGGCGGACGGTCTCCTGCTGGCCGCGCGAGGTGTAGGTGTAGAGCCAGGAGTTGCCGCGTCCGTCGGTGAAGCGGGTGCGCTGTCCGGCCGCGTCGTAGCCGAAGGACGTGGTGATCGAGGTGGTGTCGGTGACCGGCTGGGTCTCCTGGGTGACGGTGCCCGCCGCGTCGTAGATGTAGTGGGTGGTGTGACCGGCCGCGTCGGTGGCGGCGATGACGTTGCCCACGCCGTCGTATACCTGGCGTTCCTGCTTCAACTGGGCGCCGGTGGCGTCGTATTGGGTCTGGACCGTCGGGTTTCCGGATGCGTCGTAGTCGGTCTGGGTCGAAGTGTTGTCCGCCAGGATCGTCTTCTGCCGGTTGCCCATGAAGTCGTAGGTGTACGACGTGGTGTTGCCCGAGGCGTCGATGACGGAGGCCAGTTCGCCCGCCCGGTTGTATCCGTAGCTGGTGGTGACACCGCCGGGGGTGGTGGTCGCCGCCAGGTTGGCGCCGTAGGGATTGCCGGTGGTGATGGCGTAGGAGTTGGTGGTGGTCAGGGTGCGGGTGGAGGGGGACCGCTCCAGGGTGGTGGTGGTGAGCTGGCGCCCCAGGTAGTCGTAGGTGGCCTGTCGGACCGCGCCGGTGCCGTCCGTCGAGGACAGCTTCTCGCCGTTGGTGTCGTAGGTGGAGTGGAGCGTCGTGCCGTCCGGCTCGGTGATCTGGGCGACGTCACCGAGCTGGTCGTACAGGTATCCGGTGGTCAGGCCGCCAGGGGTGGTCGTCGACAGTTGGTTGCCGTCGCTGTCGTACGTCCAGGTCGACGTGGCCGCGACCGGGGTCGAGGAGCCGGCCGGGGTGTAGGGCGGCAGGGTCTGGGAGACCTTGTTGCCGTTGGCGTCGTAGACCGTGGTGGTCTGGTTGCCGTTGGGGTCGACTTCTTCAACGGCCTCGCCGAAGGTGTTGAAGCCGCTGGTGGTGACCGGGCGCTGAGTGATGGGGGCGCCGCCGGACGTCTCGACCTGGACGGCGGGTGCGGTGGTGACCGCGAGGTTGCCGGCCTCGTCGTAGGAGTAGCTCGTGGTCTGGCCGTTGGCGTCGGTCATCGACGTGGGCAGGCCGCGCTTGTCGTAGGTGTAGGAGGTGGTCTGCTGGCTGGAGGAGCCCACCGTGCCGCCCGAACGGCCATTACTGTAGAGCGAGTTGACCTCGGAGCCGGTCAACGTCCGCGGGTAGACCTGGACGTTGGAGACGGAGCCGGGCAGGGCGTCGGTGACTGCGCCCGCGTACTTGCCGGCCCCGATGATCAGTGGTCCGGCGGCCTTCCACGGCGTGGTGTTGCTGCCGGTTCCGGACAGGGTGCCGTTGACGTACAGCTGGCTGGTGCCGGTGGCCACGTTGTAGACGCCGACCAGGTGGGTCCAGGTGTTGGCGGTCGGCGCGGCTGTCGAGTAGGCGGCCGGGAAACTCGGCGAGGCGGTGTCGGTGTTGGTTTGCAGCATGGCCCACAGCGGTGCGCCGGCGTGCGTGTAGTTGTACTGGAGGTAGAAGGCGCTGGCGTTCGTGCCGCTCTGGGCGACGATCGTCGTGTTGTGGGTGGGCAGCGAGGCCATGTTGACCCACGCCGAGACGGTGTAGGAGGCGCTGGTGTCGAGCACGGGGCCGTTGGTGGCGATCTGCTGCCCGTTGGTGGCATTGAAGGTCGCGGCCCCGTTGCCCCACGTCGCTCCGGTGGCGGCGGCGGTGTAGCCGGTACCGGAGGAGTCGGTGACGGTGGTACCCGTGCTCTGGTCGAGTTTCCACCAGCCGGAGGGGTGCCCGGAGGAGTCCCCGTACAGGGTCTTGCTGAGCTGGTTGCCGGCCGTGTCATAGGTGGCCGACGTGGTGCGGTCCCAGCCCGAGGAGTCGTGCTGGTTGCTGGTGGCGACCTTGTCGTCGGGCGTGTAGGAGACGGAGGTGACCCGGTTGACGCCGGTGGGGTCGACGGCGGTGCTGATGGCTCTGGAGGCAGCGTCAACCGTGTAGTTGGTGACGGTCTGGCCGTTGCCGGTGGTCTGCGAGAGGCGGTTGCCGGCCGCGTCGTACGTCATCGATTGCAGCACCGTGGAGGAGGTGCCGTCGGCGCTCTTCTTGGTCGCTTTCGCCAGGAGGCCGTTGTCGGTGTAGGTGTACGAGGTCGTCGACCCCATGGAGTCGGTGACCGACGCGAGGCGACCTGCGGGGTCGTAGGCGCGGGAGGACTCCACGAGCGCGGTCGCGGTCCTCGGGTTGACCGGGTCGCCGGTGTACATCAGTGACTGGGTCAGCAGGTGGCCGTTGTCGTCGTAGGCGTAGGCGGTGGTGGTGCCCGACTTCGACACTTCCTGGATTTTGTTGCCGGACGTGTCGTACGTGTACGTGTCGGTGCCGCCGTTGGCACCGCCGGCGTTCGCGTTGGCGTCGGTCTTGGTGGCTACGTGGTCGTACGCGTCGTAGGTCTGGGTCTCGGTGCGCGAGGAGTCGCCGCCGCTGGTGTCCTTGACGGTCTGTGAGGTGATGTTGCCGTCGATGTCGAAGACGGTGGTGGTGGCGGCCGCGTGGGTGGCGCCGGTGACCCGGTCGGTGAGTTGCGGGTCGTCCTCCTCGACGATCTGCCCGGCCTTGTCGTACACGTACGACGTCGTGAGTCCGTTGGGGAAGGTGTCGGACACCACCTTCTTGGACGTGACCCGGCCCAGACCGTCGTAACCGTACGTCGAGACCAGACCGGCCGCGTCCGTGCCGGCGGCGATGTCGCCGGTGTGCAGGTACGCCACGGAGCTGACCGCGCCACCGGGCGTGGTCGTCCGCACCGGGAGGCCCTTGGGCACATTGCCGGAGTCGGCCGCGGGGAACGCGGCGGTGCCGTCGCTGAAGGTGTTGGTGGCGGTGCGGCCGGACGGGAAGCCGGCCACCGGCGGCCCGGTGACGGCGGTCTCGTCGCCGGAGGCGTCGTAGGTGTACGAGGTCAGGTACGTCGGGTCGGTGGCTGATGCGGAACGGCCATCGCGGTGGGTGAGGACCAGGTCGTTGCGCGGGTCGGCGGTGGTGAGCTGAGCAGTTGTGTCGTCGGGGAAGTAGGTGAAGTACTCGGTGGAACAGACATTGGCCGCCTGGTCCTGGCAGGTCGCCGCGGAGACCACGTTGCCGCGCACGTCATGTCCGGTGACGGTCATGGCGCCGTTGGGGTCGGTGACGCTGTGCTCGAAGCCGCCGGTGTCGTAGCCGAACGAGGTGGTGTTGCCCAGGCCGTCGGTGTGAGTGAGTTGCCGGTTGCTGTGGCTGACGTCGTAGGTGTACGTGCTGACGGCGTTGGCCGGTGACGTGACCTTGACCGTCTCGACCGGCAGCAGCCCGGTGGAACTGAGGCCGGCCTGGAAGTGCGCGGCGGCGTCCTGCGCGGTGAGCGCGGTGCGGTAGGAGGCGGCCTCGGCGAGTGTGCCGTTGTAGTAGGCGACGGTGCCGTTGGGCAGGCCGGTCCAGCCGACGCCGGTGGTGCCGGCGCCGAGGTAGTCGGTAGTGCGGCTGCCGGAGGCGAGCGCTGCGGTGCCGGTCTTGGTGGCGGCCTGGACACCGTCCAGGTAGAGGGTCTGGCTGGTCGGCGAGGCGGAGAGCAGGACATGGTGCCACTTGCCGTCGGTCACCGTGCCCGCGGTGCCCATCTGTACAGAGCCGGAAGTGGTGTAGAAACCGCCGTACAGCTTGTTGTCGCTGCCGATCCACAGCTGGGGCGCCATGCTGGTCGGTGCGGCGCCGATGGCCGCGTTCTGCGCGTTCATCAGGATCGCGGTGCCGTGGGTGGTGTTGAACCACAGTTCGGCCGATGCGGAGGTGTCCCCGCTCTGGATGTCCGGCACCTTGACGTACGAGCCGGTGCCGTTGAAGTTCGCGGCCTTCTGGTCGCTGAAGGGGCCCGCCGCACCGAGCGTCACGGCGTTGTACGTGCCGGTGCCGCCCCGCGTCTCGTCCAGTGCGGTGGAGGCGCCGGCCGCCTCGCCCAGCCGGTAGTAGGTGGCGGGTGCGCCACCCAGGACCGCGCCCCGGTAGGTCTGGCTGGAGCCGGAGACGGTGGGCGAGCCCAGCTTCCAGGTGCCCCCGTTCTCATCGGTGAGCTGGGTGAGTGTGGTGGTCGCCGGGTCGTATGTCATGGCCGAGTGGGCCTTGCCGGACGGCCGGGTGATGGAGGACAGCAGGTTCGCCGCATGCGTGCCGTACTGGTAGAGGGCCGCGACATCGGCGGCGACCAGCGGCCGGTCGTACCAGGCGGCGTCCGCCATGGAGCCGTTGAAGTAGGTGGCGTAACCGGTCTTGTCGCTGCTGCTCTGGTGCGGCTCATCGGGCCAGTTGCCCCCGAGGAACCCCGAACCGAGCGTGTTGTACTGCTGGTTCTTGCCGAACGCGACACCGGGCTGGATGGAGACGGTGCCCGACAGGGAGCCGACCTTGGCGCTGTCAAGGTACAGCGACTGGGTGTTTCCCGCTGCCGACAGCACCACGTGGTGCCACTTGCCGTCGGTGACCGCTCCGCCGGTGCTGATCGGGGCGATGCCCGCGCTGTTCCAGAATTCAGCCTTCAACTTGCCGTCGGTGCCGACGTAGACCGTCGGTGTGTACGCGCCGGGCGAGTTGCCGGCGGTGACGGGCTGGGAGGCGTAGGAGTACAGGACGCCGGGGCCTGCGGAGGTCTTGAACCAGAGGGACAGCGCACCCGAGTCGGTGTTGTTGCCCATGTCGAACGGGAGCGTCGCGTAGGAGCTGGTGCCATTGAAGGCGGCGGAAGTGCCGGTGCCTCCGGCCATCGGGCCGGGCCCGCCGAGTGTCACGCCGCTGTACGTGGCGTTGTTGGTGCCCTGGTTCGCGATGACCGCGTCCTGGGCTGTGGTCCCGGAGGCCTCCCCCATCGGCCACAGGGCGTGGGGGCCGAGGTCGAGCGAGGCGTTCTGGTACTGCGAACCCGAGGTGTAGCCGTAGGTGGTGCACTGCGTGGTGGTCAGCGGTGCGCACACCGAGGTGAGCTGGTCTCCGTTGTAGCCATAGGTCCACGTCTGGGCACTGGTGGGGGCGGCCGGGTCGGCGAGGTCGGTGACGACGGTGGCCACGTGAGCGGCGCCGGCCCCTGACGGCGTGGCCCAGGTCAGGTTGAGCGAGCGTCCGGAGACGGCCGAGGACATCCTGGTGATGTGGCCGCCACTCCAACTCAGGTTGAGGGAGCGGCCGTTGGCGTCGGTGACCGCGGTGATGCCGTAGCCGCCGGAGCCCAGGGCCTGGGTGAAGGTGTAGGTGGTGTCGTTCTTGTCGGTCAGGGTGTAGCCGCCGGTGACCGACTTGAAGGTGGCGAAGCGGCCGGCGGGCGGCGAGAAGGTGCCGTCGCCGTTCTTTCCGTAGCCGACCTGGGAGCCGTCCGGGTAGCTGACGACGGCGGAGACCACGGCGCCCGCGGGGTTGTACTGCTCGGTGGCGCGGGAGTCGAGGATCGCGGACCAGCCGGCGCCGAACGCGCCGGTCCAGCGCGGGTCGCGGGAGTTGTAGTCGCGGGTGACGTCCAGCGAGGGGCCGACGGTGGAGATGGTGGCGTCGGTGTCCTCGGTGGTGTAGTTGCCGATGGCCGGGTCGAAGCCGTGCTCGCTGCTGTTCTGTGAGAGCCCGGAGGTCACCAGTGGCTGTGGTACCTGGATGTTCAGCGAGTACCAGGTGGCGCCGGAGTACAGCCCGGCGTCGTAGGACTGCACGGTCCAGTTGTAGCTCTGACCCCACTTGAGCTTGCCCGCCGGGACAACGTAGTCGCCGGTGGTGAGCAGTCCCGAGTCGACGATCTTGGTGTTGGTGTTGTCGTAGACCTGGAACTGGTACTTGGTGGTGGTGTTGGCGGACGAGTCCGCGCCGCCGGACCACGCGGTGAGCTCAGGCGTGGTGGTGTACGCGGTGGCATTGTTGTTGGGGTACTGCTGGTAGACCTGCGGAGGTGTCGTGCCGGTGTACGTCACCGAGATGCGCGGGGTCAGGATGCCGTCGTTGAACGAGCCGAACTGCTTCCAGTGCAGCGAGTCGTTGGTGGCCGCGTAGACAGCGAGCCCGTAGTCGGGGGTGGTGCCGTTCATCCAGCCCTGGATGGACGCGGTGGTCAGCGGCACGTCCACCCAGTCGCCCACGCTGTGGTTGGCGGCGGTATTAGCGCACGCGTTGGGCACGGACGGCGTGACGTTGCCGATGGACGCGCCGTACGACGGGCCGGGGTAGCTGGTGACACCGGTCGGTGTCCAGGCCTTGGTGACCTGGGCGACGTCGAGACGCTCCGGAGTGCAGGTGGAGGCCCACGTGTCGAAGAGCTTCAGATCGGCCGCGGTCACGGTGACCTTGGAGCCGTCCCAGCCGCTGTACCAGTGGTTGACGTAAGCGGCCGCGGAGTGTGGGCCGGAGTCGTACGAGCCGATCTTTACCGTTTGCTCGAAGGAGTGGTCGCCGGTGGCGCCCGACTCGGCGTACGTGGTGGTCCAGCCGTCGGTGATGACGGGCGGGTCGACGGTGACGGGGAAGACACGGGCCCGGTCGTGGAGCCAGACCGCGTCCAGGGTGACCTTGAGGGCCTCGTGGCCCGTGTCACCGGTCAGCTGGTACTTCACCGCGTAGGTGGTGGCGGGGTCGCCGGAGCGCGGGTCGACCTTGGAGTCGTAGGCGTAGGCGGCCGGGATCCGCTCGGCGATCCTGCCGCTCGTGTCCCGCAGCTCGATGGCGCCGTCCTTGTTCTGAACGGCGGTCAGGCCCTTGAGAGTGAGCGGGAAGGTCCAGGAGTTGGCGGCCTGCGCCGACTGCAGGACGACGGCTTCCTTGACACCGGTGGTGGTCGGCTGGACCGTCAGGTCGGTGGCAGGCAGGATGCCGCCGTAGGTGACCTTGGAACCGTCGGCCTTGCCCGCCACCGCGGTCGCGCCCTGGAGTCCGAACGACAGGGCGTGGTTGCTGTCGGTGCTGACGGAGACGACGGCGGGGTCGGTGCTGCGGGGCGCGAGGTCGATGCCGAGCGAGTTGGCACTCTCATGCAGACGTCCGTCACCGCCGGTGGTGACCCGGGTGTCAATGGGCTGCCAGTTGCCTTCGGCGTCACGGTAGTTGACGGGCTTCTGGGCGATCTGGCGAGTCGTCGTGCCGTCCGCGTTGTCGAAGACGCTCGCGGTGGCAGTGGACTTGGCGGCGTTTCGCTTGCTGGTCTTCGCGGAGAAGCCGCCGATCGCCGTGCTCGGGCCCGACTTCGAGGCCTTCACGTACGGATGGTAGGCGTCGAGTTCGCCCCTGCCCTTGCCCGGAGGCCGCCCCGCGCCCTTGCCGGCGCGGGTGGACGCGGCGCTGGCGCGGTGGCTCAGCCCGGCCGCGGTGCCGCCCTGCTGGCGGGGTATGTGCCCCCACGTCGGGTCCTGGAACCAGTCGGCGAGGGCCGACCAGGACAAGTGGGGCATGGAGAGTGCGGGCAGCGTGGCGCCGTCGGCGGAGGCCTGTTCCGTCGTCAGAACCAGAGCCATGGCGACGAACGCCACCATCGCGGTGGCACGCAGCCACCGACGACGTAGAGCATTCCACCGGGGATGGCGGCGGAAGGGGCGAGCGCGCACGGCACAGACTCCAGACAAGATGGGCACACAAAACTCACAGAGTGTGCGGGTTCCGCTTACGACTTGGAAACCCCTCAATAGCTGCTCCAGGCCTCGTATTTACTAGCCCGTGAGAATCCCTCACAGATCGTCTGGTTGCTTCCGTTTTGGCCCATCCAGATCTTTGCGAACTCAAGGTCACACCAATACCTCGTCGCTGGCGGATGTGGGTTGAACCTGACCGCGCCAGACCGTGCGGGCGGCCAGGCATCGATCCGGACCGACAGCCAACTCCGCACGTGGCGGACCAGGTGACTGTCCGACCAGCGGCTCTTCGCCATGGGGCTGCCTCGTCCGTAGACCCGAACGACTGGTGGGCGGGAGCCGGTCGACTCACCTCTAGTTCGAATCGACGGCGGATACGAGGCACGACGAGCCGCGACTGATGCCGGCATGTCTGAGCTGCGGGGGTGCCCCGAGAGGGGTCGGCCGGATACACGTATGCTGCGCGCTCGATATGCGGGCCGGTCCGTGATGGCCCGCCGGGCTCTTGGGAGGATTGCCGTGAAGGCATGGACCGGTGCGCACCGGCGCTGGGTGCTGGGCGGTGCGGCGGGACTGACAGCCGCGGCGGTCGCCGTCATTGCCCTGGTGACTTCTGGTGGCTCCGCCGATACCCGCATCCCGCCCGCACGAGCGCGCGTATACACCGAGCAGCAAGCCTGCCTCCTCACCCCGGAGAGCGGGATCGCGGAGGCGGCGGCCCGTCAAGTGTGGGGCGGCTTGCAGGATGCCTCGGCGAAGACCCACGCCAAGGTGAGCTACCTCGCCGTCGCGGGAGAGCAGAGCGCGGGTAACGCCGCGCCATACCTTGCCACCTTGGCAGCCCGCAGATGCACCGTCGTTCTGACAGTGGGCGCGGCACCCGAAGGCGCGGTAGCCCTCAACAGCGACAAATTCCCCAAGACACACTTCCTCGTCGTGGAAGACGGTACGGACACACCGCCCAGCCGGACCCCGTCCGGGCAGAACGTGAAAGCCCTCTCCCCCGCGGGAAGCACCGGCAAGGACAGCAACGTACGCAGCCGAGTGGCCTCAGCCGTCGAGAGCGCACTGCACGAATAGCCCGTGGAGGGCCGTGCAGGCGCAGCGGACGCTGTGAATCCGCGTGGGCCTGGGCAGGGCGAATCCGCGTGGGCGCGGGCAGGCAATCGCAGGCGGAAAGTGTCCTGACTGCGGGGGCGGAACCCAAGGTTTCTGTGGGTCGCAACGGGCCGGGCTGCGGTCACGACGGCGGACCCTGCGTCCACACCGCCGCTGAGATCCCGTGCCTTGTATGGCCGGTTCCGCTCTGGTGTGCGTCGCCCCCCTCCGAGAGGCTGCCGACTGGTGTCATATCCACAGAGATACGACCAGAAGGGTGGGTGGAACTCATGACAGGGAGAATCCGCAAAGCGCTGGTGGTGGCACTGGGGGCGGCAACGGCGGTCGTGATGGCGATCGGCCCGGCCCAGGCACAGGCCGCCGCCCCGTGGGCCAACTGTCCGGACGGGGCGGTCTGTCTGTACCCCGAGGGCCAGGACCCTGCCCAGTCACCCAGCCAGATTTTCTGGAGCTACGGCGCTCACAACCTGAGCGGCCAGAACAATTGGCACTGGATCCTCAACAACCAGTACGGCGGCGCCCACGCCAAGCTGTGCGACGGCTACAACGGGACCGGCTACTGCCATGGCGACATGGCACCGCAGAACGGATGGTGGGCCTACTTCACACCGATCAACTCGGTCGTGCTCTACCTGCCGTGAGCCCGGCGGGGCCGCTCGTTCGTGACGAGCAGCCCCAGGGAAGGAGGAGCCGCCTCAGGGAAGTCGGGCCACTGTAGGCCACTGCCAAGGGCAGGGCCGACGCGGACGTGTCTAGGCCGGTGTCAAGGTCGGAGTCGGTGTCGGTGTCGGAGTCGGTGTCGGCGTCCGGTCCCAGCGGCGGTCCCGATCGTCTTGGTGCTCGACCAAGTCCACTCTTCGCTGGCCCAGTTGGGGTCGAGGAGCGAGCGTTCGGTGGGCAGGCGCGGATGGCAGCTCCGGTGACGGCTGACCCTCCCCTCGGCAGCGGCGCTCCGTTAGGCTGCCTCGCATGCTGGTCGCATGGTGGGCCCTTGTCGTGGCAGCACTCTGTGGGAATCTCGTGTTCTGGATGAGTCGCCTCGGCCGTGTCCGCCGCAGGTTCATGGCCGAGCACCCAGCCGAGTGGGGTGGGATGGGCCGCCGCGAACAGAGCGCTCCGGGGCCGGAGTCCGACCGGATACTCCTGTGGCACGCCTGCACGTTCATCCTGTTGATCGCCGTCGGCGGGGTCGGGGCTGCCGCGATTTCCGGGAAGTTCTAACGCTGCCGGACCGGCACGAACGTCCGACAGATCGACCCCCGCCAAGATGGCCGCGCCGCCACCTGTTGCGGACCCGCGACGCGGGTTTCAGCGCGCAGCCGGAGACGATGGCCCGCCGGGGCTCCTGGTGAACCGGCCGGGCAGGCGACCAGAGCGGGTTGCGCTGAACAGGGCGTGATTCCCCGCTCGAACCTCGCCGCATGACAACGACAGTCGAGGCACGCCCCCGCAGCGGGCGGCTCGTGCTCAACGAGGTTCCGGAATCACCGTCCTACAGAGGCCCTGGGTAGTCCTTGGTCAGGCTGCCCGAGGTCATGAACGTGACGACATCACCGTCCGCCGACCGGTGGTGCGGTCCACGTTCAACTGCGGGCCGTGGTGGCAGCGAGCGAGGACAGTGTCGTGCCCGCTGTCGGGGAGACCAGCTGCCAAGGGCCCCAGCCGCCACCGGGCGACGTCTGGTAGATCTCCCAGGTGCGGTCGCGGTTCCATTCGCGGGCCGTCAAGTGCAGCCTGCCGTCCGGCAGTTGCTCCACCGTGCTGGGCTGGCTCAGGCCGACGTCCTGCCCGGGGACCGTGCCGGTCGACTGGACGGGGCCCCAGCCGGACGCCGCGTTCTGCTGGTGCCGCAGCTCCATCGTGCTGCCGTTCCTTGAGCCGGAGGCGAAGGCGTCGATGCTGCCGTCCCGCTCCTTGAACAGGATGACTCCGCCGTGGTACGGAGTCGGGGCGAGGCCGAACGCATCGGGCTCGCTCCAGCCTCCGGCGCTGCCGTTCTCGACGGAGTGGCAGAACGTTCCGTAGGTGGAGAACAGCAACTCGATGGCTCCGGCCGAGTTCTCCATCGCGGTGATGTAGTAGCTCTTCGGGCCCACGGTGGCCGCACTCACGCGCTGCCAGGCGCCGTACGCACCACCCGGCGTGAGCTGTTCGCGATGCCAGACGAAGGGCAGGCCCCTGGTCGCCGTCGAGTCGTAGAAGAGCTGGAACTGGGCGATCCGGCCGTCCGTGCGGCCCACCGAGACGAGACTGTCGGAGACCGGTGAGCTCGCCAGTCCTTTGGCGCCCGTGTCCGTACTGCACGCGGATGCCGTGGCGGCGGTGGCGGCCATGGCCGCGGAGACCGCGGAGGCCGTGGTTCCGGCGGGTGCCGCCTGGGCCGCCGCCGGCGCTGCCGCGACTCCCGCGCAGGCGATGGCCGCTGCGACCAGACCCCGTCCGATCACCCCGACACCCCTGTCCGGAGTACCCCTTCGTCGTATGCGCATCTACTCCCACCCCTCTCCGTATCCCCACCCGGCAGAGGAGAATCCTCCCGGCGCGGGAGGCCCACGACCAGCTCGCAACCGGCCAGCGTCACCCGCGAGAACAAGCCGCGGCGAGCGCGGCTGCGGCGGCCCGGCGCTGTCCGGCGCCATCCGACATCAACCTGTCCCCCCCCCTCTGCGTCCACGGGGAGGCGGGTCCAGGCGTGTCCACGCGGGTCCACGCCGGTCCACGCCGGTCCAGGAGGGTCCAAACGGGTCCAGGCGGTGACCACTCCACCCGCGGGACGAAGCGCAGGCCCGAATCGGTTCGGTTGTTGCGCGGCCGGGGACACCCGAACTCGGCTTCATGTATCACTTGACGTGTGTCGCGTCCGCGCGCGAATCTGGGCGTGCATGAACTGCCGTAGTGCGCAGGGGGAGATGGCCATGCCGCGCTGTGACCAGAACGGGGCCGGGCAAGCCGGCGTGTGCCCCAGGCTGGCCGGATTCACCGGCACGCACCGGCTGTCCGGGCTCACGGTCTTCAGTCGGCCCGACGGCGACCGGGCGGTCGTCGGCGTGTGCGGCGAGCTGGATCTCACCCTGGACCACCAGTTCCCGCACGCCCCGCGCCCCGGATCGGCCGCGTCCGACGACTCGACGTCGCACTGTCAACTGGATCTCGACGGCGCCGAGTTCTGTGTCTGCTCCGGCGTCGACCTCCTGCTGATCATCAAGCGGGAGGGGCTCGGCCCGCGCGAGCCCGTCCAGGACGGCTCCGCCCCGGACCACGACGAGATCCCCTCCCAGGGCCCGGACGCAACGGACCGCGGCACGGACCACCAAAGGGACCACGACGCGGATCTACGCCTCGAACTCGACCAGTTGCGACGGGCCATGCGAAGCCGGGGCACCATCGACCTGGCCCGCGGCATCCTCATGGCCGCCTTCGGCCTCAGCCAGGACGACGCCTGGAAGGTCCTCGTCTCCACGTCCCAGCACACCAACACCAAGCTGCGCAGTGTGGCCGAGCAGGTGGTCGACTCCGCCGGGGGCACGCCGCTGCCCGCATCCGTACGGAAACAACTCTCCGCGGCCGTCGCCGAGGCCCACGGCACCTCCGCCAACGCCCAAGCCCAAGCCCAGCCCCAGGCCTAGTCTCCGGACAGGGCGACGGCGAAAGTGCGGCTCACGCCGAGGGTGCCGGGGTGAGCGCGGCGGCGTACGCGTGGGAGCGGACCGTGTCGAAGAGGGTGGTGACCTCCTGCTCGGTCAGGCCCACGGAAACCGCGTCCCGCATCCACTCGGCGAGCCTGGCCCGCAGCGGGGAGTCCGGCTCGCTGTCGGGGGCGGCCAGCGACCGGGTGATGAAGGTGCCTGCGCCCTGGCGCACCTCGACCAGTCCGGACCGCTCCAGCTCGCGGTACGCCTTGAGCGTGGTGTTGGGGTTGACCTTCGTATCCGCGGCCACCTGTGCCGCGGTGGGCAGCCGGTCGCCCTCCTCCAGCGCGCCCATCCGCAGCGCCTGCTCGACCTGGTGGACGATCTGGAGATACGCGGGCACTCCGCTGCGTCGCTCTATGCGGAACACGACCATCGCACCCGCCTCCTTCCCTGCGTCTTGACCATACGGGCTGGTGTGAGGACTGACGTAAGGACCCGCGTACTGCTACAGCGCCTGGCGAAGGGTGCGCCACACCACCAGCGTCACCAGGAGGGCGCTCCCGCCCAGCAGGAGACCGGCCGCGGTCCACTGCAGGGTGGCCATCTGGTCGTAACCGAAGTAGTCCCAGACCGAGTTGACGATCCCCAGCTTGGCCCGGCAGGCCTCGGGCGCCGCGTCGTTCACACACGTACCCCAGCCATAGACCTTGCCGGAGGCGGTGCCGACCCACTGGTCGACCTGGACCGCGCCGTTCAGCACCGCCGGGTGTGCGCCGTCGATCGGGAAGGCGACGCGGCGCGGGGTGGCGAGCCGCGTCCTGAAGTGGTCGCACACCAGGAGGAACGCCGCCGAGGCGAAGAAGGTGAGGGCCATCGCGGTGACCGCGCGCCTCGCCAGTGCGCCGATGGCGATGCCGAGGGTGGTGGTGAACAGGACGAGCGCCATCAGGACGGGCAGGGTGTTGTTGAAGACCGTGCCGTCGAGCCAGTTGCTGGCGACCACCGGGCGGGCGGCCCGCCACCACCAGCCGAACAGTGCGCCCAGGACGCCGGTGGTGACCACGACGAGGCCGAGCGCGAAGCCCAACTTCCAGAGCAGCCAGCGCAGTCGGGACACCGACTGGGTGGCGGCGAGACGTGCGGTGCCCTGTTCGTGGTCGGAGGAGAGGAGCGGTGCGCCGATGAACACACCGAACACCAGGGGCAGGTAGGCGAGGTACCCCGCGACCTTGCTGAAGGAGTCGCTGAGGCCGTAGACCATCTCCGTGTCAGGGGTGTTGGTGGACTTCGCGGGCCAGCCGGCGTTGTGCAACGTGTCCAGCATGGTGCCGCGCTCGTGGATGATCCAGAGTGCGCCGATGAGGGTCGCCGCGGTACAGGCGATCAGGACGGCACGGTGCTGACGCACCATCAGCCAGGCGAGTCCGCGTATCCGGCGGCGCCCGTCGAAGGAGGCTTCCTGGTGTGCGGGGGTGCG
Organism: Streptomyces sp. NPDC006691; assembly: GCF_042869955.1. Taxonomy (NCBI): domain Bacteria; kingdom Bacillati; phylum Actinomycetota; class Actinomycetes; order Kitasatosporales; family Streptomycetaceae; genus Streptomyces; species Streptomyces sp. NPDC006691. The sequence goes on from NZ_JBIAGW010000006.1 coordinate 23,089, forward strand.
GGCGAGGACGCTCATGCCACGCGCTCCTCTCGAAGGGCGGGGGCGGCGGTCGGCGAGAGCAGCGCGGGGGCTTCGGGGTGGCGCAGATAGCCGAGCAGCACCTCCTCAAGGCCGGGTTCGGCGAGCTGCCAGGTGGGGTCGAGCGGTATGTCGTGGCGGACCAGGGCGGTGAACTGCCGCCCCGCGGTGCGGACATCGATGACCGTGTGGGCGCCCAGGGACTCCGGCAGGCGACCGTCCGCGGTAACTCCGGTGACCAGGGTGTGCATGGGGACCAGCTCGTCGGCGTCACCGGCCATGCGGACCCGGCCGTCGGCGATCACGAGCAGGAAGTCGCACATGTGCTCCAGCTCGGAGAGCACGTGGGACGACATCAGGACGGTGGTGCCGCGTTCGGCGACCTCGGACATGAGCAGGGAGCCGATCTCGTCCCGGGCCAGTGGGTCGAGGTCGGACATCGGCTCGTCCAGGAGCAGGAGGTCGGGGCGCTTGCCGAAGGCGAGCGCGAAGGCGACCCGGGTCCGCTGGCCGCCGGACAGGGTCCCGATCCTGGCGTTCGGCGCCAACTGCCCCTCACGCACGATCCGTTCGGCCGCCGCCCGGTCCCATCCCGGGTTGAGCTCCTGCCCCATGCGCAGCGTCTCGGCCACGGTGAAGCGTTTGAACAGGGGCTTGTCCTGGCCGAGATAGGCGCACCGGGGCAGCACCGCCGGATGGGTGACCGGGTGCCCGAAGACGCGCAGTTCTCCCCGTGTCGGCTCGACGAGCCGGGCGGCGATTCCCAACAGGGTGCTTTTTCCTGCCCCGTTGGGGCCGACGAGGCCGCAGACGCGGCCGGCCGGGATCCGGAAGGTCTCCTCGCGCAGCGCCCACCCCCGACGGTACCTCTTGCCCAGACCGTGCGCCTCCAGGGCCCACCGGCTGTCACCCCCACCCGAAGTGGCCGTGCCGCTCATGCTCCCCCTTCCGACCGATTCCACTAGTCAACTAGTGGAATCATGGTCTGGTCGACGCGAGCCTGTCAATCGCCGCCGTCCCTCACCGGATGCTCCGCCGTGTCTCTTGGCATGGTCTGGTCAGACCTGCGAAGCTTCCCTCCGGCTGTCGCCCTGACCCCAGGACGACACGCGCCCAGTCCCACCTCAGTGATCGTGCACGTGCCGCACACAGTCCGCGGCCGTCCTCCGGCGCACCCAAGCCGATCGGGCGGCCACCGAGCAGGCCGGAATCCCGGCCGCCTCAAAGGAGTTCCGTGTGAGATCCACCCCCCACAAGTCCCTCGCGGCGGCCGCCTGCGCCGCCGCCGCGCTGGCAGCCGTCTCGCTTCCCGCCGTGCCGGCGTCGGCCGCGGCACCCGCCGCGCCCGCTGCCTGCACCCCGGCCCAGGTGGTCGCCAACGGCGACTTCGAGAGCGGCACTTCGCCCTGGACCCAGTCATCGACGAGCGTGATCACCAATCGCTCCGGCGAGACCGCCCACGGCGGCACCCACTTCGCCTGGCTGAACGGTGTGGGCAGCACACACACCGACACCCTCTCCCAGAGCGTGACCATCCCCTCGGGATGCAGCACCGCCACCCTCACCTACTGGCTGCACATAGACACGGCCGAGACCACGACATCGACCGCGTACGACAAGCTGACGGCGAAGATCGGCAGCACGACGCTCGCGACGTACTCCAACCTCGACAAGAACAGCGGCTACGTACAGAAGTCGGTCGACGTGTCCGGGTTCGCGGGGCAGACCGTGACCCTCGCCTTCACCGGCACCGAGGACTCCAGCCTCAAGACGAGCTTCGTCCTCGACGACGTCGCCCTGAACACCGCCGGTGGCACCACTCCGCCCCCGGACTCCACCCGCACCCCGGCCGCGCCCGCCTACACCGTGAACCTGACCAGCAACGCGAGCGGCAACGGCTGGACCGGACACGAGAGCGCGACCTTCACCAACGCCTCCGCCACCGCGCTCAACGAGGTGTACCTGCGGCTGTGGGACAACTACCACGGCACCTGCTCGGCCATGCCGATCACGGTCGGCAACGTCACCGGCGGCACCGCGGGCGCCCTCTCCGTCGACTGCACGGCCCTCAAGATCGACCTTCCGGCGCCGCTGTCCCAGGGCCAGAGCGCGACCATCGGCTTCGACCTGGGCATCACCGTGCCCGACGGCGCGGACCGCTTCGGCGCCGACGGGGCGTTCAACAACATCGGCAACGCCCTGCCCGTCCTGGCGATCCGCGACGCCGCGGGCTGGCACCTGGACCCGTACACCAACAACGGGGAGTCGTTCTACTCGTTGGCCGCCGACTTCAAGGTGACCCTCGACCACCCCACCGGTCTGCTGGTCCCGGCCACCGGCACCTCGGTGGACACCCCCGGATCCAGTGGCCGCACGATCACCACGGCGACCGCGTCCAAGGTCCGCGACTTCGCCTGGGCGGCCGGTCCGTTCAGCAAGATCTCCGGCACCTCACCGGCCGGCACCGCCATCAACATCTACTCGGTCTCGGGCATCAGCTCCTCCAGCGCCCAGTCGATGCTGGCCACCGCCAAGTCAGCCGTGGACACGCACGCGGCCCGCTTCGGGGCCTACCCGTACGGTGAGCTCGATGCGGTGATCGACAACAACTACTGGTTCGGCGGCATGGAATACCCGGGGTTCGTGCTCGACCTGGTCTCCACCACGGCGCTCACGCACGAGATCGGACACCAGTGGTGGTACGGCATCGTCGGCGACGACGAGTACAACAGCCCCTGGCTGGACGAGGCGTTCGCCGACTACTCCACCGACCTCGCCCTGAACCAGACGGGCACCAACTGCTGGAACAGCGTCTCGTGGGCCTCGTCGAGCGAGAAGATCACCAACTCGATGGCGTACTGGGATGCCCATTCCTCCCGCTACTCCACCGTCGTCTACGGCTACGGCAAGTGCGCCCTGCACGATCTGCGCCGGCTCATCGGTGACAGCGCGATGGCCAAGTTGCTCAAGGACTACGCCACTTCGCACTGGTACGGCGTCTCGACCACGGCCGAGTTCAAGGCGGCCGCCCAGGCGGCCACGTCCACGGACCTGACCTCGTTCTGGACGCAGCACCGCATCGACGGCTGACCTCCCGCCCGCCCCGCCGGTTCGCCGCGCGGGACAGTGGTCCCCCACATGTCCCGCGCGGCGAACCGCGCCACAGGGCGTCGGCCGGCTTCAGGCCCGCTCCGTGTCGAAGGCGGCGAACATGTCGAGCAACGGCTGGGGCGCACGGGGGTCGAAGATGGTCTCAAGACCGTCGGCGGACTCCTGAGCCGTCGCCGCACTGCCCGGAAAGAGTGCCTCCTCGTACGCCGTGAGGGCCGCCTCGGTGTCCGTGGCGTACCGGGCCAGGGCGAGTCCGAGGTCGGAGCCGTCCTTCATGGCGAGGTTGGCACCCTCGCCCGCGAACGGCGACATCAGGTGGGCCGCGTCGCCGAGCAGGGTCACGCCCGGCACCCGCTCCCAGCGGTGGACGATGGGCAGGGCGTGGATCGGCCGGCCCGTCAGCGGGCCGTCGGCGTCGATGACCAACTGCCGCAGTGCGGGCGCCCAGTCGACGAAGTGGGCCAGGAGCGCCGTCTTGGCGGCGGCCGTGTCGGTGAAGTCGATGGTGGACAGCCACTCCTCGGCGGTGCGCAGCGCGAGGTAGACGTGCAGGCTGCCGTCGGTCTCCCGGTGGCCCAGGAACCCCTTGCCGTCGCCGAGGGCGAAGAACATGCCGCCGCCCATCAGCCGGGCGGCCTCGGGGTGGCGGGCCTCGGCGTCCAAGAGGTCGAGTTCGACGAAGGAGATCCCGGTGTACGCGGGGGTCGCGGCGGACAGCAGCGGCCGCACCCGGGACCAGGCGCCGTCGGCACCGACCAGGAGGCTGGTGGTGAACACGCTGCCGTCGGCGAGTGTCACCTCGTGCACTCCCCCGCCGGTCGGGCGGGCACCGGTGACCTTGGCCCCCCAGCGCACCGTGCCCGGCGGCAGCGAATCGAGGAGCAGCCCGCGCAGATCACCGCGGTCGATCTCCGGTCGGCCGCCGGTGCCGTCGTCGGCCTCCGCGCGCAGTACACGCGCTTGCTTGTCGAGGATGCGCATCGACTGTCCGCCCGGGTGCACCTTGGCGAGGAACGCGTCGTGCAACTGGGCTTCGCGCAGCGCCTCTTGACCCGTTTCCTCGTGGATGTCGAGCATGCCGCCCTGGGTTCGGGCGTCCGGGGACACGTCGAGGTCGAAGACAGCGGCCTCGATGCCGTTCACCTGGAGGACCCGGGCGAGCGTGAGGCCGCCGAGGCCGCCGCCGACGATCGCGACGGGGTGGTGCGGGATGCCGGTGGGCGTGGCGGGGTTCGCGGTGGGGTCCGTCGGCGGGTTCATGGCGGGTCCTCATTTCCTTGCGTGGAGCGGTATTTCCTTGCTTGGGACGGAGAGCGCGGCCGCTCGGGCCGGGGCCTTGGCACTCTCACGGGGTGTCGCGCGGCGTGGTCTTCGTACCGTTGATCACCGCGCGGAAGATCCAGGCGAAGCGCTGCTCTGGCGTACCGGAGACGAGGTCGCCACCGAGGGCCGCGATGCGTGGGTAGGTGTCGGCGGAAGCCTCGCGCAGGACCGCCGTGAGCGCGTCGTGCTCGTCGTCGGCCGTGCGGGACCGCGCGCGCGTCGACTGCTCGGCGGCGGTCGCCGTGGCGACCTGGAGCAGCACATCGACTCCCCAGGCGGCCTGGGCGTCCGGCACTCCCCCTTCGTGGAGGAGCGCGAGGATGCCCTCCACCAGTGCCAGGTAGTGGGGGCCGGTGGGCCGCGCGACCAGCGCGGAGCGGGCCAGGCCGGGGTTCGCGAACAGCACCTCGACGTACGAGCCGAGCACCCCCAGCAGCCGCTCCCGCCAGTCGCCGTCCGCGCCGACCGGGGTCAGGTCCACCGCTCCGAGCAGCGCCTCCAGGACGGCGGCGTGCAGCTCGGCGGTGTTGGCCACGTACACGTACAGCGAGGCGGGCCCGGTGTCGAGCTCCTGGGCCAGGCGCCGCATGGTGACGCGCTGCAAGCCCTCGGACTCCATCAGGCGCACGGCAGTCGCGACGATGCCCTCATGAGTGAGCGCGGGTTTGGCGGGCCGCTCGCGGCGGCTGCGGGAGGTGGGGGGCTGCGGGGTCACCATTCGAGCGTAACGAACATGTTCGTTACGAACAAGTTCCTGCCGAACATGTTCGCCCGGACTCAGTAGGTCATGCGCTCAAGAGCACGACAGGAGGGCCGGGCAGGCAGGTCAGGCCGGTCAGGTCAGGTCAGGCAGGCCGGGGGCAGGTCAGGAATTCAGGAGGTCACTGGACCTTCAGTCGCGGCCGGCGAGCGAGCGCCGCGTCGGCCGCGGCGAGGATGCTGTCGAAGGACCGGGTGATCATCGGTCGTACCAGGACGCGGGTCAGCACCGGGCCGAGGAGCGGCAGCGTCATCTCGGCGCGGGTCGTCCAGCGCACCAGGGTTCCGCCGTCGACCTCGCTGAACGTCATGCTGCCGAACTCGTGCCGGGACGGCGGGACGCTCCGCTCCACGACGTACTCCGTGGTGTACGGCGCCTCGTAACGGGTGATGCGCTCCCTGAGCCAGCCGATCATCCAGAGGTGGCTGCGTACCGCGCCCACGCCGTACGGGGCCGACTCGCCCCCGCGGGCCAGCCGGCAGCGCAGCACCAGCGGCGAGCGGGTGTAGTTCGTGGTGGTCGTGAGCCAGGCGAAGACGTCGTCGATGGGAGCGGCGATGACGCGCTCGGAAGTCATGGTTTCCACAGCCGGTGATCTCCTCGGTCGAGTGGGCGCACCGTGTCCGCACGGTGCAGCTTGTCCGGGTTGCGCATGGCGTAGAGGCCGGTGATCCGTCCGTCGTGGATCTCGAAGGCGACCAGCCAGTCGAGTTCGCCGCCGTTCAGGAACCGTGCCGCGGGCATGCCGTTGTAGGGGGCGGCCTGGATCTCGGTCGCCTCGGTGATGCTGGTGCGGGCCACGCCGAGGACGAACCGGGCGACCTCGGCACTGCCGGTGATCGGGTGGCGCGCGGCGGACACCTTTCCGCCGCCGTCGGAGATCTGGACGACATCGGGCGCCATCAGATCCATCAGGGACTGGATGTCGCCCGCCGACGTCGCGAGCAGGAAGCGCTGGACGATCTCACGGGTGGCCGAGGAGTCGGGCTCGAACCGGCGGCGCCGCGCCTGGACGTGCCGCCGCGCCCGGTGGGCGATTTGACGGACCGTCACTTCTGTTCTGCCCACGGAGGCGGCGATCTCGCCATGGGTGTAGCCGAACACGTCGTGCAGCACGAAGACCGCGCGCTCGGTGGGGTTCAGCGTCTCCAGGACGAGCATCAGGGCCATCGACACCGACTCGGCCAGGACCACGTCCTCGCTCACCGCCGGGCCGGTGCGGATGGGCTCGGGCAGCCAGGTGCCGACGTACTCCTCGCGCCGGGCCCGGACCGAACGCAGATGGTTGAGGGCCTGGCGGGTCACGACCCGCACCAGATAGGCACGCGGATGACCGACCCGCGCCGCGTCGACCGCACTCCAGCGCAGATAGCTCTCCTGAAGCACGTCCTCGGCATCGGCTGCGCTGCCCAGCATCTCGTAGGCGATGGTGAACAGCAGCGCGCGGTGCTCGGTGAAGGCGTCCTGTGTCACGACCGGCTCCCTGCCCACGGGCACCTCCCGTTCCAAGGCCCCCTCCTCGCGCCCGCCCCGATTCTCCGACATCCCATCCAGCCCTTTCCGAGATCCACGCGGCCCCGTCGGTCCCCGCGTGCCCATCGAGACACCTCGGCCGGGCGAAGCGTGACAGGCTGCTGGTGTGATGTGCTTCACAGCGCGGATCCACGGCGGTGTGCTGGGGATGCGGGCGGGGAGAACATGCACGACGTGGGTTACGTGAAAGCAATTTCCCCTGATTGTTTGCACGAATGTCACGACCTACCCTGAGTGCATGGGTGCCGTACCTGAACCACACGCCGGCTGGACCTTTCTCACCAATCACGCCCGCGTGCTGGCGGCGATCGCCGACGACCCCCGGACGCGTATACGCGACATCGCCGCGCACTGCAGACTCACCGAGCGCGCCGTGCAGCGGATCATCGTGGACCTGGAGGAGGCCGGCTATCTGTCGCACACCCGGAACGGGCGCTCCAACACGTACCGGATCGAAGCGGGCACCCCGCTGCGGCACCCGGCCGAGGCGGGGCTGACGGTCGCCACCCTCCTCGGCGTCCTCGCCCAGCACGACGAGCAGCGCGGGAAGCAGCCGAACCGCTGATCGCAGGGCACCGGCCGGGCTCCGCCCACCCAGGTCACTCACCGTGCCCACCTGCATCTCTTGCGACGTCTGGTCTGCCGATCACGCCGAGCGGGGAGAAGATGGTGAAGGCGCCGGGACAGGAGTGAGGCACCGGACGGGCTGACGAAGGGCCGACGATGAACGCATCCGAGGTGTTCGGGGAGCGGCTCAGCCGCGTGCGGGTCGCGGCCTCCGAGCCGGGCGGCCTCCTCGACGTGCTGGGTGTCGCCGCCATCGTCCTCGACGAGGCCGGGCGGATCACCCTGTGGAGCCCGCAGGCCCACGAGCTGTTCGGCTGGGACGCGCAGGACGCCCTCGGTCACTCCGCCGCCAAGCTCCTGGTCGCCGAGGAGCACCGGCCGCTGGTCCTCGACCTGTTCGCCCGGGTGATGAGCGGGGGCGACACCTGGGCCGGCGTCTTCCCCGTCCGGCACAAGGACGGCCGCACGCGGATGGTCGAGTTCCGCAACATGCGGCTCCAGGACGAGCACGGCGGCCTGTACGCGCTGGGAATCGCCACCGACGAGCCCACGCTGCGGGCCGTGGAACGTGACCTCGCACTGTCGGTGCGGCTCGTGTCGCAGTCCCCCATCGGCCTCGCCGTCCTCGACACGGACCTGCGTTACGTGCTCGTCAACCCGACGCTGGCCCGCATCAACGGCGTCTCCCCCGACGAGCACATCGGACGCACGGTGCGCGACGCCCTGCCGTTCCTGGACCACGAGCACATCGAGGCCACGATGCGCAGGGTTCTGGAGACCGGGGTGCCGCTCCTGGACCAGACGGCGATCGGCCGCACACCTGGCGATCTCACCGAGCATGCCTGGAACGTGTCGTACTACCGCCTGGAGGATCCGGCCGGGCGGATCCTCGGCGTCGCGACCTCCATCGTGGACGTCAGCGAGCAGTACCACGCGGCGAACGAGGCCGCCGAGGCACGACGGCGCCTCGATCTGATCGCCCGCGCCTCGGTGCGCATCGGCACCACGCTCGACCTGAACCGCACCGCCCACGAGCTGGCGGACCTCGTCGTGACCGACCTGGCCGACATCGCGGCCGTCGACCTCCTCGACTCCGTCCTGGACGGCCGCGGCGCCGTCGAGGACCCCTCGGCCGGACCCGTCGCGATCAGAGCCCTGGCCGTCGCGGCCGCCTATCCCACCGACGCCCTCCAGGCGGCCGACACCCCGGGCAACATCGCCAAGTACAACGCGGAGCGTCTGGTCACCCGCTGTGTGACGACCGCGCGACCGGTCCTGATCAGTCATGTCGAACCCGGCGACCTGGCGAACATCGCCCGCGACGACGCGGCAGCCGCCCTGCTGGCGCGCGCGGGCCTGCACTCCTATCTGGCGGTCCCGCTGATCGCGCGCGGCGAGGTGCTCGGCGCGCTCGACCTCAAACGGGCCAGGAACCCGCAGCCCTTCACGCACGACGACGCCGTCCTGGCCCTCGAACTCGCCACCCGGGCAGCCGTCTGCATCGACAACGCCCGCTGGTTCCAGCAGCAGCGCCACGCCGCCCTCGCCCTCCAGCAGCACCTTCTCCCGCGTCAGCCGCCCCAGCCCACCGGTCTCGACGTCGCCTACCGCTATCAGCCGGCCGCGGCGATCGGCGAGGCCGGCGGCGACTGGTTCGACGCCATCCCGGTCGCCGGCGACAAGACCGCCCTCGTCGTGGGCGATGTGATGGGCCACGGCATCAACGCGGCAGCGACGATGGGCCAGTTGCGCACCGCGACCCGCACGCTCGCCGGGCTCGACCTCGACCCCGCCGACGTACTGCGCCACCTCGACCGCATCACCGCCGAGCTGGACGAGACCACGGCGACCTGTGTGTACGCCGTCTACGACCCGCACCGAACGACCTGCCGCATCGCGCTGGCGGGGCATCTGCCGCCCATCTGGGACCGCCCGGGCCGCGCTCCGCGCTTCCTCCAACTCCCCACCGGGGCTCCGCTCGGCGTGGGCGGCGTTCCCTTCCGGGCGACCACGGTCGACTGCGCGCCCGGCGATCGGCTCGTGCTGTACACGGACGGGCTCGTGGAGACCCGGGACCAGCCGATCGACGACCGGCTGCGCGCCCTGCTCGACTCCCTGACCCACCATCGGCTGCCCCTGGAGGCGACCTGCGACCGGCTCCTGGCCGCGCTGCCCCCGCCACAGCGTCACGACGACATCGCCCTCCTGATCGCCCAGGTCACCCCGTCCCGCCGTCCCGCCGACGGCGCCCGGGCAACCCCCGCGGACGGCCGGTAATCGCGCCCGGGCACCCCGTTCGCCGCAGCGCGGGGTGTACGAAGCGGGCCCACGGGGCACCCGGTAGCTCTATGACCACCTATGTCGTAACGATCCCCGGCACCCTCCTCGCGGAGCGCACCGAGGCGACCATCAAGACCCTGGAGAACGCCCTGCGCCCCGCCGATCCGCGCGGTACGCAGCTGGGCGAGGCGGAGCATCTTGAGATGCTCAGCTTCTACAGCGGGTCCTCGGCGTTCAGCATCCGCCTTGAGGTGGAGGCCGACGACACCAAGACCGCGGAGCAGCAGGCCCGTCAGACGGTGTCCGCCGCGCTGCGGACGGCGGGCTACTCGGAGGACCAGGCACCGCTGGGCGACGCCACCATTACGGGGATCACCGAATAGCCGAGCAGCGCGAACACCGACAGCGAGAACCGGACGACGACGGACGCCCGGGTGCGGCCGGCCTCCGCCAACTCCATGCATCGACAAGGGAGTTGAGGGAGGCGGGCGACACCCGGGCGTCCGTCGTTCACGGTTCACGCGGAGCCATCGACCACGAGGCCCCGGTGACCGCGAGGCGCCGGTGACGACCGCGAGGCGTCAGCGTTCACGCGGGGCCGCTGCTCAAGGACCGGCCCTTCTCCTTCGCTCAGCCCTCACCCAAGGGGCCGGTGCGGCTCGTCCCGTTCCCCGACGGGCTCACCGGACCGGCTTCCGTACCGCCCGCAGGATGGCGGGCAGACGCGGCTTCGAGGTGGCCGGTACGTCCGAGGCGCCAGGAGACGAGTCATCGCGAGAAGGGTGGTCACCAGCGGAAGGGGCGTAGGGGGATGCGGCATCCGTCGCTTCGGCCGGCCGGTCCGCGGGAATCCCCGCATCGGCCGGACGACGCTGCCACCAGTGCTGCCGACGCGGGTGCAGGGCGCGGCCGAGACGACGGCCGAGCAGCAGGTAACCGGCAAAGGCACCGGTCGAGTTGAGGATGACGTCGTCGATGTCGAAGGCGCGGCCCGTGACGAGCAGACCCTGAGCCGTCTCGACGGTGAGCATCACGAAGGCCGTCATGAGGACCACCCGCACGATCCCGCGCGTCCTGGGGAACAGCACGGGCAGCAGGACGCCGAACGGCATGCCGAGCACCACATTGCCGCCGACCTGCTTCACCGCGTCCTTCCAGTCGGGCTGCGCGAGGTAGGCGCGGATGGAATCGCCGGGATGCACATTGGTGTGCGTGAAGCGGACGGACGCCGGCGAGGGAACCAGGGTGGCCTTGGCCAGCACCACCGCGAAGGCCACCATGCAGACGAATCCGACGATCAGCACGACGACACGGGCCGCCACCGCCGGCCAAGTACGGCGTTGAAGCCGTGGTTCTGATGCCATGCCATCCCCAGTACCCGCTGCGCAGGGGCACACGCACTCGGCCCCGGCCGCGGTCGGTGGCACCCCTTCCTCAACACGCGCCCCGCGCGGCTGAGTTCATGTAACGACGGACCGGAGGTCTCTTGACGCAGATCTCTTGACGGGCCCACGTCAGGGTCCTACGGTTTCCCCGTTCACATCCAGGCATGTCGTTCAACATACCGAACGCGGGCTGCGGGACGCGTCACCGAACGGAGACCCGCACACGAGCAGCCGGAAGCAGGCACCAGGCAAGCCCCCACCCCACGAAAGGGTCCCCCATGCGCACACGCCCTCTGCTCCTCCCCCTCACCACCGCCGCCCTCGCCGCCGTCAGCAGCCTGACCTTCGCGATGCCCGCGTCCTCAACCACCCACAGCAACAGCAGCGTTGCGGCGCCGCCGAGAAGCGGGGACGCCCGCGCGTTCGGTCCGGCCGCGAGCACGTCGGTCGCCCCCGGAGGCAACTTCGACCTCTCGGTGTGGGAGCTCCAGGAGCCGGTGGGCTCCCCCGGTTCGCCGACCACGATCCCCTCGTCCCGCCTCCAGGGCGCGGGCGGGTTCCAGGACTCGTACTTCTACACGGACACCCGCGACGGTGCGATGACGTTCTGGGCTCCGGAGAAGGGCGTGACCACGCCGAACTCCAACTACGCCCGCTCGGAGCTGCGCGAGATGAACCGCGACGGCAGCCCCGCGAACTGGTCGCTCGCGGGGTCCCATCGGCTGAACGCGACGCTGCGCGTGCTGTCGGTGACGTCCAATGTCTGCGTGGGGCAGATCCACCTCGGCACCGGAGGCTCATCCACCAAGCCGCTGGTGGAGCTGTACTACCGGGCCAACGGCGACATCGTCCTCGGCACCGAGGATTCGCCTGCGGGCGGCCAGACGACGCACGCGGTGGGACATGTGGCGATCGGCAAGACCTGGAGCTACACGATCGGCGTCTCGGGAGGCCACACCGTCGACCTGACGGTCAACGGCAGCACGACCCACTACGCGATCCCGTCCTCCTTCAACGGCTACCGGCAGTACTTCAAGGCCGGCTCGTACAACCAGTCGTCCTCCAGCAGCACCACGAAGGGCGCGCGCGTCGCCTTCTACGGCCTTGAGGTCTCGCACAGCTGAGCGTGTGGCCGTCCAGCCATGTGAATGCATGCGGCAATGAGCCGAGGCCGCGCCGGAGCGCGAGGGCCCTCGGCTAGCTGTTCTCCGCCTGGAACATCCAGGCGTGCTTCTCCAGCTCGCCCGTCAGGGTGATGAGCAGGTCCTGGCTCACCGGGTCCGGCTCGGCCGTTTCGGTGATCCTCTCGCGCATCCGCCCGATGATCCTGCCGAGGGCGGTGACCAGTACCTGTACGGCCTCCGAGTCCTTGATCCAGCCGTCCGGCACCGTACCGATCGCACTGGCCCCGGCCAGCGTGGCCGCCCGTCCGTCGGGGTTCACGCCGAGCGCCGAGGCACGTTCGGCCACGGTGTCGGAGTGCTGGCGGGCCGTGGCCACCACGTCGTCCAGCTGAAGGTGAACGGAGCGGAAGCGCGGGCCGATCACGTTCCAGTGCACCTGTTTGGCCACAAGGGACAGGTCCACGAGGTCGACGACCGCCCCCTTGAGGGCCGGCCCGACCACCTTCAGATCCGCGTCGGACAAAGAACCCTGCACGCCGGCCCCCTTCACACCGGACCCCTTTACGCCGGACCCCTTCGCACCAGACATCGCTTCTCCCTTCGACGATCGCGTCGACCGACGGGATCGTCGATCTCGGTAGACCGCGTTCCTCGCAAAGGGCACGGCAAACCCGGGCGGACCCGGCGTCCCGCGCACCCGCTCTCCGGAGCCCCGCGCACCTCCAATGGCCGATGCGGATGGCATAGCGGTTCCCGGCCTGGGCACTCTTCCTCACAAGGCCCTCGGCCACTCGGCACAGCTCACCACCAGCACCGGACCCATCAGGGTGCGGTCACATCGACGTTGGGACGGACCACACCATGAGCATCATCGCCTGGATCCTGATCGGCCTGATCGCGGGCGCCATCGCCAAGGCACTCATGCCGGGCAGGGACCCGGGCGGCTGCGTGATCACCATGCTCATCGGCATCGTGGGCGGCCTCCTCGGCGGGTGGCTCGGGAAGGTCATCTTCCACGTCCACTCCATCAACGGCTTCTTCCACCTCTCCACCTGGATCGCCGCCATCGTCGGCTCGATCATCGTGCTGATCCTCTACCGCCTCATCATCGGCAACCGCAGCCGCAGCTGAGCCCCGGCGGACAGCGGTACGGTCGGCAGTGACGACGCACACACCGGTCGAGGACCGGTAAGTAGGCCGAACTCCCCATGCCCTGCCTCCTGTTGACGCACAATCTACGGAACCGGAAGATCCCGGAGTCGCAGTGTTGCCCAACAGCCCAGGCGGGGAAGGGAATTGATGAGGCCGACAACCACGCTCCGCTCCGCGATACGAGGCTCTCGCCGCAGATCCCTGTTCGCCGCGGCCGCACTGGCCACCGCCGCGGCCCTGCTCACCCCGGCCACCGCCCACGCCGCGCCCGCATGTCAGTCAGCTGCGACGGCATCACCGGTCCAGGTGGCGCACGTGCCCGACTGGGCCGAGTCGATCGCTGTCGACCAGCGGGGCCGGATGTTCGTGACGGCGTATTTCAGTGGCCGGGTCTACCGCATCGACTCCCCCGGCAGCGACCCCGTCCCCCTCACCGGAAACATCGGTGCCAATGGCGGCGTCGTCGTGCGTCCGGACGGTCAGCTCCTCGTGGGCACCGGCAACGACCTCGGCCACTCGCTCACCGGTGACATCCTCCCGGTCTCGAAGCTCCTTCAGGTGGACCCCGACTCCGGCAGGGTCAGCACCTACGCCTCGGGGCTCGGCGGCATCGACGGCGTGGCCCTCGCCCCCGACGGCACCGTGTACACCACGACCGTGGGCGGCCGGAACATCGGCCGTGTGACACCCGACGGCCAGGTCGACGCCGCCTGGGCCCACGTCCTGATGCCCAACGGCATCGCCGTCTCCCCCGACGGCACCCAGGTCTACGTCGTCCAGACCACCGTCGCCCCGGCTCTGTACCGCATCCCCGCCGACGATCCCGCGCGCCCGCAACGCTGGATCACCACCGGCCCCGCCGACACCCTCGGACTCCCCGACGGCCTCACCCTGGACAGCCGGGGGCGCCCCCTGATCGCCACGCACACGGCGGGCCAGATCTGGCGCGCGGAGGGCGGATCGCTGTGCGCCGTGCAGTCCGGGATGTACCTGTCCACCCAGATCACCTACGGACACGGCGACCGCGGATTCGCCGCCGGCAGGCTCTACCGGTCCGGCGTGGACGGCACCATCTACGAGGTTCCGGCGGGAGCCGACCCCACCGGACGCTAGCCGCACCGCGCACTGGACAATCCCTCCACGGCTCGTGCGCGGACAGCGGACAACCGTGTGAGGGCGGTGCGAGCAAGGAGACCCACCCGTGGAAGGCGTACCTGTGGAAGACGTACCCGTGGAAGGCATACCCGTGTCCGAGGCCAAAGCGGAGATCGACCGGTTGATGCGTGCCTTTCTCGGGGCGTTCACCAATACCGACGGCGATCGGCCGAACCTCGCCGCCATCCGCGAGGTCTTCCTCCCCCAGGGGATGATCATCAACAACTCCGGCCCCCAACCCGTCGTCTACGGCCTCGACGCGTTCATCGCGCCGCGGGAGCGGATGCTCACCGACGGCACCCTGACGGACTTCTCCGAATGGGAGGTGCACGAGCGGACCGAGATCTACGGTTCGGTCGCGCACCGCTTCAGCGACTACGCCAAGTCCGGCTTCCGCGACGGGCGGTGGTTCGAGGGCGCGGGACGCAAGACGACCCAGTTCGTGCTTACGCCCGCGGGCTGGAGGATGAGCTCGATGGCCTGGGACGACGCGTAGGCCGCCGCCGGCTCGCCGCCGGGTCAGATGCGCGAGTCCTCGACGGCCGGAACGGTAGGGACCTCGCCGGCGCGTGGGTGACGCGGGGCGGCGGGGCGGCGGGGCCGGGACCCGCCGCAGAACGCGGGGTCGAGCACATCCATCAGACCCTGCGTGACGGCACCGTTGTTGGAGGCGTTGGCGAAGACCACGACAGTACGGCGGCCGTCCGGTGTGGCGAAGGCCTGCGACTGGTAGCCCTGGACGATTCCGCCGTGGCCGAACACCGTGCCGCAGCTGAGGGAGATCCGCCGCAGACCGAGCCCGTATCCGATCCGCGTCACGCCGGTGGGCAACGCCCGTGTCATCTGCCGCAAGGAGTCGTCGGAGACCAGCCCTCCCGCGCTTCCGGCGAGCAGGGAGGTCAGGAACCGGTCCAGGTCGCCGGCCGAGGACACGATCGCGCCCGCGCTGCCGATCCAGGAGGCGGTCTGCTCGGTCGAGTCCAGCAGTGGCTTGCGGGGGTCGTCGTTGGTCAGGTACCCGGTGATGTGCCGGCCCGTGATCCGCTTCGCGGGCACCGTGAACGATGTCCGGCGCAGCCCGAGCGGCCGGACGATCCCTTCGCGCAGCAGCTCGGCGTAGGGGCGGCCGGTGAGGTGCTCGGCGGCGAGGCCCAGGAGCACGAAGCCGGTGTTCGAGTACGCGTAGGCGCTGCCCGGCGCGAACTGCGGTCCGTGCCGCACCGAGCGGGCCACCAGGTCGCGGGGCGCGTAGACCGTGTTGCGGATGCGTGCCTCGAAGACGGCCGTCGTTTCCTCGCCGCGCTGTTCAAGGAGGTCGTTGACGTGGTCGTACACTCCGGCACGGTGTTCCAGGACCTGGCGGGCGGTGATCGGCCAGTTCTGCGGGAGCGTGCCGGGCGGCAGGTAGTGGAGCAGGGGCCGGTCGAGGTCCAGCAGGCCCCGCTCGGCGAGGCGCAGCACGATGACCGCCGTGAACATCTTGGTGTTGCTGCCGACCCTGAACCGCGCGTCCGCCCTCATCCGCGTGCCGTCCAGGTCTCCCCGGCCGACGGCGAGCGAGCGGCCGAGGCCGGGGTGGACGTGGTCGCGGATCACGGCGAACGCGCCCGGCGCTCCCGCGGCCGTCACGCGAAGCAGCACGGCGCGCAGCCCGTCCGGGTCGGCCTCCTCGCGCACCTGCACGGCGGAGGCTCCCAGCGTGCTCACGGCCAGCAGAGCCACGGCTGTGGCGAGCGTGGCCGCCGAGCGGGCGAACCTTGTCCTCATCATCACTGGATCACCGGGTCCTCATCACTGGCGCGGTCCTCACGGTCCCCCGATGCACTGCCCTTCGGCGCGCCGTCCTTCGACGCGTTGTCCCTCACCGCGCTGCCCTTCGCCGCCGGCCCCCGCCCGCGCGGCGAGATCGTATCCGTGGGCCGGGACGCGGCCCGGGCAACGGGGAGCGCCCGGCGTTTCGTGCGGGTGGGGACGCGGCCGCTGTAGGTGGGTTGTCGGAGAGTTGTCGGTCCTGTCTGGGACGTTCGGGGTGTCACCGCGGCTCGGAGGGCAGGTCCCCCGAACGTCGCGCACCACAGGCTAGGAGCGCCCCCATGAACCCCACCGCACCCCGGAACGAACCGTGGGACGTCCACCGACTGCCGCACGCCGGGGGCCGAAGCGTTCTGGTCACCGGCGGCAACGCGGGCATCGGTTACTTCGTCGCCGAGCAACTCGCCGGAGCGGGCGCCGCGGTGATTCTCGGCAGCCGCGACCCGGCGAAGGCCGAGGCGGCCGCCGGGTCGATCCGGTCCAGGGTTCCGGGTGCGTCGGTACGTCATGTACGGCTCGACCTCGCCGACCTGTCGTCCCTGGAACACTCCGTTGCGGCACTTGGGGTGAGCCATCTCGACGCGGTGGTCCACAACGCGGGTGTGGCCCTGGACGATCCGCCCCGGCTCGCGACCAAGGACGGCCACGAGTTGATGTTCGGCACCAACCACCTCGGTCACCTCGCCCTGACCCACCACCTCCTCCCCCTGCTCGCGGCGGCCGCCGCGGCCCGCATCGTGACCGTGGGCAGTTTCGCGGCGAAGACCGAGCGGATCGACCTGGACGACCTCCAGTCCCGCCGGGACTACCGGCCGAAGCGCACGTACGGCAGGTCGAAGCTGGCCCAGATGCACGCAGGGCTCGAACTGGCGCGGCGGCTCGCGGAGTTGGACAGTCCGGTGAGGAGTGTGGTGGTTCACCCCGGCGGCGCGTTGGACTCCCTCACCCCCGCGCGACCGCCCGTCCACACACGGACCCCGGGCGAGCGGCTGCGGGGTGGGCCCGCGGCGCTCGTCCTCCAGGGCAAGGACGCCGGCGCGTGGCCGGCGGTGCGGGCCGTGCTCGATCCCCGGGTCGCCAGTGGGGAGTTGTGGGGGCCGCGGGTCTTCGGCCTGCGCGGCCGGCCGCATCGCGAGGCCGTCTGGAGCAACCTCACCGAAACGACGGTGGCATCCCAACTCTGGTACCAGAGCTGCGAGTTGCTCCACATCGATCCGGACTTCTGTCGTGCCGCACGGGCATGCTCATGAGAATCGCGGGCAGGAGCACCTCACAGACGTTGGTTCGAAGGGGAGGCTGCTGCCATGTCGGTTCTTGGGCGTTTTCCCGCTGGTGGTCCGCGCGGCTCATGGCCGGCCGAGGAGCTCGCGGCTCAGTTGCGGCGCCGCGGCCGGTCGGCCACGGTGGTGATGGACCTCGACAGTGACATGTTCCTCGTGGTCGAGCGGCGCCACGAGGAAGCCGCCTGACCCTACCCCCGGGCCGCCGCCCGGGGGTACGGCAAGGGCCGCAGGGGTGCGGCAAGGGATGGCCTTCGGCTCCCCAACGCGCTGACAGCGTGGCGCACTTGACGCCTGCACCCCCTCGGCCGACGGCACACCCGGGCGCCCTCAGCCGACGACGTACTGTGCGAGGTGTTCTCCGGTCAGGGTGGGACGGGTGGCGATCAGGTCGGCGGGGGTGCCCTCGAAGACGATCCGGCCGCCGTCGTGGCCGGCCCCGGGGCCCAGGTCGATGATCCAGTCCGCATGGGCCATCACGGCCTGGTGGTGCTCGACCACGATGACCGACTTGCCGGAGTCCACCAGCCGGTCGAGCAGCCCCAGGAGCTGCTCGACGTCGGCGAGGTGCAGCCCGGCCGTGGGCTCGTCGAGGACGTAGACCCCACCCTTCTCCCCCATGTGTGTGGCCAGCTTCAACCGCTGTCGCTCGCCGCCGGACAGTGTGGTGAGGGGCTGACCGAGGCTGAGGTATCCGAGGCCCACGTCGGTGAGGCGGGTGAGGATGCGGTGCGCGGCGGGTGTCGCCGCCTCGCCCGAGCCGAAGAACTCCGTCGCCTCGGTCACCGACATCGCGAGCACCTCGCTGATGTCACGGCCTCCGAAGTGGTAGTCGAGGACCGATGCCTCGAACCGCTTGCCGTCGCACTCCTCGCACGTGGTGGCGACCCCGGCCATCATCGCGAGGTCCGTGTAGACGACGCCCGCGCCGTTGCAAGTGGGGCAGGCGCCTTCGGAGTTGGCGCTGAACAGGGCCGGCTTCACGTCGTTGGCCTTGGCGAACGCCTTGCGGATCGGATCGAGCAGACCCGTGTAGGTAGCCGGGTTGCTGCGCCGCGAGCCCCGGATCGCGCCCTGGTCGACCGACACGACGCCCTCGCCCGCGGGGATGGAGCCGTGCACGAGCGAGCTCTTGCCGGAGCCGGCGACGCCGGTGACCACGGTGAGGACGCCGAGCGGGATGTCGACATCGACGTCGCGGAGGTTGTGCGCCTTGGCGCCGCGGATCTTCAGCGTGCCCGTGGGCTCGCGCACCTCGTCCTTGACCTCCGCGCGGTCGTCGAAGTGGCGGCCGGTGATGGTGTCACTGGCCCGCAGCTCGGCGACCGTGCCCTCGAAGCAGACCGTGCCGCCGCCCGCTCCCGCGCCCGGCCCGAGGTCGACGACGTGATCGGCGACCACGATCGTCTCCGGCTTGTGCTCGACGACGAGCACCGTGTTGCCCTTGTCCCGCAGCCTGAGCAGCAGGTCGTTCATGCGCTGGATGTCGTGCGGGTGCAACCCGATGGTGGGCTCGTCGAAGACGTAGGTGACATCGGTGAGCGAGGAGCCGAGGTGGCGGATCATCTTGACCCGCTGGGCCTCGCCGCCCGACAGCGTGCCGGCCGGCCGGTCCAGCGAGAGGTAGCCGAGGCCGATCTCCACGAACGAGTCGAGGGTCTCCACAAGCGAGGTGAGGAGCGGCGCCACCGAGGGTTCCTTCAGGGTGCGGACCCATGCGGCCAGGTCCCTGATCTCCATGGCACACAGATCGGCGATGTTCTTCCGCTTGATCTTCGAGGAGCGCGCGCCCTCGTTGAGCCGGGTTCCGTCGCAGTCGGGGCAGGTGGTGAAGGTGACCGCGCGCTCCACGAAGGCCCGGATGTGCGGCTGCATCGAGTCGGTGTCCTTGGACAGCATCGACTTCGTGACGCGCGGGATGAGCCCCTCGTACGTCATGTTGATGCCCGCGATCTTCATGCGGGTCGGCTCGCGGTGGAGCAGGTCCTGGAGTTCCTTCTTGGTGAACTTGCGGATCGGCTTGTCCGGGTCGAAGAAGCCCGACTCGATGTAGAGGCGGGAGTTCCAGCCGCCGCCGGTGTAGCCGGGGATGGTGAACGCGCCCTCGTTGAGGGATTTGCTGTCGTCGTAGAGCTGCGTCAGGTCGATGTCGGTGACCGAGCCCCGGCCCTCGCAGCGCGGGCACATGCCGCCGGTGATGCTGAAGCTGCGCCGCTCCTTGACCTCCTGCCCGCCGCGCCGCACGGTGACCGCGCCGGCCCCGCTGATGGAGGCCACGTTGAAGGAGAACGCCTTGGGCGAGCCGATGTGCGGCTTGCCGAGCCTGCTGAACAGGATGCGCAGCATGGCGTTGACGTCGGTGGCGGTGCCGACGGTGGACCGCGGGTCACCGCCCATGCGCTGCTGGTCGACGGTGATCGCGGTGGTGAGCCCGTCCAGCACATCGACTTCGGGGCGGCCGAGCGTCGGCATGAAGCCCTGGACGAAGGCGCTGTACGTCTCGTTGATCAGGCGCTGCGACTCCGCTGCGATCGTGTTGAACACCAGTGAGCTCTTGCCCGAGCCGGAGACGCCCGTGAACACCGTGAGGCGGCGCTTGGGGATCTCGATGCTGACGTCCTTGAGATTGTTCACGCGCGCGCCGTGCACCCGGATCATGTCGTGGCTGTCGGCAGCGTGCGGCGCGGGCGGCTGCGGGTCCGTCCTCTTGGCCATGCTGATCGCGTTCTCCATCCGTCGGGCGGTCCGCCTCATGGGCCCTGCCCGTATCGCCTGTTCGACCTGCCCGCCTGCGAGCAGTACGTACGGTTCTACTTCGTGGGGGCGGCTGCGGCAATGCTCGCCCGCCCCGGTACCGACGGGGGCCGGCCGGGACGGGGCGAGCCCGCCGGCCGGCACCGGTTGGTCCCCCGGTCAGCCCTGGATCAGCCCGAGCACATTGCCGTCGGGGTCGGTGAACGTGGCCACCAGACGGCCGCCGCCCACGTCGTTCGCGGGCTCCTTGACCTTGGCGCCGGCGGCGGTCACCTCGGCGAGCTTCGCCTCGATGTCCGGCACGTGCCAGTACGCAACCGGCCCGGTCATGCCCCGGTCGGCGCCGCCCGGCACCAGGCCGATCTGCTGGCCCTCGGCCTCGTAGCCGACGTAGTACGGCTCGTCGCTCGTCGGCGTGACGCCGAGCAGCGCGGTGTAGACCGCCTTGGCCGCCGCGAGGTCGGTCACGGGGTGCAGCACGGTCTTGATTCCCTGGGTGGCGGAGCCGGTGGTCATGGTCACTCCTGTAGTCGTGGGCTGGTGCCCGGTTCGCACTCGGTGCCGGGTCGAGACCCGGGAAACCGAGGTGCTGATCACGCTAGCTCCGGCCCGGTGGCCGCGCTTCTCCGTTCCTGATCGGTTGGCGCGAGCTGCGCCGGACGGGGCGGGGCGAGGGGTCGCGGGGGCCTCGGTCCGTACGTTCCCGGACGGCCCGGACGCACGGCGAAGCCCCCGGCCGAGAACGGCCGGGGGCTTGTCCGCGACGGCTCAGGAGTCGTCGCGCTTGTCGCTCAGTGAGTCCCTGACTCCCTCGCCACGCTCCTTCATGTTGCGCATCGCGTCCTTGGCCTTGCCCTTGGCCTGGTCGGTCTTGCCCTCGGCGGCCATGCGGTCGTTGCCGGTGGCCTTGCCCGCGGCTTCCTTGGCCTTGCCCTTGATCTTGTCCATGGCGCTGTCGCCCACGGCGAACTCCTACGTGGTCGGGATCACTGACGTCACCCAACCTAGGACAGATGCGCACATACCGCCCGGCGAGTGTCCCTCGTCCGGCACATCGCTCCCCCGGCGGCACGGGCCGGGCCGACGGCACGGGATGATGGCGCCATGAGCCTTCCCGACGCCATCACCGCCACCCTCGCCGCCCGTGACAAGGTCGACTTCGAGCAGGACTTCGCGCGCACCCGCCAGATCATGACCTTCGTCCACCGGACGGAGGGCGCCGAGGCGGTCGAACTCGCCATGTTCGAGGGCCCGTTGCCCATTCCCGCCGTCGGCCAGGCCGTCACGCTCTGGATCACGGGGCACCCCCTCGTCGTCCAGCGGGTGGAGACCCACTACGGACTCGGCGGGGCCGAGACCCACCCCAAGCGGGAGCAGGTCGCCTCCGTCATCGTGTTCGTGGCACCCCGAACTCCCTGATCCAGCAGGCCTGTTGACCCGCCGCATCCCGCTCCTCCCGCGGGATGCGGCTCCGGCTCGGTCGGCTCGGCCCCCCGATCGCCCCCGAACATCCCCATCGGGTTCCCGATCAGACCCCCGACCCGACGGATTCCTTCCGAGGCTGCGGCGCCTGTGCCGTATCGCCGCCGTGAGGTCCAGGAGCGGCCCGGCTCGACGGCCGTACGAGTACCAGGACGATCAGACCACCGAGGGCCGCCGCCACCGCCGAGCACAGGAAGACACGGTCGAGACCGGTGGCGAAGGCCTGGTGGACGAGGTGCCGCGCCGCGTCGTGGTGCCCGGCCGGAGCCGCCTCCACCAGGCGCTGTGCCTGACCGGCGGCCAGCGCGTCGGCGCCCCTGTCTGCGTCCGGCACGGTGCCGGCGAGGGTGGCCGCCGTGCGGCCGGTGAAAACCGCGCCGAGTACGGCGATGGCCAAGGTCATGCCGAGCTGGCGGAAGGTGTTGACGGCGCCGCCCGCCATACCCGCCCGCTGGGGCGGCACGGTGGAGGTGGCCGCCGAGACCAGCATGGGCGTGGCCAGACCGACGCCGATGCCGGTGACCACCAGCCCCCCTATGAGGGACGTGCGCCCGGCGTCGGCGGTCATGGCCGCCCGCAGCAACAGCATCCCCGCCGCGACGAGCAGCAGGCCGCCGCCGATCGGCAGACGGGGGGCGAGCCGCTGGATGTGGCGCCCGGCGAACACGGCCACGACGAAGGACGCGGCGGCCAGCGGCGTCAGGGCCAGGCCCGCGCCGACCGGGCTGAGGCCGACGACCGACTGGAGCCACAGCGAGAGCAGGACCAGGCACCCGAAGGCGCTGCCCTGGAGCAGCAGCGCGCCGCTCATCAGGCCAGCGAAGGAGGGGCGGCGCAGCAGCGCCAGGTCCAGCATCGGGGAACCGCCGAGCCGCGCGGTGCGGTGCTCGACCACCACGAAGGCGAGCAGCGCGAGCACGGTGACGGCGAACGTCGCGAGGGTCACGGCGTCCGTCCAGCCGGACTCGCCACCGCGGATGAGCCCGTACGTCAGGCTGCCCGCGGCGATGGTGAAGGCGGCCGCGCCGGGAATGTCGATCCGGGCGGGCCCGCCCTGGCCGGACGAGGCGCGGGGGCGGTCGGGACGCACCACACGCAGTGTCAGGGTGATGGCGACCGCGGCGATGGGCAGGTTGACCCAGAAGATCGTGGGCCAGCTGATGTGTTCGGTGAGCAGGCCGCCGAGGAGCGGTCCCGCGGCGGCGGCCGCGCCGTTGGCCGCGCCCCACACACCGAAGGCGGTGCCCCGGTCCCGGCCCTGGTACGAGCCGAGCAGAAGGGCGGGCGTGGTGGCGAACATGGCCGCGCCGCCGACGCCCTGCACCACGCGGGCCGCGATCAGCACGCCCACGTCGGGCGCCAGGCCGCAGACGAGGGAGGCCGCGGCGAAGACGGCCAGGCCGTAGACGTAGAAGCGCCGGTGGCCGAAACGGTCCGCGAGGGAGCCGGAGGCCAGGAGCAGGGCGGCCAGGGCCAGCGCGTACCCGTCGATCACCCACTGAAGCGATGAGAAGGAGGCGTCGAGGTCGTCAGCCATGCTGGGGAGTGCGACGTTCACGATGGTCACGTCCACCAGCAGGATGAAGGCGCCGAGGCAGACCGCCGTCAGGGGCCACCACTTGCGCATGTCAGGTTCTCCGATCGAATCGAAAGTGCTGTCGGGACCCGAAAGGCGCTTACGGTCGGCGCCGGTCCCGGGAATGAGTGTTGAACGTCCGGGCCGATTTTCATGAGCCAGCGCCCAGGTGATGCGTGAATCCGACACCATGGGCTTCATGAAGACGTATCTCGACACCTTGAACCGTGCGGACCGCGAACTGTCGGAGGAGGACCTCAGCCTTGCGCATGCCTTGCAGATCAATGGGCGGGCGTCGTTCCGGGAGATCGCGGATGCCCTCGGGGTGTCCGACCAGACGGCCGCGCGGCGTTGGTCGCGACTGCAATCCGCCGGGAAGCTCCGGGTCCTCGGCCTGACTGACCCGCAGCGCGTCGGCGACTCCCCGTGGATCGTCCGGGTGCGCTGCACGCCCGACGCCGCCGCTTCCATCGGGGAGGTCCTCGCCCGGCGCCCGGACACCAGCTGGGTGAACCTCAGTTCGGGCGGCACCGAGATCTCCTGCTCGGTACGTACGCGGGGCCCCGGGACCGAGGAGTCGCTGCTTCTGCAGAAGCTGCCGCGCACCCCGCAGGTGGTGGACGTATCGGCGCACTGTCTGCTGCACGTCTTCTTCGGTCAGGACCTCGGCACGATCAACAAGAGCGGGCCACTGACGGCGGCGCAGGTCGAGCAACTCACCCCGTCCGTCCAGCCCGAGCGGGCGACGGCCGACACCCCGCCGGTGGCGCTCGACGAGAGCGACCGGCGACTGCTCGACCTCCTGGCCAGGGACGGCCGGGCCGCACCCGCGGAACTGGCCGCCGCGACGGGGCTCTCCGTGTCGACCGTGCGCCGCCGCATCACGGAACTCCGAACCGCCGGGGTCCTCTACTTCGATGTCGAGTACCACCCGGGCGTCCTGCACCGGAGGTTCAGGGCGGCCCTGTGGCTGGAGGTCGACCCGTCCCGGCTGGCGGAGGCCGGAGCGGCGATCGCGGCACACCCGGAGGTCTCCTTCGCGGCCGCCGTCACGGGCACGGCCACCCTCTACGCGAGCATCGACGTGGCGACCGCGCAGCTCTTCTACCGCTACCTCACCGAGTCGGTTGCCGCCCTGCCGGGCCTGCGCCACACGGCGACCGTGCCCATCCACCGCACTCTCAAGGGACCCGGCCCCTACCTCCCCGCCCGAGCCTGAACCGACCAAGCCACCCGGGCCCGAGCCACCCGAATTCGAGTACGCCGTGCCCGGTCACGCCGAGCCGGCGCACCAGGCCCGAGCAGCCTGGCTCCGAGCCCCCCGAATCCGTGCGCGGCCCGCGCACACCGGACCCGGATGCCCCCGACCCGGATGCTCCGGACCCGGAGCTCCCGCGTCAGTGCGCCCGGTCGGGAGCGGCCCCGACGGCGGGCAGCATCGCGCGCCGGCAACGTACGAGATAGCGCTCGGCGGCTTCCACGGCTGCGGCCATCGAACGCTCCCCCATCAGCACGCACAGCGTGTACGCGGCGTCGTCCCGCGCCTGGAGCGCGCCGGAGTCCAGCGGCGCGCGGGCGACCCGGCGTTCCCTGCTGCGCAGCAGGGACAGCAGTTCGTGGACAACATGGCAGTGGGGCAGCAGCATCGTGGGCTCCGGCATCGAACGAAGGACGGGGGCGTGGCGGCGTCGACGCCCCGCCGGGCGCTCGCGTCGCCATCCGCAGGCGGCTCGGCCCTGAAGCGCCTCTCATCGTCACCCCTCACCTCACCATCCGCACCCCGAAGCATCACACTGCGTCACGATGGTCGGAGGCTGCGATGCGCGACGGCGCCTCCGCACCCCTGAGGACCCAGCCGTGCTGGGTGCGTCACGCAAAGTAGTTTCGTGGGCGCGGAATTCAGTGGGCGATCTCAATGGTTGGCATATACATCGACCGAATCGGATCGACCTGCCGGGCACCACCGGTCAGGCCGGCACTGACAGCGAGGCATCGTGAACGACCGCACCCCCGAGCAGCCCGCCGACACCGTCGCGCGGCTGCGCGCCACCTTCCGCTCCGGCCGCACCCAGCCCCTCTCCTGGCGCACCACCCAACTGCGCCGGCTGCGCGAGATGCTCACCACCCATGGTGCGGACCTGGCGGAGGCCCTCCACGCCGACCTCGGCAAGAGCTCCACCGAAGCCTTCCGTACCGAGATCGACTTCACGATCCGCGAGATCGACCACACCCTGGAGCACCTGGCCGACTGGCTGCGCCCGGAGCCCGCCCCCGTCCCGGCCCACCTCGGCGCGGATGCGACGGCCCACACGCGGTACGACCCGCTGGGCGTGGTCCTCGTCATCGCGCCGTGGAACTACCCGGTCCAGCTGCTCCTGACCCCGCTGCTGGGGGCGCTGGCCTCGGGCAACGCCGTGGTCGTCAAGCCCAGCGAGATGGCGCCCGCCACCTCCTCGGCGCTGGCCCGCCTGCTGCCGCGGTACCTCGACACCGACGCGGTCGCCGTCGTCGAAGGTGCCGTACCCGAGACCACCGCCCTCCTCGCGGAGCGCTTCGACCACATCTTCTACACCGGCAACGGCACGGTCGGCCGCATCGTGATGCGGGCCGCCGCCGAACACCTCACCCCGGTCACCCTCGAACTGGGCGGCAAATCACCGGCGTTCGTCGATCGTGGTACCGACCTGGCCGTCGTCGCGGACCGCCTGGTGCGCGGCAAGTTCCTCAACGCCGGACAGACCTGTGTCGCCCCGGACTACGTCCTGACCGACCCGGAGACCGCCCGCGCCCTGGAGCCCGAGTTCGCCCGCGCGGTCGAGGCGCTGTTCGGCGCCGATCCGCAGAGCTCGCGCGAGTTCGGCCGCATCGTCAACGAGCGGCACTTCGACCGGCTCGCGACCCTGCTCGATTCCGGCCGGACGGTGACCGGTGGCGCCACCGACCGGGCCACCAAGTACATCGCGCCGACCGTACTCGCCGACGTCGACCCCAAGTCGCCGGTCATGCGGGAGGAGATCTTCGGTCCGGTGCTGCCCGTCGTCACGGTGGCGGACCTGGACGAGGCCATCGGGTTCATCAACGACCGCGACAAGCCCCTCGCCCTGTACGCCTTCACGGAGTCGGACCGCACCCGCGAGCGGCTGGCCGCCGAGACGTCGTCCGGCGGCCTCGGCTTCGGCCTGCCGCTGGCCCATCTGACCGTCTCCGACCTGCCGTTCGGCGGGGTCGGCGAGAGCGGGATGGGCAACTACCACGGCCGCTACTCGATCGAGACGTTCAGCCACCGCAAGGCCGTGCTGAGCAAGCCCCTCGGCTGATCCGCCCCCCTCCTGAGGAGTGACCTCACCTGGAGGGCCAACTGCCTTTCCCACGCGTGCAGTTGACCCTTCAGGCGCACTCCCCCAGGACCTCGCGGATCACATGGCGGGCATTCCGCGCCATCGCCGGGTTCGTGGTGCGGTAGTACGGCAGCGCGATCAGCGCCTGAGAGAGCGTCCGGGCGCGGCCCCGGCGCCACGTCGCGTCGTCCACGCCGAGCGCCGAACGGAAGACCTCGCGTCCCACGGCCGGCAGCAAGTTCCAGGCGGGGAAGAGGTCACAGGCCGGATCGCCCACGCCCGCACACCCGAAGTCGATCACCGCGGCGAGCCGGCCACCGTCCACCAGCAGGTTGCCCGGCATGAGGTCGGCGTGCAGCCATACGGGCGGCCCGTCCAGGTCCCGAACCAGCAGCCCGTCCTCCCACACCGCCTCGGCGGCAGCGCAGTCGACGTCCTCCTGCGGGAGGTCACGCAGCAGCGCGAGCGCCTTGCGGGTCTCCTCGTCCAGAGAGCCAAGTGGCCCTCCCCGGTGGGCCGTTGGGGGGCCGGGCAGCGTGACGCCGCGCATCACCGCGACGAACGCGGCGAGGTCCCGGGCCAGCCCGACGGGCTCCCGCAGTGCACCGGCCTCCGGATTCCCGCCGGACCGCCACCGGTACACCGACCACGGCGCCGGGTACCCCTGCGCGGGCTCCCCCGCGCCGAGCACCTCGGGGATGGCGACGGGCAGCAGGGGCGCGAGGCGGGGCAGCCACTCGCGCTCGCGCAGCACGTCCCCGGCCCCACCCGCCACCAGAGGCAGCCGTACGACCATGTCATCACCCAGGCGATACATGGCGTTGACCGTGCCCCCGGAGGCGAACCGCTCCACCGCGAGTCCGGCCCACTGCGGGAACTGCTCGGCGATCAGCCGTCGCACGAGGTCGTCGTCCAGGAAGTACTGACCGATGTGAAGCTGCTCGGCGCTCATGGGGCACCATCCCATCGCGGTGCGCCCGAGGCCGTCAAACGATTACGGTCGGCCCGAACCCGATGGCGGTCCACAAGCCCGGTCCGCCCGGCCGCGCCCAACTGCCGTACCCGAGCGGGTCGTTCGAGACATCGCGGCTCGCCCCACAGCACCGCGCGGAACGAGTGACGGTCCGCGAACCCGCCGGTCAGAGGCCTCTTTCGCGTTTCCGTGGTTTGAGATGCGCAGAAGCGGCCAGGCGTACTGGTGTCGGAAAACATGATCAACCGCAGGTGGAGGCAGCCCATGACGAGCGACGATCGGGCCCCACGGACACACGGCAACGCCGAGAACGCCGTCAAGGACGTCGTCGACGGCTGAGCCGTCGGATCTCCCACCTCCCCCTCCCTCACCTCACGCGGGTCCCTTATGTCACGTTGAGGACCAAAGTCCTGCCCTCAGTGCGGGCTTTGGTCCGGCGATCAAGGACTTTCACCGTGAGACCGCGCCGCCCGGAGGGAGTTCCATGTAGGGCGCACCCTTCTGTTGTCGAGCGAGAGAGACGTTGCGTGCTGAGCACCGAGGATCAACAGCCAGAGCCTGAGGCAGTCACCCGGCACCGTTCCCTGTTCCGGGCGGTCCACCGCAGGCGTAACCCAGCACTGCGCCGCTCGGACATCACCGTGACCGACGAGGCCGCGGTCAAGCGCGCCGTCAAGGCCACGGCCCTCGGCAACGCCATGGAGTGGTTCGACTTCGGTGTCTACTCCTATCTCGCCGTCGTCATCGGCAAGGTCTTCTTCTCCGGCGCCGGCGACACCATGCAGGTCATCGCGTCGCTTGCGACGTTCGCCGCCGCCTTCCTGGTCCGGCCGCTCGGCGGCATGTTCTTCGGGCCGCTCGGCGACCGGGTCGGCCGGAAGAAGATCCTCGCCCTGACCATGATCATGATGGCCGCGGCGACCCTGTCGATCGGCCTGATCCCCAGCTACGCCACCATCGGCATCTGGGCGCCGGTACTGCTGATCCTGTGCCGCATGGTCCAGGGCTTCTCGACCGGCGGCGAGTACGGCGGCGCGGCCACGTTCATCGCGGAGTACGCGCCGGACAAGCGCCGCGGGTTCTGGGGTTCCTTCCTGGAGTTCGGCACCCTGATCGGCTACACCGTGGCCGCCTCGCTCGTGACCGCCCTCACCGTGTTCCTGAGCGACGACGCGATGCAGCAGTGGGGCTGGCGGATCCCGTTCCTGGTGGCGGGTCCGCTCGGTCTTGTCGGCCTCTACCTCCGGCTGAAGCTCGACGAGTCGCCGGCCTTCAAGAAGCTGGAGGAGAACGGCTCGTCCGACCGGGAGCGGGAGAAGCTGCCGCTCAAGCGCATCCTCTTCGGCAACGGCCGCGCGATGCTGTTGTGCCTGGCGCTGGTGGCCGCGTTCAACATCACCGACTACATGCTGCTCTCGTACATGCCGACGTACCTCTCGACGCAGGGCTTCAACGAGACCACCGGCCTGATGTCCATCGTGATCGTGATGATCGTGCTGATGGCGATCATCAATTCGGTCGGCCGCCTCTCCGACCGGGTCGGCCGCAAGCCGGTCCTCATCGGCGGCTCCATCGGCTTCATCGTGCTCGCGGTGCCCAGCTTCCTGCTCATCAAGCAGGGCAGCACCGTCGCGGTGTTCACCGGTCTGCTCGCCCTCGGCCTCGCGCTGGTCTGCTACATGGGCACCATGTCCTCGGCGCTGCCCGCCCTCTTCCCCACGGCGATCCGCTACGGCTCGCTCTCCATCGGGTTCAACATCTCGGTGTCCCTGTTCGGCGGCACGACGCCGCTGGTGGTCCAGGGTCTGATCGGGGCCACGGGCAACGACCTGATGCCGGCGTTCTACACGATGCTGGCGGGCCTCGTCGGCCTGATCGCCGCGCTCGCCATGACGGAGACGGCCCGCAAGCCGCTGGAGGGCTCCCCGCCCTCGGTCGCCACGGCCGAGGAGGCGGCGGAACTCGTCGCCGCCTCGCGCGCCTGACAGCGTACGACACCGTAGAGAGGCCGCACCCCACTGATCGCCTGCACGGCGGGGTGCGGCCTCTGCCGTAGGGTGAGTCAGTCGTGCTGTGCCGCAGGAATCCGGAGCAAGCTGAGCGTGTCCTCGTCCTTCCAGTCGGTCCTGGACCGCATCGCCACCGAGATCGCGGCCACCCCGGGCCGTGGCCGCCCGGCCGACTACATCCCCGTCCTCGCCTCGGCCGACCCACAGCGCTTCGGGATGGCGGTCGCCGAGCTCGACGGCACGGTGTACGGGGTCGGCGACTGGCAGCAGCCCTTCTCCACGCAGTCCATCACCAAGGTCTTCACTCTCGCGCTGTGTCTCGCGCGGGAGGGCGAGGAACTGTGGGAGCACGTGGGCCGTGAGCCCTCGGGCAACCCCTTCAACTCCCTGGTGCAGCTGGAGTACGAGGCCGGAATCCCCCGCAACCCGTTCATCAACGCGGGTGCCCTCGTCGTCACCGACCGTCTCCAGTCCCTGACCGGAGACGCGGCCGGCACCCTGCGTACCTTCCTGCGCACCGAGTCCGGCAACCCGCGCCTCGGTTACAACGAGCAGGTCCGCGCCTCCGAGGCCGCCCACGGCGACCGCAACGCCGCGCTCGCCCACTTCATGGCCTCGTACGGCAACATCTCCACGCCGGTCCCCGAACTCCTCGACCAGTACATCCGCCAGTGCGCCCTGGAGGCGTCCTGCGCGGACCTCGCTCGGGCCTCCGGCTTCCTTGCCCGGCACGGGATACTGGCCGACGGTTCCGCCCTGCTGTCCCGCAGCCGGGCCAAGCAGATCAACGCGGTCATGCTGACCTGCGGCACCTACGACGCGGCAGGCGACTTCGCCCATCGTGTGGGCCTGCCCGGCAAGAGCGGGGTCGGCGGCGGCATCATCGCCGTGGTCCCCGGCCGCTGCACCCTCTGCGTCTGGAGCCCCGGTCTCGACGAGCGGGGCAACTCGGTGGCGGGCGTGGCAGCCCTGGACCGCTTCACCACCCTGACCGGCCTTTCCATTTTCTGACCCCCCGTCAGGGATCGTGCCCTGCGCGCACGTTGAGCCCTGGCTCCGCAGGGGCGGCTTCTGGCTCGGCTCTCCGCTCGGCTCCCGGAGGAGCCGAGCGGGCGGCCTGGGCAACACCGGGCGGGCGCCAGTGAGGTCATGGAGATCCGCACTGTTCCAGGCTCTTGAGATCAGTCGCCGGTCTTCACGGGCTCCAGCTTGATGCTGAAGTGCCGGAGGATCGGGGACTGGCCCGTGACCCGGTAGCCACGGACCGACTCAGGGTTCTTCGCGATGTCTGCCAGGGTGGCGGCGACGTGGTCGTAGTGGCTGCGCGTGTAGACCCGTCGGGGAAGAGCCAGCCGTACCAGTTCGTAGGGCGCCGTCTTGACGGGGTTGCCGTGCTCGTCCTCTTCACCGAGGTACAGCGACCCCAGCTCGGCCGAGCGGATGCCTCCGCGCAGGTAGAGCTCGCAGACCAGTGCGGTGCCGGGGTACTGGTGCGGGGGGATGTGCGGCAGGAGACGCCCGGCGTTGACGTAGAGGGCGTGCAGACCGGCGGGTTCCACGATGTCGACACCGGCCTCGCGGATGCGTGCGGCGAGATAGGCGGCTATGTCGGCACGCTCGGCGAGGTAGGCCGGCTCGGTCACTTCGAGGAGGCCCCGGGCCATCATGTCGAGGTCACGCCCGGACAGACCGCCGTAGGTGGTGAATCCTTCGGTGGCGATGAGCAGGCCCCCGCACCGCTCGGCGAGTTCGGCGTCCTTCAGGCCGATGAAGCCGCCGATGTGGACGATCCCGTCCTTCTTCGCGCTCATGACGCAGCCGTCGGCGAGGCGGAAGGCCTCCTCGGCGACCTGGCGCGGAGTGCGGTCGGCGTATCCGGGTTCGCGCTGGGTCACCAGCCAGGCGTTCTCCGCGAACCGGGCCGCGTCGAGGATCATCGGCACGTTGTGACGGCGGCACAGTTCGGCGGTGCGGTGCAGATTGTCCATGCTGACGGGCTGGCCCCCGCCACCGTTGTTGGTGATGGTCATCAGCACGGCCGCAACGGGCGTCCGGTCCGCGTTCTCCAGGGCCTGTTCGAGGGCGATCAGGTCGATGTTGCCCTTGAACGGAAAGTCGCTGTCGAGGTCCTTCGCCTCGGCACAGGGCAGGTCGTACGCCGTGCAGCCCGTCAGTTCGACGTTGGCGCGGGTGGTGTCGAAGTGCGTGTTGGACAGCACACTCGTACCGGGCCGCAGCAGCGAGGAGAAGAGGATGCGCTCGGCCGCGCGGCCTTGGTGGGCCGGCAGGATGTGGGGGTAGCCGGTGAGTTCGGAGACGACCTCGTGCCACCGGTAGAAGGAGCGGCTGCCGGCGTAGGACTCGTCGCCCCGCATTCCCGCGGCGAGCTGGTCTGCGGAGATGGCACCGGTCCCGGAGTCGCTCAACAGGTCGATGGTGACTTCGTCGGCCCGCAGATCGAAGGGGTTGTAGGCGACCCGCTTGAGCGCGGCCTCGCGCTCCTCCCGGGTGGTGAAGGCAAGAGGTTCTACGACCTTGATGCGGTAGGGCTCCACGTGACTTCCTTCTGTGCGGTGTGCGGGCTGACGTGGCCGACGGCCTGGTGCCCGGGGTCCAGGACGCTCTGGGTGCGTTGCGCCGGCATCCAGGTGCCCCGCGGGTACTGCTCCTGCGGCGGCCGGACGCGGTAGGCCTCGGAACTCAGATAGGCGGTGAGCCGGGGCGGCCGGTTGCGCTCGTACACCAGGGCGAGGTAGGCGATCAGCCCCACGCCGTCGGCGAGGGCTCGCCGGGTGAGCGCCCCCAGACTCCGGTTCAGGACGGTGGGGTCCAGGCGGGCCCGGGTCAGCAGGGCTGTGGCGCGGGCGAGGGCCTCTTCGTCATCGCGCACGTAGTCGCGAACGGGAATGTGGAGCGTGAAGCCGCTCGGGGTGCTGTCGCCCCCGGTGAAGGAGTGGCAGGTGAGTGCCGGCCGCCGCACCAGTCGCGGAGTGTCGTTTCCGCCGCGCTCGGAGGGCGCGAGGGAGCCCGCGGCCGCGTGGAAGAAGTAGCGGATGTCGGCCGTCGTGGCTCCAGCCGTGGCTCCTAAGGTACGGCCGAGCGCGCAGGCGTCATCCGCTGACATGCGCGGGTGTCTCACGTAGACCTTGACGCGGGGGGACTTCCAGGCGCCCAGGTCCAGAGCGAGGAACGGATAGCCGGCCGCCGGGGGCAGTTGCTCGAAGGCCTGGCCGTAGCCGAGCCGCCGCAGTGCCTCGTGCACGGTGCGGGCCGCGTTTTCCGGGCCGGAGGCGGAGGGGTTCAGGTAGACCTTGACCCCTGGGACCCCTCCGGCGCGCAGATCGAGCGCGTACCACAGGGCCAGGGGGCCCTGGGCTCCAGCGGGGAAGAACAGGTCGGCGAGGGCGTCGAGTTGGTCGGTGCCGAAGCCCCAGCGGGCGCCCATGGCGCGGATGTCCGCAAGCCCGGCCCGGCCGCTGTCGACCATGTCGTTGTGGGCCCACCCTGGCTCCACGAGCACGCGCAGGGCCGGGGCGGCGTCCGGAGCGCCGGCGAGGGAGAACTCGACGGGGGTGTGGTCATCGGAGAGGAAGGCGGGCGAGGCCGGCGGCAGGGACAGCGGCCGGTCAGCGGCGCCCGCGAGGGAGTTGATCAGGACCTGCCCGTACAGCTCGGTGTCCGCCTCGCTCAAGCCCACCGTGGCGCCCAGGCGCCGCAGTTGACCGAGTACGTGGTCGCCGAGCGTCGTCTCACCGGGGCCGGTTGCCGGTATGCCGGGGCCCGGGCGAGAGGTCATCGTGTGCCTCGCACGTCGTGGCGCGTACCGCGTCCGGACGGTGTGGAAGTACGGGGACGTGCTCCGCCGACCAGGGAGGAGACGAGGGCCGATCCGCCGCCGGGAGCAGCGGGTATTCGGTCCTTCGGATGGTCGGGGTCGCCGCCCCCGCACGGGTTCCGCCTGCTGGGGGTGGTGCACTGTGGGCCCGGTCGGGCGCTCACCAATGGGGGCGCGGAGATGCTTGCGAGGTCCACTGCCTCTCCTTCATCTTGTGTCACTCCAGACATTCCGCGCCGTCCTACCCAGGAAGTTGATCTTTCATGCAGGCTATATCAACTGCCTGTGTCACATGCATCACAGGGGGTTTGGGCTACTGGCCCGTCAGCCACTTCATGAAGCTGCTCCAGCGCCCCGCTCTGCCGGTGGGCTGCGTCGCCGCGGGAGCGGTTGCGACCGCGACGGGGGGTGCCTGGTAGCGGGGCACGGCCGTCGGCTCCGGTGCGGCCGCGGCGCGCGGGGTGGCTGCGCTGAACCGGACGGGCAGGGAGGCCAGGGCCCGGTTGAAGGGGCCGGGCCGCCACGCGAGGCTCTCCGCGGGGACGGCGAGTTCAACGTCGGGCAGGGCGTTGAACAGCGTCTCCAGGCCCGTCAGGGCGATCAGCCTGGCCGGCTCTTTCGACGGGCAGGCGTGCGGCCCCGCGCTCCAGGCGAGGTGGCCTCGGGTGTCGGCACCGCGGTCCGCGAGCGCCGTGTTGGCGGCGCCGAAGGACACCAGCACCAGGTCACCGGCGCGCACCTTGTCGCCGGCCACGTCCGTGTCGACCACCGGGTAGTGGGGCGCATAGTTGGACATCGGCGCATTGCGCCACAGGGTGTCGTCCACAGCCTTGTCGAACTGCCCCAGGCGCGCGAACTCCTCGTTGGTCAGCATCGTGTAGAAGGCGTTGCCGATCAGGTTGCCCTCCGGCTCGCCGCCCGCACCGAGGAGCAACACCAGCGTGTGCGCCAGCTCCTCGTCGTTCAGCTGCGCCGGATGCTGCATCAGGTAGGACGTGACGTCCTCCCCCGGCTGGGCGCGCTTGAGCGCCACCAGCTCGCCGACCGCTCCGAGCAGGACCTGGCTGGCCGCCTCGGCGTTGACTCCGTCGAACATGCCGGAGATGCCGAACAGCACCCGGTCGCCGATCTCCGGCGGGCATCCGAACAGTTCGTTGAACACGTACAGCGGGAGCTGCTGGGCGTAGTCGCGGAGCAGGTCGGCGCTGCCGCGGGGGCTGAACTGGTTGATCAGGAACTGGGCGGCCTGGCTGACGATCCGGCTCAGCCGCTTGTTGCTGACGCGGGCGAAGGAGTCGGTGATGGCCTGCCGCAGCCGTACATGCTCGGCGCCGTCGGTGAACATCGCGTTCGGCCGGTAGGCCAGCAGCGGAAGAACCGGGCTGTCGGGGCGGATGCAGCCCTCGGCCAGTGCACGCCAGCGGCGTGAGTCCTTGCGGAAGGTCGTCGAATCCTGAAGGAGTTCCAGAGCCGCGTTGTAATCGGTCACCAGCGTCGCCTCCACGCCGGGGGCGATGGTGACCGGCGCGGTGGGGCCGAGCTCGCGCATGTAGCGGTAGTACGCGTGCGGATTGGCAGCGAACTCCGCACTGTCCAGCGGTATACGCTGCCCGCTGCCGTGTGCGGGGCAGCCGGGCGGAGGTACAGAGGGGGTTGTCATACGTGCTCCAGGTCGGCGCGCTCGTGCAGATAGCGGACCAAGGTGATCAGGGCGTCGACGGACGACTTCTCGTCGCGTGCGTCGATGGTGACGACGGGGGTGTCGGGCAGCAGGTCGAGTGCTTCCCGGACTTCCTCGGGGGTGTGGACCGTACTGCCGTCGAAGTGATTGATGGCCACGGCGAAATCGAGGCCGTAGCTCTCGACCAGATCCATGACGTCGAAGGAGTCGGCCAGGCGCTCGGGGTCCACCAGGACCAGGGCGCCCAGGGCTCCGCGGGCCGTGTCGTCCCACAGACTCACGAAGCGCTGCTGTCCGGGGGAGCCGAACAGATACAGGACGATGCGCTCGCTCAGCGTCAGCCGGCCGAAGTCCAGGGCCACGGTGGTGGTGGACTTCCCCTGCACGCCCTTGAGGTCGTCGACGTGCTCCGAGAGCGTCGTCATCCGCTCCTCGGTGGACAACGGCGTGATCTCGGAAAGCGAGCCGATCAGAGTGGTCTTGCCGACGGCGAAATGCCCGACGACCAGGATTTTCACTGCGGTCTGCTGTGCGCCGCCGGGCACGTAGGCATCCTCAGACAGTGAGAGCCTTGAGGCCATCGAGCACCTCCTTGAGCAAGGCCTTGTTGGTGGGACGGGCCGAGGGCACCGGCGCCCGGGTCACGAGATAGCCCCCCTCGGCGAGGGAACTGAGCAGCACCTTGACCACGCCGAGCGGCAGCTGGGAGTACGCGGCGATCTCAGCGACCGAGAGGTAGCCACTGGAGCACATCTCCAGGATCTGCTGCTCCTCGGGCGAGAGCCGCTGGGGGCGCTGCTGCTCGTCGGTGGCCGTCGTAACGAGAGTGATGAGGGCGAACTCGCCTTCGTCGGGCAGGTCACGGCCACGGGTGATGACGTAGGGCCGGACTAATTCTCCGGCCTCGGACACGAACTCGGGCTCGGGACGGCCGGGTTCCGTCATGAGGTGACCGCGTCGCCGCGAAGGCCGGTCGACATCGCCTTGCCCAGCCGGCTGACCAACTGCTGCATCCGGTATGTGATGTCCTGCATGTCGACCTCGGCCGACGCCGCCACGGCAAGGTAGCTGCCGCCGCCCGCGGCGTTCAGGAACACCCAGCCCCCGTCGAACTCGATGAGGGTCTGGCGCCAGTTCGCTCCGTGCTCACCGCAGAAGAAGCCGACGGCCCGGCTGAGCGACTGAAGGCCGGAGACGGCGGCGGCCACCTTGTCGGCATCACCCCTGTCAATCTCCGCGGTACGGGACATCTGGAGGCCGTCGGCAGAAATCAGGACCGCGTGGAGGGCATGCGGAATCTGCAGCGCGTCCTCAAGCATCCAGGACAGGTCGTTGCTCACGGGGCATCGAATCCTTCGTGTGAATCGGCAGTGGTATCACCTTCGGCGGCCGGTACCTCCGCACTTCGACCCCGGAGAGTGCCACGCTGAAACGCGCCCATGGCCGCCACCCGTGCCTCCGCCGACCTGGCCGGCGGCGCTTCATCGGACCCGCGGCCGCCGTCCGGCACGAGCGCCATGCCGCGCTTGTTCCGTCGCCGGGGCAGCCCGCCCTCCGTCGCCGCAGGAGCCGAACCGCGGCTCGCGGCAGCGGCATTGGCCTCTTGCCTGTGACTGGGCGTCTTGGGCTCGGGCATCTCGGTCAACAACTCCTTCGGCACCATCACCACCGCGCGGACGCCGCCGTACGGAGAGGTGCTGTCGATGGCGACCGTGAACCCGAACCGCGCACACAGGGCACCGATCACCGCGAACCCGAACGCGGGAGGGTTGCCGAGCTCCGAAACGCTCACCGCGGACCCGCTGGACAGCAGAGCCGTGGCGTTCGTCCGTTCTTCCTCGCTCATGCCGACACCGGCGTCGTCGATCACGATGCAGATGCCCCGGGGCACCGTCCGCACCTCGACCTCGACCATGGTGGACGGCTCGGAGTAGCTGGTCGCGTTGTCGAGCAGCTCTGCCACCGTCAGCGCGATCGGTTCGACGGCACGGCTGGTCACCGCGACATCGACCCGCGAGGCGATCTCGATGCGCTGGTAGTGCCGGATACGGCCCTGCGCTCCGCGGATCACGTCATAGACCGATGCGGCCTCCCGCTGCCGGCCGAGCCAGCCGCCGCACAGCACAGCAATGGACTGTGCACGCCGGTTGAACTGCGAGTTCATGTGGTCGATGTCCAGCATGTCCCGCAACACGGCCGAGTCGCCGTACTTCTTCTGCAGTCCGGAGATGGCCCGCTGCTGCTCCGCGGCGAGGCCCTGAAGCGTCCGCATGGCCGATTTCAGTACGGTGTTCGTGGCCTCCTCCGCCTCTTCCTTGGCCTGGCGGACCACCTCGTCGTAGCCGCTGCGCAGCTCGGTGACGGTGGAGTCGAGGGTGGCGGCCCTGCCCTGCGATGCGGTCAGCTCACCCTGAAGGTCCTGCTTTTGACGACGTAGCGCCTTTATCCTTTTTCGCTGGCGAGTGATTACCGTGGCGGCGACAGCGACGCAGACGGCAAGCGCCCAGACTGTCGCATCCTGCCAAAAATTCGTCATGTGACTCTCTGTTGAGCGGCTGGAGTCCAGCTCTCGAAATCTGCCCAAGCGGACCCTCGGCTGTGGGCAGACGTCACCGCCCGGAGAGCCCCCCTGGCTGTAGCCATGCCAAGACGAAAGCTCACGTGGCATGTGCACGCGAGCGTATCACCGGACGAAAATGAGTCTCTTCAAGTCCGCCTCGTCGTGGCACCGTTGGCGAGAAACACATGTCCATGTCAGTAAGGAAGGTGTGCCCGCGAGGTGGAGGCCCACAGCGGCGGAGCCCGCACCATGCCGCGCAGCCGGGTGGCACCTGGGCTCTCGCGGCTCTGCGGCGCATCTCGCCTTGCGGCGGACTGACGCAGTGATACGGCGCAGAGCGAGTGCCATCCGACCAACACGCTTTCCCCAGGCCCAAGATGGCCGATTCGGGAGCGGGCCACGGACAGCGACGCGAGCTGTGGCTCAGGACATGCTTCGGCTGCGTGATCGAGCGGAAGGATGGGTTGCATCGCGTTGGCGGTGCCACCGGGTGGTGACGGGGTGGAGCGGGACACGGTGCTGGCGCGGTTCCCGGCGAGCGCCCCTCGGGGGTCGTGGCCGGCGGAGCAATTCGCGGCGGAGCAGCGGGGTGAGGGTGTGGCGGCGACGGTCGTGATGTCCCTGGACGCGGACGTATTCCTGGGCATGGTCCGGCAACGCGACGTTGCCGGTCGCCACGGTCGTCCCCGTCCGTGACCAGCTCGGCGGTGTCGCCCACGCAAGGCCGCGATGCCGGATCCGCGCAATGCGCGGATCCGAGGGATGGAGATCGTGACGAACAACCGTAACGCGGTGATGGGTTACTGACAGAGCATGATGGCCCTGTCCGGAGTTACTGCTACGGGAAGGTATGCGCCATGAGGGAGCAGCGAGAGTTGAGTGAGGCAGACGACCTGCGGTCCATGTTCATGTTCTACCCGCCCGTTGACGATGCCGGCGCCTGGCAGATGACAGTCGACGGGTTCGCGCGCGCACTGTCCGCGGCCGGTCCCAGGGCGTTGACGAAGTACCGCACCAGCAGTCTCCGCGGGAACTCTGTTGTGGACTTCGATGTCGAAATCCAGCCGCAGGTATGGGTGGAGGGTTTCGCCAGTACTCCGGTGGAGAACAGCGCCGTGATTACCGTGGTGGGTGCGACGGTCACAGAGGCGGCGCACTTCGCGTTGTGGCTGCGCAGCAGCCTCGCGCCTCGCCCTGATCTCGTCCGTTTCAGCAGCGAGCGGGCGCTGGAGGGCGGGGACGACAGCGAATGGGTGATCCCCGCCGAGGGGGGCTTTGAGCAGGTTCGGGCGGTCCTCGCCGAGCATATGAAGGCAGTGGACGGAGAGTGATGCCCAGCAGCCGCGGCCGGGTGCGGGTGGTCAACCCGGCCGTCCGCGACAGTGTCGTGCGCCTGGGCCTGCGACCTCTCCGGCCGGCTTGTCGCGGACATCACGCATCCGGACAGCGAGAGCGGCCCGGGTCCCCGTGACGGGCTCGTAGTCACCAACCGTGTCAGGGTTGGTGACCAGCGCGTGAGAGCGGAAGGCCTGTCGCCCGGCGCAGAGTTGCTGGATGGTCTGGGTGATCCGGTGGAGCTTCTGATGCAGCCTCTCCCCCTCCTGCTCGGTGTGGGCGAGGTTCCTGCTCGGCGAGGGCGAGAACGAGCTCGGCGAGCTGGTGCTGGATCTCCGCTTCGTTACCCCGGACGTAATCGCGCCCCGCCCCCGCCCCGGGCCACAGTGTGTCCAGGTCGCGCAGCCGCGGCCGGTCAGACCACTGGACGGGGAGATCGACATGGCGTACTTCCGCACTTCCACCGACGGGACCCGGCTCCACTTCATCGACTACGGACCGGCCGACGGGCCCGCCCTCGTCTTCGTCAACAGTGCTTATTTCGATACCGGGATGTGGGAGTTCCAGATGCTCCCGCTCGCCGCCGAGGGCTACCGCTGCGTCGGGTTCGACCGGCGCGGCCACGGCAGGTCGGAGGACGTGTGGGGCGGTTTCGACCTCGACACCCTCGCGGACGACCTGGGCGCGCTCCTGGACCACCTCGATCTGCGGGACGTCACACTGATCGGGCACTCGCTCGGCACCGCCGAGGCCGTGCGGTATCTGACCCGGGAGGGCAGCGGCCGGGTGGCGCGGCTCGCGCTGGTCGGTGGGATGGCGCCGGGCATCGTACGCGGCGACGAGAACCCGGACGGTGTTCCGGCGGAGGCGATCGCGGCGGCCAACGAGACGTTCCGCCAGGACCGCGCCCAGTTCTTCGCCTCCGGCGCCGAGGACTACTTCGCTCTGGGGCTGCCCGGCAATGACGTCTCGGCCGCCTATGTGCGGAAGGTGATCCAGGACTGTCACGGTGCGACCGCCCGGGCCGCGACCGCCGTCCTCGCCACCTTCGTGACGCTGGAGATGGCCCCCGAGCTACGGAAGATCGACGTTCCGACCCTGGTCGTCCATGGCGACCGTGATGTCTCCGCGCCCATCGACCTGACCGGCCGCCGCGCCGCCGCCCTCGTCCCCGGCAGCACGTTAAAGGTGTACGAGAACGCCGGTCACGGCCTGTACGTGACCCATGCCGAGCAACTCAACGGCGATCTGCGGGAGTTCGTGGGTCACTGAGGGTGGAGCGGAGTCGCCGCCGGTTTCCTCCGGGCCCCGTGCCGGTGTGCTCAGCCCCCGCTGGGGACCGGGGCGGGCACCGGCTCGGTGCCCGGGGTGCGGGCGGCCTTCGGCAGCAGGAGCGGGGTGGCCAGCATGAGGACGCCGGCGACGAAGATCGCGGTGCGCGGGCCGGTCAGGCCGGCGAGGACGCCTCCGAGGGCGGTCAGGATCGCGATGGCCGCCTTGCCGGTGACCGTCCAGGCCGACAGGGTGCGGGCCACGCGGTCCGTGCCGGTCTGTTCCAGGCGGTAGGTGGCGAATACCGGGTTGAAGATCCCACAGCAGGTGATCAGTCCCAGCTCGACCGTGGCGACCAGCACGAGCCCGCCGACGCCGGGACCGATGAAGGCGAGCCAGGGCACCCAGCACGCGCGGAGCGCTCCGGAGACCAGCAGGATCCTGCGCTGCCCGTATCGCGCGACGAGCCGGCGCGCGAGGCGCGAGCCGATGAGACCGCCGATGCACGGGGCCCCGAACGCGAGGCCGTACTGCCAGGGCGCGAAGCCGAGGGAGCCGAGCATGAGCGTGGCGAGCAACGGGGCCGTCGTCATGATCAGCCCGTTGACCAGGATCGTGTTGAACAGCATGGGACGCAGCGAGGGGTGCGTCAGGATGTGCCGCCACCCTTCGAGCAGATCGGCTCGCCGCAGCCGTGCGGACGTGCCGGTCCGCACCGGCGGCGGTGCCTCATTGCCGCCGATCGCCCGGATGCCCAGCGCGGACAGCAGATAGCTGATCGCGTCGGCGGTCACGGTGGCCATCGGACCGAAGGCGCCGATCGCGAAGCCGCCGAGCGGTGGGCCGATCATGGTGGCGGTCCAGGACGTGGACTCGAACCGTCCGTTCGCGACGAGCAGGTCCTCGGGCGCGACGAGCGCCTTGAGGTGGGCCCCGCCGGCCGCCCGGAAGGCGATGTCGGCCGCGCCGACGACGACGGAGACGAGGACCAGTTGGACGAAGCCGAGCAGTCCGAGCGCGAAGGCGACGGGGATGCTGAGGACGGCGGCGAACCGGATCAGGTCCATCGCGACCATGACCGGTCGCTTGCGGCGGAACTCGACCCATGGGCCGAGCGGCACCGCGAGCACCGTCCCGACCGCGAGCCCCGCGGCGGCGAGCGCCGACACTGCGGCGGGTCCGGCGTGCAGGACCAGGATGGCTATCAGGGGGAAAGCGTCGAATGCCAGCATCGTGCCGACCGTGCTCACCCCGTACGCGGCCCACAGCCAACCGAACTGCCGCCCCAGCGACCTCCGTCTGCCCGCCATGCCCAGCACACCTTTCACCCGCCCCGCACAACCCGCCCCGGTGGAACAACCCCACGTTGACCCGTGAGATCCAAGCGATCCGCACCGGGGCAGGTCAAACAACCGGTCCGGCGGAGAGCCACAACCAGGCATTGTGCACCAAGCCGGCCCGGCCCGGCCGCCCGCCGGGCCGGGCCCGCATGCGACGCACTCGGTCCCGTTCGGCGGAGATGCCCTAGGATCCCCCGGCGTGGATCTCAACGCCGTACGCACTTACGTGGCCGTCGCGGACACGGGCCAGTTCCAGCGGGCCGCCACCGATCTCGCGATAAGCCAGCAGGCCGTCTCCAAACGCATCGCCACGCTGGAGAGGGACCTCGGGGTGCGGCTGTTGACCCGCACCGCGTCCGGGGCCCGGCCGACCATCGACGGCCAGGCCTTCCTGCCGCACGCCCGTGCGCTGCTCCAGGCCGAGGAGCGGGCTGCGGCCTCGGTGCGGCCCGGTCACCGCGCGCTGCGCGTCGATGTGATCGGCCGCCGTCTCGCGCCCGCAGATCTGCTGCGCGGCTTCCACCGCGCACACCCCACGACCGAACTCGACGTGGTGACGTTGTTCGACGCGGACGCGGCCTTCGCCGCCGTACGCTCCGGCACGATCGACGCGTCCTTCCGCGCGGTCACCCTGCCGGCGCGGGAACTGCCCGACGGGATCGAGACCGTCCGGGTGCACGACGAGCCCGTACAGCTGTTGACCGGCCCGGGCCACCCTCTGGCCCATGCCCGCGCGGTCGCCCCCGCCGATCTCGTCGGACATCGGATCTGGATGCCCGGCCTCGTCGCGGGAACCGAGTGGGCGGCGTACTACGACGCACTCGCGGCGGCCTTCGGGCTCACCATCGAGACGACAGGACCCGACTTCGGCACCGAGCCGCTCCTTGACACCATCGCCGATTCCGCCGTGCTGGCGACCCTCGTGGGCGAACAGACCCGGTTCGCCTGGCCCGCCGACCAGGGTCTGCGGCGCATTCCCCTCCTCGATCCCACTCCGGTCTACCCGCACTCCCTGATCTGGCACAGCGACAACCCGCATCCCTCACTCGCCGCGCTGCGCCGCCACCTCGGCCGCACCGACCGTCCCACACCCACCAACTCCCTTTCCTGGACTCCCAATTGGGGGCGCAGGGCGGCGACGGCCGCACAACGCTTCGGCGCCGACGGCGAGTCGTTCCACCGGACTTGACCGGTCGTGAGCGGTCTCGAAGATCGCGGTATCGACACGGAGCGTACGACCGTACACAGTGGCTTCCTCAGCCTTAGTGACCACACCAGCAACGAGGAGCCACCGTGACCCAGTGGGCAGGCCGGACCGCCGTCGAGATAGCCGAGGCGGTGCGCCGCAAGGAGGTCACGCCCCGGGAGATGGTCGCCGACCACCTGGCCCGCATCGCCGAGGGGAACGACCGCGTCGGGGCGTTCCGCGTGGTGCGCGGCACCGCCGCGCTCGCGGAGGCGGACGCCGTCGGCAGCCGTACGGATCTGGACCGGCTCCCGCTCGCGGGCGTGCCGGTGGCCGTCAA
Organism: Streptomyces sp. NPDC006691; assembly: GCF_042869955.1. Lineage (NCBI taxonomy): Bacteria > Bacillati > Actinomycetota > Actinomycetes > Kitasatosporales > Streptomycetaceae > Streptomyces > Streptomyces sp. NPDC006691. Next base: position 66,270 of record NZ_JBIAGW010000006.1, read on the forward strand.
GGACAACCTTCCGGTGCGCGGCGAGAGCACCCGCAACGGGTCCGCGGCCACCCCCAGCACCCCGGCCACCGCCGACCATGTGACCGTGGCCCGGCTGCGGGCGGCGGGCGCGGTGGTGGTGGGCCTGACCCAGGTGCCCGAGCTGTGCGTCTTCGGCACGACGGACGGGGTGCACGGCACGGCTCGCAACCCATGGGACCCGACCCGCACGGCGGGCGGCTCGTCCGGCGGCAGCGCGGCCGCGGTGGCGGCCGGGCTCGTGCCCATCGCGCTCGGCAACGACGGCATGGGCTCGCTGCGCATCCCCGCAGCGCACTGCGGCCTCATCGGCCTCAAGCCGGGCACCGGGCGCATCCCCTTCGAGCTCGGCGGCGGGTGGTTCGGTATGTCGGAGCACGGCCCGCTGGCGACGACCGCCGCGGACGCCCGGCTGATGTTCTCGGTGCTCGCCGACGAGGCGGTCGGGCCGGACGGCTCGGGCGGCCCGGCCCGGAGCGCGGCGGAGGCCCCGCGCAGACTCAACATCGCCTGTTCCGCGCGCAGTCCGATCACGGGAGTGCGCGTCGGGACCGCCCATGCGGCGCTCGCCCGGCGGGCCGCGCGCACCCTCTCGGGCGCGGGCCACCGGGTGGTGACCGCCCATCCGCCCTACCCGCTGTCCTTCGGCACGGTCGTCCTCGCCCGCTGGACCGCAGGGGTCGCGCAGGACGCCGAGGGGCTCGACCCCCGCCTGCTCGCTCCGCGCACCCGGCGCCACGCCCAGGTGGGGCGGCTGGCCGGACGGCTCGGCATGCTGCGCGGGGACCACCGCGCGGCGCTGAACGAACGCCTGGAGCCGTTCTTCGCGGAGTACGACGTCCTGCTCACCCCGGCCCTCGCCCGGCCGGGGCCGGCGGCCGACGCCTGGCACGAGCGCGGCTGGCTGGCCAACATGCTGGCCAACACCGCCTGCTCCCCGATGACCCCGCCGTGGAACCTCTCCGGCCGCCCGGCGCTGGCGATGCCGTTCGGCTCACTGCCGTCGGGGCTCCCGGGTTCGGTCCAGCTCGTCGGACGCCCCGGCTCGGAGCATCAACTCCTGGACCTGGCGGCCGAGTTGGAGGAGCTGCACCCCTGGCGGCGCACGGCACCCCTCGGAACGTCCGGCGCACGTCGTAGGTGAACCTTCAACAGCCTTGCCGGGCAAGCGAGTTGGAGGAGTCCGAGGATGACCTGGGCCGCACGGGCATGGCATGATCATCTTCGCGTTACCCGTCGGTAATAGCCACTCCCCCAACGTGAAGGTCACCCCTACGTGCGCACGCTCACCAGACGCCTCCTGCTCCCCGGCCTGACCGCGCTCGCGCTGGCCGGCACCGGCTGCTCGGCGCCCGCCGACACCGCAACCGCGGCGGCCGGGCCCGGAAGTGCCGCCACGCCCTCGTCGGCGTCGGCCGACGGGGAGCAGGAGCTCGAAGTCAACGCCGCGCCACAGGGATCGACGGCGCCCACCCCGGTGGCCCGCACCCGTGGCGGCAGGGGCCGGCCGGAGAAGTCCTCGCTGGAGATCGCGTCGTACGACAGGGCGAGCGGACGCGCCGTCATATCCGCCGCCCCGCCGAGCCACACCGCCCCGCCGAGCCGCACCGCGCAGCCGAGCCACTCCCCCGCACCGGGCAGGCCCGCCGACAGGCCCGTCGCGGTGGGCGACGTCATCGCCAGCGCGCCCGCGCCCGGCGCACCCGACGGGCTGCTGGCCAAGGTCACCGAAGTCGTGGGCCGGACCGAGCGCGGCACCGAGGTGAAGACCGCCTCCACCACGCTCGCCTCCGTCCTCAAGGACGACCGGGCCGACGGCAAGGTACCGGTCGACCCCGCATCCGTCAGCGTGGTCCCGCTGATGAAGGGCGTCACCTTCTCGTGGGCCAGGAGTCAGGGCGTACGGTTCGGGCCGCAGGGCGCCGAACTGCCCCTCGGCAATCTGCGCCTGGATGTGAACGCCCCGGTGACTACCGCCAAGGGCGCCCCCGCCGAGGCCGCGGCCTCGGTCTCCGGCTTCGTCCAGCTCGCCCCGCAGGTGGAGTTCGCGTACGACGGCGGCAAGGGCGCTGGGACCGGACCGAGTTCGGCCTTCCTCGGCATGAGCGGCGCCTGGTCCTCGCAGTGGGCGCTGAAGGGCCGGGCCGCCGCGAGCACGGGCACGCCCCGGCGGATCCCGTTCGCGAAACTGCACAGCGCCCCGGTCATCCAGGTGGGACCGGTGCCCGTCGTCGTCAACCTCGACCTGACCTGCTACCTACAGGTGGAGGCCGACGGCCACGCCACCCTTGACGTCCAGCAGGACGTCAAGGGTGGCTTCCGGGTGGGCGGCAGTTACGCGGTGGGCAACGGCTGGTCCCCGGTCAGCACGTCGGCCGTGCACAGCACCCCGGTGCACGCGAGCGTCGCGGCGGCCGGGAACGTCAAGGGCGCGCTCGGCGCGGAGGCCTCCGTCGGCCTGTACGGAGCGGTCGGCGTCACCGCGGACTTCGCTCCGTATCTGCGCGGCGAGGGCGCGGCCCGGGCCGCCGCGTCCAGCGACGGCAAGGCGACGGCCCGTGCGTCGTGGGCGGTGTACGGCGGCTTCGACCTGAGCGGCCGGCTCGAATTCCACCTGTCCCTGTTCGGCACGCCGGTCATCGAGCACCGCATTCCGCTGGGCGCGCTCCACCGCGAGTGGGCCCTTGCGAGCGGGCGGGCCGCGGTGTAGTCAAGCGGGGCGCACGCCCGTGTGGACCGTGGTGGCGGCCAGCAGGAAGGCGTCGCTCCGGCGCAGGATGCCTTCGGGCGCGTCGGCGTCGAGCAGCAGGTCGAGGGTCTTGACGTCGGCCGCGTCCAGGGATTCGCTCATCATCTCCCGGAGGCGGGTCAGCTGCGCGTGCAGGAACGTGCGGGCCGCCTCCCCCAGGGGCGCCGGCAGATCGAGGAGCAGCGTGAAGCTCCCGACCCCGGTGAGCCCGGCGCGGCGGAACATCGCGGGCCAGTCCTCGACCACGCTCGTGCTGCCGGGCAGTTCGGCGCGCATGACCTCGAACCAGTACTCCTGGGCGGCGTCCAGCCGCGCCTGGATTCCGGGCCGGCCGGTACCGATGTCACGCGGAAGGAAGCGCATCGGCAGGCCACCCTCCGCCACGGCGAGCAGTCCGCCGGGGTTCAGGGAGCCGGCGAGCGCGTCCAGGACGCCCTGCTGGTCGCCGATGTGGTGCACGGCCTTGCTGCTCCAGATCAGGTCGGCCGTGCCGAGTGTGCCGTCCAGGCCGTCGGGGAGTTCCGCGTGCCGGACGGCGACGCGCTCGCCCACGCCGAGCCGCGCGGCGCGGTCCCGGGTGTGGGTGAGCAGTGCGGGCGTGCCGTCCACCGCGACCGTCTCGGCGGCCGGGAATGCCTCGGCCAGTACGCAGGTCATCACGCCGGGCCCGCTGCCGATGTCGAGGACCCGCCGGACCTGCCGCTCCGGGCCGAGCAGTTCGTTCAGGCGACCGGCCGTCCGGCGCAGGACCGGGAGCTGGAGTTCGCCGCTGTTCACCAGATGGGCGGCCATGACCTCCCAGTCGAGGTTCCCGTGCTGGTGACCGTGGGCGTGTGCGTGTGCGTGTCCGGAGTCGTTGTGTGCGCTCATGCGGACGAGCCTGCGCCCACCGGCCCGCCACGGCAACTTTCGTTGCTGATTCCGGGACGCCCGGCGCACTCCCGAGCATCCGTCGGCGTCAACGCGCCACCCCGGTAGGGCGTTTGGCCCTCACGGCCGTTGGCTAGGGTGCCGTGATGGACGCCATGGACGTATACGAATCCGCGCTCGGCCTCATCGGGAGCACTCCGCTCGTGCGGCTGCGCACCGAGGGTGCCGCCACCGTCTGCGCGAAGCTGGAGTATCTGAGCATCGGGGGCAGCGCCAAGGACCGCATCGGCCTGCGCATGGTCGAGCAGGCGGAGAAGGACGGGCTGCTGCGGCCCGGCGGGACCGTCGTCGAGGCCACCTCCGGCAACACCGGCATCGGCCTCGCCCTGGTGGCGGCCGAGAAGGGCTACCGCTCCCTCGTGGTGGTGACGGACCGGGTCAGCGAGGAGAAGGTGAACACCCTGCGCGCCTTCGGCGCCGAGGTGGTGATCAAGCCGAGCGGCCTGCCGCGCCAGCACCCCGACCACCCGATGAGCTTCGCGGCCCACCTCGCCGCGACGACGCCCGGCGGCTGGCACGCCAACCAGTACGACAACCCGGCCAACCCCGAGGCCCACTACCTGACCACCGGTCCCGAGATCTGGCGGCAGACCCAGGGACGCGTCACCCACCTGGTGTCCTGCATCGGGACGGGCGGAACCATCAGCGGGGCCGGCCGCTACCTCAAGGAGGTCAGCGACGGAGGCGTCCAGGTGATCGGCGCGGACCCCGCCTCCTCCGTCTACGCCGGGGGTGACGGGCGCCCCTACTTCATCGAGGCGGCCGGCCACTTCGTGCACCCGGACACCGAGCAGGACGTATGGCCCGCGTCCTACCACCCCGATGTCGTCGACCGCATCGTGCCCGTCGCCGACCGGCACGCGCTGCACACCCTGCGTCAACTAGCCCGCGATCAGGGCCTGTTGGCGGGCGGCTCGTCCGGTACGGCCCTGGCCGCGGCCCAGGAGGTGGCCGCCGGGGCCGGCGCGGACGCCGTCGTGGTCGTGATCCTTCCGGACTCCGGACGGCAGTATCTGTCCAAGTACTTCAACGACACCTGGATGCTGCGCCTCGGCTTCCTCGACGGCGACACGGGCTCGCCGCGGGTCGCCGACGTCGCTCCCCAGGACGGTGACTCCGCAGCGCTGCCGTACCTCAACACCCGCACCCCGGTCGGCGACGCGCTGAACGTGCTGCGCGCGAGGAAGCTCGCCGGGGCCGAACCCGTTCTGCCGGCCGGCCCCTGCCCGGCGGGCCCGGACCGGCGGCCCACCGCACCGGAACTCGCCGGGTCAGTGACCCTGGCCGGGCTCGAAGCCGCCCTCCAGGACGGCAGCGCGACCCTCGGCGACCCGCTGTCGGACCATCTCGAACCGCCGCTCCCCCAGTTCGGCTACGGCGAGCCCGCCCATGAGGCCCTCGGCACACTGGCCGGGCACCCCCAGGACACGGCGGTCGTGCTGCGCGACGGCTGCGCCCAGGGTCTGATCACTTCGACCGGCCTGAGCGCTCTGGTGCCCACCGCTCACTGAGCTTCCCGGCGCCGAGCTCCCCCTGCGTGGCCCGCGCCGCCGCCATGTGCAGGGTGCGCAGGGCGAGCAGCAGGACGCCGATGTCGTCCAGATAGATCGGATCCGGGAGCAGGTCGACGGGGCTGACGACGTAGAGGAGCGCGCCCCACCAGGCCGCCTTGTGGGTCAGGGGGATCCCCGCGTCCCGCAGGAGCTTGCGGGCCTTGAACAGGCGGACCGTCAGGACGACCGTGACGACGGCCGTCGCCAGGAGCGCGATGGCCGCGAGGACCAGGCCGACTTTCACTTCGGTACTCATCGAGCCGCCTTCCGTCGCTCTGTGGCGGCGATGCTACTGAAGCCGGCTCTCGGGGACCGCGGACTCGCTCTCGTCCGGGAGGTGCACATCGCTGACGGCGATGTTGACCTCGACGACCTCCAGTTCCGTCATCCGCTCCACCGCCCCGATGACATTGAACCGGATCTCGGCGGCGACCTCGGTGATGCTCACCCCGTACTCGACGACGATCTCCAGGTCGATGGCCGTCTGACGCTCGCCGACCTCGACCTTCACGCCGCGGGTCACGGACGCGCGGCCCGGCCGTATCGCGCCGAGCGTACGGGCCAGGCCACCGCCCAGGGCATGGACGCCGGGCACCTCGCGGGCGGCCAGCGCCGCGATCTTCTCCACCACACCGCCCGCGATGGTGGTACGGCCTCGGGTCGCCGGCGGCTGGCCCGCACCGCTCTTGGCGGGTTCGAGCGTGGTGCTGCCCGTCGTGGCGCCGGATGTGGCGGTATCGCGCGCGGCGATTCCGGACGCCCCGGTACCAGGCATGGTGGTACCGGGCGTGGTGGTACCGGGCGTGGTGGTACCGGGCGTGGGCGTGCGGAACTCGTCCGACTCGGGCTTGCGCAAGGTCTGGCCGATCGGCTCCGTCATGCGAAGCCACCTCCTCGGGGAGTGCTGTGACGGCCCGGGCGGCCGCCCCCTCACTTCCGGGTACCGTGCCCGGGGCGGTTCATGCGGATACGGGGGCACTTCCCCGCAGCGGCCGTCGAGCCGCTGCGGGGTGCGGCTCAGCAGCCGGGCGCGCCCTTGCCGCCGCGCTGCGGCAGGCTGAGGTTGGGGGCGCCGTCCGGCCAGGTCAGGGCGATGGTCTTGGCCGAGCCGTCGGAGCCGAGCTGGACCACCGGGGTCGGTTTGCCCGCGGGGGTGCCGTCGCTGCCGAACGACAGCCAGCCACTGGCCCCGGGCAGCATCTGCGCGCAGTAGAACTGGTGCAGGATGCCGGTCTCCAGGCCCGGGTTCTTCAGCCCGACCGCGTCGTGCCGGCCCGCGCTGATCGCCGCGACGGCGGCGTCGTGGGTGAGCATGGCCTGCCCACTGGCCAGGTCGACGGGATCGAAGGAGAGGGTCGGCACGTCCTGCTCGGCGCTCAGGGGCTGTCCGGTGCAGGGGTCGGGGCGACCGGTGAACGCCGACCAGAACTGGTCGTAGTTGTGCTTGGCGTCGGAGCCGGGGCACTCCTTGCCCCACTCGTCGGGGCTGGCGAGCGCGGTGTAGGCGACGGTGACCCGGCCGGAGGCGATGCCGTTCAGGACGCCCTTGTCCCGGATGGACTCCGAGGCGTCGTCACCGGCGAGGATGTGCAGCTGCGCGCTCCCGCACGGCGTGCCCTGCACCCAGTTCTCCACGAAGGCCCCGAGGTCGCGGCCCCGGCCGGCGAAGTAGACGACGGAGGGGGCCGCCTGGCACAGGTTGGCGTGCATGAGGTTGAACTGCTGGACCAGATAGGCCTGGCGGCCCGAACCGGCGGGCAGGTCGACGGGCGAGGTGTACGGCAGGACGGTCACGGTGCGGCCGGGCGCCTTGAACTTGGCCTTGGCGTCGGCGGCGAGCGTCTGGGTGTAGTCGTCGCCCGTGACGCTGTCCGCGACGACGGCGAGCGAGGTCACCGCGGGCCGCAGGCCCGACACGTACTGGTTGGCTGCGGTCACCGAGTCCGAGTTCGTCGGGGAGACCCGGAACATGTCGACGATCTGCTTCTTGCCGGTGAGGTCGGAGGGGTCCAGGTTCATCGAGTTGCCCGTCACCGTGGAACCGATGACGGGGATGTGCAGCTGCGAGGAGATCGCCGCGGCGGCCCGCCGGGTCTGATCGGTGGACTGGCCGAGGCCGACGACCGCCGAGACGTGCTCGGAGACCGCCTTCGCCTTGAGCTGGGCGACGGTCTGCTCCCAAGAGCCGTACTGACTGCCCATGTTGGCGAGGTACAGCTTGATGGCGGGCGTACTGCCGTACGCGGCCGTGTTGTTGGCCCGCCACACGGCGGTGAGCGCGCCTTCGATGTTGGGGTAGAGGGAGTCGTAGGTCAGGGTGTCCACATCGGTGACGGGCGAGAGGTCCAGCATCAGGACGATGCTGGTGTACGGGCCCTTCACCGTGTCGTTGGCCGCCTTGACCATGCCCTCCAACTCCCGCATGCGGGTGGGCTCGTGGTCGGTGAAGGGGCCGCTGTCGAGGTTGACGCCGGCACAGGCGAGCGGGCTTCCCGTCGCGGTCAGGCCGGCTCCGCAGGTGAGCGAGGGCGGGAAGAGCCTGCCGTATCCCCAGCGGCCGCCGAACACGAGCCCGGTGAGGATCACGAGCGCCGCGAGGGCCGACAGCACGGGGTGGCGGCGCAGCCGGCCGAAGCGGGGGTTGCCTACAGCGGGTGGCATGGACACTCCTTGCGGTGCGGTCGGCGGACGCGGGCGTGCCGCGTCCGCCGCGGGGCTATGCGAAGGCGGCCGCCGCCTGCTGGAGCGGACTGACGTCCAGCAGACGGGAGTTGTGCGCGAGGCGGGTGAAGCATTCCCTGATCTCGCCGTCCCAGCGCCGGGTGTGCTCGGTCAGCGGGTCGTTGTACAGCCACAGCAGGGCGAGGAGTTTGGCGGTGGCCACGGCCGAGACCGTCCGCCCGGTGCTCTCGACCCCGCCGAGCAGGGTGACGTACGCCTCCTGGGGCGACTGTTCGTACAGCAGCCGGCAGGGCGCCGACGAGAGGTAGTCGAGCAGCCGGATCCAGGCCCGGTGGTCCTCGTCGAACCGGTCGGCGAGGGCGGCGGCGACCGGTTCGAAGCGGCCGAGGGCGAGATCGTGGAAGAGCCCGCGCTCCACGGCCGCTTCGTCCCCGCCGAGCGCCGAGGGTGTGGCCAGGGCGAAGGACTGCGCGGCGAACACCTCGTGCCACAGGGTGGGTTCGGCGGGCTGGGTGCGGCGGGCTGTGTTCAGGGCGGTGAGCGTGGAGCGGGCCAGCCAGGGGTGCAGGGTGGCGGGCCCGTCGGCGTCGCCCCAGCCGATCTCGCGGATCCGGGACGGGCGGTGGGTGAAGGTGCTCACCCATAGGTGGCGGCGCAACAGCTCCAGACTGCGCGGGAGTTCCGTGGAGTCCGCCGGAAGGCGCGGATCGTGCGCGGTGCGGACGTCGGCGAGGTAGGCGGCGGCGAGGCCGACCGCGGGGGCGGTGTTCCAGGTGGTGCCGGGGACGGGCAGCCCTTCGGGCAGGCTGGTCTCCAGGGCGTACGACCACAGGGGCGTGCCGTCCTCGTCGGCGGGGTCGAGCAGGGACACGGCGGGTCCGTGCGGCCCGGGGTGGACGCCGAACGGTTCCTCCAGGACGGCGGAGACGGCGCCCCGGTGGCCCCCGGTGAGTCGGTGCACGACCGAGGCGGGCAGCGGCCGGGCGGGCGACGGATCGGAGCGGTCCATCGAGTAGCCGACCTGCTCCTCGGTCATCGGGTCGAGCCACACCGGGTACCACCAGGCGGAGGCGGGCCCGCGCTCGATGCCGACGGCCGCCTCGTTCTCGCCGGCCCACAGGGCCCGGGTCGCCCGGGAGAGCAGCGGGACGCGGCGCTGTGGGGTGCCGGCCAGCGGGGTCGAGCGCCACGGCTCGCACCACCAGGTCGTCCACTCGGACTGCCACTGCGCGCAGGCCGACAGGACGAGCAGCGGGTCGGCGGCGCCCGTGCCGTCCAGGTCGGACAGCTGGTTGCGGGCGCGGGCACCGGCGAGTTCGGTCAGGAAGCGGCGCCCGGACGGGGTCTGCGCCCCGTCCACCAGGAGCACCCACGCGTGGTCGTGCCGGTCCCGGCGGGCGCCGTGGGCGGGCAGCACGCATGTGCAGGCGGAGCGTAGGGGCGGATGCCGTTCCGCCTGGTCCTTGACGTCGGCGAGGAAGGCCGCCATCAGGGGCCCGACGGCCGCGGACCGGGAGGTGGAGCTCAGCCGGATCAGGGCGTCGACGGAACGGGCCGACTCGGCCTCGGGAACGCTGATGTGCCAGCGCAGCGCGTCCCGTACACCCCACCGCGCGGCACTCTGGAACAGGGAGCCGATGACGGGCTTGGCCTGTTCGCGGACCGCTGCGACCACCTCGCGCGCGGGCCCGGACACCAGGGGGCTCAACACGCCCTGGCTGACGATGTCCATGGCGCCCGCCGCGGCGCCCTCCAGGTTGACCGCGATCCTGCCGCCCCGGGTACTGCGGACGTACTGCTGGATGAGTTCGCGGATCTGTACGGTGGCCCGGCCGCGGTCGGCGTCCAGGTTCTCGTTGAGGGCGAGCAGCCCGAGCCCGAAGCGGTGGAACACCGGGCCGCGCCGCAGGTTGTCCCAGCCGCGCATCATCTGGAAAGCGGCCAGCGCTGCCGCGGAGACCGGGTCGACGGGGTTCTCCTCGAAGTCGAGCCCCGCGTGGATCACCGTGCCGCCGCACGCCCTCGACACGGCCCGCAACAGATCGGTCTTGCCCGACCGTCTCGGCCCCAACAGCGCCACCATCGGCTGTCGTTGGCCCGGATACCGCCACAACATGTGCCGCAGGAACGCGTCCGCGCCCTCTGCCGCATCAAGATCCCCCACCGCACTCACCGCCCCCCGGAACCGACCTGCCCAAGGCACACCTTCGGCATCGATTGACACGGAAGGTAACACCGGAGGGACAGGTTGCGACGGGTGTTCCACCACATCGGTCCGCCGGATGCGCGGGTGTGCGGCAGTTGAGTGGATTCGGGCTCCGGGCGGGGCATCTCCCCTGCTGTGCGGCCCGGTTGGCCCCCCGCCGTACGGACCGGCGGCAGCCGTCAGTCCGTCGGGAGCGAGGTGACCGGGGCCGTCCTCAGATGGGCCGCGCCCGAGCGGACGGCCCAGCCGAAGACGCCCAGCGCGAGGACCGCCACCACCAAGGAGTCGTAGGGGGCCGGCAGCCGGCTCGAGCCGCCGAAGGTGCCGAGCCAGGAGAGCAGGGTCAGGGCAGCCAGGTGGAAGACGAGCCAGGCGCCGTGGCTCAGCTCCAGCCGGGTGGACCGGCCTTCGGCGTCCCGGCGCAGCATCAGGAACAGGGGGACGCCCGCGAGCACCAGGGGCAGGGCGAGCCGGAGGTGGTGCCAGCCCGACCAGTACACGAACTCGCTGGCCACCAGGAAGCTGATGGGCGCGATCCAGTGCACTCCCGGGACCTGGCCGTCCGCCAGCGGCAGCCCCCGCTCCCGGTCGTGGGCGCGGAACGCGGCGGCGGCCACGGCCGAGGCGGCGTACACGATGAGATACATGTCGCCCATCACGCTCACGATGTCCTGCCAGCCGCCGAACGGCAGCATGAAGACGATGATGACGAGCAGATTGAGGAGCAGCGCCCGGCGGGCCGTGCCGGAGCGGGGGTCGATCCGCATGAAGAAGCGGGGCAGCAGCCCGTTCTTGGCGAGGGCGTAGGTGTGCCGGGCGTCGATGGCGACGCCGACGTAGGCCGAGCCACCGGGTGAGACCACCGCGTCCGCGTACAGCAGGGTGGCGAGCCAGTGCAGGTTGAGCACGAGGGCGAGCTGGCCGAAGGGCGATTCGAAGTTCACGCCGTGCCAGCCGTGGCCGAGCAGCGAGTCTGGCACGGTGAACAGGAAGGCGAGTTGCAGGCCGAGGTAGACGAGCACGGCGAGCCCGATCCCGGTGAGCACCGCGAGCGGCACGGTACGACGGGGGTTGCGGGCCTCCCCGGAGAAGTCGAGTGGGGCCTGGAAGCCGTTGACGGAGTACACGATGCCGCCTCCGGCGAGCGCGGTCAGACAGGCCGCGTAGCCGTACGGGGCGAAGCCGCCGTGGTCGGTGAGGCGGCCGGAGTGGGTGCCGGAGAGGAACAGGGCGACCACGGTGAGGACCGGGATGAGGACCTTGAACAGGGACACCAGGTTGTTGAGGCGGGCGAAGGCGCGTACCGCGAACCAGTTGAGCGCGGTGAGGAGCACGCTCAGGCCGGTCGCCACGGCGAGGCCCGCGCCGGTGAGGCGGCCGTGGTCGTAGAGGCCGGGCAGGTAGTGCGCGGCGTACTGCATGATCGCGCTGATCTCCGCCGCGGTGCCGCCGACCGAGAGCAGCACCGACCAGCCCACGACGGTGCCGACCAGGCGCCCGCCGGCGTACAGCGGCCAGCGCACGGTGCCGCCGCCTTCGGGCCGGGTCGCGCCGAGTTCCACCATCACCAGGGCCACGAGTGCGCACAGCACGCCCGCCCCGACCCAGGACAGGAGCGCCGCGGGGCCGGCGGTCTGGGCGGCGAACATGGCGGCGAACAGCCAGCCCGAGCCGAGGATGTTGGAGAACCCGATGGCGGTCAGGCTCCAGAAGCCGAGTTCCTTGCGGAGCCGCCGCTCCTCGCCGAGCACCGTCAGGAGCTCGGAGTTGTCTTCCGCCTCGATCGGCCGCACGCGCACCCGCCTCCTTGCATGACTCGGGACACAAGAGTGCCCAGCGTGTCACGCCCCGCGCCGTGCGGACCCGAAGCAGGGGACAAGTCCCGGCGGTTTCGCGCGGGTGCTACCAGGTCTCCACGGCGTAGGTGACACCGGCGGTGTCGGTCTGGAGGCTCAGCTTCACGTCGCCGCTCGCGATGTCCACGTCGACCGTGCCGCTCGCCGCCTCGACCCGTACGGCCTCGATGTCGCGCCAGCCGGCGCCGTTGTGCAGGGCGACGCGGACCGAGCCGACCGCCGGAACATCGGTGATCTGGTCCATGCCGAGATGCAGCCGGCGGTTGAAAGCGGCCCATGCGGTGCCGTGCGGCAGCAGGACGACGGTGGGTTGGGTGCCGGGGTCGACGCGGCCGGTGATCCATTGGGGCATGTCGGTCTCCTGAGGCGGTGAGGGCTGGAACGAGAGCGTCCAGGCGCGCAGTTCACTGGTGCCGGCGAGGCGGCAGTAGTCGCGGTCGAGGCCGTTGGACTCGCCGTACTGGTGGAACAGCCAGTTCGCCTGGATCCCCGGGTCGCCGGCCGCGCGCCCGGCCGTGGCGATCCACAGGAAGTCGGCGTAGTAGCCGTCCTGGTCGACGTTCCACCAGTAGTCGAGGTTCGCGTACAGGCCGACGGGATTGTGCGGCAGGCGCCCCTTGACGTACTTCAACCAGGCGTCCTTGTAGGCGCGTTGGGTCGATTTCGCGACACGAGAGTTCGCCGTGTCGTAGCCCTCCCAGTCGAGGATCACGATGTCGCCGGGCTGCCAGTTGACCTGGTCGATGAAGTAGTTGGCCTCGGCCTGGGGGCTGTTGGCCATGTTGGGGTAGTGGTATCCGCCCCACACGAGCCCGTTGGCCTTGGCGTGGTCGCGCTGGGACACCCAGCTCGGGTTGATGTACGACAGCCCTTCGGTGACCTTGACGAAGGCGAAGGACAGGCCGCTCGTATCCGGTGTCGGCGACTGGTACGACGCCCAGTCCTGCCCGTAGATCCCCATGGGAGTCCTTCCGCGAGCCGGCGGAACCGGCTGTTCCTACCTGTTGCTTGCCCGTATTGGGGCAGGCCGACTCCCGAACGGGCGTGTCATGCACAGGTCTCCGGAAGATGCCGCGAAGGGCCGCCGACAGTGTCGGCGGCCCTTCGTCCAACGGGTGGTGCGGGTGTTATCCGGCGGCGCTCGCGCGGTTCCTGCGGCGGTGCACGGCGAGGGCGATGCCCACCCCTGCGGCGGCGAGCGCGGCGGCCGTGAGGCCGGCCGGCAGGAGGGCCGAGGAGGACCCGGTCCGGGCGAGGCTCTCACCGGCGGTCTGGGTCACCGGAGTGTTCCCGGCGCCGCCGGCGCTGGACGAGGCCTCCGAGCCAGCGGCGGGGGGAGCGGGATGCTTCGGGATGTCCCGGACCGACTCGACCGACCCGTCGGCGTTGAGCAGGACCTGCTTGCCGTTGGGGTGCTTGAAGTCGAAGGCCGAGGCGAGCGAACCGGCACGGGCGTCGAAGGAGGCGTCACCGATGCGGCCGGTGCCCCAGTTGTCCTCGATGAAGCGGGTGATGGACGCCTGCTCGGTCCGGGTGTGGTCGACCGAATTGACCTTGCTGTACGGAGAGATGACGAGCAGCGGCTGGCGGGTGCCGGGGCCGCAGCGGTCGGAGTAGCCGCCGGCCGCGGCGGGTCCGGCCTGGCAGGCGGGGCTGTCGGGGGCCTTGCCGTCGGAGCCGGGCCTGGTGTCCTTGGAGCCGTTCTGCGGCTTGGCGTAGGCGTGGTCGTACCAGCCGTCGGAATCGTCGTAGGCGACGACGACCGCGGTGTCCTTCCACTGCGGCGACTGCTGGATCTTGTTGATCTGCTCGACGAGGTAGTGCTGTTCGTCGATCGGGTCGGAGTAGGCGGCGTGGCCGTCCTGGTACTCCGGTGCCTTCAGGAAGCTCACCGCGGGAAGGTTGCCGGTCTTGAGCGCGGCGTCGAAGTCGGTGAGGTCGTAGTTGTGGTTGGCCTGCCCGTCGTGGCCGATCTCGGCGGTGTTCTTCGGCGGCAGGTGGTGCGGGTTGGACGTCGACGCGTAGTACTGGAAGGGCGCGTGGTGCGGGCTGTAGTCGATGGCCGCGGCGCCGCCCACATTGGCGTGGGTGGTACCCGAGCACTTCGCGTAGTGACCCTGCTCGCCGTCCCAGGCGGTGCTGGGCCGGAAGCCGCCCTGGAACCAGCCCCAGGTCACCTTCTGCCGGTTGAGCAGGTCACCGATGTTGCGGCCCTGCATCGCGGCCAGCGGGCTGGTGCTGGTGTGGTCCTTGCCCGAGCAGTCGTCGTAGGCCGGGTCCGGGTCGTTGACCAGGGTGCCGACGCCCTTGGCGTTCGGCGAGACCACCGCGTACGGGTCGGGCGTGGCGGTCTGCTTGGGGTGCTCGGTGCCGGAGGCCGCGTCGGTGGAGATCACGCCGTGGGTCTGCGCGGAGACGAGGTTGATGGCGCCCGGCGTCGAGGGGCCGTAGGTGCTGCTGAAGGAGTTGTCGCCGAGCGAGTAGTGCTGGGCGTAGTTCCACATCGCGGTGACGGTGTTGCCGTCGTAGTAGTCCATGACCAGGCCGGGCTCGCCGAACAGGTTGCCGGAGCACTTGCCGGAGTCGGTGTTCTGGACGTACTGGTCGGCCTTGCCGCCGTTGGCGGCGTACTGCTCGGGCCCGTAGCCGTGGTTCTGGTCGCAGGTCATGGCCTGCTCGGGGGTGAGCCGCTTGGGCGGGTACTGGTTGGGGTTCTCCGTCAGGAGCCCGGCGTTGCGCAGCGTGTTGATGTCCTTCGGGGTCCGCCGGTCGGCGGTGAACTTCGTGCCGTCGGTGTTGGCCGCAACCGGGTAGGCGCCGAAGTAGTGGTCGAAGGAGACGTTCTCCTGGAAGAGCACCACCAGGTGCTTGACCGGGGTCGCCGTCCGGCCGCCGGAGTGGTCCGCCGAGTCCGCCGCGGCCGGGGCCGTACCGCTCAGCAGGCCGATCGCCGCCGCTCCGGCGAACGCCCCCCATCGCCTGGCCCGCCGCCCCGGACCCACCGCGCTGCCTTTGCTGCCCATGCTCCGCGTGCCTCCACTGGCTTCCGGTCTCCGGCCGCCTTCGTGATGTCGTTGACGAAACGCGATGCTTCGCGCGGACCACTACACCGCGACGGCGACACCGTGTCCCCATGGTGAACAAGCAGTCAGGAAGATCAGGCCAAAACTTGACCCTCCGTTGGCGAAGTTCGCCCGGTCGGCGCAGCTCAGGCGAGCAGGGCGCGGCCGAACCAGTCGGTACGGTCCCGCACGCCGGGCAGCGCGAAGAAGTAGCCCCCGCCGAACGGCTTGATGTAGTCCACCAGCGGCTCGCCCTTGAGCCGTCCCTGTACGGTCTCGAACTGCCGGGCCAGGTCCTGCTGGTAGCAGCAGAAGACCAGCCCCAGGTCGAGGTCGCCGTTGCTGTCCATGCCCCGGTCGTAGTTGTAGCCGCGCCGCAGCATCCGCTGGTTCTCGCTGCTCTGCCCGGAGCGCGGATTGGCGAGCCGGATGTGGCTGTCCAGCGGGATCACGTCCCCCTTGGGGTCCTCGGCGAACTTCGGCACGTCGAACTCGGCGGAGCCGTCCAGTGGGGCGCCGGTGTCGCGGGCGCGCCCGAACATCCGCTCCTGCTCGCCGAGCGAGACCCGGTCCCAGAACTCCACCAGCATGCGGATGAGCCGCACCACCTGGTAGCTGCCGCCGGCCGTCCAGGCGGGCTCGGCACCTCCCCGGCCCACCCAGACGAGCCGGTCCATCGCGGCCGCGTCGGTGGCATCGGGGTTGGCGGTGCCGTCCTTGAACCCCATGTGGTTGCGGGGCGTTCCGCTGGGCCTCGGCGGGCTGGTGCAGCCGTCCATGCGCCAGCGCACCTGCATGCCGCCCCGGGTGTGCCGGGCGATGTCGCGCAGGGCGTGCAGCACGATGTCCGGGCTGTCCGCGCACAGTTGGAGGCTCAGGTCGCCGTGGCACCAGGCCGCGTCGAGGTCGTCGTCGGGGAAGGCCGGCATCGCGGTGAGCCGGGCCGGCCCCTTGCCCTTCAGGCCGTAGCGGTCGTCGAAGAGGGAGGCGCCGACACCCGTCGTGACGGTCACCCCGCCGGTGGGACCCTGCGGTCCGAGTACGCCGGAGTCGCTGGGCGGTGCGGTGATTCCGAGCGGGGCCGGCGTACCGCCGGTGGCCAGGAAGCGGGCCCGGTCGGTGAGGGTACGCAGCAGTTCCGTGAGCTCCCTGCGGTCCGCCGCGGTCACGTCGAAGGACACCAACGCCATTGCGCGCTGCGGAGGTTGGAGGATCCCGGCCTGGTGAACGCCGTGGAATTCCGGGTGCGTTACGGCCTGCTCCGCCGCTTCGCCGCGGGCCGGACGAGGGATGGCGCCGGACCGGGCGGCTCCGGTGACGCCGGCTCCGGTGACAGCGGCTCCGGTGACGGCGGTGCCCACCCCCGCGGCCGCACCCCGCAGGAAGCCGCGGCGCCGTACCTCGCTCATGTCGTCCTCCGCACGTCACAGATCGTCGCCACCGGGGCGAGGAGTTCCACCGTCTGCCCGATGTCGCTGTTGAGCCGTTGCCGGTCCCGGCGGCCGAGCCGGACCAGCGGTGTCCACTCCCCGTCGTGGTCGAAGCCGTCCAGGGTGTGCTGGGTGCGGTCGAGCCAGGTGTCGAGCTGCGGCAGGCCGGGGTAGCGGGTGGTGAGCAACGGCCTGAGCAGGTTGAGGAGTTCACGCGTGCCGTCGAGGTTGGCGCGGGCGGTGGCGAGGCTGGTGCCGCTGCCGTAGTCGGTGCGTCCGGTGAGCTCCGACTGCGCGGTGGCCTCCAGGATCTCGTGGGCGCGCAGACCCAGTTGCGCGGGGTCGAGCCGCACCTGGGGCCAGCTGTCGCGCAGGGCGTGCACGGCCTGGGCGAGCCGGTCGGCGTGAGCGCGCAGCGAGGCGGCGGACTCGCCGTGCCACAGCCCGTACTCGATCCGGTGGAAGCCCTCGAAGTCCCGGGCGGATGCCGCGTCCGCGGGGGCGGGGCCGGACCCGTTGATGGCCGCGTCGGCGTCGCCGAACGCGTCGTACGCGGCGCCCATGCGTGCGTAGACGAGGTGCGCGGGCAGCCACGCGGAGCGGGCCGCGTCGAGGTCGCCGTCGTCCAGGGCACGCTTCAACGCATCGGTGCGGTCCGTGAGTTCGACCGTCTTCGTCGTGATCCAGCGCTGGTAGACGAGGGCCACCGGGATGAGGTCGTGCTGGGTGACCGGGACCGCGGCCGGACCGCCGCCGGTGCGCGCGCCCGCGACCTTCACGGTGGGGCCGGTCACGGCGTCGGCGTCGTCCGGCAGGCATCTGAAGGCGTAGGAGCCACCGCCCAGGGCTACCCGCATCTCTCGGGTCGAACCGGGAGCGAGACCCTCGATCTCCCCGTACACGGCGCCGGTCGCGGGGTCGGTGAGGTCGACCTCGGCGGCGGTCGAGGAGGTGTTGCGCAGCGCGAAGACCTGAGGGCCCGCCGTCCCGCCGCTCCAGCCCCGCCCGCAGGAGCCGGTCGACACCTCGACGGTGGTGGGGCCCTGGGCGGCCGGGTGCTTCGCGTCCGGGCCGTTGTCGCCGAACGGGCCGAGTGCCCAGACGCTCCCGCCCACCACGACGGCGAGCACGGCCAGAGCGGCCCCGAGGCGACGGCCGCCGGCCGGCCGGGCCCGCCGAAACCGTGCCCCGGGCCCTTCCTCGGGCTCGGCCGGGTGCTCTACCAGCCCCCGGTCGGGGTCGCTCATCACGGCACTCCGTTCGTGTCGGCAGGGGAGGCAGCGCGAGGCGGCGTGAGGAAACCGCCGCGCGTACCGGCCCGCTCCTGCCTCGTGCCGGCCCGCTCATGCTAGGCATCCCGCCCGGCCCGAACACTCATCCGGGCGGGCGCGTGTCCAGATTTGCTGCTGAGTTCACCTCCACGTCACCGGTCCCGACCCCGAACGGTCCTGACCCGAGCGGCTCACGTCCCGAGCGGCTCACGTCCCGGACTGCGCGGGTTACGCCGCGTCTCCGCCGACCCGAATCACGATCTTGCCGTGGGTGTGGCCCGCCTGGCTGAGTTCGAACGCGTCCGCCAGACGCTCCAGCGGGAACGTCTCGGCGACGGGCACCCTGAGCTCGCCCGCGTCCGCGAGCGAGGCGAGCGCTTCGAGCCCGGGCCCGTCGGGGCGCACCCACATCCACTGGCCGCCCGCCTCCATCACGGACGGGTCGGCGATCGAGGCGTGCCGGCCGCCCTCGCGCAGGACCGCCCGGGTGACGTCGAGCACCCCGCCCACGTAGTCCACGACGACGTCGACGCCGTCGGGGGCCAGCGCCCGGACGCGGTCGGCGACGCCGTCGCCGTATGTCACCGGTTCGGCCCCCAGTTCGCGCAGCCGGTCGTGGTTGCGCTCGGAGGCCGTGCCGATGACGCGCGCGCCGAGGGCCTTCGCGATCTGTACGCCGAAGGTGCCCACGCCGCCGGCGGCACCGTGCACGAGCACCGTGTCGCCCTTGCCGGTGCCGAGCCGGGTCAGGGTCTGGCGCGCGGTGAGCCCCGCGAGCGGGAGGCCCGCCGCCTCCTCCCAGCTCAGGGACCGGGGCTTGCGGGCCAGCGCCCGTACGGGGACGGTGACGTACTCGGCGAAGGTGCCGCCGTGCACGTAGTCCTTGCGGGCGTACGCGAACACCTCGTCCCCCTCCGTCCACTCGGGGGTGTCGATGCCCACGCGCTCCACCACACCGGCGACGTCCCAGCCCGGGACCACCGGGAAGACGGTGTCCATCATGCCGTCGAGGCCGCCGGACATGATCTTCCAGTCGACCGGGTTGACGGACGCGCAGCGCACCCGTACGACCACCTCGCCGGGGCCCACCTTGGGCTGGGGCTGCTCGGTCAGGCTCAGGACGGAGTTGTCCCCGTACGAGGAGTACGTCATGGCCTTCATGGTGCTCTTCTCGGTGCTTGCGGAGCTGGTGGGCATCGCGTGCTCTCTCCCGATGTCGAGGTGGGCGGGACGGGGCGCGCTGGGGCGGCCCGCCCGGTTCCTACGATTCTGGTGCGCGCCGCGCGGACGCGCTCCCCGGGCGGACTGCTCGCCCGCCCGGGTGCGCGTACCCGGGTGGCCCAGCGGCATCCCCGGGGACAGGGCGCCGGTTTTGTCCGGGCTTGCGTCCCGGGCCGGGAGCGCCCCGGCCGGCGCGGGGTCACCGGGCCGGGGTGTGGCCTCGGTGGCTCAGCCCGCGTAGACGTCCTCCACGTACCGGCCCTCCGCCGTGAGGCGGTTCAGCCAGGCCTCGGCCGCCTCGGCCGAGGCCGCGGTGCGCCGCGCGTACAGCTCGCGGAAGGCGGCGCGTACACCGGGCGCCATCCGGTTGCCGTCGCCGCACACATATACCCGGGCGCCCGCCTCCAGGAGCGGCCAGAGGTCGTCCGCGTCCTCGGCGATGCGGTGCTGCACGAAGCGGCCGGCGCCCTGGGCGGGGGCGCTGAAGGCGGGGCGCAGCGAGACGGCTCCGGACAGTTCGGCACCCCGCAGTTCGTCGGCGTGCAGGAAGTCGGCGTCCGGGGCGTCACAGCCGAAGTACAGGACGGCCGGGGCGGGTTGAGTGACCGTCAGGCGATCGGCGACGACACCCCTGAAGGGGGCGAGGCCGGTGCCCGCCGCGACCATGATGACCGGCTCGGGGGCGTCGGGCGCGATGCGGAAGGCCTCGCGGCAGGGCTGGATCCGGGCGAGGACGGTGTCGCCGGGCCGCAGCGCGTGCAGATGTCCGGAGCCGGTGCCGCCCGGGTTGAGCGAGATCATCAGGTCGACGTGGCGCGGGTCGCGGGCGGGCGAGGAGGACACCGAGTAGGGGCGGGGCCGCAGCGGGGGCAGCAGCTCCAGGAGGGTGGGCCAGTCGAGGGCGCCGCGCAGCGCGGGGTGGTCCTCGATGAGGCCGAGCAGGGGGCGCGGGTCGTCGGCCGGGAGGTGTTCGAGGGCGGCGCGCTCGGGCGGGCAGGGGTTGTGCGCGGCGAGCAGGTCGATCTGGCCGCGGGTCGGACGGCCGCCCAACTCGACGTAATGGGTGAGGAGTTCGCGTACGGACAGCGGTCGGTCGACCGGCAGTGCGGCAGGCGCCGCGCCCGGTGCGTGGATGCTCAGGACGGTGTCGAGGTCCACGCCGAGGGCGGTGGCGGCCCGGGAGACGACCGCCGGGGAGTTCTCGGGCAGCACGGTGAGGTGGTCGGCGGTGCGGTAGCCGACGCCGTCCGGCAGGGACAGGCGTACGAAGCGCTTGGGCCTGGGGTGGCCCGGCGCCGTCAGGTCGCGCGCCTCGGTGACGGTCATCTCAAGGAGGCCGTGTCGTGCGGCGAGGGCCTCGCGCGGCCCGCCGGTGACCTCGGTGACGGTGTACCGGGCCTCGACGGGCGGGGCGGCCGCGCCGGCGCTCTCGGGATCGCCGTACCGCACCAGCAGCTCCACGCGCAGTGCGGCCGCGAACTCATCCACTGTTCCCATGAGTTCACCGGAGGCATCGGCCTCGGCGCGAGGCAGCAGCCGGTCACCGCCGAGCGCCGCGAGACGTTCGTCGATGAGGGTGGGCACGCGCTGGTAGGTCGCGGCCCAGTTGCGGTCGCCGACGCCGAGCACCGCAAACGGGACGCCGTCGGCGGTGCCGGCCGCGGCCTCCTCGATCCAGCGGACGAAGCGCGCCGCGTCGTCGGTGGGCTGCCCGTTGTAGGAGGCGGCGACGATGACGACGGGACGGTCCTCGGGCAGCGTGCCCGCGTGGGCGTCCAGCGGCGCGATCTCGGTGGCAAGGCCGAGACCGGCCGCTTCGGCGGCGAGCCGTTCGGCGAGTTCGCGGCAGGTGCCGTAGTTCGTGCCGTGCAGGAGCAGCAGGCCGGTTCCCTGGTGCACCCGGGAGGGCAGCTCGGGTCCGTCGGCGGTCCCGGAAGCCGCGGCGGTCACGGCGCCGGGAAGCGCGAGCCGGTTCAGGGCCCGGTCGGCGGGGGTGCGCGGGATCAGGGAGAGGGTCAAGCCCTCGGGCTTGAGGGTGAGGGTCTCCTTGATGCGCAGCTGGTAGTCGGTGGAATCGACGAATCGGTAGCGGTGGGCGAGCAGCGCGAGCAGCATGGTCGCCTCGTGGAGCGCGAACTGCCGCCCGATACAGGCCCGTTCACCGGTGCCGAACGGCTTGTAGGCGTGCGGGGAGCGGGCCGCCTCCGCCTCGGGGGTGAACCGCGCGGGGTCGAACAGCTCCGGGTTGTCGCCCCAGGCCGGGTCGCGGTGCAGCATTGGCGTGAGCACCGTGACGAGGCCACCGGCGGCGACCGGGACGCGGCCGCCGAGCAGGGTGTCCGCGCGGGCCTGCCGGGTGAACGCGGCCGCCGTGGGCCACAGGCGCAGGGTCTCGCTCAATACCTGACGGGTGAAGCGCAGCTTGCCGATGTCCTCGAAGGAGGGCTCCGGGTCGGGGGTGTCGCCCCACAGCTCGTCGGCCTCGCGCTGGACCAGCCGCAGCGCGGTCGGGTCCTTCAGGAGGTGGTAGAGCGCGAAGGACAGGGTGCCCGATGTGGTCTCGTGACCGGCGATGAGGAAGGTGATGACCTGGTTGCGGATGTTGGCCGGGTCCAGCGTGGTGCCGTCCCCGGGGTGCTTGGCGCCCAGCATCAGGCCGAGCAGGTCGTCCACGGAGGTGTCCCCGCTCTCGGTGCGGGCGGCGATCACCTCGTCCACCACCGAGGCGAGATAGGCCGAGTCCCGTTCGAACTCCCGGTCCACCGCGCTGTGATCGGTGCCCGGGGCACGCCCGATGCGCTTCATGCTCCACTCCAGACAGCGCACCATCGCCTCGACGAAGGGGTGCGGGGTGTCCCGTCCGAAGGAGTCGAAGTCGAAGCCGAAACCGGCGAGTCCGATGGTGTCCAGGGTCATCCGCGTCATGTCGTCGGCGACGTCCACGGCGGTGTCCTGCGATGCCCGCCGGTCCCAGCTGTCGATCACCCGGCGTGCGACGCGAAGCATCGCCGGGTGGTAGGTGCGCATCGAGCCGAGCGCGAACGCCGGCATGAGGATGTCATGTGCCTTGGCCCAGTTGGGCTCGTCGTTGTAGGCGGTGAACAGGCCGTCGCCCGCGAACTCGCGTACGTGGTCGAGGACCTTCGAGATGCCCTTGACGAAGCGGGTCTCGTCCGCGAGTTCGGTGACCAGGTCGAGCGAGCCGACGAAGAGCACCTGGTGTTCGTGGAGGCGCCGCCGGAAGACCGGCCCGTGCTCGCGGGCCAGGTCCATGGCCTGCTGGATGGGGGTCGGGGTGGGACCGTCCGCCGAGATGTCCACCAGGGGGACGGTGGCATCGACGGCGGGGCTCACGGGAGTGGGGATCGGGATCGTGTCCGTCATGCCTCAAGCCTCGCCCTCCCGGTGCCCGGGTCCGGGGACGACGACTGCATGATTGTGCAGTGGTTTCTCGCGTCCGGTACTTGCGGACGGACCGGCGAAGGAAGGTGGCACGCGGCATGGCCGACTGGCAGGCGGTGCAGGAGGAGGAGCTGGGCGCCTGGCGCAACCACTTCCTGAACCTTCTCGACCGCATTCCGCTGCCGATCGCGGTCTGCACGATCGACGGTGAGATGCACGTCGCCAATCCCGCGATGGCCGCCGAATGGGGCACCACGCCCGGCCGGCTGCGCGGCCGGGCCCTGCGCGACCTGTTCACCCCGCGTACCGAGGGGCAGATCGAGCGGCTGGTGGCCGCCCTGCGGGCGGGGCGCACGTCGCGCTATCGCATCGAGGTGAGCTGGCCCGGCAAGGACGGTGCCGTGCGCACGGGCGAGTTCACCATCGATCCCATCAGGACCGTCTCCGAGCCCGTTCCCGTCCTGTTGGCCCTGCTGTACGTTCACGACGAGCGGCCCGGGCCAGCACCGTCGCCGGGCAGCACGGTGAACGCGACACAGGCCCGCATCCTGGCACTCGCCGCGTCCGGCGCGACCACGGCCACCATCGGCAAGGCCCTCGGCCTGACCGTCGACGGCGTCAACTACCACTTGGCGCGGCTGGCGCGGCGCTGGCGCGTCCAGGGCCGAACAGCCCTGGTGGCGAAGGCCTATGCGCTCGGCGTGCTGACTCCCGGCCGCTGGCCGCCGGAACCTGCGGAGGGGCTCGTCGCCCCGTGAGCCTGGGGCCCTTGGCCCGTGAGCCGAGGGCCCCCTTGGCCCGTGAGGCGGGTGCTGATCGGCCCGTGAGGGGGTCTCATCCGCCCCGGGCCGAACTGCGGTCGCCCCCACGTTTCTTAGACCCCTCTTACAACTCTTCACTATCACTGCGCCATGGACATCAACTCGGGGAAGTCTTCCATCGCGCGTCCCGGCCGGCGACGTGCCCGGCGCACCCTGCTCGTACTCGCCGTCGCCACGGCCCTGGCAGGCGGCCTCACCCCGGCCGCGGCGGCCGGACCCGCGCACGCGGCCGGGGTCCGCGTCCAGGGCGGACGCGTGGAGCTGCCGATCGCCGGAGGCACGGCCACCATCGACCCCGCCACCCTGCGCATCGACGCCCGCACCGACGACGGCCGCACCCTGCGCGTCTCCGACCCGGCGGCCGACTCCCCCGGCGACCCCGGCCGGGTGACCGCCTCGGGCCGGAGCGCCCAGTGGTCCTATCCGGGGCAGGGGTTGCGGGCCCGGGCGAGCGTCGAGCACGGCAGGCTGCTGGTCACCCTCACCGCCGATCGCGACACGACCCTGGCCTGGCCGGTCACGGGCACGGATCCCGCCTCCTCCGCGCTCCAACTCCCGCGCGGCGAGGGCCTTTCGCTGCCGGTCGCCGATCCGTTCTGGAACTCCGCGCGCGCTCAACTCGTGGGCTCCGATGAGGACATGGCCTCCCAGCTCACGCTGCCGGCCTGGGGCTACACGCTCGGCGGCGGCCGGGGCGTCAGCTATCTCGCGCCCACCGACATCGACACCTCTCTCGGCTACTCCTCGCAGGGCGGCCGTCTTCGCACCACGGCCAAGCACATCTTCTCCGGCGGCAACGCGACCCGCGCCTACACCGTCGCCTTCTCCCTCACCGACGGCTCGCCCGTGGCCGCCGCCGTCGACTACCGCCGCTGGCTCGCCGAGCACGGCCGGCTCGGCAGCCTGAGCGACAAGATCCGCGCGAACCCGGAGACGGGCAGGCTGCTCGGCGCCTTCCACGCCTACGCCTGGGGCGGCGACCGCACGGCTACGGGGATCGGCCATCTCAAGTCCCAGGGAATTTCCCGGCTTTGGCTCGGTTACGACGCCGACGACGCCCCGATGAAGAGCGCGGACGTCGCCGCCGCCACGAAGGCCGGGTACCTGGTCGGCCCGTACGACTCGTTCGCCAACGGCCGCGACAAGGGCCCCGACACTCCCCCGAACTCGGTCTGGCCCGACGGCGTCTACCCGTCCTTCTGTGTGCGGCGGGCCGATGGCACCCCCCAGCCCGGCTTCCACCAGCAGGGCTGCTATCTCAGCTCGGAGGCCTTCGAACAGGGCGAGCAGCAGCGGCACTTGCTCGCGGACCGCACCCGCTCACTGGTCGCGAACGGCGCGCGCAGCTACTTCCTGGACGTGGACGCGGCGGGCGAGCTCTTCCGCGACCATGACGCCGGGCACCCGATGACCATGGCCCAGGACCGGGCCAACCGGCTCGCCCGGATGGGGCGCCTGACCGACGGCTCGTACGCCGGGACCGCGCGGCGCACCCCGCTGGTGCTCGGCTCGGAGTCGGCCGGAGCCTGGGCCAACCAGGTCCTCGCGTTCGACCACGGCTCGGGCACCCCCGTCGACGGGCGGCTCTGGCCGATGGAGAACGGCCACTTCGACAGCGCGCCCAACCAGCCCAAGGACGACACGGCGTGGGGAGGGTACCTGCCTGCCGGAGCACCCGACACCTTCTTCAAGCCCGTGCGGGTGAGCGACTTCGAGCCGGAGCACCGGGCGGCGGTCGCGGACGCACTCAAGGCGATGTACGACCCGGCCTATCGCGTACCGCTGTACGAGACCGCGCTACACGGCTCGCTGATCAACGTGGAGCGCTGGGAGCTGCCGTTCGGCAAACTGCCCGAGGAGAAGACGACCCGGGCGCTGCTCGCGATGCTCTACAACACCCCGCTGAACTTCGTGCTCAGCGACAAGGACCGGCGCGCCGAGCAGAACGTGCACGAACTCGCCGCGCTCCAGCGCTACTTCGCGCCGCTGCACCAGGCGGCGGCAACCAAGGAGCTGACCTCGTTCGACTGGCTCACGTCCGACCGCACCGTACAGCGGACCGCGTTCGGGGACGGGACGCTCACCGTCACCGCCAACTTCGGCACCGCCGCCCATGACGGCCTTCCGGGCGGCTGTGTCGACGCGACCCTGAAGGGCGGCAAGCCCCAGCGGCTGTGTCCGGCCGACGTGGTCTCGTGACACGGCCGGCCGCTCCCCGGCCCGGCTGGCCGAAAGGGCGCTCTGGCCGATCCCCGCGTACGGCGACAGGATGCCTCGCCCGAGCCGGAACCGTACCGGCGTGGTCGTAGGGAGTCACGGGCCATGGAATCCAGACGAAGACTGACCCGGCGCAGCGTGTTACGGACGGGGCTCGGCGCCGGGGGGCTCGCGGCAGCGTCACAGCTGCTGCCGTTCCTGCCCGGCGGCGGTCCCCGCCCCGCCTGGGCCGCGGCACCGGAGGCCCGGAACGTGGCCGGGGTCTCCTTCCCCGACTGGGCCCGGTACGCCCGGCTCGCGGACGGCACCTTCGACGACGACGCCGATCCCCAGCGCGACATGCTGCCGGTCATCAACCGGCTCAAGGCGCAGAACGTGAGCGTGATCGAGCTCGACACCGTCCTGTCGAACTGGCTGACCGACCAGGAGTTCGCCGCGCACATGGCGAAGGTGAAGAGCTTCGTCGCGCTGGCCCACGCCGCGGGCCTGCGGGTGGTCATGTACTACCCCTCGCTCGAACTCATCAGCCCGGGCGGCGAGAAGGGGCCGTCGTTCTACAAGAACGGCGGCGGCAAGGACTGGGTGCAGCGCGGACTCGACGGGCAGCCCAACGTGTTCTACGGCAGCCTCGTCGTCTGGGTGGATCCCGGTGACGAGAGCTGCTGGCTCAGCCCCAACTCCCCCTGGCGCAATTACTACTTGGGGCGTGTGCGCGGGCTTGCCGCGACGGGCGTCGACGCGATCTGGCCGGATGTGCCCATCTACTTCGACGGGGCGCTGAGCTGGTGCGACGCCTCCACGTGGGCGGCCGACGCGTTCCGCTCCGACACCGGCCTGGAACTCCCCCGCACCGCGGACTTCGCGAACCCCGGCTTCCGACGCTACGTCGAGTGGCGCCACCGCAACCTGTCGGCCTTCCAGCTCGACATCGCCGCCGCCGGCCGCTCCGTCAACCCGGACCTGGTCACCTTCGTCGAGACCGTGACCATGGACTACCAGTACGCGTCCCTCATCGGCCTGGACGGCGCGCAGCTGCGCCGCGCCGAAGGCGTCAGCCAGGTCTGGGAGGTGGACATCCTCGGCAACTACGACGGCATGCGGCACGCCACGGCGAGCGACTGGACCTGCCTGATCTCGATGTACAAGTACGCGCGGGCCGCCAGCGGCACGAAACCGGCCTGGGCCTTTTCCTACGGCTGGAAGGCCGACGACGCCTCCCTGGTGATGGCCGAGTTGCTCGCGGCGGGCTGCAACCCGTACGAGGTGAAGAGCCCGTTCAAGGACCAGAGCACCGACACCGCGATGCGGACCCGCATGTTCGGGTTCGTCGCGGCGCATCAGGAGCGCTTGTTCGACGCCGTCCCCGGGGCGGCGGTCGGCGTGTACCACTCCTCGGGCAGCCGCGACTTCGTGAGCCCGGTGCCGGGCAGCGGCATGTACGTGAACACCAAGCCGCCGGCCGGCGTCAGCGACTGGTGGAGCTTCGAGAGCTCCGAGGAGAGCTGCACCCAGCAGAAGTGGCTCGGCGAGTTCCGCGGCACGATCAAGGCCCTGGTGTACGCGCACATCCCGTTCGACACCGTGCCGAGTCCCGGCCTGGACGCCGCCGACCTGTCCGGCTACCGCGTCCTATACCTGCCCAACCTCCAGGCGGTCGCGGACCCGGAGGCCGAGGTGCTGCGCGCCTTCGTGAAGGCCGGCGGCACGGTCGTCGTGACGGGCCCTGCGCCCACGGCCCTCGACGCGTTCGGCGCGGCGCGGGCCGAGTACGCGCTGGCCGATGTGCTCGGCTTCCACCGGGCCGACCCGCTGCCGGCCACCAGCCGGCACACCTACGGGGCCGGCACCTGCTGGTACTTCAAGGACCTGCTCGGGCTCTCCTATCTGGCGCACACGGACGCGCCGAGCGCCGACCGGCTGCTCGACCCCGTACGCACCGCCGCGCCGCCGGCCGTGTCGCTGGCCGGCGACCGGCGGATCCATCTGGAGCTGAGCCGGTACGGCGACGACACCGTGGTGCAGCTCGTCAACTTCACCCAGTTCGGCGAGAGTCCCGGCCCCTTCACCACGACCCCGGCCGCCTGCACGGTCTCGCTGACGATCCCGGCGGGCAAGCAGGTGACGGCCGCCGCGGTGAGTTCACCGGACGGTGTCTCGCCCGCCCCGGTGCCGGTGGGGTGGAAGGTGAACGGCACGACGGCGAGCGTGGACCTGACGGTCATTCAGTACTCGCTGCTCACGGTCACCTTGCGCTGATCCGGGGCGCCGGAGCGGGACCGGCCCGGTGTCGCTCAGCGGTGGGCGCACCTCGCCGCCGGGACGGGCCCGCCCCCGCACGGCTCAGCGGTGGGCGTAGCGGTTCTCGAAGTCCCGCCAGTCCGCCTCCAGTTTCCACTGGACCGTCGCCTTGGCGCTGGCCTTGAGGAAGCCGCGGCAGGCGGCACTGGGCAGCCGGTGCGAGTCGGGGGTGTCGTGGGCGCAGGGCTTCGCGAAGGCGTCGTAGCGGTCCTGCTCCTGCCACAGGTCGCGGCCCTCGATGAAGGCGTGGTCGAGGGAGGCCCGCACCAGGGTGCGCAGCTGGGCGACGGTCAACCCCTGGTCGGTGACGGCCTGTTGGAAGACGGCGGTGAGGTCGCTGCGGCTGACGCCCGGGTCGTCGGTGGCCAGCGCGACCGGGACGCCCGCGTCGAGGTAGGTGCGCAGCGGGTGGCGGTCGCCGCTGACGCGCAGGATCTGGGCGTTGCTGACGAGGGGCGCCTCGACGAGGACGTGCTGCCGGCGCATCCGCGCGGCCAGGGCCTCCGGGTCCTTCTCCTCGGCGAGGTCGACGCCATGACCGATCCGGTCGGCGCCGGCCACGTCGACGGCCTCGTTGATGTGGAAGGTCAGATCGCGTCCGCCGACGCCGTTGAGGCCCGCGACGAGTTCGCCCGCGTGCAGACTCACCCGCACCTCGGGGGAAACCGACTTGAGGTAGCGGACCATCCTCATGTGCAGGGTGTAGTCGCGCAGCGCGATGGGCGCGTCCTCCGGCTGCACCATGTTCACTCCGACGACCCCGCCGAGGTGGTGGCGTACGAGCTCGAAGCCGAGGGTCTGCTGGGCGAAGACGTAGCGCGGGTCCTGGGCCCGCAGCACCTGGTAGTCGAAGCGGATCGCGACCCGGCAGGCCTCGGGAGCGCCAGGGGCGTCACAGCCCAGGACTCCGCGGGCGTCGCGGACGCTGCGGTCGGTGTCGTCGGCCACCTGCCGGACGAGCGCCTGGAACCGCGGGTTCGCGGTCAGCGTGGCGTGGAAGGCGGCGAGATCGGCCGGGCCGGGGTCCTTCGGCAGGATGCGGTCGACGAGCTGGTTCAGCGGGCCGGCCCCGGGGGTGATCAAGGTCTCCAGATAGGCGCTGTGCTCCTTCGCGGAAGCGCGGGCCGCCTCGGCCAGCATGTCCGCGTCGTGACCGGTGGCGGCCTCCTGGAACTTCCCGAACGTGTCGAAGAAGTGGTCGTGGCCGGGCTGGGGATCGCCGTCGGGCGGCAGGACGAAACCCTGCATCGACCATGCCTCGATGACGCCGCGCCGGAACGGCCCGGACGCCAGCGCGTCACGCGCCGGGCGCTGTCCGGCCGCGCAGGGGGCGGTGGCGGACGTGACGACGTAGGTCGCGGTGTCGATGCACTTGCCGTCCTTCGCCGCATACCCGATCAGCGACTCGGCGCGCACCGCGCCGGACAGATGGTGGTGCAGATCGCCGCCTTTGGGCAAGTCCGCCAGGAACTCCCTGAGTTCGCCCGGCGAGTGCGCGGTGCGCCCCAAGTACGCCTCTACTGAAGCTTGTTGGCCGCCGTGCTCGCCCCGCCCGTCCGACGGGACCGCGGCCGTCGCAGGCAGCACCCCCAGGGCCACGCCCAACGCCGTGGCCGCGGCGAGCACCGGCCACCGGATCGCGTACCTCTTGCGCATGTTCCGTTCCCTCTCGTCGTTCACTTCCGCGTCCCATCATTCATTGATCCGGGGGTCGGGACCAAAGTCCCTATACTGCGGGTCCGCCGGTGGATTGCATGGCCTGTCAAGGAAGTTGACCGTTTCGTACAAGATGGAACGAAAGGCCCCTCCGCCGATGAGTCATGTATCCAGACGACGTCTGCTCGCTGTCGCACCCGTCGCCACCCTCGCCTCGGCCATTCCCCTGTCCCTCGGCTCGGCGGCACATGCCGCACCTCGGAAAGGTGGCTCGAAAACATCGGCCCGGCCGCTTCAGGAGATAACGGACGCGTGGGGCAACTGGATGGCCCGCCAACGCTTTCCCGCCTCGAACGGCTGCCGCTTCACCGCGTCCACCGACTACGGGAAGCAGAGCTTTCTCAGCGACTACCACCGTCACCAGGTGGCGGCGAAGTACCAGGACATCATTTACGACGCGAATTCCCCCTCCCCCGTTCCGGGCCAGGTCAGTTCGGTGGCCACGAATTACCGCAACGGAACAGCGGTGGAACAGACCGTCACCTACAAACAGAGCAAGACCACCGAGCAGGATCTGCGGATCTCGGTCACGGAGTCGCTGAAGATCGGCGTGACGGTGGAGGTGTCGGCCGAGATCCCGGCGGTCGCCAAGGTCAGCGAGACCACGTCCATCGAGGCGAGTCTGTCGTCGACCCAGGAGTACACGCACAAGGAGACGCAGAACTGGAGCGTCGACCTGCCGCTGCGCATTCCTCCCCAGTCGGTGGTGGAGGCGACGCTGGTGGTCGGCACCCAGAAATACGACATCGACTGGACGGCCACCGTCACCCTTCGGGGAAACGTCGCGATCTGGTTCAACGAGAAGGTCGACCTCAATCAGGACGGGGACCGCCACTGGCTCTGGTTCGTTCCCGTCGAGCAGGTGTTCCGGGACTGCCGGGACCACCAGATCATCGACACCCCGGGATACGAGGTCATGGCGGACGGGGTGCACGCCTTCGCGAGCGGCACCTTCGGCGGCGGCCAGGGCGTGTCCTTGAATGTGAATGCCGATCAGAAACCGCTGAAGGGCACCCGTTCCCGCACTTCCGAATCCCGTACGATCCCCATTCCGCTCGCCCCGAACGGGAGAAGAGCAGCCGTTCCGGGACACTGAGCTCCCTTCTGAGCAACCGTCGGATTCTCCATGGTGCGTGCGGCGAATCCGGTGGTCGCAGGACCGGCGCGCGCAATCCCGGACGAATTTCGTGCGGCCGCTCAGTAAAGTGAGGCCGATCCCGGGAAAGGGGCGGCCCCCATGGCGCGGACGCGCGTACTCGCGCTCGATTTCGTCGGCACCCTGGCGGGCCACGGCCCGGCTCCGAATGGCCGGTTCGTCGCGGACGTGCTCCGGGGCCTGCCGGGTGCGGCGATCCCGGAGGATTTTCCGGCGCGTTTCGACGCCGTCACCGATCGGCCGAGGGAAGCCGCCCGGCTCCAGGGCGTCCGCGCCCCTTTCCCCGTCCGCCTCGGCCGGGCCGCCAAGGACTGCGGAGCCGTCGTGCCCGATCTGCGGCTGGCCACCGAGGTGGTGTTCACGGCGCTGCCCGACGCCGAGGTGGATCCGCGAGCGGCCGTCGCGGTGCGGGAGCTGCGTGCGAGCGGACTGTCCCTCGTGCTGGCCGCCAACACGGACCGGCCCGAACCGGTGCGCCGAGGCACCTTGCGGGATGCCGGTATCGCGCACTGCTTCGACGCCCTGGTGCTCTCCAGCACGCTCGGCATCCGCAAGCCCGACCGGCGTTTCTATGCCGAGGTGGCACGGGTCGCGGGGTGCCCCGCCGAGGACATCCTGTTCGTGGGGGACAACGCGGAGACCGACGCCCTCGGGCCCCACGCGTACGGCATGTCCGCGGTGCTCGTCCGGCCGGGGCCCCGGCCGGACGCGCTGCCACCGGCCATCGCCACCATCCCCCATGTCGACGAGCTGAGTCGACGCCTCAACCGCCTTGGCCACCAGTTGAGTTGACGGCCTGGTAAGCGGCGGTCCGCTCCCAGCCGGCGGCTCACGGTCCGGGGGCCGTCGAGCGCCGCACCGATGGCCGTCGAGCGCGGCACCGATGGCCGTGGCGCGCGGCACGGATCGGGCTGCCGCCGGCCTTCCGGCGACCTCAGGCCCGCTTCGCGTATTTCAGCTTCTTGCCCTCGTTCAGCTGCTCGATGAGTGTGAAGGCGGCCAGCGCGAGCGGCTTCAGCCCCTCCGCCGGAACGCCGTCCCGCATCCGGCGCAGCTCCGCGACCATGAGGTTCAGCTCGCCGCTCTTGACGGTGGTGCGGTTGTCCTGGTCACCCAGCGCACCGAGCGACTTGTGGACCGCCTGGGCACCCGGCTCGTCGTCGACCATGGTCCGCTCCTCGGCCGTCAGGTGCTGCGTGTTCTTCAGGAGGTCGTGGCCCTGGGGGATCGCGCGCAGCCACTGGGACCGGGTCAGGGCGATGTCGGTCTGGGTGCGGTCGTTCGCCAGGCCCCGCTCCACGGGGGCCCCGAAGAGCTTGGTGCCGCCGGTGCCCTCGCGGTTGGCGGCCGACAGGACCAGGGCGACGAAGTCGTCGGGACGGGCGGTGAAGTACTCCCGGACCCCTTCCGCGAGGAGCCCGAAGTGGCGCCCGAAGTCGGTGCGGGCCATGAGACCGCCCGCGATGGACTTGGCGTTGGCACCCGCCTGTAGCTCCTCCCCTGCGAGCACGTAGGAGGCGAGGTGCATGACCAGGCCGGTGAGACCGCCGATGTCGGCCTTCGACAGGGAGATCCCCTCGGGAGCCGCGTCCCCGAACTCCCCCACGGCACGCTCCGCACCGGCCTTGGCCGCGGGGAGCGTGCCGAGGCCACCGCCGAAGAGGTCGCGCTGCGCCTGCGCACGCCGCTCCTTGGTGTGGGTGAGCTTTCCGTACACCCCGCGCACGGCACCGCCGATGGACTTCTCCTCGGGCTCCTGGGTGTCGGAGAGATAGCCGATCAGATCCGGCAGGCGGTCCAGACGTACTCCGGCGGTGGTCTGCGGGGCGAACTTGAGCGCGCCGCCGAACGGGTAGATGCGCAGCTGCCGTTCGGGCGTGCCGCCTCCCGCGGTGACGTCCTCGGACGGGATGTACGCGTCCCGCCGGCGGCCGTTGAGGTAGCCCGCCATCCGCGAGATGCGGTCGAGGACGCCGCCGACCTCGGCGACGTTGTTCAGCGGGTCGGTCACCCACTCCAGGTTCGAACCGCCCGAGGGACTCGCGTCCGCGGTGAGGTCGAACTTGTCGCCCTTCACCACCACTCCGTCGGGCCCGCGGCCCTTGCCGAGGTTCTCGCCCACCAGGGGGACCTCGGAGATCTCGCTGGAGATCATCAGGCTCATCTCGGCCGCCGCGCGCTGCGCACCGTCCGGCCCCAACTGCGTTTTCTTCAGACGGAGTTCGCCCTCCTCGGTGAGGAACTCGCCGTCGAACCAGCGGGCCCTGAGCGCGTCCTGCGGCTCACTCCGCTCCGAAGCGCTCAGCTCCTTCGCGTAGGGGCTGTGCGGATTGAGGACCCGGTCCAGGAGCTTGGCGTCGAGCAACCGCTCACGCTCCACGGCCCGTTGCTCCTGAACGGCCTTCGCCGCGACGGGGTCGGCGACCCGGCGGACGTTCCACTGTGCCTCGAACTCGAACCCGACGGCCCGCTGCACGACCGGGGCGCCCTCCGGGTGCGCGTGGCCCGCCGTTCCGCAGTCGCGCTGGACGGGCTCGGGGTCTGCGCCCGTTTCGGGCGCGGGCCGCGAGAGCGCGCGGGTGGCGTTGGCCTCGGCGGCCCTCTCGAACGAGTCCGAGGGGTCGGACACGCGCAGCCCGTCACCGGTGTCGGTGCCGGCGACGGGTCCCCGGCGCTGCTGGATGACGTGGGTGAGTTCATGGGCCAGGGTGTGGCGGTCGGCGCCGCCCTGCCCGACCACGATGTGGCTTCCGGATGTGTAGGCGCGGGCGCCGATCTCGGCGGCGGAGCGCTGGGCCGCGGCATCGCTGTGCAGGCGCACGTCGCCGAAGTCGGCACCGAGCCTGGACTCCATGTCGGCCCGCACCTCGGAGTCCAGCGGCTGCCCGGATCCGCGCAGCACCTCGTGCACGGCCGAGCGCTGTACGGTCGCCTCGCCCTCGGCCATCAGGCCGGCCACCGCGGCGTTCCCCGCGGACCGCTGGAGCGCGAGCAACTGGGCCGCGCCGAAGCCTCTGCCGCCTGCCGCCGGTCCCCCGCGCTCGCTCCCACGCCGGTCGCCGGCCCGCGAAACGGGTCCGCCGGGCGTGACAGCTCGGCCCTGCTGCCTGTCCTGCGCGTGCACGTGAACCCCTTCGGTGGTGAAGCGTGATGCCGGGCTGTACGTGCATATCAGCCACGGCGGCAGGGGTGAAGGGACGAAAGGGCAGCGGTGAGGGCAATCACGCCAACCATGCCCGGTTCAGCGCCGGTTGACGTCCGGGCCGGACCGGGCGAGGGCGGCGACGGCGGCCTCTTCGACGGATTCGGCGGGCCGCAGGACGGTATCGAGGCGGGCCGCCGCGAGGACGCGCAGATGCCACGGCCGTACGCACACCAGGCCGAGGTGCCCCGCACGCTCCCGGATCCTGCGGCGGGCCCGGCAGAGCTGGGTGAGGACGGCACAGTCGAAGAAGTCCACGGGACGCAGGTCCACGATCACCCGGGCGCCGGCCGGCTGGGTGGCCGCGTCCAGATGGAGCTGTACATCGGGCGCGGTCACCAGGTCGACGGTGCCGTGCACCTCGACGACGGTGAAGCCGCGCATCAGATACGTGCGGGCGTGGCGGCACCGGTCCGGCAGCAGCCCCGGCGGAAGGGGGACGGGCGCCGAGACGGATGGCCGAACGGTGGAACCCATGGCAGCTCCCGGTCCAGAACTGACCCCCGCGGTGCGGGAGTGCTCGGTAGTCGGACAGTCACCGTGGTCCGGGGTGACGCACTAGCACCCTAGGAACTGACGCGTGTGCAGAAACGTCCAGCCTTGGATTTGTTCACCCTGGAGGGTGAACGAAATTTGCGCCGCTCCCTGTTCGGACACTCCTCCAGGGCCGTCCTGGCCCGGAACGGCGCGGCGCCCGGCCGATGACAGGGCCGGGCGCGCGCTGGGGGCCGCGTGAGGTGCGGCACGGCCGGGCGCTCCCGTCACCGCGGGAGCACCCGGCCGCGAGGACCGTCAGTAGGCCCCGAAGACGTTGTCGATCGAGCCGTAGGTCTTGGCGGCGTAGTTGCAGGCCGCGGTGATGTTGGCGATCGGGTCGTACAGGTCCGTGGAGGTGCCCGGCACGTGGAAGGCGGCGAAGGTGGGCTGGATGACCTGGAGAAGTCCCTTGGAGGGGGTTCCGGCCACGGCGTTGGAGTCCCAGTTGTTGATGGCCATCGGGTTGCCGGAGGACTCCCGCATCACATTGCGGTAGATGCCGTCGTAGCTGCCCGGGATGCCGTGCTGGGCCATGATGGCCAGCGACTGCCTGATCCAGCCGTCCAGGTTGTTCGCGTACGTGGTGGTGCTGGCTACGGTGGCGGTCGCGGTGAGGTCGGTCGTCCGGGCCGAGCGGTCCGCGCGGGCGGCGGACGCGTCGCGGGCGGTGGTCGCCGCGGGGGCGCCGAGGGTGAGCTTCATGCCGGGGCGGATCAGCGCGGGGTTGCCGCCGATGACGCTCTGGTTGTCCTGGTAGAGCTGCTTCCAGCCACCGCTCACATGGAGCGCGTCGGCGATCTTGGCCAGCGAGTCCCCGTCGACGACGGCGTAGCTCGTGGGCGCCGCCTTCACCGCCGCCACCGGCTTGGCCACGGCGGAGTGGACCGCCGCGGGGGCCGCGGAGGCCGTGGTCGCGCCGATCACCGGCATGGCCAGGACTGCGCCGCCGGTGCTCGCGACGGCGAGGCCCCGGGCGAACGAGCGGGACTTGGGACGGCGGTGCTTGCCCTTTGCAGGCATGGTGTATTTCCTCTCCGTCGCCTACGAGGTGAGCTGTCGGGTTCGGACGGGAGCTGTCCGGTCGCGATGCACGCGACTTCACCCCAGCCGGTCCGGAATCCGGATCGGCGGCTTACCTGGGTCCCCCGCTCCTGCCGTACGTGTCTGGGCGGCTCCGGACGGCGGCAGGATTCGGCGTTCCTTCCGGATTGACGGTGAACGTAGACGAATAGCCCCGACGGAAACAAGGCGGGAATTCGCGAGTGATGATCGCGGATATAGATCAACTCGAATTCTCCCGAGCCGGGCGGTCCGCCGGGCACCCTCAACTCGCTTTCAACCGAACCGAAATGCCCGGCACGGACCCCGCGGACCCGACGGGCCCCACGTGACCCAATTCACTCGCCGGTGGCGCAACCGCAGAGGCCGGCGATAAACGAGGCGAGTCCTACCCATTAGCCCCAATTTGGACATTCTCGCGACACGAAACCCGACACGCATTACCTTCTATATAGGACATTGCGGACGCAGAAGGTGGCCCCGCCCCCTGTGTGCGGCAGCACACACGCCCTCGTGGCCCTTGTCGGGGATCATGATCCCTGGCCCCTCCCCCACGGCATGGGACACGGGTCCGGCAGCGGGAGCCGGCAGAGAGGCGAAGCAGTGATCAATGCGCTCTTCTCCGAACCGTGCGCGGCCGTCCGCTCGGATCCCAGCGCCCGTCACGACATCGGGCACCGCCCATGCCGTTCAACTCGCGGGACGCGCAAGCCCCGTCACGTACCGTCAAACCCGCACCGGCCGACCGGCGGCCGGTGAGAAAAAGAATAAGCACGCGTCAACTACCGACCGTCAGGAAGAGAATGAACGACTTCAGCGAATTCAAGGACATTCCCCCGACGACGCTCGCCGACGTCGTGGGACGCCGACAGGTCATGGATATCGGAATTCGCCCGCTGTGGGCCCCGACGCCTCGTGCGGCCGGGCCCGCATTCACCGTCCGCTGTCCCGCCGGTGACAATCTCATGCTGCACGCGGCCATTTACCGGGCCGAGCCCGGTTCGGTCGTCGTGGTGGAGTCGGGCGATCTGGACTACGCCCTCGCCGGTGGCAACGTGTGCGCAGTGGCCCAGCGCCGGGGCATCGCCGCCTTCGTGGTCGACGGGGTGATCCGGGACCTCGCCGAGGTGCGCGCGGCCGGCTTCCCCGTCTTCGCCCGGGGCGTCGTCCCCGTCCCCGGCGCCAAGAAGGCGGTGGCCCCGCTCAACGAGCCGGTGCGCTGCGGCGGCGTACGCGTGCACGCGGGCGATGTGGTGGTGGCGGACGAGGAGGGCGTCGTGGTCACCCCGCGCGCCCGGGCGGAGCAGGTGCTCGTCGAGGCCCGGCGGAAGCTGGCCAAGGAGGCCGCCGAATCCCTCGACGCGTGGGAGGAGGCCCACCGCGACCGCATCGACAGGGCCCTGCGCGAAGGCGGTTTCGAGGACTGATCCCCGCCAACTACCGTGCTCAGACGGCTGGTTGGCGGGTCGGCCCGGCCGCCGGGTTCACACCGTGCCGACCTCGCGGACGAGTTCGAGGCCGAGCACGCGGTCCAGATGCGACATGGTCTCGAACTTGGCGCCCGGCGGTACCTCGTCGGACGTCGCCAGATCGTGCAGGAGACGCAGTACGGCCGCGGTGTCGAGCCGGTTGTCCAGGGCGGTACGGGCCGTGCTCTTGAGGTCGGCGGGGATCGGCTTCGAGGGGTGCGTTGCCCAGTCCGCGATGGCCCGCCGCCAGCGGGCCATCGCACGCGCCGCCTCGTCGACCTGTTCGGCCGTCACCGAGACCGGTTCCTCGTAGGGCCGGCTGAGCAGCAGCAGGCGTACGGCCAGCAGGTCGAGGCCGTCGAGCGGGGGCAGCGTGGCCGCACCGATCTGGAGCCCGGCGACGCCGGCCCCTTCGTAGGTTGCGCTGCTGAGCTGGACACCGGGCGGGCCGCCGAGCGCCTCGGCGATGCTTTCCGGGTCCCCCTCGGCGTCGGGCGGCCGGATTCCGGCGGCGGCCACCTGCTGTTCGGGGCCGGTCCAGCCGATGAGCGCCGCCCGGCCGCGCTGCTCGACGACGCGCGCCAGTACATCCGCGATCAGCAGCACCCGCAGCGCGGTGCCGGGGTCGCCGTCGGCCGGAGCGTGGGCGCAGATGCGCAGGGGGCCGGGGCCGGCGAGTTCATCGACGATTCGCAGCATGCCGCCGACCCTAGGTGTTCCGAGGCGCCCTGGACACCGGCCCACGCCCGCGCGTACGAGACAAACCCCGCCGGCTCCCGTGCGGCTCAGGCGAGCAGGGGCTTGAGGGCGCCGCCGCGCAGCCGGGAGACGAGCGGGGCCGCGTACCGCCGCGCGGACCACGTCACCGCGAGGGCGACGACCCCGCCGACCACGAGGGCGACCAGTACGTCGTGCGGGTAGTGCGCGCCGACGTAGACCCGGGACGCGGCCATCAGGAGTGCGGCGAGGGCGGCGATCGCGCCGAGGCGCCGGTCGACGAGGAACAGCGCCACGGCCGCGGCCGCGGCCACCGTGGTGTGGTTGCTGGGGAAGGCGTAGTCGTTCACGGGCGGGCACTTCTCGATCAGGAAGTCGTGCGGCAGGGCGCGGCACGGCCGCGGTTCCGTGAACACCGACTTGACCGCGTCGTTCACGACGTACGCCAGGACCACCGCGATCGGCGCGGACAGGGCCGCGGCCATCACGGAGGCGTCCTCGCGCCGGGCGATCCACCACCCGGCCAGCATGAGTACCGCGAACAGGGCGACGCCGTAGCTGGTGTAGGCGAACACGGGCCCGTTCAGCCAGTGCGTGTGGCGGGCGAAGTCCGTGATGTCGCCGTACAGGCCGCCGTCGATGGACGCGCCGTCCAGGGCCTGGGGCGTGGGGGTGGGGCTGGTCATGGGATGCGGTTCTCCGGTGGATCGAACGGGGCGGGGCGTGCGGTGGCCCTCTGGGTGACGGCCCGGCGAGCGGAACCTTAACGACTACAGGCGTGTAGACGCCAGAAGATACGGAATGGTTGCGCGTGTCCGTGGCCTGCCTCGTCACGGATGCGGAACGGGTCGGTCGACGGCTCGTCCGCCGTGCCGGGCCTCAGCCCCAGAGCGCCCCGGCGAGCCCCACCCCGGCGAAGACCGCACCGAGCCCGGCCACCACGCTCACCACGACGTTGGCCGCCGCGTAGAACCTCGCCCCGTCCTCGGCGAGCCGGAGCGTCTCGTACGAGAAGGTCGAATACGTGGTCAGCGCCCCGCAGAGCCCCGTGCCGAGGAACAGCTGCACGGATGAGGAGGCGGCGCCCGCGGTGACCGCGCCGGTGAGCGTGCCCAGGATCAGACAGCCGACGACGTTGACGGTGAAGGTGCCCCAGGGGAAGACGCTGTCGTGCCGCTTCTGCACGGTCAGGTCGGTGAGGAAGCGCAGGGGCGCGCCGATCGCCGCCCCCAGCACCACGTAGATCCAGCTCACTTGGCGGCCTCCCGTCCGGCGTACCGGACGACCTCGCAGTCGTCGAGCATCACCAGGCCTTCGGTGACCAGCTCGTCGAGCTGGGGCAGGAAGGCACGTACGCGTTCCTCGTCGTCCACGATGACGACCGCCACGGGCATGTCCTCGCCGAGCGAGAGGAGGCGCTGGGTGTGCACCAGCGAGGAGGCGCCGAAGCCCTCGATGCCACGGAACACGCTGGCTCCGGCGAGCCCGGCCGCGTGGGCCCGGTGCACGATCTCGGTGTAGACGGGCCTGCGGTGCCACAGGTCGCTCTCGCCGATGAGGACGGTCATCCGCAGGGCTCGTCCGGGCTGTCTGGTCATCGCTGCCTCCGTACGAGGACGCGCCGGGTCAGCCGCACCGCGCTCGCCACCGCCGCGAGCGCCGCGAACAGCGTCAGGGCCAGATAGGCGCAGGCGGTGAGGGGCCGTCCGGCCGACAGGAGCTTCTGGATGTCGACGGCGTACGTCGAGAAGGTCGTGAACCCGCCGAGGACACCGGTGCCGAAGAAGGGGCGCACCAGCCGGTGTGCAGGCAGCACCT
The DNA here is from genome assembly GCF_042869955.1 of Streptomyces sp. NPDC006691. Lineage (NCBI taxonomy): Bacteria > Bacillati > Actinomycetota > Actinomycetes > Kitasatosporales > Streptomycetaceae > Streptomyces > Streptomyces sp. NPDC006691. The sequence continues at coordinate 105,660 of NZ_JBIAGW010000006.1, forward strand.
CGGTGATCACCACCATGAGGACCCCGATGACGGCGCAGCCCGAGGCGTTCACCAGCAGCGTCGTCCACGGCAAGGACCCGGCCGGGGTGGTCCACAGGAGCGAGGCCCCATAACGGGCACAGGCGCCGATCGCCCCGCCGAGCGCCACCACCGCGACGACCGGGCCGAGGCCGCGCGCGACATCGCGGCGCTGGGCCGGCACGGCCAGGTCGATGTCGGGGTCGGTGGGCTCGACGGCTGCCCCGACCTCGTTGCTTCGCTCGGGCATACCTCTCCTCTTTCCCCAGGCTAGCGCCGGGTTTCGGCCTCCGGCCGGGCCGGGATCAAGTTTCCGCTCAGGGCCGCGGGTGCTCGGGCGGTGGCGGCGGCAGCGAGCCGAGACCCGGGGCCGTGTCGGGCCAGACCAGCAGGATCGGGCAGGGCGCGTGGTCCACGACGAACCGGGTGGCCGGGCCGAGGCTGCGGGGCCCGAGGTGGCCGCGGTCGCCGTCGCGGGCGCAGACCAGGAGGTCGGCTCCTTCCGCCGCGCGGACGACCCGCTGTTCGGCGCGGCCGGTCATCTCCAGGCGGCGGGCCGGGCGGCCCAGGCGCTGCTCGGCGTCGGCGAAGAGGTCGTCGACGGCGGCCCGGGAGAGGTCTTCGAGGCGGGTGCCGGGGTCGCGTTCGCGGTGGCCTCGTCCGAGGAGTCCGGCGAAGGCTCCGTGCGCGGCCTCGGCCACGGTGTCGTCGGTCACGTGCAGGAGTACGAGGTCGTCGTCCGCGGCGGTGTGCTCGCGGGCGGCGTCCACGCAGGCGGGCCAGGTGCCCTCGGTGATCCAGATGATGGCGCTCATGGAATGCGGTCAGCCTCCGATCGTGTGCAGCGCCGCCCACAGCGCGGCGGTCGACGCGACCAGTGTGGCGGGAACCGTGAGCAGGCCGAGGCGGGTGAAGTGCCCGAGTTCCGGCGCGTCGTCGTGCTCGTGCAGGATGCGCCGCCACAGCAGGGTGGCGAGCGAGCCGACGTAGGTGAGGTTCGGTCCGAGGTTGACGCCGATGAGCACGGCCAGGACCGGCCCCGGACCGCCCGGCGCGGCGACGGGGAGCAGGGCGAGCACGGCGGGCAGGTTGTTGATGAGGTTCGACAGGACCGCGGCGACGGCGACGACGGCGAGCAGGGCGGGCAGGGAGTCGCCGTCGGGCAGCAGATGCCCGATGGCGGTGCCGAGACCGTTGTCCACGACGGCCTTGACGACGATGCCGAGGCCGAGCACGAAAAGGCAGAACGGAATGCCGGCCGAGCCGACGAGTGCGCGGGGTGTGGTGCGGCGCCGGACCAGGCCGCGTACGGCGAGGACGAGCGCGCCGGCGAGCGCGGCCCAGGCCGGGCTCAGGCCCGCGAACGAGGTGACCACGAACCCGGCGAGCGTCAGCGCGAGGACCACCAGTGTGAACACGGGCATCGGGGTGCTGTCCCGCGCCCGCCCGCCGCTCGGCCGGGCGGCCAGATCGCTGCGGAAGAAGACCCGGAAGATCCCGTACTCCACGGCGATGGCCGCGAGCCACGGCAGGGCCATCAGTGCCGCGAACCGGGTGAAGGTGAGCCCGCTGGCCGCGAGGGCGAGCAGGTTGGTGAGGTTGGAGACGGGCAGCAGCAGGGAGGCCGAGTTCGCCAGGTGCGCGGTCGCGTACACATGCGGGCGGGCCCGGACCCCGGCGCGGGCGGCCGTCGCGAACACCACGGGGGTGAGCAGCACGACGGTCGCGTCCAGGCTGAGCACGGCGGTGATGACGGCGGCGACGGCGAAGATCCCGCCGAGCAGGCGCTGGGCGCTGCTGCCGCAGACCCGGGCCACGAAGTCACCGGTGGCCGCGAACAGCCCGTCGTCGTCGCAGAGTTGGGCCAGTACGAGGACGGCGGCGAGGAATCCGACCACCGGCAGCAGATCGCGGGTCTGCTGCCAGGCCTCGGTGGGCGAGACCGCGCCGAGCCCGACCACGAGCGCGGCCGCCGGAAGCGCGGCCACGGCTTCCGGCCAGTTGCGGGGGCGCACCACGGCGAAGGCGAGCACGCCGATCAGGAGGACGGCCGACACGATCTCGGCGGTGACGGTACTCAGGTTCGGCCTCCGGGCAACGGGCGATCGCGGTGGTGGGCCCCTTGCCACACCACCGCGACGACCCTACGCGCCGGGAACCGCCGCGCGATCTCCGGAGGGGTGAGTCGCCGGCACTCCCCCGCACGACCGGCGTACGGGGGAGGAGGCAGCGCGCAGGTCAGCAGCGGCCCTCGCCGCCGTCCGTGCCGGCCGAGGCGACCCGGGGTCCGGCGTCGGCGCTGCGCGTCCGGGGCACCGGCAGCAGCCGGCCCGTGTCCGCGCGCAGCGCCTCGCCGTTGCGCGCGGCGACCCGGCCGAGCGGGGCCGGGGTGAGGACGGCCTGGCTCTGGACGTAGGCGATGAAGCTCTCGAAGTCCCGGGTGTGGCGAACTGCCTGGGAGTGGGTGAGCAGCGCCGGGTAGTCGTCCGCGCCGATCAGTGTGTAGGCCGTGACGGCGATCCGGTACGAGGCCTTCGGGTCGAGCGGGGTGCCGTCGATGAGGACGTCGGCCGGGGCCACCCGGTTGCCCACCGCCCCGGCGGCGTCGAAGGTGTAGCGCACGTTGTGCGACACGGCGAGGGGGGCGTAGGTGAGTACGGTCCCCTTCATCTTCCACTGCTGTTCGAGCGTGTCGTGGATGACCTGACCGGTGACGGTGGCCGTGACGATCGGGTCTCCGTAGCCCACCGCGTTGAACGCCTTGCGGTAGGAGACGGCGCCCTGCACGGTCGCGTCGATGGTGAGGTCGCCGTTGATGATGCAGGAGCCCTGGCGGGGGGCGATCGCGATCAGGGCGAGCTGGGCGGGCACGTTCGGGTGGATGTTGCCCGTGTCGAAGGGGTCCAGCGGCTGCCCCCCGGCCCACAGCGCCCAGTCGGCGGTGAGGTTGCCCATCGTGCTCTCGCCGAAGCTGTTCAGGCTCCGGGTGAACGAGGCCGTCTGGCGGCCGATGCGGGTGTTGCCGCGGTTGTTGGCGTAGCCGGTCCAGTAGTCGGACGTCTCCTTGAGGTCCGGGTCGGGCGTCACATCATGGGTGTTGGGGTGGTTGGTCGAGGTGGTCAGCTCCCGCACGACCTCGCCTGTCACCGGGTCGAGGCGCAGGTTGATCTCGTTGATGAGCTGCGCGTGGCAGCCCGCCTCGACGAACGGGCGCGGCTTGCCGGAGGGGTCGGGGACCATCATGTTGAACGCGTAGTGCCAGTGTCCGGTGACGATCGCGTCGATGTCGGACGAGACGGCGAGCGCCAGGTCGTAGGCCGGGCCCGAGGGGTTGCTCCCGCTGTTGAAGTCGCTGCCGGCGACCGCCCCGTCGTGCATGCTGAGCACGATCGCGTTGACTCCCTGCGCCTTGAGCAGTGCCGCACAGCGGTTCGCGGTCGCCAGCTCCTCGGTCATGCGCAGTGCCGTCTGGAAACTCGTGGAACCGGTATCGGTGCCGGTGACCGTCAGATGAATGAATCCGATCGGAAGGCGCTTCCCGTTCGGCCCCTGCACCCATTCGACATTCATCGGCGGGAGAACGGTCTTTCCCGTATTCCCCCACAGCATGTTGGCCGAGTAGTAACGGAAGTTCGCCCCGGGGAAGGTCCGTCCGGTGGAGTCGGGGAAACTGTTCGTCCAGCCCGCTCCGGCGTACGGTCTGCCGTGTTCCATGTGGTTGATCAGGAATCCGGGGGTGCGGTCGAACTCGTGGTTCCCGGCGGTCGAGAAGTCGAGCTTCATCCGGTTGAGCGCCTCGATGGTGGGTTCGTCGGCCAGCGACTCGGCCGGCCACGCCCAGCCCGAGAACAGATCGCCCTGTCCGAAGAACAGCGTGTTGGTGCGGCCGGCCCGGAGGTTCTTGAGGTGGGTGGCCAGGTAGGGCACACCGCCGACGGTGAACTGTTCGCCGCCCGCGCCCGTGATGACGGCGTCGCTCGCGGGCGGGCCCGCCAGGTATCCGTGCAGGTCGGTGATGCTGAGCAGTTGTACGTCCACGTACTCGGTGGCGGTCTCGGCGTCACGTGCGTGTCCGCTGGCCAGCGCCGAGGTGCCGGTCGCCGCCATCGTCGCGAGTGATCCCGCCACGGTCATGAAGCTCCGTCGACCCACGCCCCACATTTCGACTCCCTCATTCGAAAGCTATGCGGCCATGCCGGGAGCGGTGTTCCGGCTCCCCACCTGGCGGCCCGAAGAACTGCGTGACACGAATCCGCCGATTGCGGGCACAAGGAATACAACACGGCGAGATGGCCGAACCCTCGACACGCCGCCGGACGAAGGGCGCCGAAATCCGGATCGCCAACATGCCCCACTCAAGCGCACGAACCACACGAAGAGCGAAAGATGCGCGGAACTCGGTGGTGGTGTCACATGACGAGTTGCTGAACTGAATCGGGCGTCCCTCAACCCGGCGAGTACGCCGTCGTCATGAAGGGACGTCAGGATCCCGCGGAATGCGGTGCCGGTGCGAAGTGTGCGCTCGGAGCGAGCTTCGGCGGCACCGCGGGCTAATCGGCTCTGACCTCTCCTCACAGAAGGCCGCCCTTCGCCGGTGCCCGCCGCGCCCCACTGGAGGGCGCCACTCCGCGCCGGGTTTCCGCGCACCCGGCACGGTTCGACCGTTCCCATCACGGCGGTCCGTGTACGTCTGGAGCGCTGGGGCCAGGGGCCGCCTACTGGCCGTCCCGCGCCGCGCCGGCACAGGAGCCGACCGCCCGGCGGAGATGCACTTGCTGGCAGTGTCCCCCGCGACCGCCGCTCCGAATCGACCTGACGGCAGGGGAGTTGAGCGATCCGGCCAGGCGGGCCGTCGCGGGACTCAGCGGTGGGCGGTCAGCGTGAAGAGCAAGGGGATCCGGGGTTCGCTGTCCGGCAGCCGCCACCAGCCCTGCGGGGTCGGGACCATCTGCGGCCAGCGGGGCCAGGGGAGCTCGTCGCTCTCCCGCAGCCGGCCGAGCCTCAGGCCGGCGCCGAGCACGGCGTCGACGATCTCGTCCAGTCCGTGCATCCACTCGTAGCATTCGGTCGCGCCCTGTACGGCGGGACCGTCCGTGTAGGTGTACGTGGCGTCGCGGCGCACGGGCCCCTTGCCGCCCAAGTAGTCGTTGCGCAGCAGCAGTTCGGGCCCGGCACCGGGAGCGGGCGAAGGGCCGAGGGAGTTGAGCAGCGGGTGGAACTCGGCGAGGTAGAGCCGTCCGCCCGGGCGCAGGAGAGTGGCGACCGTCTCGGCCCAGCGGGGCAGGTCCGGGAGATAGCAGAGCGCGCCCTTGCCGGTGTACACGATGTCGAACTGCCGCCCCGGGAGGTGCCGGCGGGCGTCGTAGACGTTGGCCTGGACGTAGGCGACGTCGAGGCCCGCTTCGGCGGCCAGCGTACGGGCCGCTGCGACCGACGCACCGGAGAGGTCGAGACCCACCGTGCGGGCCCCACGGGCGGCGAACGCCATCGTCTCGGTGCCGAGGTGGCACTGGAGGTGGAGGACGTCCCGCCCGGCGAGGTCACCGAGGTCGCGCCACTCGTAGTCGGCGAACCAGCGCTCGGGGCCGGCGCTCTTGTCGGCCACTCCGTAGAAGCGGCTGGCGAGGTGGACCGGGGTGCGGGCGTCCCAGTTCGCCTCGTTGGACGACATCATGCGCCGCACAGCCGGATCGAAGCCATCGCTCTCGTCGCTCAACCGGTCCCCCTCACGGACGCCGTCCCGCTCCGACCCTACCCACGTCGGCCGCCCCCCAGTACCGCCGCACCGCACCGTCTGGGCGTGTCGTTCAGCCGGAGCGCGCGACCCGGAACCCCACGTCGTCGATGCGGAAGGTCGGGTGGCTGCGGCGCCGCACCGAGGCCCGGCAGCTCCAGGGCTCGTCGAACCAGCCGCCACCGCGCAGCACCCGGTAGCTGCCGTAGACCTCGGCGTCGTAGACGTCCCAGCACCATTCCCACACGTTGCCGAGCATGTCGTGCAGCCCCCAGGCGTTGGGCTGCCTGCCGCCCACCTCGTGCGGGCGCTCGGCGGAGTTGCCGCGATGCCAGGCGATCGCGTCGAGCGGACCGTAGCGCGCGGCCGTCGTGCCGGCCCGGCACGCGTGCTCCCACTCGGCTTCGCTGGGCAGCCGGTATCCGTCGCCCTCCACGTCCCATTCGACGCCCTCGCCCTCGGCCACGCGATAGGCGGGGGTCAACCCCTGCTGCCGGGAGAGGGCGTTGCAGTACTGGACCGCGTCCATCCAGGAGACGCCCTCCACGGGCAGCCGGTCCCCCCGCGCGGTGCTCGGCCGGGCGCCGGTGACCTCCGCGTAGCGCGCCTGGGTCACCGGGTACGCCCCGAGCCGGTAGGGCGGAAGGTCCACCTGCCAGCTGCGCTGGGTCCGCCGGTCCGACAGCGTCACCCGGCCGCCGGGTACGGCGACCATCGCGTCTCTCACTACCCCACCCATGACCATGATCGGGTGAGCCTAGCAGCGGTGGCTCCAAACCCCTTTTCAGCAGGGCTCGTCGACCAGACCCACAGGCCAAGACCCTTCACCCGAGTTCCGTGGGCCAAGGCCCGTTGTCCAGGTCTCGTTGGCGCAGGTCTGTTGCCTACGATGTGTTCAACTCGGCCCGTTTCAGGAGCAGTTCGCGTTCCTGGGCGTTGTGGGTCAGGGAGGCGGCTCGCTCGAACTCCGCCTTGGCTTCGGCCCGTCGGCCGAGGCGTTCCAGGAGATCCCCCCGCACGCTGGGCAGCAAGTGGTAGCCATGCAGGGCCGGTTCGTCCGCCAGGGCGTCCACCAGGAGCAGTCCGGCCGCGGGGCCTTGGGCCATCGCGACGGCGACGGCCCGGTTCAGCTCGATCACGGGGGACGGGGTCATCGTCATGAGCCGGCCGTACAGGAGGGCGATCGACGCCCAGTCGGTGTCCTCGTACCGGACGGCGTGCGCGTGGCACGCGGCGATGGCGGCCTGCACGGAGTAGGGACCGTCCCCTGCGCGGTGCAGGGCCTCGACACCACGCCGGATCAGCAGGCGGTTCCACTTGGCGCGGTTCTGGTCGGCGAGCAGCACCGGCCGGCCGCCGGGCCCGGTGCGGGCCGCGATGCGCGAAGCCTGGAACTCCAACAGGGCTGCCAGGCCGTGGACTTCGGGCTCCTTCGGCATCAGGGCGGCCAGGACGCGTGCCAGTCGCAGTGCGTCCTCGCACAGCGCCGGGCGCACCAGATCGTCGCCGGCCGTCGCGGAATACCCCTCGTTGAAGACGAGGTAGATGACTTCGAGGACCGAGGACACCCGCGCGTCCCGGTCCGCCCCGTACGGCACCTCGAAGGGCACTCCGGCCTTGGCGAGCGAGCGTTTGGCACGGACGACGCGCTGGGCGACGGTGGGTTCGGGGACCAGGAAGGCCCGGGCGATCTCCTGCGTGGTCAGTCCGCCGAGCAGCCGCAGCGTGAGTGCGATCCTGGCCGGGGTGGACAGCACGGGATGGCAGGCGGTGAAGATGAGCCGCAGCAGGTCGTCGTCGATGCGGTCGGGGTCGTCGAACTGGGCCGGATCCGGCGGCGGGGAGTCCTCGATCGCCCGCCCGACCTCCGCCAGCTTGCGGGCGTACGCCTCCTTTCGGCGCACCAGGTCGATGGCGCGGTGCTTGGCGGTGGCCATGAGCCAGGCACCCGGATTGTCGGGAACACCTGAGGCGGGCCACTGCTCCAGTGCGGCAACCAACGCGTCCTGCGCGAGCTCCTCCGCGATGCCCACGTCCCGCACGATGCGGGCGACCCCCGCGATGATCCGCGCGGACTCGATCCTGAATACCGCTTCGACCGTCTCGGTCGCACTCGCTGCCGTCACGGCCACCCATCAGAGCAGCCCGGCAGGGGCGCGGCAAGCTCGACGCGGTGCGTCCCGTGCCCTGGATCGGATGCCACCCCCGGGCCTGCCGACAGCACCCCGGTGCTTAGCCTTGAGGCATGGTCCAGCTCCAGCTTCTCCGCGCCGATCACGGTCCTGCCCTGCTGGAGTTCGAGCGGGAGAACCGCGCGTACTTCGCCGCGTCGATTCCCGACCGCGGCGACGGCTACTTCGCCGAGTTCGACGCCCGCCACGGTGCACTGCTGGCCGAGCAGGAGGTGGGCACGTGCTACTTCCATCTGGTGATGGGCGACGGCGGGGCAGTGCTCGGCCGCGTCAACCTGCTCGATCTGGACGGTGGTTCGGCCGAGCTCGGCTACCGGATCGCCGAGCGGGCGGCGGGGCGGGGACTGGCCACGGCGTCCGTCCGCGAGGTCTGTGTGCTGGCCCGCGATACGTACGGGCTCACCTCGCTGACGGCGAGAGCGACCCTGGACAATCCCGGATCCCGGGCCGTCCTGGCCCGTGCCGGGTTCACTCCCACCGGGGACATCGAGTTGAACGGGCGCCCGGGCCTCCGCTTCGTACGGAACCTCTGACCGTCCGGCCGCGCCCCCATGACCCCCTTCGCGCTGCCCTACACTCGCTCCCACCGTGACACCGGTGTGAGGCTCGGCGCCTCGATCCGTACGTCCGCGAGGAGGGGCACATGCGCATCGGCGAGCTCTCGGAGCGCACCGGCACATCACGTCGGCTGCTGCGCTATTACGAGGAACAGGGCCTGATCATCTCCAGCCGCTCCCCCAACGGCTACCGGAACTACGAGGAGAACCTGGTGGACCGGGTCCTGCAGATCCGGGGTCTGCTCGATGCCGGGCTGCCGACGCGCATCATCAAGCAGATCCTGCCCTGCCTCAACAAACCCCGGGCGATCCACTTTCCGGACGCCACGCCGGAGATGCTCGCCACGCTCACCCTCGAACGCGACCGCATGACGCGACGCATCGACTGCCTGATCCGCAATCGCGACGCGGTGTCGGAGTACCTCGACACGGTGAGCGGCAAGCGGGACTGAGGAGCGGACGGGGGCCCATTCGAGGGGATTTCGCTGGAACGGATCCGGCTCCATCCCTGTCTACTCTCGTGAGCACCCCCGAGCGGTGCCACTCGGGCGCGCCCGGGGGAACGTCTGGCAGAGAGTTCTATCGACCCATGGGTCTCACGAGTAACAAGGTGCTGGCACTGACCGTGCTCTGCGCGGTGGTCATGTTCGCGGTCACCATCTGGTTGTGGCCGCGTCTGTCACGTCACACCTGGAAGACGGTGATCGGCCGGCTTGGGCTGCTCATCGCGACGCAGTTCCTGGTGTTCGCCGCCGTGGGGCTCGCGACGAACAACTCCTTCCTGTTCTTCGGCTCCTGGACGGACCTGTTCGGACAGGAGCAGGGCGTCGGCGTGGTGGTCAACCACTAGGCCGCGCACACCAGTTGCGGCTCCGGCCCCGTCACCGGGCGGCTCGTACGGTCGAGCCGCCCGGAGCGCGGGGCCGGGGCCGTATCCCGGCTCTCCCGCCGTCCTGCTCAGCGGCGGCGACCGAGGGCGCGGGCGAGCAGGCCCCGGGCGGCGGGCGCGGGGGTGACGGGCCGGGCCGTCGGCGTCCTGGGGGCCGTCGACACACCCGGAGCACCCGGAGCACCCGGTGCCTCCGGCGTCTCCGGCGTCTCCGGCGTCTCCGGCGTCTCCGGCGTCTCCGGCGTCTCCGGCGCGGGGCGCAGCGGCTGGGGCGGGGTGGGCGCCTTGGCCTTCTTGCCGTCGATCCGGATCAGCGGTGCGCCGGCCACCTCCTCCACCCCGTGCCACAGATCCGTGCGCAAGGACAGCCAGTCGAGCAGTTCGGCACGCGCCGGCTCGGGGTCGCCCCAAGTCCCGTACGCCTTCGTGCCGGTGATGCAGATGAGCTTCAGCTCCATCGTCGCGACCGCACCCCAGACCGCCGCCGCGACCCCGGGGCAGTGCTCGGCGCGGAAGTCGTCGAAGGCCACGATCGCGTCGGGGGCGGCGAGTTCCCTGGCAGCCCGGATGTCGCCGTGGACGTGCTCGTACAGGTGCGAGGCATCGACGTGAATGAAGCGGCAGCTGCCCGCCTTCAGGCGAGAGCCGATGACCGAGGTGGGTGCCTGGACGATCGTGGGCAACCGCTCATGGAACGCGCGGTAGTTCGCTTCGAAGGCGCGCCGGGTGAGAGTCGAGTACGACCTTCCCATTTCAGCACTGTTGGGGTCGTCGGGGGCCGGTGAGTCGAAGAGGTCGCAGACCGTGAACTCCTCGCCGGGTCGCAGATATCCGCCGATGAAAATCGCGCTCTTGCCCAAATAGGCGCCGAGTTCGAGCAGATCACCGGTCTGTTCGGGGCCTCGGTCCTGGCGCTTCAGGAACCAGTCGAACAGCAGTTGGTCGGCCGGCCAGAACCAGCCTTTGACGTCGGAGAAGCCGGCCGGGGACGTCACCGGTGCGCTCGTCGTTTGTGACATGGCCCGGTCCTACTCCTGCCAGATGACCGGAAGGTGACCACCGAGCATGGCCTCGGCACCCCCGGCAGAAACTCCCCGTACAGCGCCGCAAAAGCCGCCCTCGTCCACGGATTCGCCGCCCGGGCAGCCGGCGATCCGGAACGGAAGGGACATGACGGACACCCTGTGCGTCGACCGGAATACACAGGGCGACATGTGCGGAATATCCCGATCCACCCTTCCCCCGACTACACATAAAGGGGATGTAAGCGCACAATAGGGATCGCGACATATTGTCGCAGCGCGGCCAGACGTGCAGATCTTCAGAAGGAGGCGAGTCGTATGGCCGACGTCTCACACCGCCCCGGTGATATCTCCGGGCACCCCGATGTATCGGAGATGCGGGACCGCTACGCCCGGGTGATGGAAACCCGAGGGGTAGCAGCGGTCGAGGAACTCGTGATCCTCGCCGGCATTTACGCAGCGATCTCCGGCTGGACGGTCCACTTCTCGGCCGCCAAGCCCACCTTGGCCCTCAGCAACCTGGTCGTCGGCATAGCCCTCGCGGTGCTGGGCCTGTGCATGTCCATGGCCCCCGAGAGGTCCACGGACCTGAACTTCGTGGTCCTGCTCCTCGGAGCCTGGCTGATCGTCTCTCCGTGGGTCGTCGCGCGCAGCGCCGGCACCGGAGCCATCCTCAGCAACGTCATCACGGGCGCGTGCGTATGCCTGTTCTCGCTCGTCGCGGGCGGGATGCTGATGTCGAGAAACCGCAGGGCGACAACCCGCAGGTCGACCTGACGTCCGGTGGCCGGCCCCGGCGGCGGTGAGTCCTCACCGGTTCCCCGAGGACCCGCCGTCGTCGCCCCGGCCCGGCGAGGCTGCCCCCAGGATGCGCAAGGCATGGCGCTCGCGCCTCAACTCCCGGACTCCGCACCGGAGTCGGCGCGGGCGTCGGCGGCGTGCGTACCGGCCCGGCGCAGCCACCCGCGCTCCCCGTCCTGCCACGCGTCGGTGACCGCGAACCCGGCTGCGGCGGCCACGGCCTCGGACGCGCGGTGCCCGGGGTGGATGTGGGCCGTCACCGTCCGCACCGACTGCCGGTCGAGCCACCCCACGAGTCCGCGGGCCGCTTCCGTGGCGATGCCCCGGCCCTGCCAGGCGGTTCCCATCACCCAGGCGATCTCTGCGACCCGCTCGTGCCCGGACGCGGTGACCGTGGCCTGGACCGTGCCGGTCAAGCGGCCCTCGCTCCGGAGCCGCACCACCCAGTTCAGCCAGGACACCCCCGGCTCGGGGCAACCCCCGGCCAGGCGCTCGTAGCGGGCACGGAGAGCCTCCGCGCTGTCCGGCACACCCCCGATGAAGGCGTGCAGCGCCGGGTCGGACAGGACCTCGGCCATCTCCTCGGCATGGCCGATGCCCAGCGGTACGAGGTCGAGCCGGGCGGTCGTGATGGACTCGGCTTCAAGAGGGTTCACGCCGCAATCCTCGCCGTCGCCACGTCGTCCTGTCGATCGCTGGTGGGACGACGTGAGGGACGACTCCGGTCCGCCGGCTGCTCCGCGACCGCGCCGGGTCGGGCGCCGTCACCGCGCGCGGCTGCGGGCCGTGGGAAACCGGGCGCGGGCGACTTCTCGGCGGATCGGGGCCCGCATGGCCGGGCCGGCGTCCGCATATCGGCCAACTCCCCGACCGCCCCCTACACCCGGACCGCTCCCCGGACGAGGATGCACAGCACTCCCCCACCGAGGGCCGCGAGCGGAAAAGAGGGGGCAGCGGATGCTGTGTGAGGGTGATCACATCCCCAGGGGGCCACCCGGGCGTAACCTTGCGTCATGCCTCTGCTCGTTCGACGCCGCCACGTGGACTTCGTCCGCGTCACGAGCATGGCCTGTCGCACTCATCGCTGACCCAGGCCCCCTTTCCTCCTCCCCGTGCCCCTGTGGCGCCCGCCCGACCCCGGCGGTGCCGCGATCGCGCTTACCCGCGCCGGCCGGGGCATCTCCCAGCGGATGGCTTCCATGTCGTACGTGTCCTCGCAGCTGCCGATCATCGACCTCTCCGCCGCCGACCGCGGTGCCGAGGCCCGCAGCCGGCTGCACACCCAGCTCCACGGTGCCGCGCACGGCGTCGGCTTCTTCCAGCTCGTCGGGCACGGCGTCACGGACGCCGAGACCGCCGCGCTCAACGACACCATGCGGGCGTTCTTCCGGCTGCCGGAGGCGGACCGGCTCGCCATCGACAACGTCAACTCGCCCCACTTCCGCGGCTATACGCGCATCGGCGACGAGCGCACCGGCGGCTCCCGCGACTGGCGCGACCAGCTCGACATAGGCGCCGAGCGGCCGGCCCGTGTACCCGGCCCCGGCGAGCCCGCGTACTGGTGGCTGGAAGGCCCCAACCAGTGGCCCGCCGCGCTGCCGGAACTGCGCGCCGCGGCGCTGAACTGGATCGACCGGCTGAGCGCGGTCGCCGAGAAGCTGCTGCACGAACTGCTCGCCGCCATCGGCGCGCCCCCGGACTTCTACGACGACGTGTTCGGCGACCGGGCGCATCTGCATCTGAAGCTGGTCCGCTACCCGGGCAGCGCCGCCGACGGCACCGCGCAGGGTGTCGGTGCGCACAAGGACTACGGGTTCCTCACCCTGCTCCACCAGGACACCGTGGGCGGCCTCCAGGTGCAGCGTGAGGACGGGCGCTTCCACGACGTACCGCCGCTGCCCGGCGCCTTCGTGGTCAACCTGGGCGAGCTCCTCGAAGTCGCGACCAACGGCTATCTGCTCGCCACCAACCACCGTGTGGTGAGCCCGCCCGGAGCCACCGAGCGCTTCTCGGTCCCGTTCTTCTACAACCCGCGCCTGGACGCCCACATCAAGCCTCTGCCGTTCCCGTACGCGGCACACGCGCCCGGCGCCACCGCGGACCCGGCGAACCCGCTGTTCGCCGAGTACGGCCGCAACGAACTCAAGGGCAAGCTGCGGGCCCATCCCCTGGTGGCAGCCCGCCACCACGCCGACCTGCTGCTCACGGAGCGCCCGCTCGCGGGCTCGGCGCTCACGTCGTAGCCGCGCAGGACGAGGCGGTGGACCGTCACACCTGGCGGTCCAGAAGCAGTTCCGAGAGGGCGACCAGCTCGTCCACGCGCGGCGTCACCAAAGGTGCCGCGCGCAGTCGGTCGCGCGCCGCGGTGACCCGGGCCCGCGCCTCCCGCAGGGCGCGGTCGCGGCCGCCCGCCCGATCGATCAGGCCGGCGGCGCACCTGACCCCGGCCTCGTCCGGTGGCGTCTCCCCGCCGAGCAGACGTTCCAGACGAGACCCGAGGGAGGGATCAGCGGCCGTCGCGGCGAGCACGGGCAACGTCTTCTTCCCCCGCCGCAGATCGCTGTGCACCGGCTTCCCGGTGACAGCGGGGTCCCCCCAGATGCCGAGCACGTCGTCGATCGCCTGGAACGCGAGACCCCACTCCCTTCCGGCCTGTGCGAGCGTCTCCGAGAGCCGGGCCGGGGCACCCGCGAGGACCGGCCCGAGAGCCGTGGCGCAGCCGAGCAGGGCGCCCGTCTTACGGGTCGCCATCGCCCGGTATTCGGCGAGGCTCACGGCATCGCGGCCGGTCCACGGCCGCGTCTCGAACCGCACATCGTCGGCTTGGCCGTGCACCAACTCCGAGAGCATGGACGCCAGTTGACGCACGGCCGGGCCGCCGCGCGCGTCGTCCACCTCGGCCACGGTGCGGACGGCCAGGGCGAACAGGGCGTCGCCCGCCAGGACCGCGGGGCCCGTGCCGAACGCCTTCCAGGAGCTGTCACGGTGTCGTCGGCGCTCGTCCCCGTCCATGATGTCGTCGTGCATCAGCGAGAAGGTGTGGACCAGTTCGATCGCCACGGCCGCCGGCACCGCCACATCGGCACCCGCGTCCACCGCCTCGGCCCCGAGCACGGCCAGTGCCGGTCGCACCCCCTTGCCGCCGCTCCCGGCGCTGGGCCTGCCGTCCGTGTCGCACCAGCCGAAGGCGTGCGCGGCGATGCGGCCCGGGTCCGGATGCAGGCCCCGCACCGCGTCGCGCAGGGCCGGTTCGACGAGTTCGCGGCAGCGCGCGAGGGTGGCGGCCGGGCCGGGGGCGGAGCGGTTGGCGGATTCCGCCGGCCCGGATCCGTACCGGGCCGGGCGCGGGGAGTCGGTGGTGCGCAGGGCGGTCTGGGGGAACATGGGTCCTGTTCCTGTCGTGGGCCGAGGGGGAGTTGCGGCGGACGCCGCGGAAGCCGCGTTCAAGGGGCGGGTACGGCGTCGGGCGCGGCGACGCCCAGCTCGGCGCGCGCCTTGGCGATCATGTCCCCGGCATGCCGCAACCCGATGTCGGCGAGCGCGCGTTCAAGGGCGTCGAGATCGGCCGCGGTCCGTGCCGCCGAACGCCCCTGCCGGGCTTTCGCCTTCACCAGGCCGAGCCGCGACAGTGCCTCCCCGCGTGGCTCCCCCATCGCGCGGAACTCCGCGAGCGCCCCGCTGTACACCCTCTCCGCCTCGGCATAACGCCCCGCGCGGTACAGCACGTTGCCCCGCATCTTGTGGTTGTACGCCAGCGCGCCGACCAGCTGGACCTCGCGGCAGAGCGGCTCCGCCTCGGCCAGCAGGGCCAGGGCCCGCTCCGGCTCGCCCTGGGCGGAACGGACGTCGGCCAGCCCCCGCAGCGCCCAGGCCCGGCCGCGGTCGTCCCCCGCGTCCTTGGCTATCCGGGCCGCTTCCTCGAACAGGGCCAGCGCGGTGTCGAAGGAGCCGGTGTTGCGGTGCATCTGCGCGATGCCTTCGAGCGCCCACACCGTGTGCCGCGCCTCGCCGCGCCGCCGGGCCTCCGCGAGCAACTGCTCATGGAGTCGGCCCACGGCCTCGTAGTCGCCCTGGATGCGGCCGGTCTCCGCGAGACCGGCCAGCGAGTAGCCGCGGGCCACGATGTCGTCGCCCTGTTCCGCGAGTTCGGCGGCCTCGGCCAGGCGCCGGCGCGCCAGCGCGAGGTCGCCGCGCTGGCGGGCGAGGGTGCCGCCGCTCCACACCGCCCAGGCCATCGCGCCCCGGTCCGCCGCCCGCTCGGCCGCGCGATAGCTGTCCTGCCAGGCCTGTTCGGCCTGGTCGACGCGGCCGAGCCGCCTGCTCGCCTCGGCGACGGCGAGCGCGGCGTGCGCCAACTCCAGCGCGTTGTGGCTCTGTTCGGCCCTTCGTTGCTCCCCGACTGCCTTGGCCAGGACCTCCTCCAGTGAGGTGTTCACCGAGAGCTCGCCCAGGGTCCCCCGGTATTCGGGGGCGAATGCCTTGCCGTACATGGTCGTCTCGCTTCGGGTCGGGGTACGGAGCCGGGGGCTCCGCCTTTGATCACGAAGCTAGGAGACGACCGGGGTGCGGGGAGTCAGCCTCAGAGCTTGTGTGGAGTCCGTCTGAAGTCGGACGTCCGGTGCAACGGGTCCGCCCTCAGCGGGACCCGGAGAACCGCGCCAGATAGGCGTCGGCCCGCTCCGGGTCCATCAGCCAGTCACGGTAACTGGCCGGATCCGCATAGCCGTTGGCGAAGCGGTGGGCGATCTCGGGGTGTTCGTACGCGGCCTCCACCACACGGCCGACATGGCCGGGCAGTGGCTGACGCACCATCAGGTCAGTGAAGGCGTGCACATGGCGGGCCTGTTTCCAGTAGTCCTCGAAGGTCGCGCGCATCCACCGCTCGTCGAAGGGCCGCCCGCCGTGCTTGAGGATCGCGTGGAGGTAGGCGTCGGCCGCCCTGGCGGCGCTGTTGGCGCCCTGGCCGGTGAGCGGGTCGTTGACGGCGACCGCGTCCGCCATTCCCAGGACATACTGGCCGCCCCCCAGCGAGCCCACCGGGTGCCGGACCGTGGGCGTGATCGCGCCGTACAACACGGCTCCCTCATCGATGGGTTCGGCCCGGGCGAAGCGTTCGTACTCCCACGGCGCGTACTCGCGCAGCAGCTCCACCGCCCGGCTCAGGCCCTCGCGCGAGCCCGGCCGGTCCGCCCAGCAGTCGTAGGGACCGCCCAACTTCGCCTCCAGGAGGAGGATTTCGCACGGCCCGTGCACGGTCAGGGCCTGTAGGGCGATCGCGTCCCCGGCCGTCGCCGTACCGGACACCCGCAGATACCCGTCGGTCTCGTCGCCCCGGCCCGTGACGCCGTCGGCATAGAACGCGGCGAGCGTGCGCTGCGGACGGTCGTAGACCGAGCGCGCCGCGTCCCGGCCGAAGAGCGACGAGAGGGCGCCTCGGCCGGCGGCGACGACCGTGAGGTCATGGCGGTCGACGACCGCCGGGGCGTCCTCGGCTGCGACCGACCCGTACACCACCCGGCCGCCCCGTGACCCGAAGAGCTCCAGCCACGCGGAGAGTTTGAGCCGCTGGTCGACCGAGCGGACCTCCGCGTCGTAGGAGGCGGTGAAGCGCGCGGGCCGGCCGTCCTCGGCCGGGTCCCGGTGGCGCATCTCCAGGCCGCCCATCACCGGCGCCCGTTCGTCCCAGAGGTTCAGCCCGGCCGCCCGCTCAAGTGCCAGGGCGGGGCCGAACATGAGCTGGGTCGAGGTGACCCGCCCCTCGCGGATCCGCTGCGCGGTCCGCTCGGCGTGGAGCGTCACGTCGTAGTCCGCGCCCTGCAGTCCGAGCGCCAGCTGAAGCCCGGCCTGCCCCGCTCCGATGATCGCGATCCTGCGCACGCCTGCCTCCACCTGATCCGCTCCGACGACTCCCCCCGTTGTACCGGGTGGCGCCCGGGGCTGCCTGGACGAGGCGGGGTGCTAAGCCGTCGGGTACTGGCGGAGCATCCAGTTCCGGTAGAGCGCCGACAGGGGGCCCTTGTAGTCGGTGCAGCCCTTGGGGCACTCGGTCGTGGTCAGATACCGCCGGAAGACCGATTCCTTGCGGCGGGCCGGCTCGACCGCGACGTTCGGGCGCATCGCGCTGATCGAGTAACCGCGGTACCCGATGACGGTGGGCTTCGGTCCCGGGAGGGCGGCGGCGGCCGATTGCACGAACCGTGCGGCGACTTCGTGGTCGCTGTGGTCGCCCCTGGGTCCGGTGCCGTAGTCGGTGTTGCGGTAGTCCAGGGTGCGTACGGTCCTGGCGTGCGAGTCCGCGACGAGCCAGGCCAGCATCGCGGTGAGTTCCTTCGCGTCGTAACTCGCGCTGTGGTCCATGGACGTCATCCTGCGGATGCTTCCCCGTTCGAGCTTGAGCAGGCTCTGGCCCGCTTGGGCACGGGTGCCCGAGCCGTCGTGGATCCCGTCCGGCAGGCGCAGGAAGGTGACCCGCACGCCGGGCCGGCCCGCCGGCACCCGCAGCGCGAAGGCCCGGACCGTACGCCCGCCGTGCCTGCGGTCCACACGCCGCCACTCGTTCGGCGCGCCCGCGAGCAGGGCGTAGGCCTGGCCCACTCCCTGCTCGCGCTGTTGCACGTACCGGGTGCCGGGGCTTCCCGCGTCGCCGGCGGTGAGGTACACGATGTCGAGACAGGCCCCCCTGCCCCGGTCGGCGACCAGGTCCGGACTCATGAAGAGGAGGTCGTCGTCCTCGTGCGCGACCCCGGCGAACACGGTGCTCCGGCACGGCGGGGCCGGGGCAGCCGACGAGTTCGCCGGTACGGCGACCTGCCCCCACGTCAGAATCGCCAGGCCGCACACCATCGAAGCGCCTCGAAGTCCGAGCTTTCTCAGCCTTGCCGCTGTCCCGTTCACGGGACGGATTATTGGCGTATATGTCCCAAAGATCCCGCATTTCCCTTCTGGCGTGCCTCGCGACTCGGCGATCCGCACGACCCGGATCCGGAGTGGCTGCTCCGCCGGGCTCGACTTCGGAGTGACGGCGCACGGACACGGCGGGGCGCGGGACGCCTCGGCCCCGCTTCGAGGTCTTGGGCGGAACCCATGACGCGGCCCCGACCGTGCAATACGGTTCCCCCGTGGACCAGTTGATCTCCTCAGACCCGACCCACATAGGCCCCTACCGTCTCATCGCCCGCCTGGGCGCGGGCGGCATGGGCCTGGTGTACCTGGGCCGCTCCGAGGCCGGGCGGACCGTGGCCGTCAAGGTCGTCCAGGAGGAGCACGCCCAACACCCGGACTTTCGCAGGCGTTTCGCGCGCGAGGTCGCGGCGGCCAGGCGGGTGGGCGGCGCCTGGACGGCCGATGTGCTCGACGCCGACACCGAGGCCCCGGTGCCCTGGGTCGCGACCCAGTACATTCCGGGGCCCGACCTGACGACCGTGGTCGGCAAGGACTTCGGGCCGCTGCCCGAGCACTCCGTGCGCGTCCTCGCCAACCGCCTGGCGCTGGCCCTGGCGGCGGTGCACGAGGCGGGTCTGATCCACCGGGACCTCAAACCGTCCAACGTCCTGGTGACGGTGGACGGGCCTCTGGTGATCGACTTCGGGATCGCGCGGGCCATGGACAGCCTCACCGGGGACAGCCTGCACACCCGCACCGGCATGCTGATCGGCTCCCCCGGCTTCATGTCGCCCGAGCAGGTGCGCGGTCTGCCCCTCACCCCGGCCAGCGATGTGTTCTGCCTGGGCGCCGTGCTCGTCCACGCCGCGACCGGCCGACTGCTGTTCGGCGCCGCCGAAAGCGGCCTCAACGCCCACCTCTTCCGGATCGCCGAGGAGGAGCCGGATCTGACCGGCGTGCCCGGGCCGCTGCTCGATCTCGTACGCCAGTGCCTCGACAAGGACCCGGCCAGGCGGCCCACCCCGCGCCAGATCGCCGGGCGCACGGCGGCGGACCCGGGCGGCGAGTGGCTGCCGGGCGCGGTGCTCGCCCAACTCGGGCGCCATGCGGCCCAGTTGCTGGACTTCGCCCCGGAGCGGTCCGTCACCGCACCGGCGGCCCCGGTCGACCCTCGCGTCCCCTCCGGACCGGTGCCGTCGCCGACTCCCCCACCGCCCGCGTACGCCCCGACGTTTCCCGTGCCCGCCCAGGGTTTCGCACCTGCCCTGGAGACGGCCCCCGCGGCGGTCCCTGCGACGCCGCCAAGCCCGAGACGCTGGTGGGGTCTGGCGGTGGTCGCCCTGGTGCAGTTGCTCGTGCTGGTCGACGGGGCGGCCCTCAGCACGGCGGTGCCCTCCGTCATGGTCGAGCTGCGCGCGAACGCCTCCCAGCTGAACTGGCTGTTCACGGGGTACGGACTGACCTTCGGCGGTCTGCTGCTGCTCGGCGGACACCTCGCGGATCTGGTGGGCCGCAAGCGCATGCTGATCCTCGGCCTGCTCGGGTTCGCCGTGGCCGCGGCGATCGGCGGTGCGGCCCCCTCGTTCGGGGTACTGATCCTGGCCCGCGCCCTGGAGGGTGCCTTCGCCGCGCTCCTGGCCCCGGCCGCGCTGGGCTGGGTGGCGGCCGCCTTCCCCGAACCCCGGGCACGCGGCAGGGCCTTTGGCATCTATGCGGCGGTCGCCGCGGGCGGCTCGTGCGTGGGCCTGTTCACCAGCGGCTTGCTGTCGGAGAGCGCGAGCTGGCGGTGGTCCCTGTACGCCGATGTCCCGCTGGCGCTGATCGCTCTGCTCGGCGTGGCCACCCTCGTGCCCGACCACCGGGTGCACGCCGTGCGCCGCTTCGACGCGCTGGGCGTACCGCTGGGCTGCTGCGGCATCGCCGCCCTGGTGTACGGCTTGGCCGAATCCGCGCAGCACCGCTGGGCCGACCTCCCGGTGTTCGGTCCGGTCGCCGTCGGCGTCGCGCTGCTCACGGCCTTCGCGTTCTGGCAGTTCCAGGCGGCAGCACCGCTCCTCGCGCCCGCCGCTCTGACGGACCGCGACCGCCTCGGCTCCCTGCTCGCCCTGCTCCTGGCAGGCACGGGCACGTTCGCCCTGTTCACGGTACTGAGCGCCGTTTTCCAGACTTTCCTCGGCGAATCCCCCATGACGAGCGCCGTGCACATACTGCCCGCTGTCGCCGCGATCGTCCTCGGCGCCCAGGTCTCAGCACGGCTCGTACACCGCGCCCCGGCACGCACCCTGATCGTGCCCGGGCTGCTGCTCGCCACGGCCGGGCTGGGACTGCTGACACGGCTCGGCCCCGACAGCGGGTACGCCACGCTCGCCCTGCCGGGCATGCTCGTCGCGGGGCTCGGCCTCGGCATGGCCCTGATGCCGCTCTATTCCCTCGCCACCTCCCCCGTCTCCGTGCCGGACACCGGCGGGGGCGCGGCACTGGTCGGCATGGCCGGGCAGCTGGGCGGTGCGCTCGGCACGGCGTTGCTGGCGGGCCTCCTCTCGGCAGGCGTGGCTTCCCGCCTACAGGCCACGCCGGGCGTTCCGCCGAGTGTCGTCGACGCGGTCCGGGGCGGCCGGACCGTCAGCCCGGTGGCGCTCCCGCCGTCGCTCTCCGGCGTGGTGCGGCAGGGCATGCTGGACGGTTACACGCAGACGCTGTGGTGGTCGGTGGGGCTGACCCTGCTCGCCGGGATCGTCGCCGCCCTACTGGTCAGGTCCAGGCCGACGGCGGGATCCCTCGCACGCTGAGGAGGCGCGCGGGGCGGGTACCCGGCGCACATCCCTTCCGGCCCACCGGGATTCCGGCGGGCCCCCTCAGGCGGCGTCCACGGACACGCGGAGGTCGGCACGCGGGCGCGTGTAGAGGCGGCCGCGGACCTCGCCCCGGGCCAACCGGTCCATCGCCGCCGGGAGTTCGGCGAACGGAACCTCCTGCACGGCAGGCTTGAGCGCACCGCTCGCCATGAGGTCGTACACCTCCCGCAGTTCGTCCTTGCTCGCGCCGAGGGAGCCGACGAGCTGGACGTTGCGCATCACCAGGGAGGTGATCGGGATCGGGGCGACGGCGCCGCCCAGGCCCACGAGCACCACACAGCCGCCCGGCCGCACGCACTCCACCGCGGCCGCGGCCGTGGCCGGCAGGCCCGCGAAGTCGACTATCACATCCGGGCGTTGGGCCGTGAGCCGGTGGACGTCCGGGAAGCAGGCCGTGGCTCCGGCCTCCGTCGCCGGGCCGAAGGTGGAGGGATTCACATCGACTCCGTACACGGTCGCGCCGAGCAGCTTGGCGATGCGCACGCCATTGAGACCGAGGCCGCCGAGACCTATCACCCCGACCGTCCGGCCCGGGCCGACCGAGCCGGCCGTCCGCACCGCGTGATAGGCGGTGGCCACCGAGTCGGTGGCCACCGCGGCCTCCGCGAAGGTGACGTTGTCGGGTATGTGGACCAGTGTGGAGACATGGGCCAGTTCCTGCTCGGCGAACGCGCCGTCGTGCCCCACCCCGGGTGCGAACAGGGCCTCCTCCATCGGGTGCGAGACCAGGGCGATGCCCACCCGGTCCCCCACCTCGAAGTCCCGTACGCCGTCGCCGACCGAGGAGATCACCCCGGCGCCCTCGTGCCCCAGGGTCACCGGCGACTTGACGGTGAGGTCACCGAGGTCCATACCGCTCATGATGTGCAGGTCGGAGTGGCAGAGCCCGGCCGCCTCGATGTCGACGACCACCCATCCGGGCCCGGGCTCCGGGTCCGGAACGGTTTCGAAGTTGAGCGGCCGACCCGCACCCGCGAACCGTATGGCCTTCATGTGCCCATCCCACCTTTGCACCCACGTCGTACAGTTGTTCCCTGCTCTGGTGGTTGAATTCCCACGGCGGAGGTGCTTTATGCGCGTGATTCGAATTGATGGACGAATCACCATATGACCTACGTGGACATGCCAACAGCGGCCCGTCCCGGGTGCTGGACGGGCCGCCGCGAGGACGATCAGCTTCCGTTGACCTCCACCTCGTATATGCGGGCTGCCGGATCACCGTTCTGGGTCGGCGTGAGGACCGCGAGGCGCGCATAACGGGCCGACGCGGTCACCGTGCTGGTCGTGGAATCGGCGGTGTTGCCGCGCACCTGGGCCACCGTGGTCCAGGTGGTGCCGTCGGCGGAGACGCTCAGGTCGTAGTCCTTGGTGTTCCAGTCCGCGCTCTCGCCGCCCGCGCCCGCATGGCGCACGGTGATCGACGTCAGCGGATGGGACGCACCCAGGTCGACCTGGAGGGTCTTGGTGCCGGAGGCCTTCGAGCACCACTTGTCGCCGGTGCCGCCGGTGAAGCTGCCGTTGACCGCCTTGTCCGGGGTCTCCGTGGCGTTGCAGGACGCCGAGCCGGTGGCCGGCCGCCCTGTCGCGAGGTCCCGGCTGCCGCCGCTCGACCCGTAGACCTCCAGCTCGTAGACGCGGGCCGCGTCGCTGCCGCCGCCGCTGGTGTTGGCGGGGCTGGTGACGAGGAGGCGTACGTAGCGGGCCGGCCGGACCGACACGGGATGGTAGGTCCGGCTGGAGCGCGATCCGGTGACGGTGGCGGCGGTGGTCCAGGCGGTGCCGTCGGTGCTGGTCTGGATCTGGAAGGCGCCGGTGTTCCAACCGGTGTTCTCGCCGCCCAGACCGGCGTGCTTGACCACGAACGAGGAGACGTCGTGCACCGCTCCGAGGTCGACCTGGAGCGAGGGGTTCGCCGCGGACGAGCACCACTTGCTGTTGTGGGCCAGCGAGCCGTCCACCGCTTTGTCGGCCGACTCCGCCGTGGCGCAGCCGGCCGACCCCGTGACCGGCTTGCCCAGCGCGAGGTTGGCGCCGAGGTCCGGCGCCGCGGGCACCGGGACGGCCCCGTCCTGGAACGACGGCGGCACGTCAAAGGCACCGGTGCCCCAGCTGCCGCTGGGCGCGGCTCCCATGGTGTAGTTCAGGGTCGCGCCGCCCGCGACGTCCGGGTAGCGCAGGTAACTGTGGCTGGTGGAGCTGCCGTTGACGTCGAGCGCCTGCACATAGGGCCCGCTGCCGGAACTGTTGATGGTGATGTTGCCGGCCGCCCGCTGGATCAGGATGGACGGGAACTGGGGCCCGTGCACGGCCAGCGTGTCCGCACCCGGAGTCGCGGGATACATGCCGAGCGCGGCCCACACGTACCAGGCCGATGTCGCGCCGAGGTCGTCGTTGCCGGGCAGTCCGCCGGCA
Organism: Streptomyces sp. NPDC006691; assembly: GCF_042869955.1. NCBI lineage: Bacteria > Bacillati > Actinomycetota > Actinomycetes > Kitasatosporales > Streptomycetaceae > Streptomyces > Streptomyces sp. NPDC006691. Next base: position 129,022 of record NZ_JBIAGW010000006.1, read on the forward strand.
CCGGTGGTGAAGGACTCGGCCATCACCTTGCGCACGGCGTCGGTGGCGCCCGCCGGGTGGCGTGCGTAGTTGTAGGCCCACGGCACCCCGTGCTCGGGCTCGTTCCCTATGTAGTAATAGGGCCTGCTCTGACCGGCGTTGACCTCGGTGAAGTGGTGGTCGAGGCGCTGGACGGCGGTTCCGGGGCCGCCCATGGAGTTGATCAGGTCGGAGAAGTCGTACGGCACCATCCAGGTGTACTGGGAGGCGTTGCCCTCGGTGAACGTGGACTGGCTGGCCGGGTCGAGCGGCCAGGTCCACGAGCCGTCGCTCTGGCGCTGCTGCACATAGGACGACTCGGGGTTGAAGGTGTTGCGCCACCACTGGGCGCGTCCCATATGGGTGTTGTAGCTCGACGTGTTGCCGAGCGCCTTGGCGAACTGGGCCACCGCGAAGTCGGACGCCGAGTATTCGAGAGAGTCCGAGGGGTCGTCGAGGTAGTGCAGACTGGTGTACGTGGACTGGCGGCCGCGGATCGCGCTGCCCTGCGCGGTACCGCCGTTGGACGCCTTCTCCATCAGGGACAGGGCGGCCGCGGTGTCGAAGTCGCGGGCTCCGAAGGCGTACAGGCTGCTGACGATGATCGGGCCGGGATCGCCCGTCATCACGAAGTCCTCATTCGTCTGCTGCGACCACTTGGGCAGCAGTCCGCCCTGCTGGCCGTCCAGGACCATCGACTTGGCGATGTCACTCGCCTCGGTCGGGGCCATGAGGGCGATGAGCGAGGCCCACGAGCGGTAGATGTCCCAGCCCGAGTAGTTCTGGTACACCGGTCGCGACGAGTTGTGCACGGCGTTGTCGAAGCCCCGGTAGTCACCGTTGACATCGCTGGAGATGTTGGGGCTCTGGAGCACGTGGTACAGCGCGGTGTAGAACTTCTGCCGTTCCTCGGCGCTGCCGCCGGAGACCTGGACCCTGTTGAGCATCTGGTTCCAGGCGGTGTCAGCGGCGGTGCGGACCGCGCCGAAGTCCCAACCGGCGTTCTCCGCACCGACGTTGGCCTGTGCACCCGCGACGCTCACGTACGACAGACCGACCTTGAACTGGACCGTCGCGTTGCTGCTGGTGTCGAAGGTGACGTAGGCGCCCGTGTTGGTACCGGAGGCCGTGGCCGAACCGTCGCTGACGGTGCCGCCGGACCAGGTGCCGAAGCCGGTCGGCGTCCGGTCGAAGCGCACGTCGAAATAGATCTGGTACGTCTTGGACGAGCCGCAGAACCCCCCGGCCGTCACACTGCCGGTCAGCTCGTTGCCGTTGATGTGCACAGAGCCGGCGCGGTTGCCGGTGGCGCTGCGGCCGGTGTTGATCAGCAGCCGGGATGCCGTCGAGGACGGGTAGGTCAGCTTGCCCATGGCGGTGCGGGTGGTGGCGGACAGCTCGACGTCGGTGGCGTAGCGGTCCAGGCGCGTCTTGTAGTAGCCGGGCTTGGCGACTTCGTTCGCCTTGGTGTAACCGGACGCGTAGCTCGTCCAGTTGGTGCCGGGTGAGCTGCCGAGCGCGCCGGTGACCGGCAGCAGCGGCAGGTCCTCGTTGTTGGGGCAGCCGGCTCCGTCGAAGTGGGTGAGGCTGAAGTCCTCGACGGACGTGTCCTTGTAGCGGTAGCCGGAGGGGGAGGCGGTGGGGGTGTCGGGACCGAACTGCACCCCGCCGAACGGAACCACGGCGCCGGGATAGGTGCTGCCGCCGGCGCCGCCGGGCACGGGGTTGGGGGCGTTGCTGTCGTCGGTGCCGATGAACGGGTCGACGTACTGGGTCAGCGGAAGCGCCGCCGCATGGGCGGGCACCGCGGCGGCGAGGCCGACGAGCCCGAGGGCGGAGAGCGCCAGCGCACTGAACGCGCTGACGCCCCGGGAAGGACGTCTTGGCCGGACCGTGGGTCCGGAGGGGGGCACGGAGCGGAGCACGAGGGGGGACCACCTTCTCGCAAGGGACCGCTCGCCGTCCGGCGGGCGGCCTCGGGACGGAGGATGCTCGGTGTGCATGTGAACGTTACCAATCAACTCAGGATTGTTGAGGTGTCCCTGACTACCCGTCAAGGGTGAGGGGCGAATTGCGGCCTCGTGTTCACCGCAAGGCCCCTACAGCCCGTAACCGAGAGGTCCAACCTCCGCTCACCGCGATCATTTTGACGATCTGTCAGGGAGCGCGGCACCTGTGCGCCGTACCCATGGGAACGTTACCAATCCGTAGGCGGGCGGGGAGGCCTTGGCGCAAGCACCGCGCGGGCAGCCTGACATGGGGGTCCGTCTGCCATCATCGACGCGTCGCCGTGCCGGACCCGGGCGCGGACCGGTCGATGAGGAGGCTCGTGAAGCGCCCGACGATGAAGGACGTGGCCCGCGCGGCGGGAGTCAGCCCGATGACCGTCTCGCGGGCGGTGTCGGGCGAACCCGGTGTTTCGCCGGACACCGCCGCCCGGGTGGAGCAGGCCGTACGGCAGTTGGGCTACCAACGCAACGACAACGCCCGCAGCCTGCGGCAGAAGGACCTCCGCACGTCGACCATCGGTCTGGTCGTCGACGACCTCGCCAATCCGTTCTACGCGCTGATGGCACGCTCGGTCGAGGACGAGGCCCACCGGCGCGGCTTCCTGGTCCTCGTCGGCAGCACCAACGACGAGCCCCGGCGCGAACGCGAGGTCATAGCCGCGTTCACCGCACGCCAGGTGGACGGCCTCATCCTCGTCCCGACCAACGGCGGCCACGGCTTCCTGAAGCAGCCGATGGAGGCCGGCACCTGTGTGGTCTGCGTCGACCGGCCCGCGAAGGGCCTGGCCGTGGACACCGTCACCGTCGACAACCGCGCGGGGGCCGAACGGGCCGTCGGCCATCTGCTGAGCCACGGGCACACCCGGATCGCCTATCTCGGCGACCGGTTCGACATCTGGACCCAGCGAGAACGCCACGCCGGCTATCTGGACGCCCTCGCCTCCCACGGCATACCCGAGGACCCCGCTCTCGTCCGCCACGAACTGCGTTCCCAGTCCCACGCGGCCGCCGCCCTCGCCGAACTGCGGGCACTGGCCGCTCCCCCCACGGCTCTGTTCACCACCAACGACCTGATCACCATCGGGGTGATGGACGGGCTCGGGCAGCCCGATCCCGTCGCGCTCGTCGGGTTCGACGACTTCCCGCTGGCCGACCGGCTCAGTCCCCCGCTCAGCGTCGTCAGCCAGGACCCGGTGGCGCTCGGCGCCACGGCCGCGAACCTCCTGTTCTCACGCATCGACGGCGACCGGTCGGCTCCGCGCTCGGTCGTCCTGCTGACCCGGCTCATCGTGCGCGGCTCGGGGGCGGGCGGCGGCCGGGCGCGTTAGCGGAGCGGGCTTGGCTGGGCTGGGCTGGTGGAGCCAGCGGAGTTGTCGGGCGGTCGCGGCCGGTGAAGGCAGCCAGTTGGTGGAGCCGGACGGGGTCGGCGGTGAAGCCGGTCGGCTCAGTGGAGCAGCGCCTTGGGGAGGTAGGGCGACCGGACGGGGACGGGCCAGCCGATGCGACGGGCGTGACAGGCCAGGCCCAGCACATCCAGGTTGACGGCGGCTTCGATGTCCCTGCCGCGGGCGCCCACCGTGTAGTGCTCGCGGTGCTCTTCCAGGGCGTCGGCCAGCGCGAGGGCGAAGCCTTCCTGGTCGCACTGGACCAGCTGGGACAGCAGGCTGAGCGGCGGGGCGAGGAAGCCGGCGCCGGCCATCCGGTCGGCGGTGGCCAGGGCGTGGTCCATCGCGGGCTCGGGATCGACGCCGCGCAGATAGTCGTGCAGAGCCGCGCAGTAGGCCCCGCCGGGCGACGGGTGATCACCTTCGGTGAGGAACTCCGGCTCGATGAGCACGCAGTCGGCCAGCGGCTCGCGGGCACCGACGATCAGAGTCAGCGCCACGGCCTGCTGCCACTGGTGCGGATTGGGCCGGTAGGAGCCGCGCCACGCCGGCAGCGTCCTCGTCGTTCCCCCGATCGTGACCTCCACCTCGGTGCCGGGCTTGGCCCGTGCCACCCGAAGCGCGGCCGCTCCCGCCTCGGAGCCGAGCAGCGCGGCCTCGTACAGGCACGGGTCGCAGCCGTCAGGATCGAGCGCGGCGCGTACCAGGAAACGCCGGCGCTGATCCGCCATGAGCGATGTCAGGTCCCGCGCGAGCGACTTCGGGTCCGCGTCCGGGTCGTGGAAGCGCGCCAGCTCCTGCGCGGCGCAGTCGTCGTACGGCGTCGGGTCGAAGGCCTGGGACGCGGCGGGGAGGCGCGGACGCTCGACCGCCAGGGAGCCGGCGGCGAGCGCGGTCACGGCGTCGGCGCGCTTGGCCCGGCCGTAGGCGCGCACCCGGGGCGCCGCTCTCTCGAAGCCGGTCACCAGGGCCCGTGGAAGGTAGCCGGACTCGACCGGGATGTCCCAGCCGTACCCCCGATGGGCCATCGCCATGAGCGCCAAGGCGTCGAGCGGGAGCAGGCTGCGGGGTCTGGCGTTGTCTCCCGCGGCACGGCTCCGGTACTGCTCCAATTGCGTTGTCAGGCGCTGGGCGAAGCCGTCCTCGTCCCCCGCGGCCAGGGCACGCAGGGTGCTGAGGGCCGCGCGATGGCCGGGCCAGTCGTCGCCTTCGCCGAGCGTGGCGGTCACCATGTCGATCAGGGCGCACTTCTCGACGTCGTGAACCGGCCCCTCCGTCAACACGTCGACGGCCCCTTCCTCGTGGTCGAAGACGTACGCCATCAGGGCATGGACGAGCGCCACGTCGGCACGGCCCTCGTTGCCGCGCCAGGGCGGGGCGGCCTCGATGAACACGTCGGCCCAGCGGTCGGAGACCGCGGCCAGGAAGGCCAGTTGGAAGGCGACCAGCCACTCGGAGGCGCGGACCCGCCCCTCCTGATCGCCGGCGCCCGCACCGCGCTCGACATCACCGCCGTACGAGACTCCGGCCCCGGCGTAGTCGATGAACACCTCGGTCTCCCGCCCCGGAGACCAGGCCAGCTCCAAGGCGCCCACCGCGGCGGCCGCCGCCGAGCCGAGCGCCGTCTCGGCGTCCTTCCCGTCCAGCTCGGGCAGCCGTACGGACCGCGCGCCCAAGTAGTCCAGAAAGTCATCGGTGACCAGCCGCCAGCCCGTGGCCGGAAGGGGGTCCTCCCGCATCCGGTGCACCTCCGCGGCGACGCGGTCCGCGAAGTCGGTCTCCGCGGCGGCCAAAGCCGGCTCACCGATTCGATGCCGCTCGATCCGCACCTCTGCCTCCCGACGAGTCCCCGTTCGATCTTGCCCTGCCAGCATAGGAAGGGGGTCTGACAACGCGCCCGGCTCGGCGGTCCACCCAGCCCCATGACAGATCCCCCGGCGTCTTTGTCATCATTTGGTCACACGGGCATGCGATCGTGGTCGTGCTTGATCGGCTTCCGGGACCATGGCAGTTCCCCGTCGGCTCGGAAATGAGTACTTCCGGCTGGAACGGCTCCCTGCCTTCCTGACGTCTAGGCGGCCGACAGCGCAGAGCACAGGGCGAGATCAGCAAGGCGGGCTGCACCACGTATGAACGAGAAGAACAGCGCGAAAGCGGGCGGGCTTTCCGGCACGGAGGCCGTAAGCGGCCAAGCCTCGGCAGCGGCAGAGGCGGCCGACGAAGCGGCGGCCGAACGGACGGAGGGCGCGGCGCGCGCGGACTCGGCCCCGACGGCCCCTGAAGGCCCCAACTCGGGCTCCACCGAGCCGACTTGGGACCGGTCCGCATCGGGTGAGCACCCTGACCGAACCGACCGAACCGACCCGGCGGACCCGGCGGACCCCGATGCGGCGGACACGGCCGACCGAGCCGACGAGACCCTGGTCTTCGCGGCCCCGGCGCCTGCGCGCTCGGGCGGTCAACCGCGGAAGGACGCGGCGCGTCCCGCCGAGGACTCGTCCGCCACGACAGCGGACGAAGTCCGCCCGCACGACGCCTCCGAGAGCGAACCCGGCCGCCCGGGCAACGCCGCCGACACCCCGGCAGGCCCCGCCGCCGGCGCCAACGCCCCTGCCTCCGAAGACCCGGCGCGGGACCGCGAGCCCGGGCAGGGGAATTCCGAGCGAGCAGCGGAGGCGGCGCCAGAGCCGTCCGCACCCCGGCAGGGCGCACCCGTGCCAGATGCGCCCAAGCCGGGTACGTCAAAGCCAGGTACGTCCAAGCCGGATACGTCCAAGGCCGATGCGCCCGAGCCGGAAGCCCTCGCGCCGGAGGCGGCGCCCGAGCTCGTGGCGTCCACCTCCGGGGCCACGGCGTCGGCGCCCGAAGCAGTGGGCAGCGTGCACCAGGGGCCACGGACGCCCGAGGAGGAAGCCCGCGCGGCGTCGGCCAAGAGCGATCCCAGGGCCTCGCTCGCCTTGCCTGCCCCGACTCCCCCCACTCCCCCCACGCCCTCTGCCTCCGCCGCCGCCTCTGAGGTGGACCGGCGCGCAGGGCGCACACGCAACGCAGAGCCCGAGTCCGGCTCCGGCCCCGAGTCGGCGTCCGCGCCTGGGTCCGAGGCCGAGTCCGAGGCCGGGCCCAAGCCCCTACCCGAGTCGGCAAAGAAGTCCGCCCCCTCGTGGGCGGCTCGCAAGGAGTCGGACTCCGAGCGGACCAGTGAGTTCATCGCGCTCAAGCCCGATCTGCCGCCCTCCGCCCCGCCCCACCGCGCGGCGCCCGCCCCGTCCACTCCGAAGGTCGGCGACGAGCCCGGCCAGGGCCCCTCGGGGGCCGATGTCACCCGGGAGTTCGGTGCGCCGCCGCGGGCCTACGACGACCGCACCATGGCACTGACGCGGCCGCCGGCCACTCCCGCAGCCCCGGCACCGGCCTCCGCACCGGCACCCGCACCCGCACCCGCACCCGCACCGACGACCGCGGCCGGAGGCGGTGACGCGGGCGGGCCACCGCCCCCGCTCGACCTGCTGGCTCAGCTGACCAACACCCCGCCGAAGCCCGAGACGGTGGCCCGCACGGTCGGGCGCAGGATCAAGATCTGGGGCACCCTCGTCGCGCTGCTCGCCGTCGTGCTGGTCGTGGTCCAGGCGCTGCGCCCGCTTCCCACGCCCACACTGAAGCTCACCGCCGAGTCGACCCACACCGCCGCCGGCGGACCGGTCTCGCTGCCCTGGCCGAGCGAGGGCCAGGCCGTGGTGGACATCAACGGCCTGGGCCGGATGGGCACTTACGGGGAGATGAAGCCGCTCCCCATCGGCAGCGTGGCCAAGGTGATGACCACGTACCTCATCCTGCGCGACCACCCGCTCAAGGCCGTCGGCGACAAGGGGCCCTCGATCCCGGTCGACCAGAAGGCGCAGGACGACTACACCAACGGCGTCAGGGAGAAGGAGTCCGTCGTCGAGGTCAAGGCGGGCCAGCAGGTGTCCGAACTGGAGGCGCTGCAAGCGGTCATGCTTCCCTCGGCGAACAACGTGGCCCGTCTGCTGGCCCGTTGGGACGCGTCCACGGAGGAGGCGTTCATCAAAAAGATGAACGACACCGCCAAGGAACTCGGGATGACCAACACGACGTACACCGACGCGAGCGGTCTCATGGAGTCCACGGTCAGCACCGCCGAGGACCAGGTGAAGCTGGCCAAGCGGGCGATGGCCGACCCCGTCTTCCGGGCCATCGCCAAGCTGCCGTCGTACACGTCGACGACGACGTCGGGCGGGGGCACGATCGAGACGGCCAGAACACAGAACAACTTCAACAAGCTCGTCCCGCTGAACGGAGTCGTCGGTATCAAGACGGGTTCGACGACCAAGGCGGGCGGCAACCTTCTCTTCGCTGCCGAGACCACCGTCGGCGACAGCAAGCAGCTGGTCATCGGCGCCGTGTTCGGTCAGCACAGGGCGCCCATCATCGACACCGCGACGGCGGCGAGCAAGAAGCTGATACTGGCCGCTGACAAGGCGCTCAGGAGCGAGACGGTGGTGAAGAAGGGCGACGTGGTCGGCCAGGTGGACGACGGCCTCGGCGGCACGGTCCCGGTCGTGGCGACCAAGGACCTGAGCGTGCCCGTCTGGTCCGGCGCCTCTGTCGGGATCAGCCTGACCGACGGCGGCAGGACGCTGCCCCACACGGCGAAGGCAGGCACCCAGGTCGGCACCCTGACCGTGGGCACCGGCACCGGCGAGGTGAAGGTGCCCGTCGCGCTCAAGAGCGATCTGGTGGAGCCGTCGTTCGGCGCGAAGCTGACCCGGCTCGGCTGACCTCGGCCGCCCGACCGGGAGTTGCGGCCTCCGACAGGCTTCCCGTAGCAGTGCGGCCCCCGCCGATTTGGGCGGGGGCCGCACTGCTGGCAGGGCTCAGCACGGGACGGCGCCTCCGCACTGGCAGGGGCCGCCGCTCTGGCAGCCGCATTGGCAGCCCGGCCCGCACGAGCAGTTGGCCGCGCGCGGTGTCGGGACGGTCGCCGGGTGGGCGGTCGCGTACACGTGGCCCGGTGGGGCCGTCGGAGGAACAGGCTGCTCGGGAATCACGGTGAAGCTCCCTTCCCTGGTGCGCTGTCTCGTTCCCGAGTCAACTCCAGGGCTCGCCGGCCGTCAACGTCCTTGTTGTGCATGGGGTTTGGGTGGCCCAAGGGAATGCAGAATGGTGGGCCAGGGCGAATGCCGGGCGCGCGGCGCCCGTGCGTTCGGCGAAGCGAACGGCTCGGCACGTCCGGCAAGGAGTCCACGATGACCCCCAGGTTCAGGTTCGGGGCACGAACGGCAGGGGGCACACGCCCCGCGAGCGGGACACGGCTTCCGGCCCTGCCTCTGGCGGCGGGGCTGCTCACCGCGACCGTCGCGCTGTACATGGCGCTCGTCGCCTTCGGCAACATCACCGACTTCGACACCAACCGGCAGTTCGTCCGGCACGTCCTCGCGATGGACACCACCTTCAAGGACCCGGATCTCATGTGGCGGGCCATCACTTCCGGCACGTTGCAGGACATCGCGTACGTCCTGATCATCATCTGGGAGACCGTGGCGGCTTCGGTGCTGATAGCCGGCGCCGTCTCCTGGCTGGGCGGGCTGCGGCGGCGTTCGGGGGTGGGACGGGCGCGGCGGCTGAGCACCGCGGGCCTCTTGATGGTGCTGGTGCTGTTCGGCGCCGGATTCATCGCGGTCGGCGGCGAGTGGTTCGCGATGTGGCAGTCCAAGTCCTGGAACGGACTCGACGCGGCCGCCCGCAACTTCATGATGGCCGGCATCGTCCTGGTGGTGGTCCATCTGCCGGGCACCGACGCACCGTCGGACTGAGCGGGCCGCCGACGGGGCGGCGCCGCCGGCTCCAGTCGTCCGCCGACACCGCCCGGCCACGTCGCGCGTCGGCGCCCTCGACGGAAAGCGGTCACCGCCCACCGCAGAGAAGGTGCATAATGCATGTGTAGCCCTTCGCGCCTCCCCCGTCGCGAAGGGCTACACCTGCGTGCAACAGCCGCTCGCCGTGGGCGCGGAATGCGCGCAGGGCACAGCGGCCACCCGAGCAAGGAACTCCCCTCGTGGCCCCTTGTCCGTGTTTTTTCGAGTTAACAGTGACGTAGATTGTTTCCGCAAGTCCAAGGCGTAATAACGGAAGAAGATGCTCCGGTTTATTGCCGCCGACCGTGGCCGACAGGCTCCCCGTCCGCCGGGCGCCTCCACCAAGGTCGGTTAAAGTACGGATCCGTTGACCGAATCGAACATCACGCATCGTCGGACAGCGCACGAGCGGCGGACGTGGACGTGGGGACCTGATGGACAACGTCGAAGAGCACACGCCCGACCTGACGACGCTGCGGCAGAAGGTCGAGTACATGGTCGAGAAGACCTTTCCGGGAGAGAAGGTCTCCGGCCGCGTCTTCGCCGATCTCGTCAAGGAGCGGGGCGGCTCGCTCTCGCACAGCTACTTCTCCAACATCCTCGCCGGCAAGGTCACCAACCCCTCGGAGGAGATCCTCAAGGCGCTCGGGCTCGGATTCGGCGTGGACTGGCGCTTCTTCAAGGACGAGTCCGACGTGGTCGACGACGTGGTGGCCGGACTCCAGTTCCTCGCCAAGCGGCGGACGGGGGAGATCAGCGGTCTGGCCGGCCGCGGGCTCGACGACGGCGGACTCGACCCGGAGTTGCTCCAGTACGTCCTCTCCCTCCTTGAGGACAACAAGGAGAACAAGGACAGCAGAGAAAGCAGAGACAGCAAGAAGGACGGGAAGGACGGCAGGGCGAGCAAGGACGCATGAGGCGGCAGCCCCGAAGCCACCCCCGGCGGGCGGGTCCCGGTAGCGGACTCCGCGTGTTCATGACGATTGGCTAAGATCGCAGATCGCCTGTCACATACGCGTGACTACGATCAAGAGGTCTCCATGTCCCTGCGCGAGCTGCGGAAAGAATGCGAAGCCGGACTGGCGGATCTGCCGATCCCTGCCCCGTTCAGCATTCCGGGTCTCGTGGCGAACATGGAGGAGGCCCGGGGCCGGACCATCGTGCTGCACGAGCTGCCCGACCGGCTCGCCCGGGTGAACGCCGCCTGCGGCCTGCGGCTCAAGTCGGGCGCCACCAGCTTCGTGCTGTACCGGCGTCGCCCCACCGCCTATCAGACCCAGCACGTCATCCTGCACGAGCTGTGCCACGAGTGGTTCGACCACGGCACGACGCTGAACGCGGACCAACTGCGCCGGCTCCTGCCCGTGTTCAACACCTCCCTGATCAACCGCGTGCTCACGTCCGACGAGACTGCCGTACGCCCCGCGGCGACCGAGCCCGCCGTACGCCCCGGGACGGCCGGGCCCCCCGCTCGCCACGAGGCGGAGCCGGACGGTCTGCCGCCCCTGGTGACCGAGGCGCTCCGCTCCGGGGTTCCCGTCCAGGCGCGCGCCCAGTACGACACCCACGACGAGCGGATCGCCGAATTCGGCGCCTCGCTGATCCCCCGCATGGCCCTCGACGTGACGAGCGACGACATGATGGGGCGGCTCGCCAACTCCCTGTCCCGGCCGGTCGCCCACCGGCGCCGCGGCTTCTTCCGCCGCTCGTAGCCGCGGCCTCCCCGCGCTTCGTACCTCTCCCCCCTCCCCGTCCCCCGAGGAACCGCCGTGACCGCGCTTGACCTTGCCGGCTATCTCATAGCCGGCCTGATGACCGTCGTCGCCCTGTGGCGCATGCCCGCGGCGCTGTGGGGCGATGAGGAGGACCGACGCAGACGCGCCCTGTGGGGCTGCTACGCCGGCTTCGCCCTCGCCCTGTGGACCAAGACGAAGGTCGTGCGGATCGGGCTCAACAACAGCCCCGTCGTCGACCTCGCCGTACTGATCAAGCACTACACGGCGACGGTCGCGATCCTCGCGATCCTCAGCTACATCGTCGCCATCTACGGGCACTTCCCGGCGGGCGGGGTGGTCCCCCGGCACGTACGGTTCGCGCGGTTGATCCAGCAGGTGGCGGCCAAGGCGTCCGTCGCCACGCTGATCCTGCTGACCGTGCTCTTCTTCACCGCGGTCGACCGCTCGTACGCCTCGGACCGGTTCGTCTCCGACCACGCCGGACAGTGGGGAGCCACGCTCTACATGAGCGTGTTCTACCTGTACTTGGGCGCCGCGTCCGCCGTCTGCGCCTATCAGTGGGCGCTCGCCACCGTCGGGGCCGGGGCCCGTCATCTGCGCATCGGCCTCGGCATGATGACGTTCGCGATGTTCATCGGCGTCGGTTACACCGTCAGCCGGACCCTGTTCCTGTGGATCAGCGTCGCCGACCGGCCGAGCCCCGCCTTCGCCCTGAGGTTCGACGAGATCACCGAAGCGGCCCAGGTCGTCCTGTTCGCGTTCTTCGCGCTCGGCGCCTCCGTCCCCGCGTTCAGCAAGGGGTGGCGCCGGGTGCGGCTGTGGCGGGCCCAGGCCCGGCTGCATCCGCTGTGGCGCGAGCTGATGACGGCCTTCCCCGACCAGCCCTTCGAGCCCCCGGCCTCCCTCTCCCGCGAGCTGACCCGGTTCGACACCCCGGCGGACCTGCGGATCGACCGCTGGGCGGCGGACATCGCGGACGCCGTCGAGAAGTTGCGCCACTACGTGCCGGACGGGCTGCTCCCCGCCGCCCAGCGGGCCGCGGCCGACGACGGGCCGGGCGCGGAGAGCGCCGGGCCGCTGGCCGAGGCGTACTGGATCAAGGCGGCGCTCGCCGCCAAGGCCGACGGCGCAGCCGCGGGTGATGCCGCGGCCGTCGCGACCAAGCACGCCACCGACCAGGACGGCGAAGTCGCCTGGCTGGTACGGGTGGCCGACGCCTATCGGACCGTCAGCGGCGAACGGGCCCGCGGCGTCCTGGACTCCCTGGAGAAGACCGCGTGAACGACACCCTGACCGGTGCCGGAAGCCGCAGGACGGCCACGGCCCGCACCATCACCGACGTACTGCAACCGCGCAACGTCCTGCTCGCCGGAATGCTCGGGATCGGGCTCGCCGCGGCCGGCGAGTGGACCGGACTCCTGTGGGGGCTGCTCGGCGCGCTGTGCGCGGGGCTCGTCCCTGCCGGGTACATCGAGTGGGAGCGCAAGCGCGGCACCTGGGGTGACCGGCACGTCGTCGACCGCACCAAGCGGGCGCCGATCTTCTTCGTCATCCTCGGTTCCATCGGGGCCGGTTCGGTCATCATGGTGCTCGGCCACGCTCCGAGCGGCATCCTGGCCGCGATGCTCGCCCTGTGGGTGATGACGATCTTCCTGCTCGCCGTGAACACGGTATGGAAGATCTCGGTGGACTCCGCGGTCGCCTCGGCGGTGGTCGCGCTGCTCGCCGTGGTCCACTCACCGTGGTGGCTGCCGGCGTACGCGGTGACCGTCGCGGTGTGCTGGTCGCGGGTGGCCCTGAGCTATCACACGGTCATGCAGACAGTGGCGGGCGCCGCCCTGGGCGCGGCCACCTCGGCCGCGTTCCTCTTCGTCTGACGGTCCCGACCGACGGTTTCGACTGATGGCGTGTCAGCTCGGCCCGCGCCGGGCGTAACGGCCCGGCGCGGTCCCCACCACCCGCTTGAAGTGGCGGGTCAGATGGGACTGGTCGTAGAACCCGGTGGCACGGGCCACATCGCCGGGCGGGCGCCCCTCCAGGAGCAGCCCGCGGGCCCGGTCGACGCGACGGGCCGTCAGATACTGATGCGGCGCGATCCCGAACTCCGCGGTGAAGGCGCGCACCAGATGCGTGGGATGGGCGTGGACCAGGCCGGCTGCCTCCTCAAGGGTGATGCCGTCGACGACTCGCGCGTCCAGGATCTCGCGCAGGTTCCGCGCGATCGAACGGCCCGGCGCACTCGGGCCGCCCGGGCCGTTCGTGAGCCGGGGGCTCAGGTGCCCGCGCAGCCGCTCGGCGATGAACGCAAGCCGGCTTTCGGCCTCCAGCTCCTCCCCGCGATGCGCGAGGACCGTGTGGAGCTGGCCGACCCTGTGCCGCAGGACGGAGTCCACGAGATCGGGGCCGTCGACCGCGGGGGCGATGAGGCTGTCGTCGAGCTGGGCCCGGTCCAGATAGACCACGCGCTTGCGGAAGCCGTCGGCGGTGGCCGGGGAGCCGTTGTGCGGCACGTCCGGCGGCAGCAGGCTCACCACGTGTCCCGGGGTGCCGTGCTCATGGCGGTCCAGGTCGTAGCGGACCGCGCCGTCGTCGACGATCAGAAGCGTCCAGCTGTCGTGGACGTGCATGGGGTAGGAGTGCTCGGTGAACCGGGCGTGGAAGACCTCCACCACACCGGCGACCCGGGGGCGCCAGGCGGAGATCTCCTGTTCGGCGGTCATGCAAGGAACGTACAAGACCGGGGCGGGGCGGGCCCGGCAGTCTCATTCCATGACATCGGACAGCGCCACCCCCGTACGTTTCGACACCAAGATCGCGGTACTGCTCCGCGACGACCTCCAGACCTGGCAGCGGCTCAACGTGACGGCCTTCCTGGTCAGCGGTCTGGGCACCGAGCTGCCCGAGACGATCGGCGAGCCGTACGCCGATGCCGACGACACCGGGTATCTGCCCCTGTTCCGCCAGCCGGTCCTCGTCTTCGAGGGCGGCAAGGAGGTGCTGAAGTCGGCCCACTCGCGTGCCCTCAGCCGTGACCTCCCCCGCGCGGTGTTCATCGGCGACATGTTCAGCACCGGCCATGACGCCGACAACCGGGCTGCCGTGCGGGCCGTCCGCGGCGCCGACCTCGATCTGGTCGGGCTCGCCGTCTACGGCCCCCGCAACGCGGTCGACAAGGTCCTCAAGGGGGCGCGCATGCACCCCTGACCGGGCACGCGCGTCAGAGGAGCGCGGGCAGGGAGTCAGGGGAAGCGCACGGTCACGGCGAGGCCACCGCCCGGGTTCGCCACCGCCGTGGCCTCGCCGCCGTGAGCCCGTGCGATGGACGCGACGAGCGCGAGGCCGAGCCCGGCGCCCTCGCCCGGGGCGTGCCGGCGTTCGTTGAGCCGGCGGAACGGCTCGAAGAGGTCCGCCACCGCGTCCTGCGGCACGACGGGCCCGGTGTTCGTGATCCGGAGCGTACGGTCGGCCTCCACCAGGCTCAGGTGAAGGCTGCCGTCGCGGTGGTTGTAGCGGAGCGCGTTGCCGATGAGGTTGCGGATCAGATGGGTGAGCAGCACCGGGTCGCCCTCGACGGTGAGCGGCTCCAGGGCGGTGGTGAGGGTGATGCCCCGTCCGTCCGCCTCGTCGTGGTGCTCCTCGGCGACGGTGGTCACGCTCACGTCGAGCGCCACCGGTTCGCGGTGTTCCAGGCCCTGGTCCGAGGCGGCGAGCAGGAGGAGCGACTCGATCAAGTGCTCACTGCTGTCGGCCACTTGGAGGAGTTCGTCACGGATCCATCTGATCCGTTCCGGATCGGGATCGACGAGCCCGATCTCGGCGGCGGCCCGCTGCACGGCGAGGGGTGTGCGCAATTCGTGCGCGGCGTTCGCGGCGAACCGCCGCTGCGCGCCCACGAGTTGCTCGATCCTGCCCAGCATCTGATCGAAGGTGTCGGCCAGTTGCTTCAGCTCGCCGGGTGGGCCCTTGAGGTGGATGCGTTGATGGAGGTTCTCGCCGGACAGCTTGCGCGCGGTGGCGGTGATGAGGCCGACCGGTCGCAGTACCCGGCCCGCCATCCACCAGGCCAGGACGACCGAGAGCACGGCGAACACGGCGAGGGCGACGCCGGAGACGGTCAGCAGGCGGTTGAGGGTGGTGGCCGCGACGACCTGGACCACCTCGGTCCTGGCATGCCTGCCCGCCTGTTCCGCGGGCACGAGGTCGCCGGGCGGGGTTGCCGAGGACCTCGGTGTGGCCTGCCCGCCGGGCACGACCCCGGTGACCGCGCTCCCGATGCGGTTGTCCAGGCCGTACTGGACGCACACGTAGATCACACCGACCAGAACGCAGCCGGCGAGCAGCAGCAGTCCCCCGTACAGGGCGGTCAGGCGGGCCCGCTCGGTGGCGGGTACGAGCCGGCGGATCACCGTCCGGCCCGCCGGGCCTCGTCCGGGGTGCGCGCGATGCGGTAGCCGGCACCGGGGACGGTGTCGATGACCGGTGGGTCACCGAGTTTGGCGCGCAGCCGGCTGAGGGCGACGCGAACCGGATTGGTGTCGTACCCGGCGTGCTCCTCCCACACCTGCTCGATCAGGTCCTCGCCGCTGACCACCCCGCCGTCGGCCCGCATCAGGGTTTCCAGTACGGCGAACTCCTTTCGGGTCAGCGCGAGTTGGTGGCCGTGCCGGCGGGCCTGGCGGCGGGCGGTGTCGAGGACGATCCCGGCACGTTCGATGACCGGGGGCAGCGCGGGCCGGGCGCGGCGGCCGAGCGCGAGGACGCGGGCCAGGAGTTCGTCGTACGCGAACGGTTTGGTCAGGTAGTCGTCGGCGCCGAGTCCGAGGCCCTCCACCCGGTCGCGTACGGCGCCCGAGGCGGTGAGCATGAGCACCCGGGTGAGCAGCCCCTCGGCCACCACGGTGCGGCACACCTCGTCGCCGTGCAGGCCGGGCAGGTCGCGGTCGAGCACGAGGACGTCGTAGTCGCCGAGCCGTAGTTTGCGCAGGCCGCTGAGGCCGTCGAGGGCCACGTCCACCGCGATGGCATCGCGGCGCAGCCCCTCCGCGATCATCGTGGCCAGGAACGCCTCGTCTTCGACTACCAGTACGCGCATGCCCCCTGTCTACCGGAAACGGACCTTTCGCCGTTGTTACGCGGGCCCTCCCCCGGAGCCGTGCGCCCTGCGCCAGGGGCCGGTGGGCCCGTGCCCCGAGCTGTAAGGGAAACGAAACAGCGGGTTCCTGGACGCTCTCCTCGGCCGCGCTTCGGCGGCCGGTCGCGCGCAGCCGTGCCGCGTCCACGCATGTCCGCGAGGAGAGAAACGATGAGGAACCACCGGCTCACCCTGGTCCTGGCGTCCGGGATGGCGGGGCTCGCGCTGTTCGCCACCGGTTGCTCCGGCTCGTCGGGAGGGGACTCGGGAAAGGAGTCGGGCACCTCCGGCGGCGGCTCGGGCGGGGACGCGTCCGGCGCCGACAAGGCCCAGGCGCTGCGGAGCTGCCTGCGCAAGCAAGGCATGGACGTACCCGACCTCAAGCCGGGCGAGAACCCGAACGCCCACGTGCTCTCACCGCCGCAGGGCACCGCGGCGGACAAGTGGAACAAGGCCCTCAACGCGTGCGGGTCCGGTGTCCAGGGCGGGGACGGCTCCGGCACCCCGGACCCCAAGCAGCGGGACCAGGCCGTCAGGATCGCTCAGTGTCTGCGGGGCAAGGGCTTCGACATGCCCGACCCGAAGGTCGAGAGCGGCCGCAGCAGCGGCTTCAAGATCCCCTCGGGGGCCGACCCGGACACGTTCCTGAAGGCGCTCAACGAGTGCGCCGCATGAGGCCCCGGACCATGATCGCGGCGGTGGTGACGGTGGCGGCCGTGGCGGGCGGCGGGTTCGCCGTCACGGGACTGGCCCAGCCCGGTGCCAAGGACTCCGCGCAGCGGCAGACCGGGCTCCCGGCCGCCACCGCCCCCATCGAGCAGGGCGACCTGGTGAGCAGCACCAGCGTCGACGGCACGCTCGGCTACTCGCGCGAGAGCAGGCTGAACGCGGGCGCGGCCGGTACCCTCACCTGGATCTCGGGCGGCGGTTCCAGCGTCGAACGGGACGGCAGGCTGTACGCGGTCGACGGCAAGGACGTACGCCTCATGTACGGGACCGAGCCCATGTACCGGGTACTGAAGAGCGGCGACCAGGGCACCGACGTACGGCAGTTGAAGGCGAACCTGAGGGCGCTCGGCTACGGGGACGGGCTCGCCGACGACGAGACGTTCACGCCCGGCACCACGGATGCCGTCAAGCGCTGGCAGAAGGCGCACGGCCTGACGCGGAGCGGGCAGGTGGGGCCCGAGCAGATCGCGTTCGCCGCCGGCCCGGTACGGGTGCAGAGCGCGGACGCCGCGGTGGGCGACCGTGTCGCACCCGGCCAGAAACTCCTGACGACCACCGGCTCCGAGCGGGTCGTACAGCTCCAGCTGAAGGTGTCGGACGCCGCGCTCGCCCAGACCGGCGGCAAGGTCCAGGTGGAGCTGCCCGACGGGACCACCGCGTCCGGCACGGTGTCGTCGGTCGGCGCGACCGCGAAAGCGGGCGACGACCCCAACGACAAGGCGCCCCGGATCGCCGTGACCGTCACCTTCGACGATCCGGGCAAGGTCAAGGGGATCGACAAGTCTCCCGCGACCGTGAAGCTCAGCGGCGAGACCCGCAGACACGTCCTGAGCGTGCCGGTCGGGGCGCTGCTCGCGCTCGACGACGGGTCGTTCGGGGTGCAGGTGGTGGAGGACGGGAAGGCGCGCGAGGTCAAGGTGGAGCTCGGCATGTTCGCCCAGGGCCGCGTGGAGATATCCGGCGCCGGGCTGCGCTCGGGCCAGCGGGTCGGGGTGCCTTCGACATGAGCACTGCCCCTCTCATCGAACCGCCCGGATTCGAGCCGCCCGTGGTCGAGCTGTCCGGGGTCACCAAGGAGTATCCGGGCGGGGTCGCCGCGCTGCGCGGGGTGGATCTCACCGTGGAGCGGGGTGAGCTCCTCGCGATCGTCGGCCCGTCCGGTTCGGGCAAGTCGACGCTGCTGCACATCGTGGGCACCCTCGATCTGCCGACCGCCGGGTCCGTCAGCATCGCGGGGCACGACGCGGCGGCCCTCGGCGACCGCCGGCTCTCGGCGCTGCGGGCCCAGCACATCGGCTTCGTGTTCCAGGCGTTCCACCTCGTACCGGGCATGAGCGCCCAGGACAACGTGGCGGAGGGCCTCCTCTACTCCGGCCTTCCGCGCCGCGAGCGCCGCGAGCGGGCGGCCCGTGCGCTGGAGCGGGTCGGACTCGGCGACCGGGTGAAGCACCGGCCGCACGAGCTGTCCGGCGGACAGAAGCAGCGGGTGGCCATCGCCCGAGCCGTGGTCGGGGAGCCCGATCTGCTGCTCGCCGACGAACCGACGGGGGCGCTCGACTCGGCGTCCGGGGAAGCGGTGATGGAACTCATCCACGAGCTCAACAAGGAGGGCGCGACCATCGCCGTGATCACCCACGACATGGAGATCGCCGCCCGGCTCCCGCGCCAGGTCCGGATCCGGGACGGCCGGGTGGTCGAGGACAGCGGTTCCCGCCGTCCGCTCGGCACGGGTCGGGACGCGCTCGGCGCCGCGGGAGACGGCGGTCCTGAAGCGGCACCACTGCCCGGGGAGGTCCGATGAGCGGGCGGCCGGTGCTCAGGCCGGCCCGGCTCGGCCCGCGGGACATCCTGCACACGGGTGCCTCGGGGATGCGCAGCCGGCCGATGCGGGTGGTGCTCTCGGCGCTGGGCATCGCGATCGGCATCGCCACGATGATCGCGGTGGTGGGAATCTCGGCGTCCAGCAAGGAACAGCTGCTCCGCGAGCTCGACAAGCTCGGCACCAACATGCTCGTCGTGACCCCGGGAACGGATCTGCTCACCGGGAAACCGGTCCCGATGGCGCAGGACGCGGCGGGGCGGGTGGCGCGGATCTCGGGGGTCCAGCACGTCGCCGCCACGGGCTCGGTGCCCGCGACCGTGCGCCGCTCGGAGAAGATTCCCGACACCATCACGGGCGGCATCCAGGTGCAGGCCGCCACCGACGAGCTCCTCACCACCCTGCGCGGCACCCTGCGCAGCGGCACCTTCCTCAACTCCGCGACCGGGAAGTACCCGTCGGTGGTCCTCGGCGATGTCGCGGCGGGGCGACTGGGCATCACCTCACCCGGTCAGCAGGTGTTCATCGACGGCCAGTACTTCACCGTGCTCGGCATCCTCGACCCGCTGCCGCTGGCGCCCGACATCGCACGCTCGGCACTGGTCGGCTGGGATGTGGCGACCGGCCGTCTCGGTTTCGACGGCCGTCCCACCGCCGTCTACGAACGGTCCGCCGACGCCTCGGTCGACCGGGTCCACGACCTGATCCCGCGCACCGTCTCGCCCGAGACACCGCGCGACGTCGGCGTCACCGATCCGTCCGCCGGCCTCCAGGCGAAGGCCGCCACCGAGGGCGCGTTCAGCAGCCTGCTGCTCGGGCTCGGCGGGGTGGCCCTCCTGGTGGGCGGGGTCGGCGTGGCCAACACCATGATCATCTCAGTCCTGGAGCGCCGCTACGAGATCGGACTGCGCCGTTCCATCGGCGCGACCCGGGGCCAGATCAGGGGCCAGTTCGTCACCGAGTCGCTGCTCCTGTCGGGGCTGGGCGGGGCCGCGGGCATCGTGCTCGGGGCGGCGGCGACAGCGGTGTACTCGGTGTCGAGCGGCATCCCCTGGGTCATCCCGGCTTGGGCGGTCGCGGGCGGCTTCGGCGCGACGCTGGTCATCGGCACGGTCGCCGGGCTCTACCCCGCGGTCCGCGCCTCGCGCCTGTCCCCCACCCTCGCGCTGCACTCCGCCTGAGCGCGGCGCCCGCGCGAGCCGGCCCCGGATCGCTGGATTCGGGGCGGCCCGCGTGTGCGTTCGCCGTTCGGGCCGTTCGTGAGGTATCCGACACTCGACAGGCCGGTCCGCACGGAATGCGCGCGCCCCTCAGCTGGTTGTCCCCGCGTAGGCCGGGGCGGTACCGGCCCGGGGGACGCACACGGAGAACGGAATACACAGCCATGGGTGAGTTGATCCTCGTACGTCACGGGGAGACCGAATGGTCGCGCTCGGGACAGCACACGAGCTACACCGACCTGCCGCTCACGGCGCACGGCGAGGAGCAGGCCCGCGCGGTCGCGCCGCTGCTCGCCGACCGGCCCATCGGCCTCGCCCTGGTCAGCCCGCTCCAACGAGCCGTGCACACAGCCGAGTTGGCCGGTCTCAAGAACGCCCGTATCACTCCCGATCTGCACGAGTGGGACTACGGCGGCTACGAGGGCATCACCACGGACGAGATCCACCGCACCCGGCCCGACTGGGACCTGTGGACCGACGGCGTGGCCCCCGGCCCGGCGGACCACCCCGGCGAGAGCCCGGCCGAGATCGGCGCACGGGCCGACCGGGTGCTGGCCGAGGCGGACGCGGCCCTGCGCGCGAGCGACGACGACGTCGTCCTCATCGCGCACTCGCACTTCCTGCGCGCCCTGACGGCCCGCTATCTGGGCCTGCCCGCCTCCGGCGGCGCCCTGTTCGTCCTCGACACGGGCGCCCTGTCCCGGCTCGGCCGCGAACACGGCCGCCCGGTGCTCACCGCGTGGAACACGGTGGTCGAGCCCACCGCGAACTGAACGCCTCGACGTCGCACCCTTCGGTGGCACGCTGTTCGGTGGCGCACCCTTCAGTGGCACTGTTCGGTGGCGCACCCGGTGGCGTCGGCCCTCAGGCCGGCGCCACCGACTCGTTGGCCCGGCGCAGCGCCAGGGCCGCGAGAGCCTCGGGCGCCCCGGCCTGGCCGCGTATACCGGGGAAGGCGTTGATGTCCACGATCAGCGGCGCACCCTCCCGTGTCGCTATGACGTCCACCCCATAGACATCGAGATCGAAGGCCTCGCCGACCTCCACCACCAACTCGCGCCATCCCGAGGGGAGTTGACCGGGCGCGAGGGACCGGGTGGGGCCGCGACCCGCCGGGGAGAGTTCCGAGCGGCGCAGCGCCGCGAAAACCGTCCCGGCTATCACCCAGAGCTTGTGGTCGTCCCCGTTGTTCGCCGCGAACTCCTGGGTCACCACGGGCTCATCGGCCCAGGTTTCGGCCAACTCTGCCAGCCGCCTCCGGCTGTCGACCCGCGCCACCAGGTCGTGCCGCCGGCTGTGCCGACTCTTCACCACGAGCGGCGCGAGCGGTCCCGCACCGGCCGCGAGCTCGGCCAGCGAGGCATGGGTACGGGTCGCCGAGAAGGGCAGCCCCGCCTCCAGGGCGCGCTGCGCCATCGCCGTACGGTCCTGGCACAGGGCGGTGGCATCCGCCGAGTTGATCACCGGGGCGCCCCGGGACTCCAGCTCACGGGCGAGGGAGAGCGCGCGCGGCGTACGCGACTTCAGCAGATAGACGTCCGCCGGCCGGTCCAGGCTGTCGGGATGCGTCGTCTCCGGGTGGAGCGCCACCACCCGGTGCTCACGTCGCAGCAGTCGCGTGGTAGCGGCGAGCAGCGGATGGTCCGGCTCAGGCGTGATGAGCCCGACCGTGATCGTGCCGCTCACCGGCCCTCGACCGCCGCCGAGGACCGCACGGCCGGCACCCCGGCCGCCGGCACGCCGCCCCCGTAGGGCTGCTCCGGTACGCGCCCCGCGCCGGGGACACCGGGCAGGAACGCGGCCGCGGCCACCTCGCTGCCCGTACGGGCCAGTTCGAGCACCGCGCGGGCCACCTTCGCGGCCGCGTCCGGGACCTGGCGGAAGCTCGGGAAGTCGTTCACGTCTACGACCACCGGCCCGTCCGGACCGAGCAGCACATCGACGCCGTACAGGTCGAGCCCGTAGACCGCGCCCACCCGGTCGACGATGGCGGCCACTTCCGCGGGCAGCGGAACGTGCCGTTCGCGAACGCCCTGATCGGGGTGGAGCGGTGAGCGGCGCTCGGTGGCGTACAACTCCCCACCCACGCAGTACACCTTGAGGTCGATGCCCGAGTTGGGGACGTACGGCTGCGCGATGAGCATCCCCTCCCCGGCCAGGACGGGCAGCATCGCGGCCAGCCGTTCCGGCGACGGCACGAGGTGCACGGCCCGCCCCGAGCTGCCGTCGGCGGGCTTCACCACCAGCGGGAACTCGGACTCCGGTATCTCCACGAGCAGTTCGGGCGTGGCGGCCGCGTAGGTCATCGGCACCGGCAGACCCCGGCTGCGCCCGATGGCCGACGCGAGCGCCTTGTCCCGCACTCCGCGGATGGAGCGCACGTCGTTCACCGTGGTCAGGCCGACGGCGGCGGCGGCTTCCAGGAGCGGGAGCCCCGGGCCGCCGGAGACCGTCTTGAGCACCCAGGCGTCATGGCTGCCCGCCCGGACCGCCTCGGACATCCTCAGCAACGAGCCGCCGGGCCGCACCACGTCGACCTGGTGCCCCCAGGCACCGAGTTGGCGGATCACCTCGACGGGCATGCCGTCATGGCGGTAGTGCTCTTCCACCAGGAAGCAGAGCCTCATCGACCTTCCCCGTAATGCCCGGACGTCCGCCGATCCCGTCCGGCGAGCTGTGACGTCACAGGATGTCATGAACTGGGGGCAGGTCGCCGCCCACCCCGGCCCGGTCGCCCTCCCCGCCGCAGGCGCCCCAGCAGTCTTCGCTGGACCGGCACTCCTGCCCGCCGGAGGGATGGCCGCCCTGCGGCGGGAGCCGCCTCCGGCCCGCCTGCCGGCCGGTCCGCAGGCGCCGGGCCCACGTCGAGCGCCGGGCCCGGGGCCGGGCCTTGGTCCCGGGCATCCGCCAGCGCCTCCACCAGGCGCAGCCGGCACCAGTCGATCTCGTCCGGTTCGTCCGCCAGGACCAGGGCGTCGGTGACGCCACGGGCGGTCGGCGACTCGGGGTGGACCCTGAAGGTCTCGGGTCGCAGTCGTCTCAAATGGGCCCGTTCATAAGGGTCGGGCACGATGTGGGCGAGATGCGCGCTGTCGAGCGTGGCGGCGACCGCGGCAGCCAGCTCCCACTGGTCGTCGGTCAGGCGTGCCAGCATCGCGATTCTGCGGGCCCGCCAGTTGCGCGGCCGCCAGTCCCGGTCGCGGTCCGGCTCCGGATGGCGTCCGCTGAGCAACTCCGGTCTGCGCAGCGCCAGTTCGACCAGCTCGTCGGCCAGGTAGAGCCAGACCACGGCCCGGTACCGGTTGAGATAGCAGCGTACGGGGGCGAACCGGCCCGCGCGGGCGAGCTTGGTGAAGCGGCCGGGCGCGATGCCGAGCAACTCGGCGCCCTCCGCGGTGCCGACGGTCCGCACCCGTTCACGCAGGCCTTCGGGAAAACCCTCGGCTGCTCTCAGCCGGGCCACCTCGCGCGCGGTCACCCGCCGGTGTCCGCCACCCGGGTTCGGGACGGTGCGGATGTGGCCGAGTTGGACGGCCAGCTCGAACTCGGCGCGTTTCAGTTCCAGTTCGCGTGCGGCGACGCCCGGTGCGAGCGGTGGGCCGGCCGGCGCCGCCGCACCCGCGACGGCTGCGGGCACGACGGCGTTCTTGGTGGTGACGGTGGTGACAGCGGCGAAGACGGTCATCGGATCCTCCCCCGTGAGGAACGAGTACGCGAGAGACGAATACTCTCGGTGACGACCGTAACGCGCCGTGCCGTCATCCCGCTCGGCCTGTGGATAACTCCGCTCCGGCGCCTGACGGACTCAAGTCCGCCCTGGGGCATGCCGGTTCCGGCAGGCGCCACGGACTCCGGCACAGGCGGCCGCCGCGGCCGTGGCACAGGCGGGCGCCACGACCCCGGCCCCGTGCGGGCCAACCGATCGAGCGGGCCCGCACGGAATGCCGGTTCCGGCGGTCAGAGCCCGCTCGTCCCGAAGTCGCCCGGCTGCCGCGCCGCGACCGAGAGGTGCTCGCCCACCCGGTTCACCAGAAGGGTCATCTCGTACGCGATCTGACCGATGTCGGCATCGGCGGAGCTGAGCACACACAGACAGCTGCCGTCGCCCGCCGCGGTGACGAACAGGACGCCCTCGTCGAACTCGACCATGGTCTGGCGGACCTTGCCGGCTCGGAAGTGCAGGCCCGACCCCTTGGCGAGACTGTGCAGGCCCGAGGAGACCGCCGCCAGATGTTCGGCGTCCTCGCGCGGGAGGTCCGCGCTCGCGGCGGTGACCAGGCCGTCGTTGGAGAGCACGATCGCGTGGCGCACGTGCTCGACCCGTCGGGTCAGGTCGTCGAGCAACCAGTCGAGTTCCTTGTTCAGTGCCATGTCAGGCCTCCCCGCTTCATGCCGTTCCCCGTGTCCCCGTTCTCCTGCCACCCTTCACCACCGGCGCGCCCCGGGCAAGCGGTGCCCGGCTCCGGCAAGTCGCGCGTCGGCGCGGGCCGGGACATCAGCCGACCGAGTCGAGCAGGCGCGCGGTGTGCATGCGCCCGGCGTACTCCACGAGCCGGATCAGCACCTCCTTTCCGGAGTCGCGGTCTCGGGCGTCGCACAGCACCACGGGGGTGCCGCGGTCCAGGTCCAGCGCAGCCGAGACGTCCGCCGCTCCGTGGGCGCGAGCCCCCGCGAAGCAGTTGACGGCGACGACGAACGGGATGCCACGGTGCTCGAAGTAGTCGACCGCCGGGAAACAGTCCTCAAGTCGACGGGTGTCGGCGAGGACGACCGCGCCGAGCGCGCCTTGGGAGAGTTCGTCCCACAGGAACCAGAAACGATCCTGCCCCGGTGTGCCGAAGAGGTACAGGGAAAGGCCCGAGCGGATGGTGATCCGGCCGAAGTCCATGGCGACGGTCGTCGTGGTCTTCTGGTCCACGCCACCGGTGTCGTCGACCGACTCCCCCGCCTCGCTGAGGAGTTCCTCGGTGCGCAGCGGCCGGATCTCGCTGACCGCTCCGACGAGGGTGGTCTTGCCGACGCCGAAGCCACCCGCGACGAGGATCTTCAGGGCGAGGGCGGGGGCGGGGTCACAGGGCTCGGAGGCCATCGATCACTTCTCTCAGGATGATCTCGTCGGGCAGCTGCGCGGGCGGTACGGGCCGGCTGACGGCCACATGACCGGATTCGAGCAGGTCCCCGACGAGGACGCGGACGACCCCGACGGGCAGGTCGGCATCGGCGGCGAGTTCGGCGACGGACTGGGTCTCCTTGCGGCACAGGGCGAGCAACGCCCGGTGTTCGGGCCCCAGGAGGGCTTCGCCGTCGGGCTCGGGCCCGTGCGGCACCGCCGGTGTGACGAGTGCGATCAGGTCGAGGCGAACACCGCTGGGTCCCGGCGCGGTGCGGCCCCCGGTCATGGCGTACGGGCGGACCAGCGGCCCCGCGTCGGCGTCGTACCAGTGGCTCGGCCGGTACGCGGGGCCTTCCGGCCGGTACTCGTTCATGGGGTGGGCGTGCCTTTCCGGTCAACCGGCGGCCGGCGGGCGCACGGCGTGCCGCGGCGGCGTACAGAGGTGCTCGCCGACGCGTTTCACCAGGCGCGCCATCTCGTACGCGATGAGCCCGATGTCGGTGGTGAGCGAGGACAGTACGGCGAGGCAGGAGCCGTCTCCCGCGGCCGCGACGAACAGGAAGCCCTCGTCCATCTCGACCATCGTCTGGCGCACCGCGCCGACCTGGAAGTGGCGTCCGGCTCCCTTGGCGAGGCTGTGGAACCCGGAGGCCACCGCGGCGAGGTGTTCGGCGTCCTCGCGGGTCAGGGCGCTGGAGGCACCGACGGCCAGGCCGTCGTTGGACAGCACGACGGCGTGTCGGACTTCGCCCACGCGCAGGGCCAAGTCATCGAGCAGCCAGTCGAGTTCACCGGAGCGCGTTCCGGGCCGCGCGCGCGAACCGGGACCGGGTGCCGCTTGCGCGTGGTGCGGGGCGTCGGGCCTCTGGTGGTCGATCATGCGCGGTCTCCTTCATCGTCGGGGCCACGAACAGGCTTGCCGGGGGCGGACGTTGGGGCGGTACGACGGTCCGCTCCGCCACGGGCCCAGCCGCCCATGTAGGCCGCCATCCGGTCCCGTGCCTGCTCGGGGGTGGGCGCGGCGGTGTCCGGGCCGGCTTCGGGTTCGCGGGCGGGGGTCCCGCGCAGCTGCGGGGCGAGGCTGGCCTGCCGTACCCGGCGCGGGAGTCCGTCCTCGCCACCGTCCGGGGCGATGCCGCGGGCCCGCCGGCGCAAGGTGGTCACACCGGGTGGTGCCGGAGGGTCTGGCTTGGCGGCGGAGGGGGTGTACTGGGCGACCGGAGCCGGCCGGACCGGCGCCGTCACGGGCGGCTCGACGGGCCTGCGGGGCGTCTCGATCGTCCTGCGGGACGCTCCGACCGACTGGCCGTCGCGCGGGGCTGCGCCCCTGCCGGGCTGCTCGATCGCCTCAACAGGGTCCTGCAAGAGGTCGGTGGGAAGGAGCACGACAGCGGTGGTGCCGCCGTACGGCGAGGTGCGCAGCTGGACCTTGATGGTGTGGCGGGCGGCGAGGCGGCTGACGACGAAGAGGCCGAGGCGGTCGCTGTCGAAGAGGTCGAGTGCCTCCGACTGCTGGATCCTGCGGTTGGCCTCGTCGAGGACGCCCTCGCCCATTCCGAGCCCCCGGTCCTCGATTTCGAGCGCGTAGCCGTTGCCGACCGGCTCGCCGGTGACCCTCACCTTGGTGTGCGGTGGCGAGAACTGGGCGGCGTTCTCGACGAGTTCGGCGAGCAGGTGCGTGAGGTCGGCGACGGCGCCGCCGGTGACGGCGGCCTCGGGGAGCCGGCGCACTTCGACCCGGGCGTAGTCCTCGATCTCGGAGACGGCGGCGCGTACGACGTTGGTGAGCGGGACGGGCACGCTCCAGGCGCGGCCGGGCGCGGCGCCGGACAGGATGATCAGGGACTCGGCGTGGCGCCGCATGCGGGTGGTGAGGTGGTCGAGGCGGAACAGGTCGCCGAGTTCGCCCGGGTCGTCGGTGCGCCGCTCCATGCGGTCGAGGAGGCCGAGTTGGCGGTGTACGAGGACCTGGCTGCGGCGCGCGAGGTTGACGAAGACGCCGGAGATGCCGCCGGCCAGTTCGGCGCGTTCGACGGCGGCGGAGAGGGCGGCCCGGTGGACGGTGCCGAGTGCCTCGCCGACCTGTCCGATCTCGTCCCGCGGGGCCGGTCCGAGCGGTGCCTCCGTGTGGATGTCGAGCTCTTCGCCGGACCTCAATCTGCCCATGGCGGTGGGGAGTTTGCGGCGGGCGATCTCCAGTGCGCTGTTGCGCAGGCTGATCAGTTCGACGACGAGCCCGCGTCCGATGCGTACGGAGATCACGAGCGATGCGGCGACTGCGGCCAGGCCGAACAGGACGGCCGCGCCGCCTGTGGTCAGCAGACCGCGGGTGAACGGATCGGCGCGGTCGGTGGCGGTCCGGGCCCCCGCGGCGGCGATGTCCCGCATGCCCTTGCGCACGCTGCCGACGACGGTGTCCCAGGCGGCGGGGTCGACCGCGACGGCCGCCGCGCGTCCCGGCTCCGCGGCCTGCACCTTGTCCTCGGCGGCGGTCAGCGCCGCGTACGCGCTCTGCCCGCTGAGCCGGGTCCAGGAGGCGCGCGCGGGTCCGGTGAGGTCGGCGGTGGCGCTCTCGGTGAGGGTGCGGCGACTGTCGACGGCCCCGGTGAGGCGGCGCAGACGCTCGGCGCTGAAGCTGTGGCCGAGCTGTGCGGCGGAGATCAGCGCGTCCTCGCGAGCGAGCATCTCGCCGGCCCGGTCGAACTCGTACAGGACGCGTGTCTCGGGGCCGAGGGCGGGGGCCTGGACACTCGCGAGCGCGCCGTCGACGTCGAAGCCCCCGCCGATGGCCCCGGTGTACCGCTGGTAGACGGCGTCCCAGCCGGCGCTCCGGTCGTGGACGCCGGTGCGCAGGGCGGCCAGTTCCCTTGTCTGGGCGACGAAGGTGCGCAGTCGGTCCCGCACGCTCGCCGGCACACCCCCGGCGTCGGCGACGGTGTGGTCCCGGTCGAGCCTGAGCCCCGCGAGGGCGGTGTCGGTGCGGTCGGCCCGCTGGTCGAGTGCGGCGGCACGATCGCCTGCCGGATCCGCCAAGTACCGCACCGCGGCGGTCCGTTCGTCCTCAAGCGCTGTCACGGCGGCGATCAGTGGGGTGCGGATCTGTTCGTCGACGCGGCGTGCCTGACGCAGCGCGGACAGGTCCTGCGCCGTCGTGACGGTGGCGAAGCCCCACAGGGTGAGCAGCGAGACGACGGGCACCATGAGCAGCGAGACGATCTTGGCGCGAACGGTACGCGGCCTCAGCCGCCACACGGCTTCGGTGCCCTGCGGCGCCGGGCGTTCGCCGAGGGCGTGCTCGTCGGCGGCCGGCGGTCCCGCGTGGGCGCGTCGCCCACGGGTGCCCACCGGGGTCGGCGGCGCGGCGTCCGGGGCCTTGCGGGGTGTGCGCACGGATCTCCTCGCTTGCGGGTGGGGCCGGGTGCGGCGCGGCGGAGGGCGGTTCAGGGGGCGGCGGCGAGCTGTTCCGCCGAGGTGTACTCGGCGCGTTCGCGGGCCGTTGGGGAGAGCGCGACGAAGGCGGCGGTGATGAAGAGGTAGGACCCGAGGCCGACGGCAAGGGGGAAGATGAACTGCATCGCCGTGGCCCCGGGAAGTGCGGCGCCGCTCGGCGCCACGTCCACGCGCACCGCGATCATGCCGGTGTAGTGCATGCTGCTGACGGCCGCGCCCAGGACGAGGGAGGCGACCGCCACGGCCACGGGTGACTCGATGTTGAGCCCGGCCCACAGCGCGACGGTCGCGGCCGCGACGGCGATGACGACGGAGAGCGTGACGAGAGCGGGGTCGTAGTGGACCTGTCCGTGCAGCCGCAGCGCCGCCATGCCGAGGTAGTGCATGCCGGCGACGCCGAGCCCGGTGGCGAGGCCGCCGGTCAGGAGGGCGCGGGTGCGGTCCTTGCCGTAGCCGACGGCGAAGACTCCGGCGCCGACGAAGACCATGGCGACGAGCAGACTGAGAACGGTCAGGAGCACGTCGTAGCGGATGTCGGTGCCGCTGACGGCGAAGCCGAGCATCGCCACGAAGTGCATCGTCCAGATGCCGGTGCCGATGGCCGAGGCCGCGGTGATCAGCCAGTTGCGCCGGGAGCGTCCGGTGGCGCCCAGGGCGCGCACGGTGCAGCGCAGCCCGAGTGCGGCGCCTGTGCAGGCCATCGCGTACGACAGCACGGGGGTCAGCCAGCCGAAGGCGGCGTGGTCCAGGTGTCCCATGGCCCAGGGACGCTAGTCCGGAGAGGGGCGCACGACGGGGGCGCAGTTCGAAAGCTGCCGGAATATGACGAAGAGGCGTGCCCCCGCGATCGCGTTTTGTTCGAATACGCTCGCCGTGGTCGATTTTCGGCCACTGCCAGATCGATGGCGCATGGGAGATCATGGGGCCATGGCCGGAGACCACGCACATGTCCAGGAATTCTTCGCCGCCCGCGCGAGCGACTGGGACCGCAGGTTCCCCGACGACGGCCCCGCGTTCGCGGCGGCGGTCGCGGAGGTCGGGCTCTCACCGGGCGACACCGTGCTCGACGCGGGGTGCGGCACCGGCCGCGCCCTGGCGCCGCTGCGCGCCGCGGTGGGCCCAACGGGCGTCGTCGTCGGCGTGGACCTCACCCCGGAGATGCTCACCGAGGCCGTACGGGCCGGGCGCGACCGGCACGCCGCGCTGCTGCGTGCGGACGTGGCCCGGCTGCCGCTCGCCCCCGAGTCCTTCGACGTGGTGTTCGGTTCCGGTCTTATCTCCCATCTGCCCCAACCAGCGCAGAACTTGCGGGAGTTGGCGCGCATCACCCGTCCCGGTGGTCATCTCGCCCTGTTCCACCCCATCGGCCGCGCCGCACTCGCGGCCCGCCACGGCCGGGCGCTCAGCGACGAGGACCTGCGCGCGGAACCCCGGCTGCGGCCGCTGCTCGCCTCGGCGAACTGGCGGCTCCTGTCGTACGCCGACGAGGACCAGCGCTACCTCGCGGTGGCCGTGCGCGAGGGCTGACCGCCGGGCCGGGCCACCTCCCGTACGAAGGCGGCCGGGTCGTCGAACATGACGTTGTGCCCGGCGTCCGGAACCGTCACCACCCGGACGCCGGAGGCGACCAGTTCGGCGCGCCCCGCCGGCTCGTCTTCGAGACCGCCCACCAGGTAGGTCCGGTCGATCCCGGTGGCCCGCACGAGGAGTTCGCGCATCGTCGGCCGCGTGCCGCGCACCAGCCCGACGGCCGTGCGGTACAGGCCCAGGGGGTCGGCAAGGCGCATGGTCGCCGCCCAGACCGGACCGACGCGCGCGAGCACCTCCGCGAAGCCGCCGCCGCGCACGAAGTCCTCCTCCGTGTACGCGGCGATCCCCCTGCTGCCCGCTTGCGGCGTCGGCCAGGGATCCAGGTTGGCCTCGGTCAGCAGGAGCCGGGCGACGAGGTCGGGTCGGCGGTCGGCGAGCACGATCGCGACCGCGCCGCCCATACTGTGCGCCACCAGCTCGGCGCCGGTGACCTCCGCCGCGTCCAGGGCCGCCCCGAGGGCGCCCGCGTGATCCTCAAGGGTGTAGCCGAAATCTGCGGGCCGGTCGCTGAGGCCGTGCCCGGGCAGATCGACGAAGAGCTGGCGGCGACCCGCGAGCGCGGGATGGGCCGCGATGTGGGCATGGTAGACGGCCGACATGGAGCCGAGGCCGTGCACGTACACCAGGGCGGGTCCGGCCCCCTCGCTCTCCGTCCATCGGATCAGGCCGCCCCGCCCGTCGAATTCCGTCTGCCGCATGCGCACTCCCCCGTGTCCGGCGCACCCGGCCGTCACGACCGAGCACCGCTTTCACTCTGTTCGCCGCGACCATACATCGGTAACGCAGTACTACGCCATCGATGTACCACGTGGAGCGTCAGCGGATGCGGCAGAATGCGGGCATGCTCGAACTCGCCCTGCTGGGATTCCTTTACGAAGCGCCGCTGCACGGCTATGAGCTGCGCAAACGGATCACGGCGCTCACCGGACATGTGCGCCCGGTCGGTGAGAGCACGCTCTATCCGGCGATCAAGCGCCTGGAGAAGGCCGGGCTGCTGGCCCGCGAGACCCAGCCCGGCGCGGCGGCGGCCCCCCGGCACATGCTCACCCTCACCGCGGCGGGCCGCCGGGATCTGCTGCGCCGCCTCGCCGAACCGGACCGCCTCGACATCACCGACGAGAACCGCTGGTTCACTCTGCTCGCGTTTCTGCGTCATCTGCCCCACCCGGCCGACCGGGCCGCGGTGCTCCGGCGCAGGCTGGCCTTCCTCGAAGAGCCGGCGAGCTTCTTCTACGACGGCGAACGCCCGGTATCCGCAGAGGAGTTGGACGATCCCTACCGGCAGGGCATCCTCGTCATCGCACGCGCCACCAGCGCGGCCGAGCTCACATGGCTGCGCGCGACGCTGCGTTCACTGGAGTGAGGCCGGCCCGGCCCCGCTCGCCCCGGCGCGGGGCACCGGGCAGCCCCGGACGCCGGGCACGGGAAACGTACCCAGCTCGGGGACGCGATAGCCGTTCGGGTAGCCCTTGACCTCGGGGTTCTGGCGGCCGTAGTGCGGTGTGGAGCGCGGCGGGAGCAGGCGTACGGCTCGGGCTCGCAGGCGCAGCGCGCCACGGACCAGGGACCGCACGGCCGGGGCGGGCCGCTCGTAGCGGAACGCACGCAGGAGGGCGTCGTCGAGCAGGGCGAGGCTCACGGTACGCAGCGCGGGGGCCAGCGGGCGCGGGTACCAGGAGGCCATGAGGTCGAGGGTGGCGTCCGACACCTTCCGGCCGCCCTCGTCGAAGCCGAAGTGGGCGGCCTCGTACTCGTCCAGGCAGCGCTCGAACTCCTCGTAGGAAGCGGGGATTTCCTTGACGCCCAGGTGCCGGCCGAGCGTCTGGTAGTAGCGGGCAGCGGCACGCAGTTCGTGGTCGCTCAGGCGCCGCCATCCGTAGGAGTCGAGCCAGCGCTTCGGCACCACCACGAAGGTGCAGAGCACATAACGCATGTCGTCGTCGCCGATGTCGTACGAGCGGTGCATCTGGTTGACGCGGCGCACCGCGGCCCGTCCGTCCTCGCTGTCGAAGCCGTGCTCGACGATGGCGTCCAGCAGCAGGGTCGTGTCGTCATACCTCTTCTGCGAACGCTCCGTCAGTTCCGCTGTTCGCGCCAGGAGTTGACCGATGCTCGGCACGGCATAGGTGCGGTACAGCGCGAGCTCCAGGGCGCGGGTGTAGTCCCACGGGAACTCCAGGCTCGCCGTCATCCGATGGATCTCCAGGAAGTCCCGCTCGGGGTCGAGCCGTTGGATCTCCTTGAGCCGGTCGAAGCGAGTCACGGCTGACACCTTTCTGTCGACCATGTCGACCATCTCTCGACGGAAATCCAACTCTACGTCGATGGGAACACGTTGGTGAGAGCACGTTGGCGGGAACACGTTGGTGAGGACCGTTCGAGAGGCCGGCCCTGCCGGGCGTCTGCGCTCGGACCGTCCACGGGAAGGTGGTCCTGATGTTCGGGAGATTCCGCAAGGCTGCCGAAACTCCACCGGCCGACGATCGCCGGCACAACATCTTCGAGGCGGCGGCCGCGTATGTGGCGGCCTGCGCGGAGGACGACCAGGACGCGGGCGACGAGGCGGCCGGCTGGGTGTCACCGGAAGCCCTGTCGTTCGGGGTCCGGGAACTGGCCTGCCGGGCCGTCATCGCACTGGCCCGCGATCGCGACGAGTCGCCGACCGCCGTCGTCCAGGAGCTGATGGGTTTGCCCGCGGCCTGACGATCCCGAGCGGAGAGCCCGTGGTCCGGGTCCCTCGACGTCCGCGCTCCCGGGCCCTGACCACGCTCCCCAGCCGCAACGGCTTGCTTCCGCCATCAGGGCTGCCTGGATCAGCTGGGGACAGCAGGCCAGGGCGGGGGGCGCATGGCTGCCGGCGGGACCCGGGCATGAACGATGCAGAGAGCGCGTGGTGCGGCCGATGGACACGAGGAGCCTTGACCCCACAACCGCCCACTCCCCCGCATCCGTCGCTGACGCACGCGTCAGCGCTCGGGACTTCCCCGACGATCTCGCCCGTCCGGTCGCGGCCTGCACCGCTGACACGGCGGTCTTGGTGGTGTCGAAACGCGTCGCCAACGCCGCGCGCCACGGCGGCGGTAACCGCACCCTGGAGCTGACCGAGCGCCGGACAGCATCGAAGGGGCCGTGTCCGCCTCCGGCCCGCGCGCCCCGCGGATGCGCAGGCCCGACCTGCACCCCGTGACACGGGCGGAACCGGATGACCGATGGTCAACCGTCTCGCTCACGCCACCTCTGTCCATCTCAGAAGAAACGGCGGCAGGACCGTCAGTGCTTCGCCGCCCGCTGACCCTGTGCTTTCCTGCCCGCCGACCCTGCCCGGCGCAGGAAGGGTGGCGCGGTGGGCCGGGGGCCGGATTCCGGCCCACCGCTGTGCCGTGGACACAGTGACCATGCTGGAGGCTCGCTGCGGGCCCGGCCGGACGCGGCCGCCCGACCGGGTCATGCAGGACAGACCGCGAAGACACCCTGCCTGCATGGCCCGGCACACGCGACACGCTAAAGGGTGCTGTGCAAGTGGATCCGGGTCACCGAGTCCCTCTCGTGCCGGTTCACAGGGTGATCACGATTTTGCCGTGAACGTGCCCCTCGGCCTGTGTCGTCACGGCTTCGCGAATCTGCTCGACCGGGAAGGTCGCCGCGATCGGAACCGTGATCTCGCCGGTACGGACAGCGTCGACGATCCGTTCCAGAGCGCCCGGACCCGCGTCGAGTGCACCCGCCTTGCGGACACCGGGCGGCGGGGCGGGGCCGTCGGCCACGACGGAGACCCGCTCGGGTGCCACGCCGAGTTGGAGGGCGGTCTCGGCCGCCTCCCTGCCGAACAGGTCGGTCGCGGCGGTGATCCCCTCGGGCACCAGGGCCCGTACCCGGTCCGCCAGGCCAGGGCCGTACGTCACAGGTTCGGCGCCGAGGCCGCGCAGGAATCCGAACGTGCCCTCGGAGGCGGTGCCGATCACCCGGGCACCCGCGAGCTTCGCGAGCTGCACGGCGAAGATGCCCACGCCACCTGCCGCTCCACCGATCAAAACGGTGTCCCCGGCGCGGAGTCCGATCGCGGCGAGCGCGGCGGAGGCCGTCAGGCCGGCCACCGGAAGCGTGGCCGCCACCTCGTCGCCGATGCCGGGCGGGATGGGCCACAGGTCTGCGGCGGGGGTCCTGACCAGCACGAAATCGGCGACGGACCGGCCGATCGCCGCGCCGAACACCCGGTCGCCGGCCGCGAATCCGGTGGCTTCGGCGCCCACTTCGTCCACCACTCCGGCGAAGTCGCTGCCGAACCCGGCCGGCAGCGCGAGGCCGAACCGCGCCGCCATGTCGGGCCGGCTGGCGATCTGCCAGTCCATCGGATTCAGCCCGGCGGCCGTGATCCGGACGCGGACCTCGTCCGGCGCGGCGTGCGGCTCGGGTATCTCCTGCACTTCGAGTACTTCGGGACCGCCGAATCGCCGGTAACGGACAGCTCTACTCATCGGTGACTCCTGGCCAGTGATGGGACTTGGTCTCATCGACCGTACACCAGTGATGGGACCAAGTCCCGTACACTGTTCCCATGGCTCGCTGGCAACCCGACGCACCCGGACGACTCGCCGCCGCTGCCCTCGACCTCTTCGAGGAGCAGGGCTACGAGAACACGACCGTGATCGAGATCGCGGAGCACGCCGGGCTCACCAAGAGCACGTTCTTCCGGTACTTCCCCGACAAGCGCGAGGTGCTCTTCGGCGGGGGCACGGTGGCCGGTCTGCTCGTTGAGGGGATCGCCGCGGCGCCGCCCGGCTCCGGGCCGCTCGACTCGGTGGCGGAAGCCCTCGACGCGCTCGGCCGGACGTTCTTCACCGCCGAACGCCGGGAGTTCAGCGGCCGGCGCCAGGCCGTTCTGAACGCCACTACGGAACTGCGCGAACGTGAAGCCCTGAAGAGGATCGAGCTCACCGCCTCGATGACAGACGCCCTCAACCGCCGCGGAGTCCCGAGCCTGACCGCGCGCGTGGCCGCTCAACTGGGGTCGCTCGCCTGGGAGATCGCCTACGACCAGTGGATCGACACCGACAACAGCGAGGACTTCGGCCCGCTGGCACGGCAAGCGCTCGCCGACGTACGCGCGACCGGAACCGTGCACCGGCTTGATCTGTAGCCATCGGGATCGAATGGTGCCTCGAACCGCTGTGCCGCTGTGCCGCTGTGCCGCTGTGCCGCTGTGCCGCTGCTGAGCGGACCGCCGACGACCGCAAGGGGACACGCGAGCCGGGCGATCCGGTACGAGTGGCGCCCTGGGCGGCAAGAACTCCGAAGATGCTCACGCCGCCTGGGCAAGTGGTCGCCCGGCGAAGTGAATGCCCTGCTCGCTGCGGATGCGGGCGCGTTCACGTCGTGGGGAGACCAGGAAGGACATCGGGGTGCCGGGCCCCGGTGTTCCGCCACCGCGAGCAGCGTTGCAACTCGGGCCCTGGACAGCGTGGTTGGAGTGGTCCGAGTCGACGAGACCGTGGTGGCTGCTCGAACCGAGATACACAGCGAGAGGTCGACACCATGCCCACAGCCAGATTCTTCTTCGACGCGGGTTCAGGCGCTGTCCTGTGGGCGGCCCCGGAGGACCAGGAAGCGTGGGGGTACCCGGTTGATCTGGACCGACTACCGATCAGTCATAACCTCCGCGACGTCCTGAGCAGCCTCATAGCTCGCTACGACACGTCGTTGAACTGGGACTATCCCCCGGACCCGGGACCGTGGCGCGAAGCGGAGTGCCACGACTTCAACGAGGCGGTACGCCGAGCGCTCGGCCGCCTCCGCGCCGAACTCGGCCCGACATGGCAGATTCTCGACGAGGTCTTCGCACTCCACGAAGACCCGGACCTCGACCGCTATCTGGCCGACCCGGCCGGATTTGTCCGCGCCCAACCCCGCCGGAGCCGGTGACGCGGTCGTGACGACTGCTTGCCGTCGACTTGATCAGCGGCGTTGCCGCCATCGGCGTGCCAGACGACGCAGGCTCACGCCTCCCCGACGCTGCGCAGACGCGGAAGTGCGTTTCCTCCCGCCCACCTCCGCATCGTGCCGGATGCGCGGCCAGTGGCCATCCGGTGACAACGCGGGGGCCTGACGCTGCGCCTGCGCCTTGATCTCCCAGTGCGACTCGTGAGCGGTTACGCGATACGCCTCTTCCCACGAGGCCAGTGCCGCGGCGACCGCCGTGCCCGCTGTGCCCCGGCGCCGAACGTGACGTGCCAGCCATACGAGGCCGGCAAGCACTCCGGCCAAGCCTCCAGAGATCACTAACAGCGGCAGAAAGTCACCCATGGTGCCGAGGATACGCGCACCCCCGCCGCAGGCCGGCCCGGAACAGCGCACCTACCAACTCGGGCTGAACTACCTCAGGACTGGAGACGCACCGGGGGCAGGCCGGCCGAGGTCGCCTACCAAAGGCGCGGAGCGGGATACCCCGGGCACGAAGGATCCACCTCCCGGGTATCAGCACCAGCAGTCCCCTCAACCGACCCCGTACCACCCCCATGCGAGGCTTGCCACGGTCATCAACACCCAGCACTCCGTGCCCTACTGGAGCGTCATGATGGCCGCGTACGGCGTTCTCAAGGGACGCCGGCCACGTCCCCTGATGAGTGCACGACTGACGGAGTAACCAGTAACCACCGTGGACGCCATCGAGCTCGCGCAACTGCGCACCATGTACATCTTCGCGCCGGCCAACGAGGAGACTTGGCACCTGTCCTACGCACTGTTGGAAACCGCCCTGCGTGAACGGGACCCCGATGGGTTCCTCCGCCTCGACGAAGGCACCGGTCCCCTACCGGGAGCTGTCCTGCACTTCGGGGTCACGCTGGGAGATGAGACGGTCGAGGGAATGGCGAAGCTCAGCCCCGAGGGTGTCTCGCTCGAAGACTGCACGGCGTCCCAGGCGGCCAAGTTCGCAGCATGGCTGCGGGGAGCCGTCGTTCCGGCCGGTGTCCTGGCAACGTTCAACACGGAGTGGGGGCTGGAAGCCGGTCTGCCCGATCAACTGGTTCCTCCTGTTCCGGTCCCGGGGCTCACGGAGGTCTTCCTGGCTCATCTCCAGGCCACCGTCGACCAGGACTGACTGGTGTGGCGGCGGGGAACGAGGGCTGCCGCTGCCCTACCGGAGCCCCGAATTCTGGAGCAGGTGACGGCCCGGCCTCGGATGGGGCGTCCTCGTCGTGACGGCGTGGGGGCGCCGCGCAGCACCGCGCATCACCAACGGAAGTTCACGCGGCTCCCGATACGTATCTCGCTCGCATCAGTGCAAGCACGCAGGTGGCACCCATCGCCGGGCGAAGCAGCGGGCACATGAGGTTCTCGCGCTGCCCCACACCAACGGCGCGGGCCCAGCGGCGTTAGGGGGACGATTGCGGCGCGTGAAATGATCACAGGGCCATGCGCGGCGACGAGGTCGCCGCGGCCCCGCCGCCAAGCCAGGGGGACAGATGCAGACCAACGAGCAGCGCACTGACGACAAACAGCCCGCACGCGCAGCCGCGGCGAAGGACCCGGCCCCGGGTGGGGGCATACCCGCCGGGCTCCTCGCCCTCCAGGGCACCGCGGGCAACGCGGCCGTCGTGCAGATGCTCCGGGCCTCCGGTCACCGCCTGACGCCGCCCGAGGAGCACCAGCACGGTGCGGGCTGCGGCCACCAGGAACAGCCCGCCGTTCAGCGCTCCGCCGTCCATGACGTCCTGCGGACAGGCGGCAGCCCCCTCGACGACAGCACCCGCACCGACATGGAGGCCCGCCTCGGCGCGGACTTCTCCGACGTCCGCATCCACAACGACGCCGCCGCCAAGGCCTCGGCCGCGGAGGTCGGCGCCCGCGCGTACACCTCGGGCAGTCACGTCGTCATCGGTGACGGTGGAGGCGACAGGCACACCCTGGCCCACGAGTTGACCCATGTCATCCAGCAGCGCCAGGGTCCCGTCGCGGGCACCGACAACGGCTCCGGGCTCAAGGTCTCCGACCCGTCGGACCGTTTCGAACGTGAAGCCGAGTCCAACGCCGCCCGGGCGCTCGCCGGCCCGGCACCTGTCGTACAGAGGGCCACCACCCCGGACTTCTCCGATGTCGAAGACGTCCTGCACAGCGACTCTGATTCCGACGGCGGCTACGAGAGCGCACAGAACCTCGACGCGGCAAGGCTCCAGAAGCCCGGCCGCCAGACGACACCCGTCCCCCAGCCGGCCGCGGGTTTCGGGCGCAGCCAGTTCGGCCTGCATCCGAGCAGGCTTCCCACTCTGCGGCACGACGCACAGGGGCGGCCCGCGCCCAGAATCGAGTACCGGGCGGACAGCGAGCCGCTCTACCGCTGGGACCGGCGCCTTCCCGATGAGATCTTCCCGCAGGGATTCCGGTCCTGGAACGTCAAGGTGCCGAACAGTCTGAGGTCCTACCAGAAGACGCTCAAGGAGTCCCGGCGCTCCGCTCTCGTCTCCGTCACGCGCTCAGGTGACGGATACGCTCCCGAGTGGGCCATCGAGAACGGCCGCGCGATTCGCTACACGATCCGGGCGCCGGGTGGCATGGACCTGGTGGAGAGCCTGGGGACCGTCGCTTTCCACCAACAGCAGGAGGTCGCGTTCTGGAAGGGCATCCGGCCGGAGTTCATCCAGTGTGTCGACATCTACCAGGTCGCTCCGGACGGCACGCGCACACTCGTCGAGCACAGTGACAACCCCGGATTCGGGAACCCTCAGCAGGATGGCGACGCCATGGACACCAGCTGGTGACCGGGCGGTCGCGCCGCAGGTCTTGATCCCGGGCCGACGGCGCGCGGCGGCGGCACAGGCAGGCAGTTGGGAGGAGGCCCTCATCCGATCGGGTGGGGGCTTCCGCGCTGTCGCGCCGCTCCACGGCATCACGGCGGCTGTGCCACAGCCCGCTGAGAAAGCGAGCCGTTTCGCCGGCCCCGGGCTCAGGGGCGGCTGCCGGGGACGGTGTCGAACCGGGCGGGACACCGAGCCGCGAGAGGCGCGCGAGGTCAATGTCCCTGCTGGACAAGGGACTTGGGTGGCACCGCCTCCGGAACGAGACCACCGGCGCGCCGCGCGGCCCGCGCCGAGGGACTGGCTATGCGCCGTCGTCGTCGCCGTCTCCGTCGGCGCGCAGGGAATCGATCATGCTCTGCAGGATCCGGAACGCCCTCGACTGCTCGGCTCCGGTCATGCCGGACAGCATTCTGACCTCGACGGACCGGACCGCGACCGTCGCCTTCTCCAGACTCCGTCGGCCACGAGGCGTGAGCCGCGCGGGAAGCGCCTTCCCTACCGGCGCCGCCGCCGGCCTGGTCACGTAGCCGTCCCGTTCCAGGGTCTGGAGCAGTACGTTCATCGACTGGCGGGTCACGAAGGCCCCGCGCGCGAGCTCGGAGTTCGACAAGCCCGGCCGTTGCGCCAGCAGCTCCAGGCACGAGTAGTGCGTCACGCTCATACCGAGCGGCCGCAGCACCTCCTCCATGGCTGCGCGCAACGCGCTCGAAGCCTCTTTCAGCAGGTAGCCCAGTGATTTGTCCAGGTCGACGCCGGCACCCTTTTGACTCATGTCAGTATTCTGACATACCGTCCTGGGTGTCAGGAATCTGACACGTAGGGAAGGAGAGTCACCATGCCCGTCACCGGCCCCGACTTCATCTCGCTCCAGGTGCGCGACCTCGACGCGTCGCGTGTGTTCTACGAGCAGTACCTCGGCCTCGTCCGCTCGCAGGCCGGCCCCCCGCACGCCGTCGTCTTCGAGACGAAGCCGATCGCGTTCGCGCTCCGCGACGTCGTGCCCGGCACCGATCTCGCATCCGTCGCGCAGCCCGGCATCGGTGCCGCGATCTGGCTGCACGCCACCGGTGTCCAGGCCATCCACGACGCTCTCGTCGCCGACGGCCACACCATCGTCTCCGCACCGGTCGACGGCCCCTTCGGCCGGACCTTCACCTTCGCCGACCCCGACGGGTACCACATCACGCTCCACGACCGCGTCTGATAAGCCGGACGCCACCGCCGAGCACCGGCCCCAGCAGGCCGCCGGTGGTGCGGGGTGCGGGGGGGCCGGGACGTTCCTCGGCTCCCCGCTCGGGTACCCCGGTGCCGGGGCCGTTGGGTTGTGCCGGCCGGCGTTACGGCTCCGGCCCTTCGACGCAAGTCGCGACCAGTGGGCCTCGCCCACGTCGCCGGGGAGTCGGCACGCCACCTCCACCGAGAGCCTGTCCCACAGAGCCTTGCCCATACCTGGACTTAAGCCCACGGACCGCACTGGAGAGCGACCGCGGTCCGCTTGAACCAGTAGGGTGCGCCGACGAGCGAACCGAAGGAGTGGATTCCGTGACCGGGACGGACGAGGCGGAAGCGGCCGCAACCACCGCAGACGAGGCCCTCTACGTGCTGACGGCAGCACTCCTCACGCCCGCGCAGTTCCCGAGCGTCCTCGGCGACGACTACCCCGAGGCGTGCGCGGCGCTCGGTCTCGGCCCCTACGCCGAGGGGTACGGGCTCGTCCTCGGGCAGGACGGCGCGGGCGCCCGCTGGACGGTGGTCATCGACGACGTGTCGCTCGTGGCCGTGGCGATCGCGTCCTGGGACTGCGGGATGGAGTACGACCTGTCGCCGGACGAGCGCACCGTGGTGGCGGCGCTGCCCGGCTGGCCGCTGGAGCTGGTCGTCGCGGCACCGAACGTGCCGGCCCCGCACGACCCCGAACCGGACCCGGAGGGTCCTCCCGTGCTCACACCGCCCGACACCGACACATGGGGCCCGGCCCAGCGGCGCCTGGGTGCGGACGCGGTGGCGGCCCAGTGGAACACTTGGCGCGAGCAGTTGGACGTGGCCACGTTCGGGCCGACGCCGGGCAGCGCGGCCGCCCCGGGCACCCCGGGTGGCTCCGAGGCCCCGGGCACCCCAGCGGGTTCCGGCGTGGACGGAGTCACGCCTGGCGGCGAGGAGAGCGTCGGGGCCGGCGATCGGGCCGAGCCCAGCGAGCGGGCCGAGGAGACCGGGACCGCCGAGACCACGGCCCTCGACACCACGGGCCCCGAGAAGCACGACCAGCACGGCACGCCCCACGAGCCCGGCGCACCGGACACCGCTACCGCCACGGGCACCGGCGTCGGACGCCGGCACGGCGAGGGCGAGGAGAAGGAGGAGAGGGGGGTGCCACGCGTGCTCGCCGAACTGCGCGGCTACCTCGACTCCGCTCCCCCGATCGGCCGGGTCCGCTCCACCTTCGCCCCGGGCGGCGCACGCACGCTGCGCGCCGACGGCCCCGGCTGGTCCGTGGTCGCCAGGACCGACGACATGGCCTTCGTTCTGCTCGACGGGTGCCCGGGCGATGTCCACCCGGTAGCCCGCGACGAGGAACTGCCGGGCCTCCTCGAAGCGCTGGGGGCGATGGCGGTCCGGCCCCTCTAGGTCCGGCCCCTCTAGGTCCGGCCCCTCTAGGTCCGGCCCCTCTAGGTACGGCCCCCCTCCAGCGGCCGAGCAGGTGCGGCCTCGCTAGCGGCCGAGCTCCTTGCGGGATATGTTGCGCAGCCGACGGCGCTGGCTCGGGTCCAGCGTCAGGTAGGCCGCCACGGGGACGCCTATCAGCACCAGCAGGGCGAGCCAGAATCCGATCAGCGGGATCAGAATGAGCCCCGCCACGACTCCACCGGCGGCGATCATCGCGCGCTTGGACATGTCCGTCGCCTTCCTCTTCGCGGCCCGCGGCCGCTCTTCCTGTCCAGAGAACGCACGGTCGCGCCCGCTGGTTCCAGCTTCTTCCCCTGTGCGTCACTTCCGCAGCGGTGCGCCGACCTCGTGCATGTGACCGAGAGCCTGCCGGTAGGAGTCGGTCAGCGAGGTCTCCACGTACGGGATCCCCAGCGCGGCGCAGTGGGCGCGGACCGTCGGCTGGGCGAGGCGCAGGTGCGGGCGCGGCATGTTCGGGAACAGATGGTGCTCTATCTGGTAGTTCAGACCGCCGAGGAACCAGTCGGTGAGCAGCCCGCCGCGTACGTTCCGCGAGGTCAGGACCTGTCGGCGCAGATGCCCCCACGCACGGTGCTCGGGGTCGTCGGGGTCGGGCATCTCCATGCCCTTGTGGTTGGGGGCGAAGGTCATGCCCAGGTGCAGACCGAACAGGGCGTGGTGCAGCAGCGCGAAAGCCAGCGCCTTCCCCGGCGACATGATCGTCAGGAGCAGCGTCGCGTATCCGGCGAGGTGGACCAGGAGGAGCGGTGCTTCCACGGCGCGCTCGCGCGGCGGCTGCCGCTTGAGGTCCTGGAATCCGTACACCTTCAGGGCGATGCCCTCCAGGAGCAGCATCGGGAAGAAGAGCCGGGCCTGGTTGCGGGTGAGCCAGCGGGCGAAGCCTTCGCGGTGCTCGGCCTGGCGCTGGGTCCACACGAGGGCGCCGACGCCGACATCGGGGTCCTTGTCCACATGGTTGGGGTTGGCGTGGTGCCGGTTGTGCTTGTCGTTCCACCAGGCGTAGCTCATGCCGAGGAGGAGGTCGCTGTGGCACAGCCCGATCACCCGGCCCATGCGCTTGCCGCGGGTGATCTGGCCGTGCCCGGCGTCGTGGCCGAAGAACGCGGCTCGCGCCCAGAACACGGAGAGCGGCACGGCCAGCAGCAGGGTCCACCAGGTGTCGCCGGTGAACACCATCGCGGCGACCGTCCCGGCGAGCGCGAGCAGGTTGACGGCGATGCGGGCGGCGTACCAGCCGGTGCGCCGGTCGAGAAGGCCCTGCCCCTTCACCGTCTTGAGCAGGGGCGCGAACTCGCTCCCGGCCCGCGGCTCGGCCGGGGCGCCGAGGCCCGTGCTCGGTTGGGGCATGGTGGCCTGTGGCATGACGTCTCCGGTGTTGGGTCGTCCCCCGCAGTTCCCTGCGCTGACCTGACTGAACGTACGGACCGGCACCCCTTGACGACCATGGAGTCACCCCCCGTCTGCTGACGGGGGGTTGCCCCGCGTTCATGGGTGGGGCTGGCAACACCCACCCGGGCCGCAGGTGACGCGGCCCACCAGCCGGGGGCCGCTCGCCGGTGTTGCCGTGCCCGCCGGAATCGACGCAGCGGGGGCGCGGAGGGGGCGCGTCCGTGGCCTTCCGCGGAAGTCGCGTCGGCCGGCGCGAAGGTGCGCCCCGGGCGTCCGCCTCGCCCGCATCGCCCGCCCTCTTCC
Organism: Streptomyces sp. NPDC006691; assembly: GCF_042869955.1. Lineage (NCBI taxonomy): Bacteria > Bacillati > Actinomycetota > Actinomycetes > Kitasatosporales > Streptomycetaceae > Streptomyces > Streptomyces sp. NPDC006691. The sequence goes on from NZ_JBIAGW010000006.1 coordinate 172,264, forward strand.
ACCCCGCGCGCCCCGGACCGTACGGTAACTACCGTGTGATGCCTGCCTGTTGACCGATCGAGGGAGCCGACGGTGCCGGGGGAAACCAGCAGGGGTGCGGGCACGGGTCTCGCGCGGAACGCCGTCGGGCTGCGCGAGGTCCTGTTCCAGAGCGTCACCGCGATGGCGCCCGCGGCGGCTGTTGCCGCGTCCATTCCGGCGGGCGCCGCGTTCGCCGGCGGCAGCCTGCCGCTGTCGGTCGTGGTGGCTCTGGTGGCCTGTCTGTTCACCGCCTCCTGCGTGGCGGAGCTCGCGCAGCATCTGCCCGCCGCCGGCTCGGTCGCCACCTACAGCGCCCAGGGCCTGCATCCGGCGGTCGGGTTCCTGGTCGGCTGGGGCTATGTGTTCGTCGAGGCCCTGGTGCCACCGCTCCTTCTGCTGCAACTGGGCTTCACCACGGCGGGCACCCTGCACCAGCAGTGGACGTCGTATCCGGCGGACCTGTGGTGGCCCTGGTCGCTCGCCGGAGCCGTCGTCATCGCGATCGCGGGCTTCTTCGGGGTACGCGCCTCGGCGCGGTTCGGCACGGTCCTCGGCGTCTTCGAGATCCTCGTGTTCGTGGCCTTCGCGGTGATGCTGATCGTGGCGGCCGGATCCGACAACACGCTTTCGGTGTTCGGCACTTCGCACACCGCGCACGGCTACGGCGGCTTCGGCGGGGTGTTCGCCGGGTCCGTGTACACCGTGCTCGCCTTCGCCGGGTTCGAGGCGGCGGCCCCGCTCGCCGAGGAGGCGAAGGACCCTCGTCGCACGATGCGGCGGGCGGTGTTCGGAGCGGCCCTCGCGATCGGGGTGGTGTACGTCCTCACCACGTACGCGATGGCCGTCTACTTCGGCCCGGACCGGTTCGCGGGCTTCGGCGCCTCCGGCGACGCCTCGTGGGAGGGGGTGGCGCGGGCCTCGTTCGGCCTCTTCTGGGTGATTCTGTTCCTGGCGGTGGTCAACTCGACGGTGGCGAACGCCAACGCCTGTTCCAACGTGTCGACCCGCACCGCCTTCGCACTGGGGCGGATCGGGGTCTTCCCGCGCTCCTTCGCCCGACTCCACCCGAGCCGCCGCTCCCCCGTGACGGGGGTCGCCGTGCAGTTCGTGGTGGCGGTGGCCGTCATGCTCGGGCTCGGCCTGGCGTACGACCCGGTCACGGCCTTCGCGACTCTCGCCACGGTCATCGTCACCGTGATCATCGGCGTGTACATCGTGGCCGACGCGGCCTGCGCCGGCTACTTCCTGCGGCGGCGCCGCGAACTGTTCAGTCCGCTGCGGCACGTCCTGTTCCCGGCGCTCGGCATCGCCGCGTTCGTCCCGGCGCTCCTGACGGCGGCGGGAATACCGGCCTTCAGCTTCGTCGCCGAGCTGACACCTCCGGTGTCGTACGCCGGGCCCGTCGTCGCGGTCTGGATGGCGGCCGGGGTCGTCGCGCTCGTGGTGCTCGCACGACGCCACCCGGAGCGGCTGGCGCAGACCGGCCGCGTTCACCTCATCGATCCCGATGAGGAACACGAGGAGACAGGAGCGGTACGAGGATGAGCGACGACCCGGTGATCGTGACCGTGCGGCCCAAGGAGAACGAGTACGCCTGGACGTTCGGCGGGGCGGCACACGTCGCGCGCATCGCGCCCGGCACCGTCCTCGACCTCTATACCGAGGACTGCTTCGCCGGGCGGGTGCGCTCCGAGCGCGACCTGGTCTCCCGCGTCTGCGAGTTCCCGTTCCTCAACCCGCAGACCGGGCCGTTCTACGTGGAGGGCGCCGAGCCGGGCGACACCCTGGCCGTCCACTTCGTGTCGATCCGCCCCGCGCGGGACTGGGCGGCCTCCACGACCGTCCCGCTGTTCGGCGCGCTCACCTCCACCCATGCGACGGCGACGCTCCAGCCGCCGCTGCCCGAGGTGGTGTGGATGTGGGAGCTCGACCGGACCCGCGGGACATGTCTGTTCCGGGCGCGGGAGAGCGACATCGAGATCGAGCTGCCGATGGACCCGATGCACGGCACGGTCGGGGTGGCCCCGGCCAATCTGGAGGTGCGTTCGGCCCTGGTGCCCGACGCGCACGGCGGGAACATGGACACGCCCGAGATGCGGGCCGGGGTGACCTGCTATCTGGGCGTCAACGTGGAGGGTGCCCTGTTCAGCCTCGGCGACGGGCACGCACGCCAGGGCGAGGGCGAGACATGTGGGGTCGCCGTGGAGTGCGCCATGAACTCCGTGGTCGTGGTGGAGCTGCTCAAGGGCGTGGCAACGCCCTGGCCGCGCATCGAGTCCGACTCGCACATCATGTCGACGGGATCGGCCCGGCCCCTCGAAGACGCCTTCCGCATCTCGCAGTTGGACCTGGTGCGCTGGCTGGAGCGCGACTACGGGCTTTCCGAGCTGGACGCGTACCAGCTGGTGAGCCAGGCGGGTGAGGCCCCGCTTGCCAACGTCTGCGACACCAACTACACCTGTGTCGCCAAGATCCGCAAGGAGTGGCTGCCCCGACAGGGCGAGCCGCACCACGGCCTGCACCGCCACCTGAGGGAGCGGGCCGGTCAACTCCCCACGTTCACAGACTAGTTCAGGGGTGCGTCCATGAACCGAAGAAGACTCCTCCAGGGCGCGGCCGCCACGGTCGGCGCCGGTTTCCTGTTCCCGGCCACGGAGGCGGCGGCGGACGGCACCACCGACTATCCGGGGGCCCACTGGACGCCCGCGTCGTCCTCCAACTACACCGCGTCGAGCAGGCCTTCGTCCTACTCGATCGACTACGTCATCATCCACGTCACCCAGGAGACGTGGTCGAACACCATCGGCATCTTCCAGAACCCGGCCAAGCAGGTGTCCGCGCACTACGTGACGCGTTCGGCCGACGGATACATCGCGCAGATGGTCCGGGAGCACGACATCGCCTGGCACGCCGGGAACTGGGACTACAACACCCGCAGCATCGGCATCGAGCACGAGGGCTGGGTCGATCAACCGGCCTATTTCACCAACGCCCTGTACGAGCGTTCGGCGGCGCTCACCGCGAACATCTGCGACCGGTACGGGATCCCGAAGGACCGTGAGCACATCCTCGGCCACTACCAGGTGCCCGGCACCGACCACACCGATCCGGGACCGGAGTGGGACTGGGTGCGGTACATCCGACTGGTCAACTTCGCTTGACGGGCCGGTCCGCCGGTCCACTTCGCTTCACGGACGGCTGGTCGGCTTCGCCTGGCCGACGCCCTGTCGGGGCACTGTCGGGGCGCTGTCGGGCATCGCCCCGTAAGCGCCGGCCCCGCGCTCCTTGCCGCATCGCCGTGCCGCGACGACGATGGGATGCGGCCCATACGGTGCGCGGGGAGGCCCTAGGTGACGGACAGGCGGGACGAGTCCTGGGTGGCCCTGGAGGCGGGGGCGGACCCGGCCGAAAGGACGCGTCAACTTCGGCGGGCACACGAGCAGTTCACCGCCCTCGGGCGGGTGACGCGTTCGGTACGTCCGCTGGTCGCGGCATCCTGGCAGCGCTCCGCGCGGGCCCGGGTCAGTCCGGACGGCGCGGCCGGCGTGGAACTCGGCGAAGAGGATCTCGCCGCCTGCCGTGACGCCCATCCGCTCGCCCGCGTCATGCCGCTGATACGGGAGCTGACCGGGACGTACGCCGGTGACGGCGAGCACCTGGTCGCGGTGTGCGACGCGCAGGGGCGGCTCTTGTGGGTGGAGGGTCATCCGCGGACCCGGAGCGCGGCCGGGCGCATGAACTTCGTGCCCGGTGCCCGCTGGGCGGAGTCGGCCGTGGGAACCAACGCCCCGGGCACCGCCCTCGCCGAGGACCGGCCGGTCCAGGTCTTCTCGGCCGAGCACTTCCGCCGTCCGGTGCAACGCTGGACCTGCGCAGCGGCCCCGGTGCACGACCCCCGGACCGGGCGCCTGCTCGGCGCCGTCGATCTGACCGGCGGCGACGGCCTCGCCCATCCGCACAGCCTCGGCTTCGTGCAGGCGGTCGCGCGGGCCGCCGAGTCCGAACTCGTCCTGCTGGCACCGCCGCCCGCGCTCGACGCCATCGCGCTCGGAGCCCTCGGCCGGGACGAGGCACTGCTGGTGGCGGGCGGCCGCAAGCTGCGGCTGAGCCGGCGGCACAGCGAGATCGTGGTCCTGCTCGCCCGGCACCCCGAGGGCCTGACCGGCGATGAGCTCCTGGTGGCGCTGTACGAGGACGAGGCGGTCAGCCCCGTCACCCTGCGGGCCGAACTAACCCGCCTGCGAAGGCTGTTGGGACCCGATCTGCTCGCCTCACGGCCCTACCGGCTGACCGCCCCGGTCGACGCGGACTTCGACACGGTGGCCCGAAGGCTCGGCTCGGGGGCGGTGGCCGCGGCCATGACGGTCTACGCGGGGCCGCTCCTGCCGGGCTCGCAGTCGCCCGTGGTGGCGCGGCTGCGCCGGCGCCTCGCCGATCAACTGCGCGCCGCACTGATCGCACGCGGCGATCCCGGCCTCCTCGCCGACTGGGCGTACAGCCCGTGGGGCGAGGACGACCTTTCGGTGTGGCAGGCCCTGGCGACGGCACTGCCGAGATGCCAACAACCGCCCGTACGCAGCAAGTTGAGGGAGCTGGCAGCGGACCACGGCCTCGCAACGGAGCCGCAACGTCCGGGTGCCTAGTCTGCGCGGCGTGCGCCGCCCAAGGGCGGGCGGCGCGACAGAGGGAGGCCCACGCAGATGACCCGATACGCAGCGCCCGGCACTGAGGGTGCGCTCGTCTCGTTCGAGTCCCGCTACGACAACTGGATCGGCGGCGAGTACGTACCGCCGAGGCTCGGCCAGTACTTCGAGAACCCGAGCCCCGTCAACGGCCGCCCCTTCGCCGAGATCGCCCACGGCACCGCCGAGGACGTCGAGCTGGCGCTGGACGCCGCGCACGCGGCCGCGCCCGCCTGGGGTCGCACCTCGCCCGAGGCCCGCGGGAACGTGCTGCTGAAGATCGCGGACCGGATGGAGGCCCATCTGGAGGAGCTGGCTGTCGCGGAGAGCTGGGAGAACGGCAAGCCCGTCCGCGAGACGCTGGCCGCCGACATCCCGCTCGCCATCGACCACTTCCGTTACTTCGCGGGAGCGCTGCGCGCGCAGGAGGGCACGCTCAGCGAGCTCGACGACGACACGGTGGCATACCACTTCCACGAGCCGCTGGGCGTGGTCGGCCAGATCATCCCGTGGAACTTCCCGATCCTGATGGCGGTGTGGAAGCTGGCCCCGGCGCTGGCGGCGGGCAACGCGGTGGTGCTCAAGCCGGCCGAGCAGACCCCGGCGTCCATCCACTTCTGGATGAGCCTGGTGGCGGACCTCCTCCCGCCGGGCGTGGTGAACATCGTCAACGGCTTCGGCGTGGAAGCGGGCAAGCCGCTGGCGTCGAGCCCGCGCGTCGCGAAGATCGCGTTCACGGGCGAGACCACGACGGGGCGGCTGATCATGCAGTACGCCTCGGAGAACATCAAGCCCGTCACGCTCGAACTGGGCGGCAAGTCACCGAACATCTTCTTCGACGACGTGTGGGCGCGGGACGACGACTTCCGCGACAAGGCGCTCGAAGGCTTCACGATGTTCGCCCTCAACCAGGGCGAGGTCTGCACCTGCCCGTCCCGCGCCCTGATCCAGCGTGGTCACTACAGCGAGTTCCTGGAGGCGGCGATCGCCCGCACCGAGCAGATCGTGCCGGGCCACCCGCTGGACACCGACACGATGATCGGCGCCCAGGCTTCCAACGACCAGCTCCAGAAGATCCTCTCCTATCTGGACATCGGCCAGCAGGAGGGTGCCAAGATCTTGACGGGTGGCCAACGCGTGTACCACGGCGGCGAGTTGGAGGGCGGTTACTACGTCCAGCCCACCATCTTCGAGGGCGACAACCGCATGCGGATCTTCCAGGAGGAGATCTTCGGCCCGGTCGTCGCGGTGACGTCCTTCACCGACTTCGACGACGCGATCGGCACGGCGAACGACACCCTGTACGGCCTCGGCGCGGGCGTCTGGACCCGCGACATGAACACGGCCTACCGCGCCGGCCGAGCCATCCAGGCGGGGCGGGTCTGGACCAACTGCTACCACGCGTACCCGGCGCACGCCGCGTTCGGCGGCTACAAGCAGTCGGGCATCGGGCGCGAGACGCACCGGATGATGCTGGATCACTATCAGCAGACGAAGAACCTCCTGGTGTCGTACTCGCCGAAGAAGCTGGGCTTCTTCTAGGGCACAAGACTTCTAGGGCACAAGAAGGGGCGCCTGACGCGGTCTTGTGCCCGTCAGGCGCCTTCCGCTCAATCCCGCACCAGAGACCGTCTCTGCCGGAGGCTGCGCGTGTCGTCTCCTCGTCCGGTGGTCCCATGGACTCCTCGATGAGGGGTTGGCCTGGAGCCAGGAGCGATTCACGCCCTATCTCCCCGTTCCTCCCACCGGTATCCCACTCCTGACCAGCTCTTCCGGACCAGTCACGGACCAAAACCCCGACTCACGAAAGCCCACCTGCCACGTGCTTTACCGCGTCATGCGGCAAGACGGCCTCAACTTCCCGCGGGCAAGGTAACGAACCGATCCGCGATTGGTGGGTTCCGGACCGAGTTGTTAGCCCCAGGTGAGCGGGTCGAGGTGGAGGTAGAAGCGCAGGCGTTCGTGGTCCAGGGTGATGCCGTACCTCTTGGCGAACGCCACGTCTGAGGCATGTGCCTGCTCCTCGTCCGTCCATGTCTCTCGCGCATTGGTCAGGAGCAGTGCCAGGTCGGCGTAGCGGTCGGCCTGTCCGAGGCGGCCCAGGTCGATGAAGCCTGATACGTCCAGGCTCTGTGGATCGAGCATGATATTGGGCAGGCACAGGTCCCCGTGGCAGACGACTGCGTCGGCAGCCTCCTGGTCCCGTCGACGGGGGACCTGCTGGGTCAGGCGGGCCAGGAGGTCGCTGGGAGGTGTGTGCTGCTGGTCGATGGGGAGGAACTGCGGGTTCACCGCGTCACGTGCGACGACGTCGCGTGCCAGGGTGACCATGGTGTCCAGGCGCCGGTGGAACGGGCACTGTGACACGGGTACCTCGTGCAGTCGACGAATCGCATCCGCGACACGGTCCCAAGAGCGCCGCAGGTCCTCGGCCGACACTTGATCAGCAGGAACGCCAGGGACAGCACTGGTCACCAGACAGGCTCCCGCATCAGTGTCGTACCAGTCGAGGGCGGCCGGACCCGGTACTTCCTGGGCGCTCAGCCACTCGATCCGGTCGCGCTCTGCCGCCAGGTTCGCCGCATCTGCAGCGGGCATGCACTTCGCATACCGACGGGCGTCCGCACTGCGAAAGACGAGGGCCCCTGACTCGCCGGTGGTGACAGGCAGCCAGTCGCCGCCGATGCCGAGCAGTGCCGGTGACACGCCCCGTGGGCCCGAGCGATCGTCCATAGCGGTCACCCTATCCATCACGGCGTTCCCCGCTGAGGGCCGAACCTCCTGCCGGCGGCGAGCCTTGGAACGGCCGTGACACGGCAAGGGCCGCGCGGGTTCTTCGAGTGTGACCAGGAAGTGGGCCCGCACGGCCTCGACCCATTCTGCCTTTCTGCGGTGTCTCGCGGGCACATCTCGGTGATTCGATCGAGGAGTTGGCCGATCCGTGGTTCGCCCACTGCGAGTCGCAGCTGCGTGAGCGCCGTGGTGCGGAGCGACAGTGCGAGGCCGGCGCCGGGCCGAAGCACGACCTGGTCTTCACCGACCGCGTGCTCGTCCCTTGGTCCACCTGTGCACCGGGCTTCCGCACGCCGCGCTCGCCGAACTTCATGGCACCGCCCGCTCCGCGGTCTCCCGCGCGATCGGAGAGATCCGCCCGCTGCTGGCGGTGCGCGGTTTCGCTGTCCCCAACCGCCCCGAAATCCGACTGCGCACCCTGGCGGACGTGTTCGCCTACGCCGACATCGAGGGGATCCGGCTGCGGATCGACGGCGCCGAGACCCAGGTCCGCCGCCCCAGGGCCAACAGGCCCGGACGGCGGGCCTTCGCCTCCGGCGAGAGGAAGCAGAACACCATCAAGACCACCACGATCAGCGACGGCCAGGGCCGCCTGCTGTGGTCGGGTGCGGACCGCCCGGGCCGCACCCGACCAGACCGCTATGCGCACCGAGGGCATCGCCGAGCAGTTCCGCCTCCGGCCGAGCACCGAACTCGTACTCGCCCAGCGGACCGCCTGCTGATCAACCACAAGGCGACCCGCCAGGACGGCACGCCCTGACCTCAATCGCGGACCGAGCCCTGAGTTTGGCTCTGTGCGCTTCGACGGACCTCACCCCTGCCAGACGTCGGCCACTGCAGGCGCCAACGCACTGGCCTGGGCATGGCCCGCGCGGGCGGCAGCCAGCCGGCGAGTGTCGTCCGCCATGTTGCGGCCCATCGTGCGGCGTGCGGCGCGGTCCGGGGACAGCAGCATGACGCGTGCCCCGTCGTCGGACAGTTCCGCGGCCTGCTGCGCGGCGCTCGGATGCGGCCCGACCGCCCGGGGAACCGGCGTGACCGCCAATACCCGGCGATACCCGCGTGCGAGCTGGAGGTTGGCGGTCGAACGACTCCCGCCGTCCATCCAGCGCCGGCCCGCTACGGTGACCGGCGGCCATACAACGGGTACGGCGCAGCTCGCCGCAACGGCTTCGAGGAGTGTCGCTCCAGAGCGCGAGTCGAACATCTCGGTCTGTCCGCTCCGCGCGTCGACCGCGGCGATCCGCAGCTCACGCTCGGGCCAGTCGCGTACGTCGCCCAGGAGCGCGCCCACCGTGTCGAAGACGTCCGACTCCGGGCCGGTCCGGGCGTGCAGCGCTGCGTGGGCGAGGCGTTCAACGGATCGCTGGGGATCGCGGGACCCGAGCGCGGCCCAAAGGAAGCGCACCGTCTGGCGCGCTGTCACCGGCAGATGGACCGCGTCTGCTCCGGAGACCTGACGCTCGTACAGATCCGAGGCCGGAACGCCGGCCCGGAGCCGGGCTCCGAAGACGGCACCGGCGGAAGTGCCGATCACAACGTCGGCGCTGCCGAGATTGATCCCGGCCTCAGCCAGCCCGGCGAGCACCCCCGTCAACCAGGCTCCACCCACTGGTCCGCCGCCGCCGAGCACGAGTGCGGTGCCGGCCATGCTTTCCCCTCCCCGTGGACGGCCGCGGACGTCCCGCCCACGGGAAGCGAAACGGGGAACCATCCCCATTTACGCTCGCTCGACGATAGCACCCGTACCGGGGAGCACTCCCCGGTACGAGGTGAGAAGAGGGTCACCCTGCGACTCGGCCGCAGCATGGAGCGGGCCATCCAGGACGGCCGCATCGACGACGCACGCGGCCGCTGGTGGTTCACGTCGCTCCCTGCGGGACCTTTCTTCGTGTCCTTCACACTCGTCACCGTGGTCTGCTCGCGCTGACGAAGCATCCCGGAATCGTGCAGCGACCTCTGCACCGATCCCCCCTCTCCGGTCTCGGCGCCAGATGGCTCCAATTCCAGCCGCCTCCTGGAGTCACCTCACGCCGCCTGTTCTTCATGGATCATGCGCAAACTGGGGCCAGTTGGGGCGGCCTCGGTGGAGCAGTTGGCGACCGCCCTGGCCAGACAGGGGGCGCCACATGACATGAAAGCGCAATGGCAGGCCGGACCGGCTTCGTTCAGGTGGGGTGGTGTGCTGTGCGGCGGGCTCTCGCCGCACAGCACACCCCTGACGTGTGACCGGCCCCCCAACCCCATTGGCGGTCACACGCCTTGCGGGCCCTGGCCGCTTGGTGCACCGGGGCGGCCGGGGCAGGTCGGGGGTCAGGTGCCGGCCGGTGCGTCCCAGGGGGCGTGGCAGCCGAGGCGGATGTGTCCATCGGGGGTGCGGTGCAGGCGCAGGCCGTCGTCGGGGGTGTGGCGGGTGAGGGGATCGATTCCGGGCTGGATGCCGTCGTGCTGGAGGGTGTTGGCACGGGTGACGTCCAGCCACGCAGGGCGCCCGCCCGGCAGGTCGTCGTAGTCGGTGACCGCGACAGTGATCCCGTTGCCGTCCGAGACGATCAGGAGGCGGTAGCGGGGAGCGTGGCTGTGTTCGTAGATGAACTGGGCTGATACGCGGACCGCTTCACTGAGCTTGCGGGCCAGCCACGCAGGGAGTGCGGCGGCAGACAGGGCCGTCGTGGCGACGTCTGCCAGGGCCGCCTGGCTGCCGGGCAGTCGCAGGGTTTCGAAGGACAGCGTCACAAGCCGCGCGGGGATCCGCGTGGCTGATGTCACGCTGTGGTCCTCAATGCGGGGCAGGCCCCTCATGCTGACGGTGCGTCCCATCACCTGCTCCCCTCGGATCCACGGTTATGACCACGGCGGGGGCTGCAGGGACGGACTGGTTCCGTGCCCCGCAGTCACCAAGAAGCCCAGGGGCTGGGGGCGTGATCGACGCTACGCCGTCCGAGGGAGCAGAGCCAGGCATTTGACGGCCTTCGGTAAACCGGCGCCCCGTACAGCGGGAATCCGTGGCTCATGGATGGGGGCCCTACGCCAGGACGAGGGGCGGTTGGTCATACCGCAGGGGGCATCGCGATCGAGCGCTACGCGCCATGGCTGGGGGTTCAGGAATTGGCTGACGATAGAGCGGTGGATCGCCGCATGGGAATGCCGGAGGGGCACAAGCAGGCGCCGCCTTCGCTTTCCCAGATGGTCTTCCGTTGCCGACTGTGAAGGATGTCGCGTTCGGCAGCGGCTTCGTTGGCCATCAGGACACCTGCGGTCAGGACGCTGCCGGGGATCGCTGCGGCGTCCATCAGCCGTGCTGCGGCGGCGGGTTCGCGCTCGGGAGGGATCACCAGCAGATCCCAGCGACCCACGGTGCAGGAGAGCAGGATCATTTGGTCGGGGTACTGCTCGGTGAACCAACCCACATGGACGGTGTGTCCGGCGACCGGCACCTTGTGCGGGATCACGGGCCAGTGTGTGAGGTTCACGGTGACGTGGGTGATGCGTCCCCAGCGCAGGTCGAGTGCAGCCGCGAGCGGGGGCTCGGCTTCGAGACAGCGTGAACGCGGCCACCAGGCACCGTCGAGCTGACCGGCGAGGCTGCTCTTCGGGGTGAGCGACAGGCGGGCCCCCAGACCTGCACCGTTTGCGGGTGCCGTGCGGTCGAGGGTGGTGGCCATGGCGCACCTCACCCCGGGCTGCGCGTCGGCAGCCCGGTTCTTTGTGGTCGCCGGGAACGACACCAATCCAAAAGCCGGTGTGCGACGTACTCCCGGTACTTCCACTCTACGCCGGTCACCCGGCCCTTGACCTGCCCTGACCAGGCGATTTGTGCGACCGCGACCGCGCGTGGCCGCCAGAAGGAGGCACGCGTCAGCCTGTACTTCTGCTCCCGTCACGCGGTGGTTTCCGGTGGGGTCCAGGGAGTGTGGGAGCCCAGTCGTATGCGGCCGTCCCCAGTGCGTTCGAGGAGCAGGGCATTCGCGGCCGGCCAGTAGGCGGGCGTGTCGTGCAGGTTGGTGTGCGGCACAGGAAGCCAGGCTGGCGAGTCGTCCATGTCCGGTTCGTCATGGTCGGTGATTGACACGCTGACACCGTTCGGGTCCGCATGGAGCAGGAGCCGATAACAGGGTGCGTCACTGCGGCCTGCAACGTACTGCGTAGCGACCCGGACGGTCTCTTTCATGTGCCAAGTCAGCCACGCAGGCGCTCCGACAGCAGTCAGGGCCGCTTCGACAGTCTCGGTCAACATCTCGTTGCTGCCGTGCACGCACGGTGCCGTCAGCGCAATGGTCATCTGCTGCCCCGCCCAGGAACCTGTTCCGGGCAGCGAATCAGTGCCTGTCCGACCGCACTCCGTGGCCACAGCCACGGGTACCAACGACAGGTGGTTAACGCGTCCCATGAGTGCCTCCCGTGCCTCCCGCAGGTGTGAGCGTGAAAGTGGTCAGCCGCAGGAGGGAAGAACCCGGTCTGGTCCTGCCTCGAAGGTTCACACTTTCACCCGAGTGGCCAGGGTCTGGGACCTGACACTGAGGCTACGCCCTCTACAAGGGCGCCGCCATGCCCTACGGCGCCCCCGCACAGACTCGGGCTGAGCAACCAACCGATCGGCGCGATCCGCCAGAACTCCTGTCAAGCGATACCGCCAGTTGCCGCGTGCCCAGCGGGTCTCCCCGCCGGGTAATCTCCGCCACCTTCAATGGAGCGCGGCAGGTCGACCAGGCGTGTACCCGCAGAGTTGAGAGCCGGCGGAAAGACAGACATCGCAGGTCGGACCCGCCGGGCTCCGCTCGAACCTGGGCAACCGCGCTGGTGAAGAAGCCGGAGACCCACGGGACGGCTTCTGGCACCTGTCATGGCCGGGTGGGGGTGTGTTCGGGCTGGTGTTCAGCCGTGCTGAAGTAGGCGGCGCGGCGGCGCAGATGACGATGGAATCCGTAGCGAGCATGCCGGTGAGTGGGGGCGGAGGCCGCGGCGTAGAAGAAGTGCTTGCCGATTTCGATCAGGACGAGGTAGGCGAGGATCATGCAGACGAGTGCGGCGAAGAACGCTCCCGGCAACGGCTGGAAGCCGAGTGTGTGGGCCAGCGGGGTAGCGGGAAGCAGCGCGCCGACCGTCACGGCGGCGAGGGCGGCCAGGGTCAGTGGAAGGCTGGGGTGGCTGCGGAAGAAGGGGATGCGGCGGGTGCGGATCGCGAAGATGACCAGGGTCTGGGTGGCCAGCGATTCGACGAACCAGCCGGATCGGAACTGGGCTGGGCCTGCATGGAAGATCCAGAGCATGACCGCGAAGGTGACGAAGTCGAACACGGAGCTGAGCGGGCCGAAGCGGATCATAAAGCGACGGATGAAGGCGATGTCCCAGTGGGAGGGCTTGCGCAGCTGTTCCTCATCGACGTTGTCGGTGGGGATCGCCAGCTGACTGCTGTCGTACAGAAGGTTGTTGAGGAGGATCTGGGACGGCAGCATCGGGAGGAAGGACAGGAACAGGGAGGCGCCGGCCGCAGATGCCATGTTGCCGAAGTTGCTGGAGGTCCCCATCAGCACGTACTTGATGGTGTTGGCGAAGATCCGCCGGCCCTCGGCCACGCCGTCGGCGAGAACGCCGAGGTCCTTCTCCAGCAAGATCACGTCGGCCGCGTCCTTGGCGACATCGGTGGCCGAGTCCACGGAAATCCCCACGTCGGCCGCGTGCAGGGCCAAAGCGTCGTTGACCCCGTCCCCGAGGAAGGCCACGCCGCCACCACTGCGGCGTTGGGCGTGCACGATGCGTGCCTTGGCCTCGGGGCTGACGCGGGCGAACACGGTGGTCGAGATGATCGCTTCGGCGAGCCGGGTCTCGTCCAGAGCGTCGACCTCGGGACCCGTCATGGTCCTGCCCGAGCCGAGTCCGAGGTCGCGGCAGACTTTGGCCGCGACCGCGGGGTTGTCGCCCGTGACGACTTTGACAGCGATACCGAGCGCGGCGAGCCTGCCCAGCGCTGCGGACGCATCCGGCTTGGGCGGATCGAGGAAGACCAGGAGCCCGGCCAGGGTGAGGCAGTTCTCGTCATCGGGCCGGATGACCGCTGCTTCCGTTACGGCGGGACGTATGGCTACGGCGATGACTCGGTTGCCGGCCGCGAACTCCGCTGCCAGCGCCTCGCGAGCGGCGGCCGGGACGTCGTCGCAGCGCTCCAGAACGCTTTCCGGAGCCCCTTTCGTGACCAGGGTCGCCTGGCCGGACCCATCACTTACGAGGACTGAGACCATGCGGCGTTCGTGGTCGAAGGGCAGCACCGCGAGGCGGCTGTAGCCGGCCAGCACGGCCTTCTCCTGGGCCGCGGCCGGGGTGCGCCACAGGGCCTGGTCGAGCGGGTTTCCCGCGGCGTCCTGGTCGCCCTGGATCGAGTTCTCGGTGCCGAGGAGTCCCCAGCGGAGCACCGTGTCCGGATCCTGGCCGTCGGTGGGCACGGCGCGCATGTACTCGATCCTGCCCAGCGTCAAGGTGCCGGTCTTGTCGGTAAACAGCACGTCGACGTCGCCGAGGTCCTCGATGCAGACCAGCCGCTTGACCAGGACTTTGTGCCGGCTCATACGTCGTGAGCCGGCGGCCAGGCTGGTGGAGACGACGGCGGGCAGTAGCTGCGGAGTGATACCGACCGCGATGGCCAGCGAGAACAGCAACGCGTCGATGATCGGCTTGTGCAGGACCACGTTGATCGCGAAGATCGAGGCGGTCAGGGCACCCGCGACAGACACGAGCAGCAGCGAGAACCGGCGCAGGCCGACCTGGAACTCGGTATCGAGCTGGTGCGTGCCAAGACCGGCGGCGATCTTGCCGAATTCGGTCCTCACGCCCGTCGCCACCACAACCCCGCGACCACTGCCCACGCGGATGACGGTCCCCATCAGCGCGCACCCGGCAAGCTCCGCCAGCGGGGTCCCGACCGGCACGGAGGCAGTGCCCTTGCTCACGGGCAGCGACTCCCCGGTCAGTATCGACTCGTCGCACTGCAGACCGGTCACTTCCAGTAGCCGAACATCAGCCGGGACGACATCGCCGAGACGCAGCTCCACCACATCACCGGGCACCAACATGGCGACATCGACCGACGCCGCCCGCCCGCCGCGCACCACTACCGTCTCGTGGTGAATCTGCGAGTGCAGAGCCTCGGCGGCCTTTTCGGCTCGGTACTCATTGACGAATCCCAGCCCCACCGACACCGCCACGATCACCCCGATGATCACCGCATCGCCACGCTCCCCCACCAAGGAGGACGCGATCGCCGCAGCCAGGAGCAGCCCGAGCAGAGGAGAGCGCAGCTGATGCCACAGCACCGGGAGGAGCCGGGCCTTGTGCGATGACACGGCGTTGGGGCCGAACTGTGCCTGCCGCCGGGCGACTTCCTCCGGACCCAGCCCACGGACGGCATCGACGCCCACCTCCCGCAGGACCTCAACGCCCGGCAGCATCCCGGCGGACACGATGCCGTCCGCCGAACCTGTCGGGGGGATCCCCTGGGCCGCGACCTTCACCGCCTCACCCACTCCCCTCCGCAGGTGAAGGCGCCGTGTTGGCCTTGGTGGAACTGCTGCGCCATACCGGTCGCCATCTTGAGGAACACCGCACGCGCGCCGAGGGCACGACCTCCGCACAGCCTCGGACGCGGCAGATCATTCCAGCATCGCACGCATCGACCACCTGACTTCGCGACCGCGTTCGCGCCCCTCCTCGCGAGACTCCGCAACCGCGTGCGACATACGGCCGCGGCCGTGCCCAAGCCGAGACTCGGCCCCATTGGAGGTGGCAGGCACCGGTCGGCGCATACCGTCCCTGCGGGACAGGTTCGAACTGCGTCACAGGCGCTCGACCTGCGTTGTTCTGTCGGACTGCTCACCGGGGTTCACCCCAGGTCCAGTCTCTGATCTCGGGCAGGTCCACCCCGTGCAACGCGATGTGATGGGTGTGCTGGACGAGCCGGTCGCTCATCCGCTGCCTCAGGTAGTCGCCGCGGGAGCCCAGTTGAGGCAGGCGGTCGATGACGTCCTGTACGAGGTGGAAGCGGTCCAGGTGGTTCTGCACCCGCATGTCGAAGGCCGTCGTGATGGTGCCCTCCTCGTTGTAGCCGCGCACGTGCAGGTTGCGGTTGGTGCGGCTGTAGGTGAGGCGGTGGATCAGCCAGGGATAGCCGTGGAAGGCAAAGATGATGTGCTTGTCCCGGGTGAAGAGCGCGTCGTAGTCCCGGTCACTGAGCCCGTGCGGATGCTTCCTGTCGGACTCCAGCCTCATCAGGTCGACCACATTGACCACCCGGACCGACACCTCGGGCAGGTGCTCGCGCAGGATCGACACCGCTGCCAGCACTTCCAGGGTCGGCGTGTCTCCGCAGCAGGCCAGCACGATGTCCGGCTCCCCGCCCTCGTCGTTGCCGGCCCACGGCCAGATGCCGATCCCCTCGGTGCAGTGCACGACGGCCTCGGCCATGGAAAGCCACTGCGGCATCGCGCGCTTGCTCGCCACCACCACGTTCACGTAGTGCCGACTGCGCAGGCAGTGGTCCATGACGGACAGGAGGCAGTTGGCGTCCGGAGGCAGATACACCCGGACGATGTCGGCCTTCTTGTTCACCACGTGGTCCAGGAAGCCGGGGTCCTGGTGGGTAAATCCGTTGTGGTCCTGCTGCCAGACGTGCGAGGTGAGAAGGTAGTTCAGCGAGGCGATGTCACGGCGCCAGGGCAACTGTTTGGTGACCTTCAGCCACTTGGCGTGCTGGTTGAACATCGAGTCGACGATGTGGATGAACGCCTCGTAGCAGTTGAACAGGCCGTGACGCCCCGTCAGCAGGTACCCCTCCAGCCAGCCCTGACACTGGTGCTCGCTGAGCATGGAGTCCAGCACGCGCCCTGACGGTGCGAGGAACTCATCTCCCTGCTCCGTGCCGGCGTTCCATTGCCGACTGGTCTCTTCGAAGATCGCCCCCAGGAAGTTGGAGAGGGTCTCGTCAGGTCCGAAGATCCGGAAGTTGCGCCGCTCCTCGTTACAGGCGATGACATCGCGCAGGAAACGCCCCAGGACCAGGGTGTCCTGTCCGCTGACCGCCCCGGGCGCCGGAACGTCCACGGCATGCGTACGGAAGTCGGGCATCCGCAGATCGTGCAGCAGGACGCCGCCGTTGGTGTGGGGGTTGGCGCTCATCCTTCGGTCCCCTGCCGGCGCCAGCTCCGCCAAGTCGGACAGCAGACGGCCGGTTTCATCGAAGAGCTCCTCGGGCTTGTAGCTCTTCATCCAGCTCTCCAGCTGGCTCACGTGTTCGGGGTGGGCGGCATCGACCAGCAAGGGGACCTGGTGGGAACGGAACGTGCCCTCGATCTGCAGGCCGTCGACGGTCTTCGGGCCGGTCCAGCCTTTGGGAGACCGCAGGACGATCATCGGCCAGCGGGGACGGTCCTCTCCCCCGCGGGCGCGGGAGGATTCCTGGATCCGCTGGATGTCCTCAATGGCCAGGTCCAGCGTGGTGGCCATCAGCTCGTGCATCGTCTCGGGATCGTCGCCCGACACGAAGTGGGGCTCCCAGCCGCAGCCGCGCAGATACTGCGCCAGCTCGTCGTCGTGGATGCGGGCCAGTACCGTCGGGTTGCTGATCTTGTATCCGTTCAGGTGCAGGATCGGCAGGACGGCCCCGTCGCCGACCGGATCGAGGAACCGAGTGGACTGCCACGCAGTTGCCAGCGGCCCCGTCTCCGCCTCTCCGTCACCCACCACGCACGCCGCGATCAGACCAGGGTTGTCGAACACGGCGCCGAAGGCGTGGCTGAGGGAATATCCGAGCTCTCCGCCTTCGTGGATCGACCCGGGCGTTGTCGGGGCGACGTGGCTGGAGATGCCGCCGGGGAAGGAGAACTGGGTGAACAGCCTCCTCAAGCCGGCCTCGTCCTGTGTGACGTCCGGGTAGATCTCGCTGTACGTGCCCTCCAGGTAGGTGTTACCCACCACGGCCGGACCACCGTGGCCCGGCCCGGAGACGTAGAACATGTCGAGGTCGTACTTCTTGATGACCCGGTTCAGATGCGCATAGATGAAGTTCTGGCCTGGTGTGGTGCCCCAGTGGCCGACCACCAGCGGCTTCACATCGGCCAACTCCAACGGCCGCCTCAACAACGGATTGTCGTAGAGGTAGAGCTGCCCGACCGACACATAGTTGGCCGCCCGCCAGTACGCGTCCATACGGTGCAGCAGTTCCGGGGACAGGGTCTGAACGACGTCGCTCACGGGGCTTCGCTCCCTTCGTCCTCGTCGTGCCGCGGGATGAGCTCCACCGGACAGTGCGCATGGTGCAGGAGGCTGTGTGCTGTGTGCCCCAGAGCGGGCCCGATGTGACCTGGCGATCGTCTGCCACGAACGACCAACAGGTCAGCCGTACGCGACGCCTCGACCAGGGCACCGGCCACGGACACGCTCTTCTCAGCGTCCACGTTCAAGGCCAAGCCCGGATACTCCTTGCGCACACGGTCAGCAACGGTCTCCAGGCTCCGCAGCCGACGGCCCGCGACTTCGCCGACGTCATCGAGCATGGTGACGACCGTTCCTGTGTACTGGAAGATGTCCCAGACGGTCAGCAGCCGCAGAGACGCCTTGCGGAGCTCTGCTTCGGAGGCGGCCTGGCGAGCGCAGTCGATGTCGTGTTCGTCGCGTACGGCGGCCAGCACACTGTCCTGCGCCTGGGCGTTGGCCGTGCCTCGCACCACGACGACGGGCGTGGTGGCGCCGGTCGCCGTCTTCAGGCCCACCGACCCCAACCTGAGCGACTCGAATCCGCCCAGACCACGATGACCGACCACGATCATCGAGTACTTCTCCGCCAGTCGGCGCAGCCCGTAGACAGGGTCCCTGCGGCTGTACTGCGTGGTGACATCCAGTCCCGGGAACCGCTTCGACACCGCCAACGCTGTGGCCTCAAGCAGTTCGTGACCCGCGACGTGGATGTCTTCGATGATGTCCGCCGTCAGATAGAAGATCCGGTCGGCGGTATCAGCGCCGTGGAAGATGTGCAGAGTGCTGTCGCGCCTCGCGGCCTCGGCTCCTGCCCACAGCGCCGCCGTTCGGGCGCTGGGCGAGCCATCGACACCGACAGCCACCGAACGGGGCTCCGGACTGAGATGCATCGCGCCGGCCATGATTCCTCCTCAAGAGCAGCCCCGGCCATGTCCAGCCCTGCCACCGGGACGGGGTGGGGCGCGCAGGCCCCGCGGGGCAGTCCCCACGGGACCTTGCGGCCCGGTCGCCACGAGCTGCCTGTCGCTCTCACACCATTTCGGGCTTCCCGTTCACGGGACCCGCGACGATGCCGTTGATGTCCGGGCTCAGGGCCGGCGGCTGGACGGGGGCCGCGGCTCCCGCTGCCGCCACTTCCCTCGCGAGGAACGATCCGAGTTCGCCAATGGTGCTCATGAGGGGGGCGGGGAAGACGACCGTGGTGTTCTTGTCGACGCCGATCTCCACCAGGCTCTGCAGATTGCGCAGTTGGAGCGCCAGCGGATGGTCCATCATGATGTCCGACGCGTCCCCGAGTGCCGCTGCGGCCAGCGATTCGCCCTGCGCGTTGATGATCTTCGCCCTCTTCTCCCGCTCGGCCTCGGCCTGGCGGGCCATCGCGCGTTTCATGCTGTCGGGCAGCTGGATGTCCTTCAGCTCGACCAGAGTGACTTCGACACCCCAGTCGGTGGTGGTGATGTCGAGGATCTCGCGGATGTCGATGTTGATGCGGTCGGTCTCCGACAACGTCTCGTCCAGTGTGTGCTGGCCGACGACCTTGCGCAGTGTGGTCTGTGCGATCTGGTTGATGGCAGAGCCCACGTTCTCGATCGCGATGACCGATTTCGTCGCGTCCACGATCCGGAAGTAGGCGACCGCGGAGACGTCGACGCTGACGTTGTCCCGGGTGATGATCCCTTGCGACTGAATCGGCATCGTGACGATCCGCAGCGACACCCGGTGCAGAACGTGTACGAACGGCACGATCATCCGCAGGCCCGGCTCCCTGGTTCCCGACAACCGGCCGAAGCGGAACAACACACCCTTCTCGAACTGCTTGACGATCTTGAGGGCCATGGCCAGGCCCACCAGCGCCACTACGGCGAGAACGATCAGAACAAAGATCAAAGCGCCCATGGCGCTCCTCCTCACAATGAGGACCACGTCGCGCCCGCGCGAGGCCCCTCAACGAGAGTGCACAGCAGAACCATTTCCGTCTGCTCCACCCAGAGGGCTACGCGGGTTCGGCTGCAAGCGACGAGCACCTCTATCCCCAGCATTACGCAAGCCTCCGGGACCCGGCAGGGACCGAATGGTCCACACTTCCTTCACCCACTGCCCAGCCCTGGGCAGCGCCGGCACCGCGTGCTGACGACACGAGTGAAGTGGAAGATCCAATGCCTTCGCCCAGGCCTGCAGGCCAACAGTGGTTCGGCGCATCACGAGCACGGTCGGGTCCAGTGCGTACAGCGCTTTCACCGGGTCCTTCAACGCGACCTTCACACGAGAGACCCCGCTAGGGCGAAAGGGCCGACCAGGCGAGCGTGAGGCGCGGCTCGACACCTCACACAGCTCCATCGCTTAAGCATCCGCCGTCGGCCCTCTGGCCTCGGACAACGATCACATCGCTTCCGAGCGCGCCTCCCCTTTCCTCTACCTGCGCTGGCACCAGCCGCGAACTCCGCGTTCAAGATTCGAGGCAGAGCCCGAGGCGCGACAGAGACACCGAGCTTGACGCGGGACCGCGAGTTCCGCCTGTCCCAGCGGGAGTCCACGAGCTGCACAACGAACTTGATGATCGTCCACCGGTCTCCGGCACCTTCCCGCGGAACAGAACCCCCAAGGGGCCTTCCAAGGGCTGGCCTTGTGCACAAGGACGGGCTGTTGCGTAACCACTGCGCCCGTGACACGGCCACCTCCGTCAATCCAGTAGCCCACTGAGGCCAACAGTCCAGTCCGTCCCTGGGAGCACGTTCACAATCCGGGCATCCCATGCCACCGGGCGCTGCCCGTGAGGAGTGTTCGGCAGTGACTGCGCCGACGGTCCCAGCGCACAGGGCACGCAGCCGGCGCTACGGCCAACCGGCCCGAACCCCTGAATCGCATTCTGGCCTACCAGCCGGATACAGCCGTTGTGCGCGGCGGCCAAGCCGAGAGCCACTCGTACGAGGCAGGTCACACACCGCAACAGCGGGATTCCGACCACACCTGCCGTACCCGACAACGTTCGTGAGGGTAAACCGTGGTCGGGGTTCGAGAAGCGACTCCGTACGGCCGGGTTGTGGGAGTCGACGGCTCGGAGAGTTCGATCCACGCTCACTGCTGGGCAGCAGCCGAGGCCCGACGTGGGACGCGGGCAACGCAACGACGCCCGAACATCTGGGCTGGCCCCGTGGCCCGCGAATGCGTACGGCATGCTCCTTGCCCCGTGGTCACCGTGCCCGAAGCCGAATCCGCGCGACCCGACCGTGCGTTCGCCGCATACCGGGTCAAGGCTGTCGCCTTCGCACAGCAGCCACCCACCCCGTGCAGGGGCGGCCCCTCGGCCGTCGAAGCCGATGGCCGCACACAGAGACGAACACCGGTCAGCAGGCACGCGGCACGCATCAAAGCGCCCAGACGCCAGAACTGTTGCGCCGCTACGCCGATCCAGGTCAGAGAGACAGGAGATTGCTGGCCATCCCCGCCGGGCCTGCCCGAAACGGCGGGAAAGGGCCACGAAACTAGTACTTACCTACGCCAGGCTGATGGGTTGGCGCTCATGCCGCAGAGGGCATCGCACAAGGGGAGAACAACTACATGCTCCCGGACCCCCTCCTAGCTGACCAGTCTTGTCGCCCCGGACCCCGGTGACCCCACGCTCCTGCGCCACTCCCCGCGCGCAGCTCCCCTGCGGCGGGCCTCACCGAGGCGGCACCCATGCTCCACAACACCCCGCTTCCCCGCCAGCACCTAGACGTCTACCGCAGCGGGGAGTGCACCGTCGTGGAACTCCGCGGCGAGATCGACCTCGCCGCCACCATCGCGATCGCGCCGTATCTCGACGCGCACACCAGCCGCGCCGAGCCACTGATCGTCATCGACCTCACGCACGTGACCTTTCTCGACTGCGCCGGACTCGGCCTGCTGTGCCGGGCCAGACGCCGCGTCATCGCAGGACACGGCGAACTCCGCCTGGTCTGCCCCCACCCGCCGGTCCTGCGCCTCCTGCGCCTGGCACGGCTCACCGATGCCTTCCGTCCCATGCACAGCGTTGCAGAGGCGGCTGAGTGCTGGTGCGCAGCCCCGCCCGTCCCAAATCCCGGTCAGCAACCGCCATCCGATGGCCGCACAGGCCGGCTGATCGACAGCGGCGACTGGGACGGCCGTGGAAGGGGCTACGGGCCCGGGGCCGGGGCCGGCACATCCGGCTGAGGAGTCCGCAGGCTGCCGCACACTGACTGCGGTCCCGGTGCGGTGGAGCGGCCGATGCAGCGGAGGAGCTCGTGGCTGGGTCACCGCGCCAGGTGAGCGTGGTAGCGGTGGCCCAGGAGCCGCCTGCCGACGACCTGTCCTCAACCCTCCAGGCTCCCCAGAACGAGGTCCTGGTGGGCCCTGAGCACAGTGGGGACTACAACGGCACCACCGTCTACTCCTACGCCGACGTCCTCGGCATGGACGCCGAGCCCTTGAAGGTCGTCGTCGGGCAGTGGAGCGAGAGGCAGAAGGAAGTGGGCTGCTCTTACGAGGCCCCCGACGACCAAGTCCTCATCGGGCGTATGCACCGCGAGGACGAGGTTGGGGACACCGGACACCTCACCGCCAGGCTGTTCCGGAGTCGGCCATCTGCCGGTCCCGGCAAACGTGCCGGGACCGGCAGCCCCTCAGCGTCGCTGCCGCCCCTGGTGATGCTGAAGCAGAGGCGTGGAGGCCGTCCAGCGCTGGATGTGGATCGTTCGGCCCTGCTCGCACGCGCTGCCGCGCCGGAGACTCGAAGCAGACGCGAAGGAGGCCACCTTGAGCGCCCAGTCCCGGACACGGATTACTGCCACCTTGTCAACGGAACATCGGGCCCGCCTGAGGGGACTGGGCGAGGAGTCAGCCATGCCAGCGTCCCGGTACACCGTCAGCGACGTCATGACCCACACGGCCGTGGCCGTGGGCCGCAAGGCCTCCTGCAAGGAGATCGGCGTCATGAAGCGCTCCCTTCGGCCCCTTCGACGAAGTCCGGCTCGACGGGTTGTTTTCCCGGGGTGCTGGGACAATTTTGGCTGAGGCCCGAGCCGACCCCAGGGGTACGGATGTCCGAGACACCAGCAGGATCCGCCGCGGCACCCGTCCGGGTGTTCCTCCTCGACGACCATGAGGTCGTTCGGCGTGGTCTGCACGACCTCCTTGACTCCGAGCCCGGGATCGAAGTCGTCGGCGAGGCATCGACGGCCGAGCAGGCACTGGCCCGGGGCCCGGCTCTGCGACCGGACGTCGCGGTGCTGGACGTACGACTGCCCGACGGTGACGGCATCACCGTGTGCCGCGAGCTGCGCTCCCGCATGCCGGAGCTCGCCTGCCTCATGCTCACGTCCTTCGATGACGAGGACGCCCTGCTCGACGCGATCATGGCAGGGGCCGCAGGGTACGTGCTGAAGGAGATCAAAGGGAGCGACCTGATCTCCGCCGTACGCACGGTGGCGACCGGGCAGTCCATGCTCGATCCGGCAACCACTGCCCGGCTGATGCATTCGCTCCGGGACCCCGAGGCCGACAAGCCTGCCCAGGACCAACGCCTCGCCGCGCTGTCCGAGCGGGAGCGTTCCGTCCTCCAGCTCATCGGGGAGGGCCTCACCAATCGGCAGATCGCGGGGCGCCTCTACCTGTCCGAGAAGACGGTCAAGAACCACATCTCCCGGCTGCTCTCCAAGCTGGGCGTAGAACGCCGCGTCCAAGCGGCTGTGATCGCGGCCCAGGTGCACGAGCACGACGAGACGTCCCCCTGACGCCTGCGCTCAACCCGGCCGCCCGTCAGGTTCGACCGGAACCCGCCACTCCAGCCGGGTGCCGCGCTCACCCGCGTACGGCGAGATGGCCAGCGCGCCCCCCAGCCGCTCGGCACGTTCCGCGAGGTTGCGCAGTCCGCTGCGTCGGTCGGTTTCCCCGAGACCGACCCCGTCGTCCCCCACCACGACTGTCAGCACACGCCTGACGAGGGTGATGGTCACCTCCGCGTGAGTGGCCCGGGCGTGCCGGGCCGCATTGGTGAGCGCCTCGCCAACCACTGCTACGACATCGTCCGCAACCCCGTGCGGGACATCCGTGTCGATCAGCCCTTCGACACGCAGGGCCGGGGCGAATCCCAGCACTGCGGCGGCTGCGCCGACGGCCCGCGCGACGCGGAGCCGCAGCTTGTCCTCCGCTCGGCTCTCCCCGTGCTCCCTGAGCCCGAAGATGGTCGAGCGGATGATCTTGATAGTGGCGTCCAAATCGTCGATCGCCCGCGTCAGCCGCTCCGCGGCCAGCGGATGCTCCACGAGCCTCTGCATGCTCTGGAGTGTCATGCCGGTGGCGAAAAGCCGTTGGATGGCCAGGTCGTGCAGGTCTCGCGCGATCCGATCGTGGTCCTCCAACAGACTCATCTGCTCGGCATCACGGCGTCGGTCGGCCAGCTCCAGGGCCAGGGCCGCCTGACCGGCGAACCCCGCCAGCGGCTCGACTTCGGCCGCCGCGAACGGCGGCCGCCCGGTGCGCCGCGCCAGAATCAGCACGCCACTCGACTTCTCCTTCGTCCCGACGGTGACCGCCACCGCCGGACCGAACCCCTTCCAGCGGTCGCGCTGTACGGTGATGCGTTCGTCCGTGGCCACATCGGCGACCACGACCAGGCCCTTTTCCGTGCCGGCCGCGGCGGCCGCGAGGGTGCCCTCGTTGCTGGGCAGCGCCATGCCCTGGTGTGCCTCCGCCCCCTCGCCCAGGGCCAGCGACCCGCGCAGTTCACCGCTCGACCCCACGAGGTAGAAGACGCACAGCTCGGCCTGGGTGATATCGCTGGCACGCGCCAGCATGCCTTTTAGGACGGCGCTCTCACCGGAGCCGGACAGCAGGGCGCTGGTGAAGTCGGAGTTGGCCTGCTGCCAGCGTTCCCTGAGCCGCACTTCCTCGAAGAGGCGGGCGTTCTCGATCGCGATGCCGGCGGCGACGGCCAAGGTGGACAGGACGGCCTCGTCCTCCGCACCGAAGTCCGCGCCACCCCGCTTCTCGGTCAGGTACAGGTTGCCGAACACCTCGTCGCGAACCCTGATCGGAACTCCGAGGAAGGAGTGCATCGGCGGATGGTGCTCGGGAAAGCCGGCCGAGGCGGGATGTTCCGACAGGTCGCCGAGCCGGAGCGGTTCCGGGTGCCGGATCAGCTCGCCCAGCAGCCCGTGCCCGGACGGCAGGGCCCCGATTCGTACCCGCTGCTCGTCACTGATCCCGACCGGCAGGAACTGAGCCAGCTTCTTGTCGGCTCCGATGACGCCGAGGGCGCAGTACTCCGCGTCCACGAGGACGACGGCCGCTTCGGCGATGCCGCGCAGTACCTGTGCCAGGTCGAGTTCGCGTCCCACCGACATGACGGCTTCCAGCAGGCCGTTCAATCGGTCGCGGGTTCCTCGCACGTCGTCGATACGGGCCTGAAGTTCGTCCAGGAGTTCGTCGAGTCTCAAGCTCGGAACCCCGTTCCGAGCCGAAGCTCCCCCCTCCCCGGCCATGGATACCTCCGACGTCGAGGACGGCAGCACACACTGCTCCCCTTCACCGTAAGCCTCCCTCCATGCGGCTTCACCTCGGCAACCGCCTCATCGCGGCGCGGTCGGAGTCGTGATCACTGGACAGTGCGCACGGTGCAGCAGCCCGTGGACGACTGATCCGAGGCGCATGCCCGTGTAGCCGCCGTTGCCCCGGCGACCCACGACCAGGGCCAGCGCGTGCTCGGCGGCCTCCGCGAGCACCTCCACAGGATGTCCGGCACTCACCTCATGGGTGAGCGCCACATCCGGGTACTGCTCGGACCAGCCCGCCACGGCTTCCGAGAGCATCCGCCGCTGCACTTGGCGGGCAGCGGCGTCTTCCTGGAACGAGAAGGCGGGCGCATGCCATACGGAGATGGCACGCAGCGCACAGCGACGCAGGCTTGCCTCTCGGAAGGCCAGGTCGATCGCCGCCTTTGAAGGCTCGCTGCCGTCGACGCCCACCACGAGATAGGCGGGCTCCTGGGTGACGTGCTCGGCGTCGCCGACCACCACGACGGGGCAGTGCGCCCGAGCGGTGACAGGCAGCACCGCAGAACCGTCGTCGAAAGCCTCCTGCACCCGGCCGAGGTGACGTGATCCCAGGACCACCATGCGGGCGTGTCGGGAGAGCCTGCACAGCACGGGTGCTGGAGCGCCGGCCAGAAGGTCGAGCGTGAGTTCCACATCGGGGTGGCGCGCGTGCGCCCACTCAGCTGCTCTGTGCAGGGCGTCCTTGCCCCCCTGCCGGAGGGCGTCCTGGTGCGGGCCGTCGTCGACGTGCTGGGTGTCGTGGCGGAGCGGCACCGCGGTTACGAGCCGGAGACGGACCCTACGGCGGTGGGCTTCATCCACTGCCCAGGCGAGGGCCAGTTCACCCGTTCCGGTCGGGTCGACGCCGACGACGAGGTCACGCCCTTCCGCGATGTCCGTCATGACGTGCTCCCGAATCGCGACAGGTGGCGGGGTACGAGCTCCACGGGGCAGTGGGCGTGGTGGATGAGGGTGTGCGTCGCGCGTCCGAGGGTCGGCCCGATGTATCCGGGCGAGCGCCTGCCTCCCATCACCAGAAGATCCGCCTGATGTGAGGCTTCGATCAGGACGGCTGCCACCGAGAAGCTCGATTCGGCGTCGAGGTGCACGGTCAGCTCGCGGAACTCCTCCCGGATGAGGTCTGCGACCGCTGTCACGCTGCCCATGCGTCCCCGGGCCAACTCGTCCGTGCCGTCGAGCATGGTCACGACGTTTCCGACGGATTGCAGGACGTTCCACACGTGCAGAATCCGAAGGGCCGACTTACGCGCGTCGGCTGCACGGGCGGCGTGCCGGGCGCGGACCAGGTCATGCTCGTCACGGATGGCGACCAGCACCGTGTTGGTCTCGACCGCGTCCGCCGCGCCCCGCACCACGATCACCGCTGTGTCGGCACCGGCCGCAACCTTCGGCCCGACCGAGCCGAGCAGCAGCGGGTCGAACCCGCCGAGCCCGCGATGACCGACCACGAGGACGCCGTCGCCCGGCACGGCCGCGTGGAGGCTGACGGCCGGGGCGCTGTGGCTGAGCTCTGTGGTGACCAGCAGGCCACGATGGCGCTTCGCGACGGCCGCGGCGGTGTCGTCGAGCAGTTCGCGTCCCTCGCCGCTGATGCGGAGAACGTCGTTCTCGTTGAGGAATGCTTCGCGGCCGTCGGTGTCCGTCGCATGGACGAGACGCAGGGAACGCCCGCGCCGGACTGCCTCGTCGGCCGCCCAGAGCGCAGCCGTGCGGGCCCGCTGCGAACCGTCGACACCTACCACTACCGGGCCGGGCTGCGGCCCACTCATGATGTCCTTCACGGCCTCTCCTCTCCCCGTGCCGAGCGAGGTTGTTTCTCAGGCTGACACCGGGAGAGGTCTGTGCGAGAGGGCCGCACGGGGCGGCCCCGGGACCGAAGGTCCCTTCCGGCTGCCGGCACCCGGTACTTCCCAACGTTCCGTGGCCCGGTCGGCCCCAGCACGGACCCGTTCGGCCCTCGTTGGCCGGCGGATCCCCGGTGCACGGTGACTGCGAAGGGGTGTCGGCGTCCGGTCGCCCGTCGGACTGGTCGACAGTGGGCCCGCAGCCGGTCGGCCCGATCGTGAATGAAGTGGACTGGGCATCGCCGTGAAGCAGTCACCGCGCCCGACCGCTCCGCACAGACAGGATGGTCCCGTGCTCTCATCACATCTGGACACAACGTCCGTGATCTCTCTGGTCGAGGACGCCGTCACAGCGCCTTCCATGCACAACGCCCAGCCGTGGAAATTCTTGTACCGGCCCGGCACACGCACGATCGAGGTACACGGCGAATCCGAGCGGACCATGCCCCACAGCGATCCCGAGGGACGGTCGCTACATCTGGGCTGCGCGGCCGCGCTCTTCAACTTGAGGGTCGGCGCCGCCAACGCCGGGTGGGAGCCGGTCACACGGCTGCTCCCCTCCCCTGACGATCCCTGGCACCTGGCCGACCTGGAGCTCCGCGAACCGGCTCGGCCGGACGACGGGCTCGCCCCGCTGTATCCCGCGATACGCCGACGTCACACGAGTCGCTTCCCGTTCACGGACGAGAAGATCCCCGGCGCCGTCCTCGACGGGCTCCGGGCGGCTGCCCTCCTGGAGGGCGCCAAACTGCTCGTCCCCGACCTGTGGCACACCGAAGTGGTACTCGGCCTGATCCGGGATTCGGAGCTGTACGAGTCCGGCGATCCGGCTG
The DNA here is from genome assembly GCF_042869955.1 of Streptomyces sp. NPDC006691. Lineage (NCBI taxonomy): Bacteria > Bacillati > Actinomycetota > Actinomycetes > Kitasatosporales > Streptomycetaceae > Streptomyces > Streptomyces sp. NPDC006691. Next base: position 200,232 of record NZ_JBIAGW010000006.1, read on the forward strand.
TTCGGGAAGAGACGGCGCGCTGGACGGTACCGGACGCCACGGCCTACGGGAGGCGCAGCGACGGCATCCCCGCCTACGCGTACGGACCGCGCCCTCACCACCCCGGCACGCCGGTAAGGGATTTCAGCGGCTGGCGACCCGAAACCGACCGGCCGACCGCCCCGTTCGAGCAGCACCCCCAGATCGCGATTCTCGGCACGCCGGACGACGCTCCATCGGACTGGCTCCGCGCCGGACAGGCCCTTCAGCGCGTTCTGCTCCAGGCAACGCTGGACGGCCTCGTCGCCTCCATGACCTCGCAGCCCCTCGAATGGCCGGAGCTGCGGTGGGCCGTACGCGATCCGAGCTCCACGATGGGTCACGTCCACATGATCATCCGCCTCGGCTACGGCCCTGAGGGGCCGGCCACTCCCCGTCGGCCTGTGACCCAGGTGCTGGACATCGCGTGATGGAACCGCCGAACGGCAGGCGCCGCGATCGCTGTTGCCCTTCGGTAGGGCGAGCGACGCGGCGCGCCGTTGACGGCGTACCCGCACCCCCGCACCTTGGCGTTGACTGGACATCAACTATCCTTATATCAGGCGGAGTTGACCAGATGACCGGGCGCGATGAGCTTCCATGTCTCCGTAGGCAGCCCGCGCCAACTGGGCCGCGAGGTCCGCGAAGGCACGGTCCGCGGCCAGCTCGTCACCGATCTCCGGCACTTCGCGATCCTGCGGACGGCAGCGGGCGGCGCCTCGGCCGGTGAGCTTCCTCGTGCCGGTGTCCAGTTCCGCACGGGCCTTGGTCCGGCCCCGTTCCTCGAAGAGGTAGAGCCGGACCTTCCACTCCGCTGTGTGCGACATCGCTCGCTCCTTGTCACGGCTCACGCTTCAGCCGTGCTCGATGCGGCGCCCGGTGATCCTCCGCGGCGTGACCGTCATCCACAGCCGGCGATCGCCGCCTGCCCACGGGTAGGAGCGTGCCACGTCGTCCAGTCGCCGGACGGCGGCGCTGTCCGAGACGGTCTCGGCCTGGCCGACGGCCAGCACGCTCCAGCCCTTGCGCATGGCGTCGTCGATGCGGTCGACCTCGAACGCCACCTCGGTTCCCGCGGCGGCGGCGAGCTCACCCCCGGGCGACGTGCGGAAGGCCACCGCGGTCCCGGCCACCACGTAGTTCACCGGAAGCACGGCCGGCCCCTCGGCGTTGAATGTCGCCACCCTGCCCACACCGTGCGTCGAGAGCAACCGGCGGCACTCCGACTCGTCCAGGGGCACCAGGGCGGCGTCCCTGTCGGCGGTTGCCGTGCCCGGTGGAAGGTCGACCGTGGTGCCGGCCAGCTCGCCCACACTGGTGCTCAGCGCGTCGGCGAGGCGCAGCATGACGCCCCGGCCCGGCTGGGCAGCACGTTCTTCGAGGTAGGCGATGTACGAGGGAGCCGCACCGCTGCGCTCGCCCACCTCTTCGCGAGTGAGCCCGAGCGCCTGACGGCGCTGCGCTATCCGTCGCCCGAGGTCACTGCGGCCCGCCGGTTCCGCGGCGTCGGCCGACTCGGTCCTGTTGACAGCCATGATCGTCATCTCCTCCGACTCACACCTGCGCCGATGTGGACACGACCGTGTGCTGGGGGCCGCCCAGCACCACCTTCAACGCGCCGGTCTCCCCCGCACGCGAGAACACCTCGTACGCCTCCTCCATCTGTCCCAGTTCGAAGCGATGGGTGATCAGCGACGACGAGGGCAGCCGGCCGGCCGCCATCATGCGCAGCAGCATCGGGGTGGACCGTGTGTCCACGAGCCCCGTGGTGATGGTGACGTCTTTGATCCACAGGTTTTCGAGGTGCAGGGTGGCGGGCTCGCCGTGGACCCCGATGTTCGCGACCCGCCCGCCGGGGCGGACCATGCGGGTGCACATCTCGAAGGCTTCCGGAACGCCCACGGCCTCCATGACGACATCGGCGCCGAGTCCTTCGGTGAGCTCAGCGACCAGACGTTCGGGTTCCTCGGCGGCATTCACGGTCGCGTCGGCACCCAGTGCCCGCGCGGCTTCCAGCCTCGGCTCCGCGAGGTCCACCGCGATGACGGAACTCGGTGAGTACAGCCGGGAGGTCAAGATCGCGGCGAGGCCGATCGGTCCGGCTCCGACCACGACCACGGTGTCCCCGGGCCGCACCTCTCCGTTCAGGACCCCCACCTCGTAGGAGGTCGGGAAGATGTCCGCGAGCAGGACCGCGTCGTAGCTGTCCACGGCACTGGACAGCGGGTAGACGGAAAGGTCGGCGAAGGGCACCCGCACGTACTCGGCCTGGGTGCCGTCGATGGTGTGGCCGAGCACCCATCCGCCGCCTCCGCGGCACTGGCCGTACCGGGCCTCGCGGCAGAACCGGCAGCGGCCGCACGCGGAGATGCAGGAGATCAGCACGCGGTCACCCGGACGTACCGTCATCACGTCCGCGCCGGTCTCCACCACGGTGCCGACGGCCTCGTGCCCGAGTATCCGGCCTGGCTCCACCTCTGGTACGTCCCCCTTGACGATGTGCAGGTCCGTCCCGCAGATGGTCACCGCGTCGACGCGGACGATCGCGTCCCCGGCATCCTTGATGCTCGGGTCCGGCACGTCCTGCCACGAGGTCCGTCCGCGTCCCTGGAAAACGAGTGCCTTCATGACATCGCCCTTCCCGACTGCGCTCCGATAGCCGTCAGCCCCAGACTGTCGCGGGGACCGGGTCACCCGCATGGGCCGGACGGTCCCCTCCGGGGACCTGACGGACCCATCACCGCCCGTCCCAGGAGTGCGACGGTGGATGCCGCCCCCCACCAGCCGAAGGAGGGCCGGCCGGCCGACACACCGCCGAGCCCGATGAGACCCAGGCCGGTGCTGCTGAGGTTCCTGGGCGGTGTGCGCGGTGACGGGCAGCGAGTTCCTCGTCGAGAGCGACCACGCCCGCATCCTGGTGGACGGCGGCCTCTTCCAGGGCCAAGCCGATCTGCGGCGCCGAAACTGGGACCGGCTGCTCTGCGACGCGTCCGACATCCACGCGGTGATCGTCACCCATGCCCATCTGGATCACTGCGGCCATCTGCCCCGGCTGGTCCGGCACCGCTTCCGGGGGCCGATCCTGACCACCGCGAACACCGCCCACCTCACCCTCGAAGACGGCCACACCGTTGCCGTCAGCGGCGACCTGGGTCGTCCGGGTCATCCGCTGCTACTCCCGCCCGAACCGTTCTCCGGGGCCGATGTGCTGCTGATGGAGTCGACGTACGGCGACCGACGGCACTACTCCGCCTCGGGCCGGGCAGCGTTCAGTTCGCCGCTGTCCTCACGCGGACCCTGGAACGCGGCGGCACGGTCGTCATACCGTCCCTCGCGATCGACCGCACGGAGGTCGTCCTCCACGAGCTGGCCGGCCTGCGTCACGACGGGGTCGTCCCGAAGTCCGTTCCTGTGTACGCCGACAGCCCCATGGCGCCGGCCGCGCCGGATGTCTACCGCGACGCCATCATGACCCGGGCCCCTGAGCTGCGGCCCCAGATCCTGGAGCAGTGAGGGGGTCCCTCAGCCCGGATCCGTTCCTAGCCGCCCGTACCGTCCACGAGTCCATCGACAGCAACAGTGCCAAGAGCTCTGCCGTCATCGTGTCCTCCGCGGGCATGGCCACCGGCGGACGTGTTCTGCACCATCTCAAGCGGCTGCTTCCCGATCCCCGCAACGCCGGGGTCATCGTCGGCTTCGCGGCAGTCGGCACTCGGCCCGCGACTTGGTGAACGGAGCATCCACGCTCAAGATGTTCGGTGAGTACGTGCCCGTGCGCGCCGAAGTCGCGGACGTACCCCACTTCTCGGCGCACGCGGATGCCGATCAGATCCTCGACTGGCTGCACGGCGCCGAGCCCCCGCACACCACTTACCTGGTCCACGACGAAGAGAGTTCGGCCGACGCTCTGAGGAACCGGATCGACGACGAACTCGGCTGGACGGCGGTCGTCCCGCGCTCGGGCGAGGGCGTCCTGGTCCGCTGACCCCGCCGTCCGCAAGGGCCCGCCCGGCACCTTGCGGACGGCGTGGCCGAGAGCATGCTGAGAATCAGCGAACACCGCCCGTCGCCCCCAGTGAGGACCGCGTCATGGCCACCAGCCGCTATACCGTCGCCGACGTGATGACCACGACCGTCGTCACGGTCACCCCGGACGCCGGGTTCAAGGAGATCGTCGCCGCCATGGAACGCTGGCGGGTCGCCGCCGTCCCCGCCATCGAAGGCGAAGGCAGGGTCGTGGGTGTGGTCTCGGAGGCCGACCTGCTGGCCAAGGAGGAGTTCCGCCGGAACGGCCCCGGCATGATCGAGCAAATGACGCGGCTCGACGACAGCGCGAAGGCGGCATCGACACTGGCCCGGGCGCTGATGACGTCCCCGGCCGTCACGGTCCATGCCGACGCCACCCTTTCGCAGGCTGCTCGGCTGATCGCCGGCCGGGGCGTCAAACGACTGCCCGTCGTGGACAACGGCGGCGTACTCGAAGGCATCGTCAGCCGGGCCGACCTGCTCAAGGTCTTCCTCCGCCCGGACACCGAACTCGCCCTTGACGTAAGGCGCGAGGTCGTCGACCGGCTGTTCCCCGTCTCGCACCACGGCGTGCGGGTCGACGTGGAGGACGGGGTCGTCACACTCTCGGGAGCCGTCCGGGACAGCAGTCTCATCCCGGTCGCCGAACGCCTCGCCCACACCGTCGAAGGCGTGGTCGCCGTGAACTGTGCTCTCACACCCCCAGCTGCACAGGATTGACGGAGAACGCGTACGTCACAGCATCACGTGGTCGAGAACAAGCCGGCGTTGTTACCCCCACCCGAATACGCGTCGCCGCAGCCTGAACGCATGCACGGTACCGATCCAGGAAGGGACCATCACTATGTCAGAAAGTACAGGGGCCTCACCGCTCGGAGCGGTGCCCAGGACAGTCGTCGGCACCCAGAGCCCCAGCCAGACGACGGTGTAGGTCGATGCGACCAGTTCCAAGCGCACGGCGCGACGAGTCCCTCCGGCCCGGTTCAACCATGGCCTAACGGTGGCGACCACCATGGCCGAGCCATCCGTGGCGTGGCCCAGGCTGACGAGGAGCCCGCCAATCACAGCCCTGTCGAGGGACCTTGCCCCTGGCGGAGCAGTCCCGACGCGTAGCGTGAGGACATCCTTCACGTCACAGCGAAGGAGGGTCCTTGCGCAAGAATCCGGTCAGCGCGTGAGGGCGCCCGGCGTCAGCGCCTTCCTCCACCAGGAAAAGCCTCAACTGATCCATCAGCCCGATCCTGTCCTCTCCAGTCCCTGCCCGCCACCATCGCCCCCCGGCACAACTGAGCAATGGCCCCGACAGCTCACACAAGGGTGAAGCAGGCAGCAGCTAGGCGTGCGGCACCACCGCCACCGGACACAGGCTGTGGTGGATCACGGAGTGTGCAACCGGGCCCAGCCTGGGGCCACTTGGGATCCGTCGGCCGACGATCAGCAGGCTCGCTTTGGTCGACGCCATCAGCAGGTGGTGAGCCGCGCGGCCGTGGATCGCCCGCTCCGCCACTTCCGTGTCCGCGTACTTGTGCCTCCAGGGATTCAACGTGGCAGCCAAGTGGTGCAGCTGCTCCTCCTCGGGGTCCACCGCGGAACCGGACGGAGCCAGCGGAAACACCCAGGTGTGCAGGACGTGCAGTGGCGCCCGGCGTGCCATGGCCGCTTCGAAGGCGTACTCGATGAGCTCGTCGCACGGGTGGTCCAGGTCGATGCCGAGGACGACCGGGCGGTACGGCCCGGCCGCCGAGTCCCAATGCTCGTCCTCAGTCCGCTCTCCCGCCCTGACGAGGACGACCGGGCAGGTCGCCCCGGCCGTGACCGCCAGGGCTGCCGACCCAACGAGGAACCCGGCGAAGCCGGTGAACCCGCGCGACCCCAGGACGACGGTCTCGCAGGAGGCAGCCACGTCCAGGAGGGCCGCGACCGGCGGCCCCGCCATTTGGCGGCGGCTGATGTCAAGGCTGGGATGGGCGAAGGCCAACGCTCGGGCCGCTCGGTCCAGCGCGTGCCCCGTCCGGCCGGCCGGAGCGTCAAGTTCCGGCAGACCGGTGTGGGACTCGGGTTCGTCCCCTGCGTGCAGCAGGACGAGAGGCAGTCCGCGGCGAAGGGCTTCACGGGCTGCCCAGTCGGCCGCGTCCAGGCTCTCGGCGGAGCCGTCGATCCCGGCGATGATGATGTGCTCCATGACGCACCTCCTTGGTGCGAGGGGGTTGTCCCGTCCAGGTCCAGTCAACGATCTCGGGCAGATCGGTGCCGTGTTCGCGGATCCATGAGGGGTGGCGGATCCGGCTGTCGGCCATCGTCCGACGAACGGAGGCCGCGCGGGTGGCAAGGCCGGGGACGCGGTCGATGACGTCCATGACCAGCCGGTAGCGGTCGAGGTGGTTGCGTACGACCATGTCGAAGGGCGTGGCCGGCCCGGCGCTGACCGTACGAGAAAGTTCATGCGTGCGGAACCACGGCCACCGGGCAGGCCGCCTGATGCAGCACAGCATGGTTGACCGGGCCCAGCTGCATGCCCAGTTGGCTCTTGCGACGGCGGACGCCGACGACGAGCATGTCGGCCGTGAGCGCCGTGTCCAGGAGAGCCTTGCGGGCGTGGCCCTCGATCACACGAGGCCGCACCTCCACCTTGCCCACTCCTCGCGTGGTCGGACGCAGGGCTTCGGTCAGCGCATCAGCCGCCAGCACACGGTGCCGCTCCACGTCCTCCCGATGGTCCGGGTGATCGGCGACCTCCCGGGCCGGGCACCGCCAGGCGTGCACCGCGACCAGTGCGGCGCCCCACGCCTCCGCTTCCCCGAACGCGAACTCCACCACCGGACCCGGTTGTTCGGGTGCGTCGACGCCGACGGCGATGCGGCCGTAGCCACGGCGCAGGTGTCGCTCGTTGCCGCGTACCACGATCACCGGGGACTGCGCGCGGGCGGCAACCGCGAGGCTCACCGACCCCAGCGGCAGTCCGGCGACTGCGCCCGCGCCCAAGCCGCCCACGACGACGGCGAACGCCTCGCGGCTCAACCTGGTGAGTACGGCGGCGGGGTCTTCGACGACCAGTTCCGCGTAAGCCTTCACCGACGCGGCACGGCGGCCGACCCGGTCCACGGCCGACCCGATCAGGTTCTCGCCGTACGTGCGGAGGGCACTCCGGTCGGTGGTGAACGACGGGCCGTAGCCCTCGTACCACCCCCATGCCTGCGAATGGACGACGCACAGGGGCAGGCCGTGCTGAGCCGCCTCGTCAGTCGCCCAGTCGAGGGCTCGCAGACTCGGATCCGAGCCGTCCACACCCACGATCACTGGCTTGTCCACGGTGCCACCCCTTCCGGGCCCCGCCCGCGTCCGGGGCGTCATAGGGGACGTTTCCACGCTCGGGGGCGGGCCGGGAGGGGCGAACCGGCCCCAGTGGGGGACGTTCGGCCCCTGCCGGTCGGCGCGCGAGGTCCGCAGGGTGGGAACAGGGTCGGCGGAAGGGGAAGCGATGACCATCCGTACGCGCGTCGCCGTTATCGGGGTCGGCACCGACTTCCGGCGGGACGACGGAGTGGGCTGGGCGGTGATCGGCCGACCGCGAAAGCGGGCCGCCGACCGCCCCTGCCCGCCGACACCTTCCTGGCCACGTGTGACGGCGATCCATTGCGGCTCATAGGGCTCTAGGACGGCACTGATCTCGCGGTCGCGTGGATGCCGCGCACGCTCATCCGGCCCGCCCCGGTCTGGTGCACCGACTCGAATTCGTCGCCGGGGGCTACGGCACCCCCCGACCAGCTCGGCGCGCCGCCGCCTTCCACCTCACGGTCGCGATCGCCGCCGCCGAGCTCGTCGGCCGTGCCGTCGCGGACGGCCCCCCGCGCACTGTCTGCCTGGCGGGCGGCTGCTTCGTCAACCGCCGGCTGTTCACCGAGGTCCGACGCCGACTGCGGGCCCAGGCTCTGCGCGTGCCCGTCCCCAGTGCCGTACCGGTGGGCGACGGCGGAATCAGCTACGGGCAGGCCGCGATCGCCGCCGCCCGGCTCGCGAAGGAGTGAGCGCCGTGCGCCTCGGCATACCGGGCAGGGTGACGGAGATCCACGAAGACGCCGGGCTGCCCATGGCAACGGTCGGCTTCGGCGGAGTACGGCGCGAAGTCTGCCTCGCCCCCACACCGACGGCGTCCGGCGGTAGATACGTCATCGTGCACGTCGGTTTCGCCATCACCGAGGTATCACCGACGTCGACGAGGCCGAAGCCCGACGAACCCTGGAGGTCCTGCGCGCCATGGCCGGGGCGGTGGAGGACGAGCTCGGCGAACCGCTGCCCGGGGCCGGCCGACCCCGCGGGAGGGGCCGGTCGGCCCTGCTCCTGCCCCCGACGGCCTCTGGGGCGGGGCCCGTGCCAGGCGGATGCTGCGTATGTCAACTGGCGGATGAGGGAGCCGAGATGACCGACCACGAGCCCAACGAACGGCCGGTGCACGCGTTGCTCACCGACGGCACGACCGTACGGATACGCCCGGCGCGGCCGCCCGGGCAACCCCGTCGAAGCCACGGCTGCCGTCTCCGAGGAGCAGCTGGGCCGTTGCGTGGACCGTCTGGTCGGGCACGCCGGCATCGACGCGGTGCTGGTGGTGCTCGTCCCCACGGCCCTGGCCGAGGCGACCGGCGACGACCTCACCCGAGCTCTGCTGCGCGGACCCGGGCCGCGCGCCCGCCCGGTCGTCGCCGTACGCCTCGGCCAGGACGTGCCCGTCACCCTGCTGCCCACCGAGGACGGCGGCTCGGTCACCGCCTACGCCGACCCGCAGTCGGCGGCTCGTGCCCTCGGCCACGCCGTGGACCGCCCCCGCTGGCTCTCCCTGCCTCACGGCAGCACACAGGACCTCGACGGCATCGAGAGCGACGCCGCGCGGGCACTCGTCGACACGTACCTGGCCGAACACCCCGACGGAGGCTGGCTGGCACCACGCGAGTGCGCCGCACTGCTTCGAGCTCTTCGCCGGGATCATCCAGGACGAGGCCTTCGGTCCCCTGATCCTGTTCGGTCTCGGCGGCACGGCCACCGAGGTCCTCGCGGATCAGGCAGCCTGCCTCGCACCGCTCACCGATCTCGACGTGCACGACCTGATCACGGCCCCTCGCTGCGCCCCGCTGCTGTTCGGACAGCGCGGCAACGGACCGGTCGACCTCGAAGGCCAGGAACAACTGCTGCTGCGCATGTCGCGGATGGCCTGCGACCTGCCACAGCTGGCCCTGGCCGACTTCAACCCCGTACTGGCCCGGCCCGGCGGTGTCACCACACTCGACGTCCGGGTGCGGCTGCTGCCGCGCAAGGCCACCAACCCGCACTTACGGCGACTGCGCTGAGGGGGAGACAGAGATGAAGCACATCAAGGTCGGCTCCGTATTGAGCACCGAGGTCGTCACCGCCCGCCTCGCCACTCCCTTCAGGGAGGTGGCCGGCTCCTCGCCCAGCACCGCATCAGCGGTCTGCCGGTGATCGACGCCGACGACAACGTGATCGGGGTGATCTCCGACTCCGAGACCGACCTCCCGGCCCGCGAAAGCGAGGCGGCACCAACGGCGGCGCAGGGGCGGCCCTTCCGGTACATCCGCCTGGGCCCGCCGGCCCGTGGGCAGCACGCCAAGATCCGGGCCCGTACCGCAGGCCGGCTCATGTCGAAGCCGCCCGTCTGTACTCACGCCGAGGACACCATCGCCGAGGTCGCCCGCACCATGGCACACCACAAAGCGAACGCTTCGCGCGGGGCGAGATCGACGACGAAGAGTACCGCAGCCGGCTCACGGTCCTCCGGGACACGAAGCCTCCGAGAAAGGCCAGGTGACTTGTGATGGCAGAGCTCATGCTCGTCGCGTACGCCACGAAGAACGGCTCCACCCGGGACATCGCCCAGTCCATCGCCGACACCCTCCGCAAGGAAGGGCTCGTGGTCGACGTCCGTAGGGCCGCCGACGTGCGGGACATCCGTCCGTACAGTTCGGTGGTCGTCGGCGGCGGCCTCTACGCGAACCGCTTGCACCGGGACGCGCGCCGCTTCCTGCGTCGCCACCGACGTCCGCTGGGCGACCGCTCGCTCTGGCTGTTCAGCAGCGGCCCGCTCGACCCCTCGGCCGGCGAACGGTACATCCCGCCGGTGCCCGGGGTGCGCCGTATCGCAGACCGTCTGGATGCCAAGGGGCATGCGACGTTCGGCGGCCGGCTGGACGACACCGCCACCGGCCGGACGGCCCGGAGGATCGTGAAGTCCGGCAAGGGCGGGGACTTCCGCGACTTCGGGCAGATCACCACCTGGGCGTCAGGGATCGCTGACTCAATGGCAGCAGAAGAGGTGCGGCGCCGTGAAGCACGTCAATAGCCGGACGGGAGCGCGATGGTGGCGCTGGCGCCGCAATCCCCTGTGCCGCAGATCGGACAGGGTCGAAGCGTGGACCGGACTCGTGCTGGGCACCGCGCTGTTCGTCGGTGCGCCCATGGCCGGTTCACTGACCGGTCTGGCCGTGTACGACCACGCCCAGGCGACGGCGGCCCAACAACGCTCGTCCTGTCATCTCGTGCGCGCCACCGTGTTGGAGGACGTCCCCACCTCACCAACCTCCGCCGACGAGATCGCGGCCCGCCCGGCCCATCGCGCGGCCGTCCGCTGGACCACCTCGGACGGACGGAGCGTCACGGGCGAGGTGAAGATGCCCGACGGTACAGAAAGAGGCAGCGCCGCCGAGATCTGGGTGGATGCCCACGACCATGCCACCACCGCCCCGCGCAGCAGGAGTGACAGCTGGGCGCAGGCCATGGGAGTTGGGGGTGTGTCGACGACTGCGGCGGGACTGGTGGTCGGTGGAGTCTGGCTGGCCGTCCGGTCGGCGCTCGGCCGGCGCCGCATGGCCGATTGGGAACACGACTGGGCCGTGACCGGGCCCCAATGGGATCTGCGCAAGCGCTGAGAGCCGGTCCCCGGCCCGCGACAGAGCCGGTCGGCCCCTGCCCCGGCGGGTGGTGAACATGCCCCTCGAAGAGCAACTCCCCCGCATCGGCTGACCCGCATCCGCCGAGCGGGGCGACCAATGGGGACGTTCGGCCCCTGTCGCACCGGCCCCCACTACGGGCACGCTCAACCCGTGGCCATCGACAGTCAGGGGACATCGACGTGAGCGACGCACGGGCCTTCTCTCCGCAGCACCCGATCCGGGTCTTCCTCCTTGACGACCACGAGGTGGTGCGGCGCGGAGTGCACGACCTGCTCGACGCCGAGCCGGACATCGAGGTCGTCGGCGAGGCCGGCACGAGCGAGCAGGCGCTGGTGCGCGGCCCCGCGCTGCGCCCGGACGTCGCCATCCTCGACATCCGACTGCCCGACGGCGACGGCATCACCGTCTGCCGCGAACTGCGCTCCCGGGTGCCGGAACTGGCCTGTCTGATGCTGACGTCGTTCGACGACGACGACGCGCTGCTGGACGCGATCATGGCGGGGGCGGCCGGGTACGTCCTCAAACTGATCAAGGGCTCGGACCTCGTCGAGGCCGTACGGACCGTGGCCTCCGGCCAGTCCATGCTGGACCCGGCCACCACCGCCCGCCTGATGAGCAGTCTGCGCGAGCCGGACAAGGAGGCTACGACCGAAGATCCGCGGCTTGCCGAGCTGTCGGAGCGCGAGCGCGAAATCCTAGCCCGGATCGGTGAGGGAATGACCAACCGGCAGATCGGCCAGCGGCTCTACCTCTCGGAGAAGACCGTGAAGAACCACATTTCCCGGCTCCTGGCCAAGCTCGGAGTCGAGCGCCGCATCCAGGCGGCGGTACTCGCCACACAGTTCAACCAGGCTGCTGACGAGCGGCATTGACGCGCGCGTCATGTCGGTCCGGTCAACGGAACCTTCCACTCCAGTCGGGTGCCCCCCTCGGGGCCGGCACCCGTCGTGAACTTCCCCCCCAGCCGCTCCGCGCGCTCGGCGAGATTGCGCAGCCCACTGCGCCGCCCGCCCTCGGCTATGCCCACGCCGTCGTCCACGACGTCGACCGTCAGCTCCTCCCTGCGCACCACCAGACAGACGTCGGCCCGCGAAGCCCGGGCGTGACGGGCCGTGTTGGCCAGCGCCTCTCCGATCACGGCAACCACCTCGTCCGCCAGCCCTTGTGGAACGTCGGTGTCCAGCAGTCCCTCCATCCGCAGGGCCGGGGTGAACCCGAGCGAGGCCACCGCCCCCTCCAGCACCCGCACGGCCCGCACCCGCAGACCGGCGCCGGGGCCCTTCGTCTCATGGGCCCGCAGCCCGAAGATGGTCGAGCGAATGATCTTGATGGTCTCGTCCAGATCGTCGACCGCCCGACTCAGCCGTTCGCCCGCTTCCGGGTGGTCGACGAACCGCTGGGCGCTCTGCAGGGTCATGCCGGTCGCGAACAGGCGCTGAATGGCGAGGTCGTGCAGGTCACGGGCAATCCGGTCCCGGTCCTCCAGGAGGCTGACCTGTTCGGCGTCGCGGCGGCGGTCGGCCAACTCAAGGGCGATCGCGGCCTGTCCGGCGAACGCGGGGAGCGGAGCCGTCTCGGCCCGGGTGAAAGGCGGCCGGCCCGACTCGCGCGCCAGGAGCAGCACCCCCCGCTCCCCCATCGGCACCGCGACCGCGGGCCCCATCCCCTTCCAGCGTTCGGGCTGGTACGTCATCCGCGGATCAGTGCTGACGTCCACGGTGGCGACGAGCCCCCGCTCGGCCAGCGCGGCACCCGCCATGGTCCCGTCACGCGGCACCCGCAGCCCTCGGTGGGATTCCGCCCGCCGCCCAAGCGCCAGCACGCCGCGGAGTTCCTCCGCCCCGTCCTCCACCAGTTCGACGACACCCAGCTCGGCCGAAGTGATCTCCTTCGCCTGCTCGACCATCGCCTCCAAGACCCTGGCTTCCGGCATTCCGGACAACAGTCCGGCGGTGAACTCCGCACTGGCAGCGAGCCATTGCTCCCGCAGCCGGGCCTCCGCGTACAGCCGGGCGTTCTCGATCGCCACTCCCGCCGCCACGGCAAGCGTGGCGAGCACCGACTCGTCCTCGCCGTCGAACTCCGCGCCTCCGCGCTTCTCCGTCAGGTAGAGGTTGCCGAACACCTCCTCCCGTACCCGGATCGGAACGCCGAGGAAGGAGTGCATGGGCGGATGGTGCGCCGGAAAGCCCGACGACGCCGGATGCTCGGACAGTTCCGCCAACCGGAGCGCGTCGGGGTGCCGGATCAGCTCCCCCAACAGGCCGTGGCCAGAGGGAAGTTCACCGATCCGTGCCCGCAACTCGTCGTCGATGCCAACCGGAAGGAACTCCGACAGCATCTCGCCCTGCCCGATCACACCCAGCGCCCCGTACTCGGCGTCGACCAGCACCACGGCCGCCTCGACGATGCCCCGCAGCACCTGCGGCAGGTCGAGTTCACGACCCACCGACAGCACGGCCTCCAACAGGCTGTGCAGCCGGTCGCGGGTACCGCGCACGGCGTCGATCCGCACCTGGAGCTCGTCGAGCAGTTCGTCCAGCCGCAGTCTGCCCAGCCGGCCCCCGGAGCCGTCCTGCTCCTGCGTGGTCATGGAACCGCCCCCACCTGGTTCGAGCAGAACAAGCACAGTGCTCCCCACACCGTAACGGTGAGGCGTCCCGGGAAGACCTCCCTCGACAAGGACGGCCGGGAAACGTCCTGCCCGGTCGGCCTCCCGCCAAGGGGTGTACCGCGCAAGTCACATGGCGGAACCTGAGGTGGGGGATGCGACGGGAGGCCGCGGGTGACCGGCAAGGAGCGAGGACGGACGAAGCCGGAGGCTGTCGGGCGAGATCGTCCGGCTCAACCGCGGTTGGTACAACCGGGCCGGGGTCGAGCACGTCATGGGGTTCTGCACGGGCCAGGAGCACCAGCGCTTCCTGCGCAAGTGCCCGGACTTCGAGCGGATGCTGGTCGAGGACGGAATCCTGTCGCGCAAGTACTGGTTCTCGGTGAGCGACTCGGTACAGGAAGTGCGGTTCCGGCGACGCCTGGAGGATCCCACCCGACGCCGGAAGCCCTCCACCATCGCGACAGGGAGTCGATCAGCAGGTGGTAGGTCTATTCGCGGGCGAAGGACGACATGTTCGTCCACACCGACATGGCCGAGGCCCCCTGGTTCGTCGTCCAGAGCGACGACAAGCGGTCGGCCCGCCTCAACATGATCACCGCCCACCTGGTGTCCACGGTTCCCTACCGCACGGTCCGGGCCCGCCGCTCGAACGACCCCAACGCCCCCCAGCGCAGGGTACTTGCGGCCCCCTGGGGAACTGCAGAGCTACGTACCCGATCACGCGGCGTCGATCGGGCGGTGAGGCGCACGGCGGTTCAGCCGTGCTGCGGGACGACGGCCACCGGGCAGGCGGCGTGCTGGAGCACCGCGTGGCCGGTCCGGCTCAGCTGGAGCCCGAGACCCTTGTTCCGACGAGCTCCGATCACCAGGAGGTCGGCCGCGGCCGACCTCTCCAGCAGCACCCTGTGGGTGTGGCCCTCGACCGTGACGGGGCGGATCCGCACCTCGGGGTGCCGGGTCCGCGTCCCGCGCAGCGCTTCGTCGAGCTCTGCGGCGGCCTTGGCCTCATAGGGGTCACCGGATGCTGCGTGCGAGGCCGAGTCGGCGCCGCGGCCCCGCGCGGGACCGCGCCACGCGCGTACCGCGTCGAGGGCGCTGCCCCGGGTGATGGCCTCCTGGAAGGCGAAGTCGACGGCCGACGAGTTCCGGTCGGGGTGGCCCACACCCAGCAGAACCCGTTCGTGCCGTCCCTCGGCGGCCGCCGAGTCGCCGCGCACGACGACCACCGGGCACCGGGCCCAGGAGGCGACTGCCAGGCCGACCGAGCCCAGCAGCATTCCCTTGATGCTGCCCCGCCCGCGCGAGCCGACGACGACCGCGGCGGCGAGATCGCTCTCCCGCAGGAGCGCATCGGCCGGCTCCTGCGGGAGCACGACGGAAGACGTGCGGACACCGGGGCGCCGGGCCTGCGCCCGCTCATCCGCCGCCCCCAGGATGGCGTCGGCCACAGCCCGGTCCGAGTCGTACGGCGCGCTGTAGACGTATGCCGCACCCTCGTAGTGCTCCCACAGCGACGCGTACACGATGCGGAGCGGCAGACCGCGCAGCGCGGCTTCGTCGGCCGCCCAGTCCACCGCCCCCAGACCCTGCTCCGAACCGTCCACTCCGACGACCAGCGGCTGCTCCATGGCGCCTTCTCCTTCCAGACAGCGCGCCGTAATGCGCCGGGGTGGGGCGCACAGGGCGCCGCACCCCCTTCAGCTGCGATAGCACTGGTGGTCTTCTGACCACCGATGTAGTGCTGCTCCTCGATGGCGGTCTCCCGCTCACCGGGCCGGCACCGGTTGGTGCCACCTCCATGGGACTCCCAGCGGCGCCGCTACGCCGTGGGCCGTATGGGCCAAAGAAGGTGCCGTCCGGGGTCCGTCGCGACCGCCGGTTACCCCTCATGGCCCCCGCCCGGGCCACCTGGCACCTCGTCGGGGGGCAGTCGGCGCACCACGCTGGAAGTGGAGGAGGTGGTCATGATGCTCCAGCCGATCCTCGTGGGCCTGGACGGATCGCCCGAAAGCGGCGCCGCCGCCGACTGGGGGCCGGGGAGGGCGCCGCGCCCTGCCTCTGCGCCTGGTGCACGCCTAGGAGGGCGCGCCCGACCAGGGCGAGGGAGTATCGCTGCCCGGGCGGAGGGTGCCGAACTGCTGGCACGGGTTCAGCGAGCCGGGCGGTCTGCTCGCAGGTTCGGTCGCCATGGCCGTGACGACCCGGGGCGAACGGCCGGTGGTCCTCGTCCGCGCCGGTTGCTCTCCGGGCGACGAGCGGTTGCCCGAAGCCGAAGCGAGGCAGGCCGCACAACGCGATGTCGCCGTCGGCGTCGATGTGGGCCATGAGACCGGTTCGCTGCCGGGGTTCGCCAGCGAGGCGGCCCGCTGCCGGAACGCGGGGCTCCGCGTGCTGTCCGCGCGGCGCTTGCCCGACCTGCACACGACGAACGCACAGACCCGAAGGGACGCCGAGTGGGCACGCGCGGCGACCCTGGATCCCTGGCGGGAGAAGTACCCCACGGTGCCGGTCCGGGCCCGGGCCGTCGAGGGCAGGCCCACGCACCACATCCTGGAAGGGGCCCGTGAGGCCGGCCTGCTGGTCATCGGGCGCTAGACGCACCGCCCGGCAACCGGTGCGCGCCTGGGGCGCGTGGCTCACGCGGCCATCCACCACGTGCGGTGCCCGGTCGTGGTGGTCGCGCCCAACTGAACAACCCACCGAGGAGGGGAGGTTCATGAACGTCCTGGTCGGCTGCACGACCGTGAACGGCTCCACCTGTGAGATCGCCGAGCACATCGGCGCACGGCTCGCCGAGGCCGGGGTCACCGTCGACGTGCGGCCTGTGACGCGAGTGGATCGTGCTGACGGGCACGACGGGTTCGTGCTCGGCAGCGCCGTCCACCACCAGGCATGGCTGCCGGCCGCGAAGGACTTCATCCGCGACAACAGCACGCTGCTCCGCTTCCGTCCCGTCTGGCTGTTCAGCGTGGGGATGCCCGGCGCGCTCCGCGGTCCGTGGAAGGGGCCGCACGCAAGGAAGAACCGCTGATCGCCCAGGGACTTCCGGGCCAACTCCCCTACCGGAGCCACCGATTGATGTCCGGCGTCATCACTCGGGATCAGCTCCCCTTCACGGGCCGCGTGCTGTTCCGACTGATGGGGTGCCGGTACGGGGACTTCCGCGAGTGGGCCGCCATCGATGCCTGGACCGACCGGGTCGTCGGGGACCTCCGCCGCGGCTGACGAGCACCCCGCCCGGTGCCCTGGGGCGGGCCAGAGGCTGCCGCCATCGCCGCGCGCCCTGTCGGACAGTGGGCCGTACGGCCCCGACCAAGGCCGCATCGGCCCCTGTTCGCGGGCGCCGGCAGGTACGACCGTGGCAGTCGTCCCTCCTCCAAGCCAAGGAGCGCGCCATGACCGTACGAGTGGGCATCAACGGATTCGGCCGGGTCGGACGCAACTACCTGCGCGCCCTGCTTGAGCGGGGCCGCGACGCCACCGGAGTCGAGGTGGTGGCCATCAACGACATCACCGCTTCCGGCACGCTGGCCCACCTCCTCACGTATGACTCCACCTACGGCAGGCTCCCGTACCCCGTCGCGCACGACAGCACCTCGCTCACCGTCGACGGCCGCCGCATCGCCGTCACCGCGGAGCGCGACCCCGGGGCCCTGGACTGGGGCGCGCACCAGGCCGACGTGGTCATCGAGTCCTCGGGCCGCTTCCGCGACCGACGGCACGCCTCGCTCCACCTCAAGGCGGGCGCGCGCAAGGTGCTGCTCTCGGCGCCCGGCAAGGAGGCAGACCTGACGGTGGTGATGGGCATCAACGAAAACACCTACGACCCGGTCCGCCACCACGTGATCTCCGCCGCCTCCTGCACCACCAACTGTGTCGTGCCCATGGCGGTCGTTCTGCACGAGCGGTTCGGCATCGCCAAAGGTACGATGACGACCATCCACGGCTACACCAACGACCAAGCGCTCCTGGACGGTCCGCACAAGGATCTGCGCCGGGCCCGCTCGGCCGCGCTCAGCATCATCCCGACCAGCACGGGAGCCGCCCGTGCGGTCGGCACGGTCGTGCCGGAGCTCGACGGCGTGCTGGACGGCCTCGCCGTCCGCGTACCGGTCGAGGACGGCTCGCTCACAGACCTCACGGTGGTGCTGCGCCACGAGGCGACCGCCGACGAGGTCAACGCCGCGTTCTCCGAAGCCGCGCAGGGAAGGCTCCATGGCATCCTGCGGGTGGCCGACGCACCGATCGTCTCCCGGGACGTCATAGGGGATCCGGCCTCCTGTCTCTTCGACCCGGGGCTCACCCAGGCGCACGGCGACCTGGTGAAGGTGTTCGGCTGGTACGACAACGAGTGGGGCTACAGCAACCGCCTGCTCGACCTCACGGGCTTCGTTGCGGAGCGACTGTGATCTCCAGGACGCTGCACGGCATCAGTGCCGTGGTCCTCGACACCGACGGAGTGATCACCGACTCCGCCCGCGTGCACGCCGAAGCGTGGAAGGCGGCGTTCGACGCCCATCTCCTGCGCCATCGGCCCGAGGACCCGGCCCAGCGGCGGCCGTTCGACGTCCGCGACGACTACCTTCAGTACATCGACGGCAAGTCACGTATCGACGGCGCGGTCGCGTTCCTGGCCTCCCGCGGCCTGCGGACCGACACGGGGATGGCCGAAGAGGTCGCCGCGGACAAGGAGCGCCGGTACGTCCAACGGCTGCGCGCGGGCGGCATCGATGCCTACCCGGGCACGATCCGGCTGCTGCGGGCTCTGCGCCGCGAAGGGGTCCTCCTCGCCGCCGCGTCCGCCTCACGCCATGCGCGGGAGCTCCTCACACACGCCGGGGTTCTCGACCTCTTCGAGGTTCTGGTCGACGGCACCGAGGTGGCCCGGCTGGCGTTGCCGGGCAAACCCGATCCCGCACTGTTCCTGGAGGCGGCCCGGCGGCTCGGCGCTCCCGTGTCACGGACCGCCGTCGTGGAGGACGCCCTGGCCGGCGTCGAAGCGGGCCGCAGCGGCGGGTTCGGGCTGGTCGTCGGGGTGGACCGGACGCAAGGAGCCGGGACCGGGGAGGCACTGCTCAAGCACGGCGCCGACCTGGTCGTACGGGACCTCGGTGAGCTGCTCACGGAAGAGGACGCGGCATGAAGGACCGGGCCTGGCGCTACGAAGGCTACGACCCCGGTCAGGAGCGCTTGCGGGAATCGCTGTGCACTCTCGGCAACGGCTACTTCGCCACACGTGGTGCGCTCCCGGAGTGCACCGCCGACTCGGTGCACTATCCCGGAACCTACGCGGCGGGCTGCTACAACCGCCTGACCTCCACGGTGGCCGGCCGGGAGGTCGAGAACGAGGATCTGGTCAACCTCCCCAACTGGCTGCCCCTGCGCTTCCGGCTTCCGGGCGGGGTGTGGTTCACGCCGGACGCGGAGGCGCTCCTGTCGCACCGCCAGTCTCTCGACCTGCGGGCAGGGACGCTTGAGCGCGAGTCCCGATACCTGGTCGCGGAGGGCCGGACACTGCACGTGCGGCAGCTCCGTCTGGCGCACATGGCCGATCCTCATCTCGCCGCACTGCGAACGGAGTTCACCGCCGAGGGCTGGTCCGGTGAGCTGGAGGTGGAGTCCGCCCTCGACGCCTCGGTCAGCAACTCCGGTGTCGAGCGCTACCGGGAACTCAACGCCTCGCACCTGACGCAGGTCGAGACCGGTACCGCGCACCCCGAAACGGTCTGGCTGCGCTGCCGTACCAGCACGTCCGGGATCCGCATCGGAATGGCTCAACGCACCACCGCGCCAGGGGCATCCGTGCGGGTGCTCGCCGAGGCACGCAGGGCCGTCCAGCGCATCCGCCTGCGCCTGACGCCCGGTCACCCGGCCACGGTCGACAAGACCGTCTCCCTGCACACCTCGCGCGACCCCGCGATCGGCGATCCGCTCGACGCGGCCGTCGACCGGGTGACCCGCGCCCGGAAATTCGCCGTGCTGCTGAGTTCGCACCGGCTGGCCTGGCAACACCTTTGGCAGAAGGCCGAGTTGAGTGTTCCGGGGGAAGCGGGACACATTCTGCGGCTGCATCTCTTCCATGTCCTGCAGACCTTGTCCCCGCACACCGCCGAGCTGGACGTCGGCGTGCCCGCCCGAGGCCTGCACGGCGAGGCGTACCGGGGCCACGTCTTCTGGGACGAGCTGTTCGTGCTGCCGTATCTCAACCTGCACTTCCCCGAGGTGTCCCGCGCACTCCTCACGTATCGCCACCGCCGCCTGGGAGCGGCACGCGACGCCGCGCGGGCGGTCGGCAGGCCCGGTGCGATGTATCCCTGGCAGAGCGGCAGCGACGGCCGCGAGGAGACCCAGGAGATGCACCTCAACCCCCGCTCCGGACGCTGGCTGCCCGACCACTCGCGGTTGCAGCACCACGTCGGCTCGGCCGTCGCGTACAACATCTGGCGCTACTGGGAAGCCAGTGGCGACGCGGAGTTCCTGCACACCAAGGGCGCCGAGACGCTCGTCGAGATCGCCCGCTTCTGGGCCGGAACCGCCACGTACGACGAGGGTCTCGGCCGCTATCGCATCCGGGGTGTGGTCGGCCCCGACGAGTACCACGACGGCTATCCCGACGCGAAGGATCCGGGTCTCGACGACAACGCCTACACGAACGTCACCGCCGCCTGGGTCCTGGCGCGTGCCGTGGAGCTCCTGGGCATCCTGCCCGAACCGTGCAGGCGCGAGCTCACCGAACGCATCGGCCTCGACCGGGATGCCCCGTCCCAGTGGGAGGAGATCGCGCGGAAGCTGTACGTCCCCTTCCATTCCGGCGTGATCAGCCAGTTCGAGGGCTACGCGGACCTCGACCCGCTGGACTGGGGCCGCTACCGCACCCGGTACGGGGACATCCGCAGGCTGGACCGGATCCTTGAGGCCGAGGGCGACACGGTCAACCGCTACCAGGCATCCAAGCAGGCAGACGTGCTGATGCTCGGCTACCTCTTCGCGCCCGCCGAGCTGCGCGGCCTCTTCACACGGCTGGGTCACCGGCTGGACGACGAGACCTGGAGCCGCACGGTCGACTACTACCTTCACCGCACCAGCCACGGTTCCACCCTCAGCGGTCTCGTCCACGGATGGGTGCTGTCCCGGGCCAAGCGGTCCGACGCGTGGGCGTACGTGCACGAAGCACTCAAGGGCGACGTGGCCGATGTGCAGGGCGGCACCACGGGCGAGGGCATCCATCTGGGAGCCATGGCGGGCACCCTCGACCTGGTCCAGCGCGGGCTGACCGGTCTGGAGACCCGCGGCGGCTCACTGAGGCTGGACCCGGTGCCCCTGCCCGAGCTGTCCCAGTACGGCTTCACGATCCGCTACCAGGGCCACTGGGGCGTACGGCTTCAGATGGGGCCGGGACAGCTGCGCGTGCGCGTTCCCGCGTCCGACCGGGCTCCGATCGACATCGAGCTGCCGGACCGGACCGTTTCCGTGGCTCCGGGAGAGAACCGCGAGCTGGCCCTCCCGGAGCGCACACCGCCGCGGTCCGGCTGACCACGTTCTCCGCCGCTCGGCCGACAGGGCCGTACGGACCCATCGACTACCCCTGTGGCCCCTCCCTCACGAGATCTCGGGCGACAACCCTGATGAGGGAAGCCGGAGCCGCGCGTACACGCCGGCCGGCCGCTGCCGGGACCATGCCCGATGCCATGCGAACGCCGAGAGGACGGCCATGAACCATTGCGTCTACGAGTTCGCCGAGGGCAACCGGGAGATGGCCGACCTGCTCGGCGGCAAAGGCGCGAACCTCGCCGAACTGACCCGCCTGGGCCTCCCCGTCCCGCCCGGGTCCACAGTCTCGCGGCCTCCGATGTCGGCCGGGCACTCAAGTCCGGCCAATGGACGGGGCCGCTTTCCGAAACCGTGCTGCGCGCGCTGTCCCACGCCGACGTGGTCCGCCGCCTGGAAGTACGCGCCAACGCCGACACCCCGGAGTACGCGGCCCGGGCCCGCCGCTTCGGCGCGCAGGGCATCGGGTTGTGCCCCACGGAGCACATGATCCTCGGCGAACGCAAAGCACTGGTCGAGGCGATGATCCTGGCCGATGAGATGGGCAATCGGCACACGAGGAGGCGCTGGCGGCCCTGCTGCCACCGCAGCGATCGGACTTCACCGCGATCCTGGCCGTGATGGACGGACTGCCGGTGACCATCCACCTGCTGGATCCGCCTCTCCACGAATTCCTCCCCGGCCGCACGGAACTCGCCGTCCGCGTTCCCGCTCGTCGGCGCCGTCGAGGAACGCCTCGTACGGGCCGAGGCCGGGCGGGTGCTGGCCCAGGTGGCCAACGAGACGAGGCAGGCGGTCCGGGTGCCCGATCGGCACGATGATCGAGCTGCCGCGTGCGGCTTTGACCGCGGGCCGCATCGCACAGTTCGCCGACTTCTTCTCCTTCGGGGGGGCCTCCGTGGGACCACCCGCGCACGACAGAAGTCCCGCTGCGTCTCCCGATAGCCGACCATGTCGAACCTCGGTGGCCGCCTTGATTCCGAATACTCAAGGGTGCAGAAGGTCGGCGCGCCTGCTCAGGACCAGTGGTTCCGGGCCTCGCAGTCGGCATAGGCATAGGAGTCGCGCGGGAAGCGGTCGCACGGGCCGGCAGGGGCTGCGGCTACAGCGTCGCGGTGATGAGGGTGACCGCGGCGAGAAGGCGATACAGGGAAGTCCCGTCAATGGAGGTCCTGTTGGGCGGCCGCAGACCAGACACCTGACCGGTCGACTCGACGACGTTGCCACCGAGGTGTCCGGGGCAGCGGGCGACTGACCTGCCGCCGCGATGGAAGGCGGGGGCCCTACAGAGCGCACAGCCGGTTCAGGTCGTTGACGTCTCCCCGGAGAGCCTGAGTGCCCGGGCCGTTCCAAGGGTGCCGGTTGAGGAAGTCCTGCGCGGCGTTGCGCACTCTCTGCCAGTCGGTCGCACTGGTCGAGGCGCCTGCCCTCTGCAGATCGGCCCGGGTGTTGCGGACGGCCTCACCGCAGCTGGTAGCCCTGAGCCCGGCGGAGGCGGGGGCTGCCGCGGCTACGGTGCCGACGGTCGTGCCGAACGCCACAGCACTCATGAGGACGGCGAGGGCCACTCTTCGGATCTGCATACGCTGCACCTCTCTCGCACGCCCCACCAGGCACGGGCCGACCACCTCCATTCGTTGCACGAAGAGCCCGCATCCATACCTGCCTTCCACGGGAACCGATCATCCTCACCCGTTCGAGGCCCAGAGGAGCGATACGAACCCGCTTCGGCGCGCCGGAGTCGGCACACCCGATGTGCTGACGGGTGCGGGACCGGCCGAGGTGTCGCGTCGATGGTTAGAGCAAGTCGATGGTGAGAGCAAGGGGCTGGGGCCCGCTCGGCGCGACCGAGCAGGTCACTGACGGCTGCCCTCTCCTTCACGGCTCACCGACGGCGCGTCGTGGAGAGGGCGGGGCTGATGAACCTCCAAGCGCCGCCGCTTCGTGGTGGCTGCGTCCGCGTTCCAGGCATGGCAGTTCGAGCACTTCGATGTCCTCGCTGTCCTCCCCCAGACCGCCGCCGTTGCCGGTGCGGTCGGCCGGGCGTACGGGGCTGCGTAGAAGTTGACGTAGGCCGGGTAGCGGAACTGGCGAGTGAGCAGTACGCGTCCGCGCTCAGCGTCGTACCGCAGGACGACCGCGGCGTTGCCGCGGTCGTCCGTCTCGCGCCACTGGGAAAGCGATGTCGCTCAGATGCCGTCTGCTCGTGTGCCGAGCGGCTGATCCAGCGGTCTCGCGGAGTCAGCTTTCGGGCGCGGGGATGGTGGAGGTGTCGAAGGCGCCGTTGATGATCGACGCGGCGAAGTCGGCCAGCCGCAGGTGATGGCTGCGGGCATAGCTGCGGAAGGCGAAGAAGGCCTGGTCGGGGGAGGTACCCCAGCGTTCCGCGAGAATGCCCTTGACCTGTTCCACCAGGATGCGGCTGTTGAGCGCGGTCTGGAGCTGGGTCCTCTCGATGTGGGACCGCTCCAGGGTGCGCTGCTGGAGGATCGTGATCGTGGCGACGCCCGCCAGGGCCTTGGCCAGCGCGATGTCGCTGTCGCCGAGCCGGTGGGAGGTCTTCTGGAAGAGGTTGAGCGCCCCGATATTGCGGTCGCGCAGCCGCAGCGGGATCGCGTGCGTGGCCACGTACCCGGTATCGCGCGCCCGAGTGGCGAACCCGGGCCAACTCGCCTTCGCGCTGGGGCTGGTGAGGTCGATGTTGGTCCTGGCATTGCCGCTGCGGTAGCACTCCACGCACGGGCCCTGGTCGTGCTGGAGCGCGAACAGCTCCAGGAGCCGGGCGTGCTCGTCGGAGGCGGCCACGACATGGAGTTGCCCGAGCGGGTCGGCGAGCAGGATTCCCGCGGCCGACACGTCGAGGAGCTCGACGCACCGGGTCGACAGGCGCTGGAGCAGGTCCAGCACATCGAAGTCGTCCGTCAAGGAGTCGGCGACCTCCATGAAGATCTCCGCCAGACGTTGTTCGCGGATCATGCCGATCATCCCTTTCGACCGCCGCGCGACTGCGGCCCGTCCATATCGTCGTTGAACCGCAGCCGTCTGGCCACAACGTCCCCGGCTACGTCGTCGAGCGGCAGATCGCGGCTGTAGGCGAACGCCCGCAGCCGTAGCAGGGCCTCCGCGAGGGAGACCTCCAGCTGGACGCTGACCATGCCGGTCGCCTGGTGCACCACCGCCCGGTGCAGCTCCCCCGGCGGCTCCATGACCGTGTCGGGAAGCCCTCGCCCACTCTCATCACCCTCCAAGAGCATCCCGGTCAGCGCGGCGCCCAGGGCCAGGGCGTCGGTGTAGCGCTGCTCCGGCATGGTGGAACTCGGCCTGGAGGTCACGAGGCTCAGCACGCCCAGCCGGATCGCGCCGAGCCCCAGAGGAAAGCAGCAGGCTCCGCCCACGCCGATCTTCCGTGCCTCGGCCGGCAGGCCGGGCCAGCGGTCGTGGCGCACCCGGTTCAGATCGGGTGCCAGCACGACGGCACCGGTAAGGGCTGCATCAGGGCCCGGTCCCACACCGAGAGTGAACTGCAACTCCTCGAAGTGTGCGGCCATGCCCGGTGAACGCCAGAGCGGCTCCACCGCCTGGGTCTCCCCGGCCAGCAGCGACACCGCGACACCATCGACTTCCAGGGCTCGCACGCAGGCGACTGCGACTGCGCCGCTGTCGCCGTGACGCAGCGACCGGAGCACATGGGCCATGCCGTCGCTGATCAATGGGGTCCACCCTGCCGGAGTCGTGGGCCACTTGCCCGCCAGCTCACTTGTCACCCTATCCACGCTGTTGGTGTCCCGTCGACGGCGTCCGCTCGGCCGTGCCCCTTCCCCTGCCGAGCGGCGATGGTGGCGGCGAAGGACAGGAGACGGAACCGCCGGAGCCGGCTGCCGCAGCGTCCCGCGCTGGAGCCTGTTCAGCACCGTTGCGTACGAGGTTGCCCTACGGAGTTCGATCTCGCGTGGACTTGCGATTGTGCTGGCGTCCAAAAAACTTCCGTGTCTTCCTACCGGACTACGCTGATGGCATGTGAGCGAGTTCGTGGCCTGACCGCGCTCCAGGCAGGCACAGGAGAGTTCCACGATGGACGCACGGGAGAACACGACGGTCTGGAGTCGCGTTCTACAGACAGCCAGCACTGCGGGGGGCCCGGTGTCCCTGCCTGCCGGATGCACCGCGTGTCGGGAGGACATCGGCGCCGACGGGCTCGGCGTCTCCCTCATCGCCCGCGGCGAGATCAGAACCGTGGCTTACGCCACAGACCCCCGCAGCTACCAGCTGGAAGACGCTCAGCTCGTCGCCGGACAAGGCCCCTGCACCGAGGCCTACCTGCGCCGCCGCCTGGTGGAGACGGACCTGCACCCTGCCGCCGAACAATGGCCCCTCTTCGTCAGGACCGCCGAGGGACTGGGCATTCGCAGCGTGACAGCGGTGCCCCTGCTGGTCGGCAACGACATTCCCATCGGCGCCATGGACATCTACCGCACCACTCCCAGCCCCCTCACCACAGCGGAGCGTGCCCGTCTGGAGGCGTACTCCCGCGTCCTGGCACTGCTCGCCCTGGACGCCCACCCCGCCCTCATCGGCTGGGACCAGGCGGCCCCCGAGACCGCCCCCATCGGATACCCGCCCCTGGTCCACCAAGCAGCCGGAGCCGCCGCCGAAGCCAGCCAGGTCAGCGTCGAAGAAGCACTCGCCCGTATGCGCGCGCACGCCTTCAGCAATCAGCGGCTCCTCCTCGACATCGCCCGCGACATCCTCGACGGACGCCTGCGACTCGAAGAAGACCGTGACACACCTTGACCGAAGAGCGCGTGGCCCATAGCCGGATCGACGGTCAAAGCCGCTCCGGCCTCCTTCGGCGGGCGCTAGGCGACGGCCCGCGACGGCACGTACATCGCCGACGTAGACGTCGCGGCGCTGCAATCCCTGTTGAGTGCGACTGAGCCTCGGCCGACACACGGGCCACACGGCCTACGTCAGGACAGAGACCGGTGACGGCTTTACCTGGGGAGGGCCGTGCCCACAGCGATGTCCCGGTAGTAATCAACCGTCGTCGACCGGCCGAAACGGTCCGTACTCGCATCATTTCCCGGATCTACGCCGGTTGATCCGGGGTGCCGAGCCGTTCGGCCCACAGCTGGTTCGACCAAATGCGCCGCGTGCGGCCGACGTTTCCCCCGGGCCGTACTTCCAGCGCGGCGAGAGGCCCGTTCTCCCTCCCCGGAAGGAGCGGGAGAACGGGCCGTGCGGCTCACCTGGCGATCTTGTCAGCAGGGCAGAGTGGTGTGGCCGGCAGCGCCGGTGACTCCAGTCGTTCCGTCCGTGCCGAACGTGGCGGCGGTGCCGTTGCCGCCGGGCTTGCCGGGACACAGCGGGCTGGCCGCGCCGCCTGCGCCACCGGTACCACCCTTATGGCCACCGCCGGTCGTGGAGGCACCGCCGCTGCCGCCGCTGCCACCGGTGATGCCGGTGCCGGCGTCACCGACTCCGCCCACACCGCCCTTGCCTCCGGTGCCGCCGAGAGAGGCCGCGCCGCCGGTGCCACCGCTCCCGCCATTGCCGTTGGCGCCGCCAGCACCTCCCGCACCCCCGGCCCCGCCGGTGCTCGCGCTTCCGTCGCCGTTGCCGCCGGAACCTCCAACACCCCCGTTGCCATTCGCGCCGGCCGCGCCACCGGTGCCACCCAGGCCTCCGATCCCGCCGTTGCTCCCCACGCCGTTGGCACCGTTACCACCGGGAAGACCCAGCGCGTCGACACTGACGACGTGGGCCCGGGCGCTGCCCGCACCGGCCTGAGCCGTTGCGGAAGCGAGGGAAGGGGTGGCGGCGAGGCCGACCACAGCGATTGCGGCGACCAGCAGGGTTTGGGGAATGACGGTGGTGCGCGTGAAGCGCATGAGGTACGCCTTTCGATGGTGCAGTCGGAGAAAATCTCCAACTGACAAGAACCCACCCTAGGTTGGAATTGTCCACCCCATGCGGCAGTTGGTGATTAAATGTCCTTAAATAGCTGCATTATCCATATTCTGGCTTGTAAGTGCGGCCGCCACCCGGTCTTCGCGAAGCGCGTCACGCCTACCCGGCATCACTCGAACTCCAGCCATTGGTATGCGAGTTGAGTGCCCGATCGCCACATGCGGGAGTTCCTCGTCCAGGAGCCGGCCTACCAGGGCTCCGCCGAGGACGACGACGCCCGCACCGGCCAGCCACGACTGGATGACCAGGACGGTGCCGACGGGGCCGTAGGTGACGGCGCTGGAGGCGATCAGCGGTGAGAAGTCGAGTCGCGAGAAGACCCGGAGCCCGTACAGTCCCACCGCGGCGGGCAACATGGCTCGCCAGGCGATCCGGCCGCTGCGCAGTACCCGCTGGGACCACCAGGAGAACAGCACGGTAGTCAGCGCCGCTCCCCGACGTGGAGCGTGCGTACAGCACGGCCGAGCTCGTGCCGCATTCCGTCGGGAAGCGCCGTGCCCTCAGCGCCGACCACCGAAGCCGCGGGCGTCACTCACAAGTTGACATGGCAGTGCTGCCCGACGTCGACCAACTGGAGACGCGCTCGCTGGATGACGTCCGCCACACCACAGTGGTCCAGAGCGCCACGGCTGCCCACCTTGCTGAACGTACATGGCTCCCGCACTCCGACAGGACGACGGACACCCCCATCAGAGGGTGCTACTGGAGACACGGTCGCCGGCATCTACATCTGGAGCAGCTGTTCGGTGATCTCCCGGTACTCCTGCAGGGCGACGCGCAGGTCCTCCGTTTCGGCCTGGGTGTCCGGGCTCTGCCAGTTCGCGCGGAGGGCGCGTTGGCGTTCCCCGAGTGCGCCGTTCAGACGGCTGACGATCTCGTCGAAGGTGCCGTCGGCCTCCTCCACGGCGTGGCGGGGGCTGTCGATGAAGTTGTTGACGGCCTGCTGGAGTCGGACGGACAGCTTGTCCCGTTCACCGGCCGGGAGCAGCTGCTGCTCGAAGCCCGCGGTGCGGGGCAGGCCGTCGGAGCCGGTGAAAGGTGCGCGCGGGTCCGTGGCGGGGCCGGGTTCCGGAGCTTGCGGAGTGTGCCGCCTGGGAGGCTCCGGGCGGGGGGCCGCGGGCTGCCGTGCGCGTTCGGCGTCGTACATCATCAGGTGGTGCTTCCCTTCGTATGGTGCCCACCGGGGGCCTGTCGTTCCGGGTCGCGGCCGTCGTGGTGGTGCGAGCGGTGCCGGCCCGAGGGGGCGGGTTGCTCAGTGGTCAGTGCGGTGACGAGGCCGCGGGCCTGGGTCATGGCCTCGCGCATCTCTTCGGTGCTGCCGTGGCCTTGGGCCGTGGTGTGCAGGTCGCGGTAGCCGCGGACGTGATCGCTGTGGTGGACGGAGAGCGCGGCCATCTGATTCTCGAATTCGTCGCCCGGCGGGAAGCCCCGGTCCTCGGCCAGCCGTGACAGCAGCATGTCGGCCTCGGCGACGGCCTTGTCCGGCGATTCGACGAACTGTGCCTGGATACGGTCCCATTGGGCGCAGTACCCCTCGCGCGCCTCGGGTGACAGTGTCCGTTCCTCCAGGGAGCCGTGCCGCTGCACTCGCTCGCCGAGCTCCGCTTCGGCCGCCTTGGTGTCGCCGTTGTGCCGCTCGACGACATGGCCGTACTCGGGGCCGAAGCGCTTCTTCAGCCCCCGTCCACCGCGTTGCCCGATACCGATGACGAGGACGGCCGCCACGATCACGACGACCACTGCCACCATCACGAGCACGAACATCAACATGACATGCCTCTCTACTGCCTGGACGGGGGCGGTCCGGACGGACGGACCGGAGGCAGGACGCCGGGTGCCGGCCGGTCGGGCATCCGGCACCCGGTCCTGGTTCCGGCGGGGAGGCCGGGGCCGGCTCACATCATCTGGGGCGGGCGCGGGCGGCCGTAGTAGCTGCCCACTTCCTGGTGGTAGTCCGGGTTGCCGAGGTGCTTCTCCTTGTTGAACTCCGGGGCGCCCTTGATCTGGTCCTTGGTGCGGTCGACGTAGATCTTCTTCTCCTCGGGGTCGACGCGTACCACGACCCCGGCCGGCAGGAGGACCTCCTTGCCGAAGATCCACGCTCCGGTGTCGACCACGATGTACGCGGCGCCGACCTCCTCCGAGTGCTTGTCGACCTTGCCGATGCTGCCGTCACTCGCCTCGACCTTGTATCCGGTCAGGTCCATGCCCGTCCGGTGGGCGGCCACCGGCCGGTAGCCCCACACGTTCTCGTCCACGGAAGTACTCCTTCTCATCGAGAGTGAGCGGGAAGGGAGAGGTGCCTGGTTCCCCTCGGCCGCACGGAAGTTCGCTGTGCGCACCTGTTCAGCGCCGGGAGGCGTCCTTGGTCTTCTCGCCGGCTTGCTTGAGGTCACCACCGGCCTGTTCACGACGGCCTCCGCGCTTGAGATGCCTGTTGCCGACGGCACGGCCAGTGCCTTCCTTCACCCGGCCTCGGAAGGACTGGGCACTGTTCCTGAGTCTGTCGGCGAGGCCCATGACGATTCCTCTTCCCGTTCGATGAGACACCGGGAGGAGCCTCCCGGCGCGGCCGGTCCGCCCCCAAAGAGGGCGGCCGGGCGGTGGTTATAGGCGGCTTCCGGCGGATCGTCGCGATCCCATACGGCCGTGCATGAAAGGGCCGATGCCCCACAGAGCCAGCAGCACTGCGGCCAGGCACCACAAGAGGTGCAGGGTGAAGCCGAACCCGAACAGCGCCAGGACCAGCACGATCGGAACGATCCAGAGAGACATGGCCGAACCTCCGGTCCGCAGGAGTGCACTCTGCGTTCCGCGGGGTCCCGGCGAAGCGAGTGGCGGGAGGTCGCGTCCCGGAAATCCCGGAGCGTCATGGCCCAGCGCCCACCTGTCAGTCAATGGCCGTGCGCACTCCTTGTCAATGCCTACCTATGGCTTGGCCATGCTGGAGAACTGGCGGCAGGGAAGCGCTATCGAGCGGCTGGGGGCAGAGCCCGGGCGGCGATGGCGGCTGGAATGAGCCGGTGTCCCGCCTGTCTGGCAGCATGCAGCGAACCAGCACGATTACGTGCCGATCGACGGAAGTGGGCGGACGAGAATGAGCAGTCCTGACACGGCGAGGCGGCATCATCCCGTCGTCGTCGCACACCGGGCCGGCCGGGCCGGCAACGTCCAGTTGCGTATCGCCGACGCGATCACCAAGTTCGCCGGTTCCATGACGTTCGTCTACCTGCACGCGGTCGGCTTCGCGCTCTGGATGTTGTTCGTGGAGACCAACCCGTGGCCCACACTGACGCTCGTCGTGTCCCTCGAAGCGATCTTCCTGTCGACATTCGTCATGATCGGCCAGAACCGGCAAGCAGAGTTCCAACAGGCCAAGGCCGACCACGACTTCGTCGAACAGGAGCTGGAACTCAAGACCAACACCGAGCTGACCCGAGCAATCCACACGATGACCGCAGAACTGCACCGCCGTCTTCTGACCACCCCCGAGGAGCAATAGCACCGTCGCCGCACCGCTTCCAGTCCTTGCGGGCGCTGTCCGACGCCTCCCCGGCTCGGGCACGACCCAGCTTGCTCCACGTGTCACGCCGCCACCTGGCCCGCCGGACCTCATGCGTTCATCCGGGGCAAGCCGCACATGCCGTCGCCCGCCTGCGGAAGATATGGATGTCCACTGCACCACTTCACCGCCCTCAGCGCGACGGACCGTGCCCGGCTGGGGGCGCACTCCCGCGTCCTGGCGCTGCTCGCTGTGGACGCCCATCCCGCCCGCATCGCCTAGGACCAGGCGTCCCCTGAGACCGCCCCTCCGGATACCCGCCCCTGGTCCACGAGGCGACCGGGGCCGCGGCAGATGCTGGACGGGGCAGCGTCGAGGAAGCACTCGCCCGCATGCGGGCCCACACCTTCAGTAACCAGCGGATCCTTCTCGACGTCTCTCGCGACACCATCGCCGGACGCTCGCGACTGGAAGAAGACCGCGACTCACTCCGCCCGGGAGCTCGGGGGAGCTGGGCTTCTTCTAGGGCACAAGACTTCTAGGGCACAAGAAGGGGCGCCTGACGCGGTCTTGTGCCCGTCAGACGCCTTCCGCTCAACCGCCTTGGAGCCTTGAGCGGTTCACGCCCCGCTCCCCCATGTCCTCCCGCTGCCCGCCCTTGCCTGACCAGCACGTCCGGACCAGTCACGGACCAAAGCCCCGACTCGCCCCGCGCGCACCGCCGGCAGGGCTCTCCAGCCGGGCAGTGATGCGAGCACCTCCAGGTCACCCAGGGTTGCGGTCGGCGCTGAAGCCGCACGGCATGAGCAGAGAGGTGGGCGTGCCTCGACGGTGTGGCGTGTCCACGGCTCGGCGCTCCTGCGGTCCGGCTGTGTGGGACGGCCCCTGGACAGACGCACGCCACCCCTAGGGCCGGCCGCCCGCCTCCTCGGACGACTGCGTCCCCGTGAGGCGCAGGAGGTAGGTGTCCATGATCCAGCCGTGCCGTTCGCGTGCTTGGGCCTTCAACTGCCTGATGTCATCGCCGACTTCACGTACGGGACCCGCGACGAGCAGTTCGTCCGGGGTGCCGAGGTAGGCGCCCCAGTAGATCCACACGTCGTCGCCCTCGACCTGAGTGAACGACTCGTGCGCGTCCAGCATGACGACGATGTCCCCGTCGTCGTTCTGCGCCACTTCGGACAGCCGCCGAGCTGGAGTGATGTGCACCGGACGGCCGACCTGGTTCAGCGGGATGCGGTGCCGGGCGGCCAGCGTCGAGACGCTCGTGATGCCCGGGAACACCTCCACCTGCGGACGGATCGAGGAGCGGGCCTCGATGTCGGCGAGGATCCCCAGCGTGCTGTCGTACAGGGACGGATCCCCCCAGACCAGGAACGCCCCGGTCTCCCCCTCCGTCATCTCCGCGCGCATCAGCCGCTCGAACAGCTCCCCACGCCGTTCGCGCCAGTCATGGACCGCGGCGGAGTACTCGCCCCGGTCCATCGAGCGGCGCTCGCGGCTGGGATCCTCCACCTCCACCACTCGGTAGGGGCCCTGGGCATGTTCCTCGATCATCCGGTGGCGCAAGTCCGTCAACGAGGCCTTGTCCGGCCCCTTGCCCACGATGAAGAACACATCGGCCCGGCCGATCGCCTTGACCGCGCCAAGGGTCAAATGGTCCGGGTCCCCCGCTCCGATGCCGATGACCAGAATCCGGCGCTGCTCCGTGCTCATGAAGCCCAGTTTCTCAGGTGTGCGGGCGCGTCAGGCGCTCGCATGTGGGTGTGACGTCGTCATCCGCCGGCCAGGGGCAAGGGGTCAGGCCAGCAGGCCGAGGTTCCGGCGAATCTCGGTCGGCACCTGCGAATAGCTCTTGGTCATGAAGTGCAGTCCGGGTCCATCATCGTCGACCCGGCCGACGGCACATCTCGGTGGCGTGGCCGGTCCCGAGCGCTCGGACCGCCTGGGGATCGTCCTCAGGCGATGTCAGCTGCCGTAGCGCAGCGAGATCGTGTCGCCCAGGTTGATCACCGTGTCGCGGTTGGCGGCGACCGCCGACGCGCCGTCGACGCCGGCCTTCCAGGTGGAACTGCCGCTGTTGGCCGTCCCGTTGACCGCCGTGATCGTTCCGTTTCCGCTGCCGGGTGTGACCGAGGTGACGCACCCCGCGGGGGTGGCCGCCGTGGTCGCCGCGTCCAGGACCGCGCCGAGCGTGGTGGTCGACGCGGTCGGAGTGAGCGCGACCGAGCAGACCTTCAGCGAGCTGCCGGTGTCCACGGTCAGGGCGAGCTTGGCGGTCGTTCCCGGGGTGAAGCCGGAGGTGGCCACCCACTGCGGGGCGCCCGCCGTGGTGGGGGCCGGAGGGGCGGCCATGAAGCCGCCGCCGGCGACCGCGCGCAGCCCGTCGATGGACGCGTACGCGGACGGCGCGGTGTCGCTGGGCACGTACTTGAAGCCGCCGCCGGGCTTGAACTGCTGGGCGATCAGGAAGTCGACCGGGGTTTTGCCCGCCTTGGTGAGGAAGTCGCCGGTCTGGGGGTTGATGCCGCAGGCGTTGAGGCCGGAGACGGCCCAGCCGTTGGAGTCGGTGTTGGCGCCGAACATGGCGTCGAAGGCGCCGGAGGTGTTGACGAGCTTCGACTTCAGGAAGCCCTTGGCCTTGGTGATGGCGGGGTCGGTGGCCGGGACGCCGGAGACGCACAGGGAGGCCATGGCGGCGCCGGTCATGTCGATGTCACTGCCCGCGGCGAGTGCGGACGGGTCGCCCTCGGCCTTGCTGAAGTTCCAGCCGCCGTCGTTGTGCTGGTTGGCCCGCACGGTGGCGACGGACTTGTCCAGGAGCGGCTGCGGGATGCGCTGGACGCCCGTCTGCGTCTTCGCGCCGCCGAGCGAGATCAGCGCGAACACCGTGCCGTTGAAGTTGGACGGGGCGCCCCAGTAGCCGGGGGCGGAGTTCTGCCAGTAGGCGTAGGTGTCGGCGAGCAGATTGCGGCCGGCCGCGACGCGGGCCGGGTCGATGCCGGCCGAGTAGGCGTTGATGATGCCGCGCTCGTAGTCGGTCACCACCGGCGAAGTGCTCGGCCACGCGGTCGTGGCGAGGAGGTTGCGGTAGACGGTACGGGCGTTCTTGGTGGGGTCGCCGCCCGGGGTGACGTCGACGGACGCGGTGCCGGTCGCGGCGAAGGCGGAGAACGCCCACTCGTTGGAGAGTCCGGCGCCGGCGTAGGAGCCGTCCGCCGCCTGGAGCGATCTGAGGTAACTCACGCCGTTGGTCTTCGCCGTGGCTATCTGGGCGGGCGAGGAGGTGGCGAAGGCGGGAACGGCCGCCAGGGCAAGAGCGCTCAGCGAAGAGGCCGCTGTCAGGAGGGCGCGGCGAGAGGCGCGGTTCGAGGTCATGTCGGGTGCTCCCAGGGGAAGGGGACGCCGACCGGTGCCGCCCGGACGCCGGCCTTCCGGTGAGGAGGCCCCTCGGTGAACGGCAGCAGGTCGTCGTCCAAACGCGTGGTTCGACTTCCTTGACGTAACTGCCGTGTGGGTCTTCGGGCTCGCCCCGGCCCCCCGGCCGGTCCATACCGTTGCGCGTCAGCTCTGGATTCGCACCAGATTCCCCCATGCGGCAGCACCGGACGCTACCCGAACTGGCCGCACCTGCCCACTTCTTGACGGTCCGGGTTCAGTCGTGCTCTAATCCGCCCGATTCTATTGTCAGTTCCCAGGGGAAGCCGGTCGGAATCCGGCGCTGACCCGCAACCGTGGATTCGGCTGGTGCCTCATGTACCCGCCGGATGAGCCGGATTACCTGGGCTGATCCAAGCTACAGACGCCGTCGCGGACTACGGTGTGGCGCGGAAGGCCCCCGTTCCAGCGGCGATGGGGTCCCTCCTCCCATACAGAGCTCCGTTGCGGGTGACGCAGGGGGTACTGGTGGGGCAGTCGAGCGGGCCGGCGCGAGGCATGGGCGCACGATTCATTTCCCTGCTGTGCTCGGTGGGCGTGGTGATCGGCGGCGGGGTCTTCCTCCTCTCCGGCGCGACGCCCGCGGCAGCGGATCCGCTGGGTGACTGCTCGCCCACCAAGGGCGCCGTCGTCGCCGTCGACTTCGGCCACTGGGGCGGCGGCGTCGTGCGGGGCTGCGACGCCACCCCCACCACCGGGTACGACTTGCTGCACGAGGCCGGCTTCACGACCACCGGCACCGAGCACGACGGCCCCGCGTTCATCTGCCGCCTCGGGACCTCCCAGTTCAACTCCGGTACGCAGTACCCGACTTCGGACCAGGAGGCGTGCAAGCTGACGCCTCCGGCCACCGCCTACTGGTCGTACTGGCTCGCACCGCCCGGCCAGGACTACTGGACGTACAGCCCACTCGGCGCCATGAGCCAGCACCCCAAGGACGGCTCCGTGGAAGCCTGGGTGTTCGGTCCCACCGACCCCAACGGCACCAGCGGCGGCCCCGCCTTCACCCCCGCCCAGGTCCGCGCCCAGGGCCAGACCGATCCGGGCGACCACCCACCGGTCGTGGAACCGGCGGAGGTCAACCTCACCGCCGCGGGCACCTGGCTCAAGGGGTTGCTCCACGACGGCGACCACATCTACGACGAGGGCAGCGGTTCGGCCAACCTGTACCAGACCGCACGTACCGCGCTCGCCCTCGCAGCGGCGGGCGGCAAGAGCGACACCCTGACCCGCATGACGGCCTATCTCGCCGCGCACAGCGCCGAGTTCGCCTATCCGAACGGCATCGGCAACGCGCCCAGCCCCACCGGTGCGGCGCTGCTCGCCCTGCTCGCCGAGAGCACCGAGGGCGACCCGCACGCCTTCGGCGGCCACGACCTGCTCGGTGACCTCACCAAGAGCACGTGCACCGCCGAAGCCCTGCCCGACTGCGTCGGCAAGGGCGACTTCCCGGCGGTGGGCGACGTGGCCACCCAGGCCCTCGCGGTCCTCGCACTCCAGCGTGCGGGCGGGCCGGTGCCGGCCGACGCCCTCGCGCGGGTGGCCGCCCACCAGTGCCGGGACGGAGGCTTCAGCCCCACCCTGCTGCGCGCCGGTGAGACCTGCTCCTCCAGCGACCCGGCCACCACCCCGTACGCCACGATCGTCCTTGAGCGCGCGGGCGGCCACGACGACGCGGTGGCCAGGGCGCGCACGAACCTGCGC
Organism: Streptomyces sp. NPDC006691; assembly: GCF_042869955.1. Taxonomy (NCBI): domain Bacteria; kingdom Bacillati; phylum Actinomycetota; class Actinomycetes; order Kitasatosporales; family Streptomycetaceae; genus Streptomyces; species Streptomyces sp. NPDC006691. The sequence goes on from NZ_JBIAGW010000006.1 coordinate 236,008, forward strand.
GGCGCCCAGTTGGCCACCGGTGCCTTCGGCGCCTACCCGGGCGTCACCGCGGGCGACGTCACCGCGACCGGGGAAGCGGCACAGGCGCTGCGCCTGCTCGGAGACACCGCCCGCGCCGACGCCGCGGTCTCCTGGCTCGCACGCCAGCAGACCAAGGCCGGCGGCTTCGGCTTCGACGAAGGCGCCACGGATCCCGAGATCTTCCCGACCTGGGGCGCCGTCATCGCCGGCGCGCGGACCGATCTGGCGACCCTGACCACGAAGCGGACCGTCCCGCCCACCGTGCCGCCGACGATCCCGCCCACCGGCACCCCGACCAAGAACCCCAGCACTCCGCCCAGCACCGGACCGACCCCGCCATGGGCCGCGGGCGAGGGGCCCGACCTCGCCAAGGGCGCCGCCTTCCTCACCGACCGCTCCCGGCTGAAGCAGGGCCACTACTACGAGACCGTGGCCGGCACCGGCTTCGCCGACTTCGGCCTGACCATCGACGCGGCCTACGCACTGGCGGCGACCGGCAACGACAACGCCTCGCTCCGCGGCCTCGTCGACTTCCTCGACAACCGGGGCGAGGACGGCTCCACGCCCGCGCGCACCGTCAACGACTGGACCGGCGTGGGCAGTTCGCACGCGGCGGGCGGGTCTCTGGGCAAGGTCGCCGTCCTGGCGCAGGCGGTCGGCCGCGACCCCAGGAAGTTCGCGGGCCACGACCTCATCGCGGCCCTCGGCGGGGCCGTGTGCACCGCGCCGAGCACGGGTACCGACCGCAGCTGCCCGGCCAAGGGCGCCTACCGCTCCGCTCCTTCGGTGTTCTCGCAGTCCCTCGGTGTGATCGCCCAGCTCAGGGCGGGCCAGAAGGACGCGGCCGCCGCTCCGGTGGCCTATCTGGAGAGCCTTCAGCACACCGACACGGGAGCCTGGCCGAGCCTGATCCCCGCCACCGGCGACTCCGAGGTCGACTCGACCGCGATGGCCGCCATGGCGCTCGACCTGGTCAAGGACGACAAGTCGAAGGCCGCCGTCACCAAGGCACTGGCCTGGATCGCCACCAAGCAGTTGTCGGACGGCGGCTTCAAGGGCGCGTCGGGCGACTCGGTCAACTCCGCGGCGCTCGCCATCCAGGGCCTGTCCCTGGACGCGGCGAAGTACGGGGAGCAGATCAAGAAGGCCCGCACGTTCCTGGCCGGCCAGCAGAACGGCGACGGCGGCTTCAACGTCGCCGCCGACGGCCAGCCCGGCTCGGACGTCCGCGCCTCCACGCAGGCACTCGGCGGTGCCGTCGGGACCTCCTTCGGGACGCTGGCGCGAGACCTGAGCGGAACCAAGCCTCAGCCCTCGACCGCGCCCACCGGTGGCACCACACCCGAGATCGTCACTCCCGGTGGAAACGCCGCAGGCACGGCGGCAGGTGGCGGCAGTCTCGCCTCAACCGGCGTTCAGCTGACCGGACTTGGTCTCGCCGCAGCCCTCCTGTGCCTCGCAGGCTGGCGCACGGTCGTCGTAGCCCGCCGTCGCAGCACCGAGGGAGCGCAGCGATGATCACCCGTACGTTCCGGGCACTCTCCCAAGCGGCTGGTGCTCTGGCACTCGCCGTCGGCACGCTGACCGCCGGCGCCGGCCCGGCCGCCGCCGCGCCGCAGCCCACGGGCCAGTGCACCACCTCCTCGGGGGCGGTCCTCGCCGTCGACTTCAGCAAGTGGGGCGGCCCGGTCTACCGCTCCTGCGGCACGACCCCGACCACCGGCTACGAGCTCCTCAACCAGGGCGGCTGGCGCACCACGGGCACCGGCCACGACGGCCCGGCGTTCATCTGCCGCATCGGCTACAGCGGTTACCAGGGCGGCAAGCAGTTCCCGCCGCCCTCGCAGGAGGACTGCGTCCTCACCCCGCCCGCCTCCGCCTACTGGTCGTACTGGCACGCGGACCCCGGCGCGAGCACCTGGGAGTACAGCCAGCTCGGCGCAATGCTCTACCAGCCGAAGCCGGGCAGCGTCGACCTGTGGATCTTCGGCGGCACCAATGTCGAGGGCACCGAGGGACGGCCCTCGGTCACACCGGACCAACTGCGCGCCCACAACGCGGAGCCCACCGGAGGTGCCCCACAGGCGCCGGACGCCACGAAGAAGGCACCCGCGCTCCCGCCCGGCACCGACACCGGACCGGCCCCCGAACATCCGCCCGTCACGTCCAGCACACCGTCGAGCAGCCCGTCGAGCGCGACACCGTCCGCTTCGGCATCACCGTCTCCCTCCGCCTCGGCCGGCGCCCCACCGAGCCCGGCGGCCACCCCTACGGGCGGCTCGAAGGTTGTTGATGCCGCACCGGCCGGGGAAGCCGCCCACGACACGGGATCGTTCGCGCCGGTCGCCATCACCGCTGGTCTGGTCGTCCTGATCGGCGGCGCCGGCGCGTACGCGGCCAGGCGTCGCAGACGGTCGGAGTAGCCGCGTGCCTCCTGCCGCCGTCCCCCGCTCGTCCGCGTCCGTCGCCCTCCCCGGCTCGGACGAGCGCCGCCTGCCCCGCACGCTGCACCCCATGGCCTGGTGGGTCTGGGCGCTGGCCCTGGCCACCGCCGTCAGCCGCACCAACAACCCGCTGCTGCTGGTCCTGGTCCTCGCCGTCCTCGGCTACGTGATCACCATGCGCCGCACCGAGGCACCCTGGGCACGCGGCTTCAAGTACTACCTGTACCTGGCCCTCTCGGTCGTCGCGATCCGCGTGATCTTCCGCGCGCTGTTCGCCACCGGCATCACCCCGCACGACCACTTCCTCTTCTCGCTCCCCCACATCCCGACCCCCGCCTGGTACGCGGGCATCCAACTCGGCGGCCCCGTCTCGCTGGAGGCCCTGCTCTCGGCGGCCGTGGACGGGCTGCGCCTGGCCTGCATGCTGTGCTGCATCGGCGCCGCCAACACCCTGGCCAACCCGAAGCGCGCGCTGCGCGTGCTGCCCGGCGCCCTCTACGAGCTCGGAGTCGCGGTCACCGTGTCGATCAGCGTGGCCCCTCAACTGGTCCAGAGCGTCCAGCGGGTGCACCGCGCCCGTCGGCTCCGCGCGGGCCGCACCAAGGGACTGCGAGCGCTGCGCGGCATCGTCGTCCCCGTCCTCGAAGACGCCCTGGAGCGCTCGCTGCGGCTCGCCGCGGCCATGGACTCGCGCGGATACGGCCGGGCCGGGCGGGCGACGAAGGGCTCGCGCCGGCTGACCGGCGCCCTGCTCCTGTTCGGCATGTGCGGGCTGTGCTCGGGGGCGTACGGGCTCCTCGACGCCACCGCGCCCAAGCTGCTCGGCCTGCCCTCGATGGCGACCGGCGCACTCCTGTGCGCAGCGGGACTGAGGCTCGGCGGCCGGCGTGTCACCCGCACCTCGTACCGCCCCGATCCGTGGCGCTTCGAGGAGTGGGCCGTGGCGGGCTGCGGTGTGCTGTCCGCGGTCCTGCTCTTCACCGATGTCGGGTTCAACGCGGCCGAACTCAACCCGTCCATCTACCCGTTGAGCTGGCCCACCCTGCCCATGGTCCCGGCCGCCGCCATTCTGCTCGCGGGCGCCGCCGGGTTCCTCGCCCCTCCGCCCCTCCCTGTCACCGGGGCGCGGCCGACGCCGGGCGCGCCCGCGCGGCCCTCCGAGAAAGCCACCGCCACGTGATCACCTTCGACCATGTCACCGTCCAGTACGACGAGGCCGCCGAGCCGGTGCTGCGCGACATCGACCTCACCGTGGAGGAGGGCGAACTCTGTCTGGTCGTCGGCCACACCGGCGTCGGCAAGTCGACCCTTCTCGGCGCGGTGAACGGGCTGGTCCCGCACTTCACCGGCGGCACCCTCTTCGGCTCCGTGACGGTGGACGGCCGCGACACCGCGCACCACCCGCCCCGGGAGCTGGCCGACGTGGTCGGTGTCGTGGGCCAGGACCCGCTCGACGGCTTCGTGACCGACACCGTGGAAGAGGAACTCGCCTACGCGATGGAACAGTTGGCGGTTCCACCCGAGACGATGCGCAAGCGCGTCGAGGAGACCCTCGATCTGCTCGGCCTGGCCGATCTGCGCCACCGCGCCCTGCACGAGCTCTCGGGCGGCCAGCAGCAGCGCGTCGCCATCGGCTCCGTCCTCACCGCGCATCCCCGGGTCCTCGTCCTCGACGAACCGACCTCCGCACTCGACCCGACCGCCGCCGAAGAGGTCCTCGCCGCGATCACCCGCCTCGTGCACGACCTCGGCGTCACCGTGCTGCTCGCCGAACACCGCCTGGAACGGGTGGTCCAGTACGCGGACCGGGTCCTGTACCTGCCCGGTGACGGACGCGTCGTCTCCGGCACCCCCGCCGACGTTTTCCGCACGACCGCCATCGCGCCCCCGGTCGTCGAGCTGGGGCGGCACGCCGGATGGCGGCCGCTGCCGCTGTCGGTACGTGACGCCCGCCGCGCGGCCGCCCCCCTGCGCGCCCGGCTGGCCGCGCTACCGGTCCCGCCTGCCCGCCCTGCGATCACCGCAGCACAGCACCCGCCCGTGCTCGACGCACGAGCGGTGAGCGTCCGCTACCGCGGCCAGGCTCTGCCTGCCGTCCGCGAGGTCGGCCTGGAACTGCGGGGCGGCGAGACGGTGGCGCTCATGGGCCGCAACGGCTCCGGCAAGTCCTCGCTGCTCTGGGCACTCCAGGGCTCGGGACAGCGAACGGGCGGGACCGTGCGGGTGAGCCACTGGCCGCCGCCCAAGAGCTCCCCCGAGCGACCGGCCCGCGACCCCGGATCGGTGTCGGCCGCCCAGGCCCGGCGGCTTGTCGGCCTGGTCCCCCAGACTCCGACCGATCTGCTCTACCTGGAGAGCGTCCAGCAGGAACTCGACCAGGCCGACGCCGAGTCCGCTGCCGGCGCCGGGCCCTCGGCACGAACCGTCCTGGATCGCCTGGCGCCCGGCATCGACGACGGCGCACACCCCCGCGACCTCTCCGAAGGACAGAAGCTGGCCCTGGTCCTGGCCATCCAGCTCCGCGCCGCACCGGGCGTCGTCCTCCTGGACGAGCCGACCCGCGGCCTGGACTATCGGGCGAAGGCCGAACTGACGCGAATCTGCGACGAGTTGGCGTCCGAAGGCCGTGCCGTGGTGGTGTCGACCCACGACGTCGAGTTCGTCGCCCGCACCGCGGACCGCGTCGTGGTCATGGCCGAGGGGGAGATCGTCGCCGACGGGCCCGCCGCCGACGTCGTCGTCTCCTCACCGGTGTTCGCACCCCAAGTGGCCAAAGTCCTCTCCCCCCTGCACTACCTGACAGTGGCTCAAGTGAGAGCGGCGGAACCGGGCGAGGGCGGACGCCCATGAGCGGCTATGCGCGTCTTGGGACCACGGCGATACGCATCACCCCGCGGGCCGGTGTCATCATCGCGATGGCGGCGTTCGTGGGCGTGGTGGCCTTCTTCTGGCCGTTCGTGGTAGCCCCCGGCAAGTTCGGCTCCAGTTACGCACCGCCGCTCATCTTCGGTGTGCTGCTCGTCCTGGTCCTGTGCGTGGTGATCTCGGAGATCGCCGAGGGCGGCATCAACTCCAAGGCGCTCGCCATGCTGGGCGTACTGTCCGCCGTCAACGCGGCGATCCGCCCGCTGGGGGCGGGGACGGCCGGCATCGAGACGGTCTTCTTCATCCTGGTCCTCGCCGGCCGCGTCTACGGCCCCGGCTTCGGGTTCACGCTCGGCTGTACGTCACTGTTCGCCTCCGCCCTCATCACGGGCGGCGTGGGTCCGTGGATGCCGTACCAGATGTTCGGCTGTGCTTTCGTGGGGATGCTGGCGGGCTTCCTGCCGCGCGCCTCCGGACGCCTGGAGATCCTGCTGCTGGCGGTGTACGGCTCGCTGTCCGGCTATCTCTTCGGGTTCCTCCTCAACCTGTCGTTCTGGCCGTTCTCACTCGACCCCAACAGCTCCATCGCGTACCTGCCGGGGCTGCCCTTCACCGAGCAGTGGCACCGCTACCTCGCCTTCGACCTGGCCACGTCACTCGGCTGGGACACGGGACGCGCGGTCACCAACTTCGTGTGCGTCATCCTCGCGGGCCCGGCCGTGCTCACCGTCTTCCGGCGCGCCGCCCGCAAGGCCCGCTTCCAGGCCCCCGTCACCTTCGCGCCCCAGCGCGGCACCGGCGCGGACGCACCGCCCGTCGAGGTGTAGCCGAGAGGCCGCGCCGCCCCCATGCCCCGCACGGCGCAGGGACGCCGTGCGGCCCTTCCCGCTCAGAAAGGCTCCACCATGCGTCAGACCGTCCTGCGCCGAACCGTCCTGTCCACCGCCGCGATAGGTCTCGCCCTGACGGCGACCCCGGCCTTCGCCTGCCCCGCACCGAACCCGAACGCTCCCGTCGTCGTGACGGTCACGGTCAAGGGGCCGACCGGCACGCTCTTCAACGGCAAGGTCAGAACCAGGGGCCACGACGTGACCACCGCGACCGGCGGCACCCACAAGTGCGACGGCACCAACGGCGCCAAGAACCCCGCGCCCGTCCCCACTCCGACAGCCGCCCTCGACGACGCGGCCCACCAGCGCGGCTTCGCCTGGGACGGCACCTGGTACGCCTCCTTCGACGACTTCTCCGTCGACACGGTCAAGAACGTGAGCGGCAGCACGTCGGCCTACTGGAACATCTCGGTGAACGGCACCCCCACCCCGGTCGGCGGCTGCCAGTTCGCCCTCAAGGCCGGCGACAAGGTCGCCTTCACCTGGACCGGCTTCTAGCAGGCCCGGTTCGGCGAGGCGCTTCCCCTCCGGCCGAGCCACCCTCGGGCGCGGCCGTCCCCGATCGCCCGTGACCGAGCACGCAGTGCTGACGCGGGGGACCTCCGGTCTCCCGCGTGGAGTCCAGCGAGCGCATCACGATCGACGCGACGAGGACGACCCGCATACCCGCAGGGTCCCCCTGCGAAGGGACAGCGGACACTCCGAGGAGTTCATATGTCCTGGCAACCGAAGCTGGTTCGCAGCCACGTCCCGGGCAGTCCTGCGCTCTCGCTCGGGCACCCCCTGATCGACGAGTACCTGAGGTGCCTGGCGGTACGCCGCCGCCCCCACACGCTGCTGGCCAGGGCCTATGACCTGAAGGCGTTCTTCTCGGCCGTACGCAAGGACCCGGTTGACGTCGTCACCTCCGACGTCTTCACCTTCGTATCCGGGCGGATGGCCATATCCGGGCAGATGGCCGCACGACCTCATTCGCCCGCCACCCCTCTCGAAGGCGGTGCCCGGGGCGTCTCCATCCGCACGATTGAGCGTCAACTGGCCAGCGTGTCAGAGCTGTTCGAGTTCCTCGCAGCTCGCGACGATCCGGCCATCGAGTACAACCCGGTGCCGTCACTGGCCACCCGCCACGCCTGTACCCGTGGAGGGCCACAGAAGCGCACATCGCCTTCCCCCGTGGGCACGCTTCCCCCGGGACAGATCGAATCGATCCTCACGGCGCTGAACACTGCCCGGGATCGCGCCATGGTCATGGCCATGCTGCTGAGCAGAGTGCGACGTCGTGAGGTTCTCGGGCTCCGCCTCGGCGACCTCGTTCCTGGCGAGGGCCGCGTCCGCATACGCGAGGCCGCAGGGGGCGGCCAGCGTCTGCTGCCCATGTCCACGCAGTTCTTCATCGCCGTAGACGCATACCTGGCCCGCGAGCGACCGCCGGTCCAGCACGACCGGCTGTTCGTGGTGCTGCGCGGACCGACTCGGGGCCGGCCGATGTCGGCCGACGCCCTGGAAGCAATCCTCAAAGGGCTCCGTAAGCGCCTGGGTTGCCCCATGGATGCGCCGCCGGACATCCCGCGCCCACCCCCGAGAGCCACCGACCAGCAGCCATGGCCAACTGGCGTCCTGTTCGGCGGTCACGCCCCGAAGGCGGGATGTGCTTCGGGGCACGCGGCCGGGATTCGGGTTCAGGCGTTGTAGCCGCCGTGGGCGTCCAGCACCGCGCCCGTGACATACGACGCGGCGGGGCTCGCGAGAAAGGCGATCGCCGCGGCGATTTCCTCGGGGTGACCCACGCGTTGCAGGGACAGTGAGCTGACCAGGGCCTTGAGGGTCTCGGGGTCCGGCGGCTGCATGCCGCCCTCCATCAGTCCGGCTTCGACGACGTTGGCCGTGATGTTCCGGGGCCCCAGGTCACGCGCGACGCCCATGGTGTACCTCTCGATGCCTGCCTTGGTCGCCGCATAGTCGGCAAGGCCGGGGGCTCCGACCCGGGAACCCAGTCCGGAACTCACGGTGATGATGCGGCCGCCGGTGCGCAGCACTCGGGAGGCGGCCCGGATGACGGCGATCACGCCGAGGTAGTTGGTGGCGTGCATCCGGTCCAGTGCGGCGGTGTCGGCGTCCGGGTCGTCCACCGTGCGGCCCTGCTCCACCGAGATCGCCGCGTTGTTGACGAGGACGTCCAGGCCGCCGAAGTGCGCGACGACGTCGTCGATCAGCGCCGGCGCCTGAGTGGTGTCTGCCTGGTTGGACTTGAAGGCGACGGCTTCCGCTCCCTTGAGACGCACGTCGTCCACGACGGCCTGCGCCTGCTGCTCGGAGCTGGCGTAGGAGAAGGCGACGCGGGCGCCCTGCTCGGCCAGCAGCCGCACGGTCGCGGCTCCCAGTCCGCGCGACCCCCCGGTGACCAGGGCGACCTTGCCCGTGAGTGGCTTGCTCATTCTTCTCACCTCGTTGATTGGCCTTTCCAGCAGTCGTAACGCTAACCGTTACGACTCCTTGTTGCAACCATAACTGTTACGACTGCGCTGTCGTAACATGGAAAGTTGCAGCCGAGAGGAGGGGTGCATGAGTGCCAACAGCAGGCTGACCCTGGCCGCCCACGCGCTGGCCTGGATCGGTCTCTACCAGCGCCAGGGCCATGAGGTCGCCACCTCCGAGCAGATCGCGACCAGCGCGAACACCAACCCGGTGGTGATCAGACGACTGCTCGGCGAGCTGCGCAGGGCCGGGCTCGTGGAGTCTCGGCGGGGTGCGGGCGCGGGCTGGTCGCTGGCGCGCGAGCTGGGGTCGATGACACTGCTCGACGTGTACGAGGCGGTGGAACCCGGCCCGCTCTTCGCGATGCACCGCACCACTCCGGACCAGGGATGCGTAGTGGGTCACGGCATCCAGCCGGCCATGCGGGGAATCTACGAGGGCATCGAGGAGAGTCTGAGAGACGAGCTGGCCCGCGTCACGCTCGATCACGTACTCCGGGACGTACTCGCGGCACCTCGCTGATCCGTACCCGGATCCCCCTCCGCGGTCGACGGCATCCAATCCGTGACCCGACGACGACGCCGGCCACGCCTCGCGTCATGACGAGCTGCTCAGATCAGAGAAGCGTCCAACACCCTTTTCCAGAGGGCGATTCGAGGTCGGCCACTGCGCCCCGCCGTCAGCATCTCTCCGGCTGAGGGATCGCCCTCGGTCAGCGGCGGCCGGCGGCCAGGATGACGAGGAACTGACCGCCGCCTGCCTCGATGCCGGCGGTCACCGGCACCCCCGGTAGCAGTCGGGAGAACCGGTCCACCAGCCAATCCGCCGCCGCTTGGGCGTCGTTCCTGGTCGGGCAACGGCCCACGATCTCGCGGCCTCCCTTGCGCTCCAGCCTGTCGGCAACGGCGATCAGCGGCGCGGGTTCGACTACATACAGACGCTCTGGCCAGGCGATGACCACCTTGACCGCCCCTTTGCGGCTATTGCACCCGCGGTGCGCGAGCCGCTCGGCGACCTTGGCTTTCCGGTCGGCGGTCCGGCTGTCGACACTGGGCCCCCGCGGGTCGTTCACCGACTCGTCGGGGTCGACCGGTTCGTCACACACCCAGCATCGCCAGCCGTCGCGCTCGGCCACATCATCAAGAAGGCTCATCCGTGCAAGTTAGCCTGCCCGGGCACCATCCGCGTACCAGGGCCCGGGGCCGGCCAACGACGGGCACGGCCCCGTTCGGCGCCCAACGGCCGACAGCGGTCGGGCAGGCGTCAAGCGTCAGCCACGCCGTCGGCGAGTACCAGAACATCGGCAACCACTGTGTGTGGCTCGACCTCCAGGCACACCCCACCGCCGAGGACCGCAGGCGCGCAGCCGACCGGTTCCGGCGCAAACTGGAGGACATGCCCGGCGACCTCAAGAAGAAGCTCGCCGACTTGCTGCCCACAGCGTTCTTGGCGGAGGCCGAGACCGAGTTGGGGGCCGGCGCGAGGCTGCCCGAGGTCCTGGACCTCACGTCAACTCTGCACAGGCAGGCGGGTGTTGGTGCGGCGGCAGTTGCCGAAAAGACCGGCGCAGGTCGGCAATCCCGGAGGCGAGAACAAACCCGTGCGCCTCTCGCCCGCCCCTACCGCCGACCGCTTCGGGAGCAACTGCCTCACTGCCTCACCTGTCGACCGCACACGGGAGGAGATGGCGGCATGTGGCACGGCCCGGGGCTGTCCGATCGCCGTACGCGACCAACTACGCAATCGTCCAGGCCGGCGCCAGGGCGGCTTTCGGCCGCGGTGCCCCGGAACACCGGTGGACCGGCTCGTGGCGCGAATCTGGTCCGGCACCACTCGTTCGCGTGATGTTCGCCGACCCGGCCACCGTGAAGCCCGGCTGACGACGCCCCATGCCTGAAGATCAACTTGTTCGGCCGATGCGCATGGCGTTGTACGAGAAGGCGGGCCTCTTTCAGATGACCTCATTCGCGGCACAGGACTGTACGGTGCTGGCCGGGCGAGCCGGCGAACCCGGCCTTTCACCGACGCTGCTGGAAGACATGTTCCGGCTGCGCTACGAGACCTTTCACCGGCGGCTGGGCTGGGCCGTTGACGTCAACAACGGCCTCGAACGCGACGAGTTCGACGACCTCGACCCCGTTTACGCCATCGCGGTCCATCGCCCCAGCCACGCCGTGGTGGGCTGCGTGCGCGTCCTGCCCACCATCGGCCCGAACATGCTCCGCGACGTGACAGCCTTCCGTTCAGCCCTGCAAGGCAGGCCCGCGCCGTGCTCGCCGAACATCTGGGAAGCCAGCAGGTTCGCCATCGACTCCCGGGTCCGTCCGGCACCCCGCCTCAACCCCCGGGGGTTCCAGGCCGTGCCCCGGGCGCTACTGGCCGCGATCGGCGACTACGCGGCCGGCCACGGAGTCGACCAGTTCGTAGGACTCTCCGGAGTCACCATCGAAGCCAAGTTTCACGCCAGCGGCGTACCGACCACCCGCATCGGCGAATCGCCCTGCCACATCGGCTCCGTACTGTGCACGGCCTACAGCTTCGCCGTCGCCGACCTCGTCGCGCTCGCCGAACCGGTTGCCTCGCAAGGCACCGTCAGTCGACTCAGCCACTGAAACCGCCGGTCAGGCATCGCTCCTCGCTGCGGCATCATGAGCGCCGCGACGGCGCAGACGGCGGAGGAGCGGTTCCTCTGCGAAGCCGGCTCAAGAGCAGGTATGGCAGGCCACCCGTGGCGGCTCTCGGCACGCACGCCACGAAGTACGGTCTCGCCCACGAGGTTCCATTCCACGTCCTCGCCGACCAGCCCCGCCCAGGTCTCACCGTCCGCCTCGGCCATGGCGATGACGAGATCGCGGAGCACCTTCTTGCGAGGAGCGTTGCCGCAGTCGGGGGTGGCTCGCACGGCCACCATCGGCCGACTCCCTGGCACCCGACGCCACCAGACGGCAGCTGCGCCACGCGACTCCACACCTGGCTCCGCCGAGGTGTGGACATCCGGCATTCGGCCCCCTGACCGACGGTCGGAACAGCCCCGCTCCCCGTACGCCGGCTCCAGGCCCCCGGATCCCCGGATCCCCGGCACACAGTGCACCCAAGCCCGAAGTGCGGGGCAATGTCGAGGTGTTGTTCCGGCAAACCCGTAGTCAGGGCCACTCGCCCCATTGGGCCGCAGCGGTAATTTCGGGCTGTCACCGTGCTCTTGGGGGAACCGTATGCGTCGCCACTGCCTCGCCGCCGTCGCCGCTCTTGCCGTAACCGCCTTCAGCACCGCATGCTCCGGCGGCGCCCCGTCGGCTTCGGACGCGAAACATTCAGCGGCCCCGTCGGGCCCGACCACCACCAGAGCTCCGGCCGCAGGCGCCGCAGCCCTGCCGTACGGTCCGGGTCCGCAGACCAAGTACACCGTCCAGACACAACCGGCGGCCGGGACATGCCATTTCGGCACTGAGAACGGTCAGCCCCTCCCCGACGCGAAGTGCACACCGGGTGCCCTGAACCCGAAAGTCACCCCGTCGACCTTGCGGGCCACTATTTGCAAGACGGGATACACCTCGACGATTCGTCCCCCCGAGTCGGTCACCGGGCCGGAGAAGTCCGCGAACGCCAAGTCCTACGGTTACACCGGCAGCCCGCACGACGCCGAATACGACCACCTGGTCTCTCTGGAACTGGGCGGGGACCCGGACGATCCACGCAACCTGTGGGTCGAGCCACCCTCACCGAGCCACAAGCCGGGGGCCGGCCCCAACAACCCCAAGGACGCCGTGGAGTCCAAGCTCCACACCGCGGTCTGCTCGGGAAAGGCACAGCTTGCCGCTGCTCAGAAGGCGATCGCCACCGACTGGCCCCAAGCCCTCGCCAAACTCGGCCTCGATTGATCCGCTGAGGTCGTGTCCCGGGGGCGAGCGGCTTGCCGACGCCTTGCGGGAGGAAGAGGCGCGCGCCGCATACTGCGACAGGATCACAGCCGCCCTCGCGGCCGGGGAAGCGTAGGCATCTGTGTGCCCACACCCGCACGGGGTCGGCAGCCGGAGCTTCCGGCCCCGTGCGTGCCGGTCTAGGACGTGGGCACCGGCGCCACTCGATCGTCAGCCTCGGCGGCCGGGCCCCGCTTCAGGAGGGCCCCAACAGCGTAGGCGCCCGGCCCGAGACAGGCGATCAGCAGGAAGGCCCAGCAGAACTGGACGGCCGGCTCTCCCCCGTTGTCGATCGGGAGCAGTGCGTTTGCCTGGTGGACGCTGAAATAGGCGTAGGCCATGGAACCGGAGCAGATGACGGCAGCGGTACGGGTGAACAGGCCCAGGGCCACCAGGAGTCCGCCCGCCAACTCGATGAGAGCCGCCCACCATCCGGGCCACTGGAGCAGGGACGGTGTACCGCCACCATGGGCGCCGCCGAAGACGCCGAACAAGGAGGCGGCGCCATGACAGGCGAACAGGAATCCTGTCACCAGGCGGAATGCGGCCTGCACCACCGGGCCCGCAGTGGATAACTGCTCCGGGCGTGAGAAGTTCATTGGGGGTTACTCCTCGATTCGGGAAGCCCGGCGACGGACCGCGACTTCCATCATGTGCATGACACGTCATGATGAGCGCGATCCACTCATCCGCACCATCCGCTCAGACCTCTGAATTCCCTCTGAATCCGAGAGCGCGAGCGCGACTCCCTTCGACTGCGGCAGACGTGCCAACTGCTCGCTGCGCCGTTCATCGGTGACCGCGCAGCGTATGCCGGCCGGCCACTTCAAGCCCGAGCACTTTGCCCGGGGCGCTCCCACGGCACCTGCACATGACGACCGGCGCCGCACCGGGTGGTTGTCCGGGCCAACCGTCCGGGCGTGAACGGCGTTCTCGCCACCCGTGTGTCACCCGGGCAGGGCGAGCCGGAAGATGGTGTGTCCGGGGCGACTCGTGACGGTGGCGGTCCCGCCGTGGGCGGTGACCACGGCGTGGACGATGGCGAGGCCGAGTCCGGTGCTTCCCGTGCTGCGGGAGCGGGCGTGGTCGGCGCGGACGAAGCGGCCGAAGACCTCGGGCTGGATTTCTTCAGGGATGCCGGGGCCGTTGTCGGCGACGTCCACCTGGACACCGCTCTCGCCGGTGGCGAGGGTGATGGTCACGTCGGTGCCGGGCGGGGTGTGGGTGCGGGCGTTGGCGAGGAGGTTGCCGATGGCCTGCTGGAGGCGGTGGGCGTCGCCGGTGACGGTGACCGGTTCTTCGGGAAGGTCGAGGAGCCAGCGGTGGCCGGGGCCCGCGGCGCGCGCGTCATCGGTCGCGTTCAGGATCAGCAGGGTCAGGTCGACGGGCTCGTGTTCGAGGGGGCGCCCGGCATCCAGGCGGGCGAGGAGCAGCAGGTCGTCGACGAGCCGGGACATCCGCTGCGATTCGCCGCCGATGCGCTCCAGGGCATGGCGGACCTCGGCGGGGACGGCTCCGCGATGGCGCAGGGCGAGTTCGGCATGGCCTCGGATGTTGGCGACGGGGGTGCGCAGTTCGTGGCTGGCGTCGGCGGCGAAGTGACGGAGCCTCTCCTCGCTCGCGTGGCGCCGGGTCAGCGCGTCCTCGACATGGCCCAGCATGTGGTTGAGGGCGGTGCCGAGCTGCCCGACCTCGGTGCGGGGATCGGTGTCGGGGAGCGGTCCCGGCATGGCGATCTCGCCACTGGCGAGCGGCAGTTGGGCCACTTCCGCCGCCCGTGCGGTGACCTTCTGGAGGGGGCGCAAGGAGATGCGTACCCACAGGGCGCCCGCGATGCCGGTGGCCAGGAGAGCCGCGCCGAAGAGTACGGCCTCGACGGCTTCGAGGCGGTGCACCGTCTCCTCCACCGGGTGCAGGGGCAGGCCGGTGATCATGACGTCCTGGTCGTCGCCGTTGACGGCCGTGACCCGGTACTTGCCCAGAGTGGAGAGGCGGATGCTGTGCCCGTTTCCGTCCACGGGCACCCTCGCCAGCGCGCCGCGGTCCCCGGGCGTGAGCCGGACCGTGCGGTCGGTGGCGTCGTGGACCACGGCTGCCTGGGTGGTGGTGCCGTGCAACAGGCGGGCACCGAAGGTCGATTCGGCCTGGCCCCGGGTGTCGGGGCGATTGTCGGTGTCGGGCCTGGCTTCGTGTTCGAGACTGGCGGCGAACCGGCCGCCGGAGGCGGCGAGCTGCTCGTCGAGGCGCCCCACCAGGAAGCCGCGCAGGGCGAGGGCCGTCATGATGCCGACGGCGAGGCAGGCCAGGGCGAGCAGGACGACGAGTCCGGCGGTGAGCTGGCCGCGCAGGGTGCGGGGCAGGGGGCGCTTCACGGCGAGTCCGGCTTGAGGACGTAGCCGACCCCGCGCACCGTGTGGATCATCGGGGTGCGGCCGGCGTCGATCTTCTTGCGCAGATAGCTGATGTACAGCTCGACGACATGGGCGCGGCCGCCGAAGTCGTACGCCCAGACCCGGTCGAGGATCTGGGCCTTGGACAGCACCCGGCGGGGGTTGCGCATCAGGAACCGCAGGAGTTCGAACTCGGTACGGGACAGATCGACCGCGACCCCGCCACGCCGGACCTCTCTGGCCTCCTCGTCCATCGTGAGGTCCCCGACGGTGATCCTGTCGGCACCCGGCTCCGCGGTCATCCCGGCCCGCCGCAGCAGCCCCCGCAGCCGGGCCAGGACCTCCTCCAGGCTGTAGGGCTTGGTGACGTAGTCGTCGCCGCCCGCGGTGATCCCGGCGATGCGGTCCTCCACCGCGTCGCGGGCGGTCAGGAACAGCACGCACACCTGCGGTGCTTCGCGCCGCAGTGCGCGCAGGATCTGCAGGCCGTCGAGGTCGGGCAGCATCCAGTCCAGTACCACCGCGTCGGGCCGGAAGTCACGAGCGGTCGCGAGAGCGGTCGTGCCGTCGGCGGCGGTGCGGACCTGCCAGCCCTCACCCGCCATGACTCCGGACAGGACGTCCGTGATGTCCGGTTCGTCGTCGACGACGAGGATCCGCACGGGCTCGCCGTCCGGGCGGTGCAGATGCGGAGTGGTGTGTGGTTCGTCCATGGTTCCTTCAGCATCTCCCGGCGCACCCCGGGGCGGGACGGGCCGACTCTCTGAGTTTCCTCTGAATCGGCGCCGAGCGGGCCGATGAGGGCTGTTTCAGAGGTTGCTCAGAGGTTGGGCTGTGAGGCTGGCCGTCCATCGCCGGAGCGCGTCCCATCCGGAGGAGCCCATGACCGCCACTTTCACGCCCACCACGGCCGCGAGCCGCGGACTGCGCCATCGGCGCCCGCGCCGCAGTGCCGTCCCGTACCTGGTGCCACTGGTGATCTGGGCCGGCGCCGCGGGGGTGCTGGCCCTGTGGTGGAGTGACACGTCATCGGTCGTCGGCCCCTCGGGCTGGCTCACCGGCGCCGGCCGCATCACGGGGCTGCTGGCCGGCTATGCCTGCGCGGTCCTCCTGGCCCTGATGGCCCGTGTCCCACTCTTGGACCACACCGTCGGCACCGACCGGCTCGCCCGCTGGCACGCGCTGGGAGGCCGCTGCACCGTCACCCTCGCCCTCGCCCACACCCTGCTGATCATCTGGGGCTATTCGCTGACCTCCCACACGAACGTGGTGAGTCAGACCTCCACCCTCGTCCTGGACTACCCCGACCTCCTCAAGGGCACGATCGGCTTCCTCCTGTTCCTGCTGACCGGAGTCCTCTCGGCCCGCGCGGCGCGCCGCAGGATGAGTTACGAAACCTGGCACTACCTCCACTTCGCGACCTACCTGGCGGTCTTCCTCACCTTCGGCCACCAGCTGTCCAACGGCGCCGACTTCGTGGGGAACCGAACCGCCCAGGTGGCCTGGTACGCGTTGTTCCTCGGCGTCGCCGCCCTCATCGCCTGGTACCGGTTCGCCGTCCCCGTCCGCCGTGGACTACGCCACCGACTGCGGGTGGCCGCGATCCACCCCGAGGCACCGGGCATCGTCTCCGTCCACCTCACCGGCCGCCGCCTCGACGAACTCGGAGGTGCTCCGGGGCAGTTCCTGCGCTGGCGCTTCCTGGCCCGCGGGCTGTGGTGGACGGCGAACCCCTACTCCCTCTCGGCGCCCGCACACCCCGCCCACCTGCGCATCACCGTCAAGACGGCGGGCGGCCACAGCGCGGCGCTCGCCCATCTGAGGCCCGGCACCCGGGTGTGGGCCGAGGGCCCCTACGGCGCGTTCACCGCGGACCGCCGCACCGCTCCCCAGGTGCTGCTCCTGGCCGGCGGCGTCGGCATCACCCCGCTGCGTACGCTCTTCGAGACCCTGCCCGGCCAGGTGACACTCGTCTACCGCGCCCGCCGCCCGGACGATCTCGCTCTGCGCGGTGAACTCGATGCCATAGCCGCGCGCCGCCGGGCCACCGTCCACTACGTCGTCGACGAACCGGCCGCGTACTCCTCCCCCCTCACTGCCCGGGGCCTGGGCGCACTGGTCCCGGACCTGGCCGCGCACGAGGTCTACCTGTGCGGGCCGCCCGGCATGACGCGGGCCGCGATCGGGGCCCTGCGCGAAGCCGGTGTCCCCGCCCGGCGCATCCACCACGAGTCGTTCGCTCTCTGAGGAGTACCGTCATGCGCCGAGCCGTCCTCGCCACCACCGGGATCAGCGCCCTGGTCATCACCCTGCTCGCCCTCAAACCCCACCAGACCCCCGCTCTCGCCGGGGTGGCCCCCAGACCCACGACGGCCGTCCACACCCCCGCGGGCACCTCCACCGGAACGGGCACGTTCACCGGAGACCCCATCGACACCCAGTACGGGACCGTGCAGGTCGCCGCCACCCTCGCCGGCGGAAAGATCACTGCCGTCAAGGTCCTCCAGGCCCCGGACCAGAACGGCCGCGACCAGCGGATCGCCTCGTACGCACTGCCGCGTCTCACCCAGGAGGCCCTCGGTGCCCAGAGCGCCCGGATCGACGCCGTCTCCGGTGCCAGCTACACCAGCCAGGGCTACATCCAGTCCCTCCAGAGCGCCCTGGACCAGGCCCATGCCTGACACCACGACCGGACTGCGCCACATCGAGCACGTGATGGGCACCGTCTTCTCCTTCGACATCCGCGACGAGCCCACCCCCGCGATCCGTCACGCACTCGCCGCGGCCGTGCGACAACTCCACCGCGTGGATGCCGTGTTCTCCACCTACCGGCCCGACAGCCACATCAGCCGACTCGACCGCGGCGAGATCCATCTGGCCGACTGCCCGCCCGAAGTCCGCGAAGTCATGTCGCTCTGCGCCCAGGCCGCGCACGTCAGTGAGGGATGGTTCAGCGTCGTCCCGGCCGGCAGCCTCGACCCCTCCGGCCTCGTCAAGGGCTGGGCCGCCGAGGCCGCGTCCCACGTCCTGTACGAAGCGGGCGCGCAGCGCACCTGTGTCAACGGCGGAGGTGACCTCCAGCTCCGCGGCCGCCCAACTCCCGGCTCTGCGTGGCGCGTTGGCATCGCGCATCCGCTGCGCCCGGGCGAACTCCTCACCGTCGTCAGCGCCCCCCACGACCTGGCCGTCGCCACCTCCGGGACGGGTGAACGCGGCAACCACATCTTCAACCCCCACACCGGCGCGCCCGCTGACTCCTTCGCCTCCCTCACTCTCATCGGCCCCCGTCTGACCCTGACCGACACCTACGCCACCGCGGCCTTTGCCCGGGGCGAGGGTGCCCGGGAGTGGCTGGAGACACTGGACGGCTACGAGGCCCTCGCCGTCCTGCCCGACGGCCGGGAGTGGCGCACCCGGGGGTTCGGCCGCCATGAGGCATGACGCACGAGGCGGATCGCTCGGCGCGGGTGACCCACGGTCAACGGGCGCTTCCCGCGCGGGCAACGGCCCCCTCACATGAACCCCCACCTCTCCGACCAGGCACGCCCACCACGAAGGGGTCCCTGTGGGACTGGACCTGATCAACGGCATCCCCGCGCACGTCCTGCTCGTGCACGTCGTCGTGGTCCTGGTACCGCTCACCGCCCTCGCCTCGCCCTGGTCCTGTGCGCCGCCCTCCCCTCCGTCCAGCGACACTCCGGTCGCACCCTGCCGGCCCTCGCGCCGGTGTAGCTGATCAGCGTGCCGGATCCACCCTCGGGCCGTATGCGCCAGACCGGGGTCAGAGGGGGATTTGTTCGCCCATGCTGATGGAGCGGCTGATGGGGAGCCCGAAGTAGGCGACCGGATGGGCGGAGTTGCGGGAGATGGTGAGGAACAGCTTCTTGCGCCAGGACGCCATGTTCCGCTGGGTGGACTGCACGAGCGTGATCCGCGAGAGGAAGTAGGTGACTTCCTTCAGGTCCTGGGCAGTCAGGAGCCCGCTTTTGACGGCCAGTTGGAGGGCGGCGGGCACATTGGGCTCGTCCTGGAATCCGAAGCTGGCGTTCAGGCTGCTGATGCCGTCGTCGTCGAAGCCCAGGTCGCCGCTGGTGAGACGGTCGTCGGCGGGCACGTGGGGGACGTTGCGGACCTGGATGTGCATGATGATCACCCGCTCCTGGAGGACGTGGTTGTGTTCGACGTTGGCCCGCAGCGCCAGAGGGGTGGTGTCGGGATTGGCGTTGAGGAAGACGGCTGTGCCGGGTACCCGGTGGACCGGCGGGTCCAGGGTGCGCAGGTGCTCCACGAACGCCAGGAGCGGGCCCTCTTCGCGGGTGCGGTTGCGGGTCACGATGATGCGGCCGCGTCGCCAGGTGAGCAGAACGGTGAAGACGGCGCCCGCTACCAGCAGTGGCAGCCATCCGCCGTGCGTGATCTTGGTGAGGTTGGCGAGGAAGAACGAGACCTCGACGGTCAGGAAGACGGCTCCGCCCAGGGCCACCAGCCATCGGGGTTTGTCCCACAGGCTCCGGGCCACCGCCAGGAAGAGGACGGTGTTCAGGACGAAGGTGCCGGTGACCGCCAACCCGTAGGCGGACGCCAGCCCGGCCGACGACTCGAAACCCAACACCAGGACCACCACCGCGGCGTACAGGGCCCAGTTGATCGCCGGGGAGTACACCTGCCCGACTTCCCGCTCCGAGGTGTGCCGGATCGTCATGCGCGGCAGAAAGCCGAGTTGGACGGCCTGACGGGTCACGCTGAACGCACCGGAGATCACCGACTGCGAGGCGATGATGGTGGCCACCGTGGCGAGGAGCACCATCGGGATCCGCGCCCAGCCGGGGACGATCAGGAAGAAGGGGTTCTCCGCGGCCGAGGGGGTACGCAGGATCACCGCTCCCTGGCCGAGGTAGTTGAGGGTCAGAGCCGGAAAGACCACCAGGAACCAGGCCCGGGTGATCGGCGGGCGGCCGAAGTGGCCCATGTCCGCGTACAGCGCCTCCGCGCCGGTGACCGCCAGCACTACCGCCCCCAGGGCGATGAACGCGATCGCCCCGTGTTCAGCGATGAACGTGACGGCGTAGGTGGGCGAAAGGGCCCTCAGTATGGCGGGGTTCTTGCAGATCCCGTTGATCCCGGCGGCCGCCAGGACCGTGAACCACAGGGCCATCACCGGACCGAAGAGCTTGCCGACCAGGCCCGTGCCGTACCGCTGGATGACGAACAGGGCGGTCAGCACCGTCAGGGTGATCGGTACGACGAGGTGGCTGAGAGCCGGGGTGGCGACCTTGACGCCCTCGACAGCGGACAGCACCGAGATGGCGGGGGTGATGATGCCGTCGCCGTAGAACAGCGACGCCCCGAAGATGCCCAGCGCGATCAGAACGGCTTTGCCCCGCCGGGTCTTGAACGAATGGTTCTGCAGCATCGCGGTGAGGGCCATGATGCCGCCCTCGCCGTCGTTGTCGGCGCGCAGGATGAACGACACGTACTTGACCGAGACGATGACGGTGATCGCCCAGAACACGAGCGAGATCACCCCGTACACCTCGACCGGGTTGGTCTGCACTCGGTGGTTGTCAGCGGTGAACACGGTCTGGACCGAGTACAGCGGGCTCGTGCCGATGTCACCGAAGACCACCCCGAGCGCGCCCAGCACCAACGCGGCCGTCCCGGTGCGGTGCCGACCGGGCCGGCTGCCGTCGTAACGCCCTGGCCCCTGGAGCAGTTCAGCCGCCGCGCCCGGGGAAGAAGGAGGCGCGGGTACGTCAGGTTTGTCCGTCAACACCGAATCCAATCAACGGGAGCAGCTAGCCGATCCTAGAGGGCGCCACCCCCGGTGACCCCGGGCAAGCGGTCAAGACCCTCGGCGACTGCACCGGTGCTCCCGGCTGGAGGGGTTGCGTCGCCCCCGGCCAGCCCCCGGTTCGCCGGCGGGGACCCTCCCCTTCGTGGCACCCCGATCGCTGCGGCGTCCGGAATGAGTCGCTCCCGGCTTGGGTGAGGACTTCCGTGCGCGCGTTCTCGATCGACTTCGCGGCTACCCGAGCCCCATCAGAAGAAGCGGTAGTTGGTGCTGCGGATGAAGGCGCGACTGGGGCGCCGAGGCCCGGGCCCCGGGCCCGGTGTCTGACGCGGGCCGGGTCCGCCTGGCCCGTACCGAATCAGGCGTGGCGCGGACGCGGTCCGTGGGCAGCGCCACGCACCGGGTCGTCGCTCTCTTCGCACAGACGGGCAAGTCGGCCCAGCATCGCGCGGTGTCTGATCTGTTGCGCCGCGTCCAGGAGTCCGTTGTGCAGGGCGCCTCCCGCACCGCGCAGGGGGTGCTCGTCGAGAATGACGAGCGTGTCCTTGCCCCAGGGCCGCAGCTCCATGGCGATCCTCGCGGTCCCCAGTGGCCCGCTGTACGCCTCCAGCTCAAGGATGCCGGACGGCTCGACGCGGCGCACGACGGTCCGGTTGTGCAGCGTGAACGGCCCGATCTTCATTGTGTAACGGAGAGCCGCTCCGAGCTCGGGCCAGGTTCCCTCGTCCAGTTCGGCCCGGTCGGGGCCGACGACCCATTGCCCGTAGCGTTCGGCGTCGGCCAGGACCGCCCAGACGTCTTCTGGCGGCTTCTTGATCAAACGGTGCCGTACAGCCATGCGTTCCTCCGGCGTTCGAAGCGCCCCCCTCCGCGAGTTCCCACGCTAGTCCTGATCACGCATCTCGCCATGGGGCGGCAGCTGTCTCAGCGCCCGGGCCGACCGTGCCGATGCGCGGCCGGAGCCGGAGCCGGAGCCCAGGAGACTGGTGGGCGCGGGGCCGCCGCACGGGTGTGAGGCCCGGGGTGGTCGACCGGTGGTTTCCGGGGCGGGCAGAAGCGGCGGGGTGACATCACGAACGGATGCTCCGCAGACTCAGCGCGCAGAGAGCCGCCCAGGAGACGGCGGCTCCCGCGGCTTTCAGCCGGGCTTGCCGATGGGACAGCTGGGTACCGAAGATCACGGCGTCGGACGCGTCCGCGGCGACGCGGCACCAGGTGGCGAAACGCCGTGCGTCGTCGTCGGTCGCGGCCACCATGGCAAGACCGATGACCAGGTCGCGGGATCCTAAGGCCCGGATCAGCAGGCCCGTGTCGCCTGGCACGCGGCCACTGGGCTCCAGCGGGAGAGCGCAGGGTTTCGCAAGCCATTCGGGCCTGGCCATGACGGCTGCGCCGTAGAGCGCTGTCGCGGCACCGAGCAGGCGGTTGATGTCCGTTGTCTTCATGGCGTCGTGGCCTTTCTCCTCTGAGGGTGTTCGCGTTCCCTCGGGTGGGCGCTTCATCCCGTTGCACAGGGGCCGTTGACCCGAATCCGGTCAGGGGCGAGCGGTGTGGTCGGGATGGCCTCGGGTGCGGCGGGCCTCTTTCATCTCGGCCTCGTACAGGTGTTTCCTCCCCTCCACGAGTTCCTGGCGTACTTGGTGCTCAACCTCGGTGAACGGCGTGTAGTAGGTGGCGTTGTACGCCTCGATGACCTGGAAGGTCCAGCAGCCGGGGATGACGTTGCGCCCCACGATCTCCCGCTCGACCAGATCGGCCTGATCCCCGTGTCCCGCCGCCCGCAGCTGCTCGACCGCACGGCCCAGCGTCAGATCCGCACCGCCGGTCAGCTGGTGGAAGGCGTACAGATGGCCGCGAGCCTGTTCCACGGTCTCCAGCGCCTCCGACAGGGTGCCCAGGGCCTCGACCGTGGCGTCACTCACCCCGTGGGGGCGGACGTGCCCGTCCGCCTGGCCGGCTCCGCGCTCGCTGGTAGGGCTCATGACGTGATCCTTCGGTGTCCGCTCGACGCGCGACGGTCGGCCAGGATGGCCAGAGGCTTCGCTCCTCAGTCGCCCGTACATCTCAGCTTTGCTTCGCATCTCAGCTTTGCGTGCCGACGAGCCTTTCGCGACCGACGCGATACCCGGACCGTGTGCGGCACCGGTGGAGGTTCAGCGCGGCGGGACGTGCCAGCGGATGCGCGATCGCGCGGCCTGCGCGAGCCTGATGTCATGACTGACCCACTCGTCCCTCCCGGAAGGACGTCCACGGGAAAGACACCTCCCGGGGAGACTCCTCCCGCGGAAGGGTCAATCGCCGAGGCCCACGAGGAACGTCCGGACGGCGGCCTCTGGGAGCACCCCCGGTTCTGGCTCTGGCTGATCGCTGCCGGAGCCGTGCTGATCGCAGCCTTCTTCATCGCGCGCCTCGTCTCCCTGTAGCGCACCGCACGCGCCGACCAGGCCCCTGCCGGATCGATGGCCGTGCTGCGCCGCCCGTCCGCGCCCGCCCCGAGTCGGCCCGTTGCCGAGGGGATCAGCGCAGCGAGACACCGTCCTTCGTCAACTGCATCTGCGGGCGCCCTGTCACCAGGAGCCAGGCCGGCAAGGACGCGATGCACATGAGGGCCAGGATCCCGGGTGATGCCACGAGTACAGCGGCGGTGAACAGACTGATCCAGCCCTGCCGGGTGATGGCGAGCAGCATGCCGAGCACGCCCGCCGCGATGCCGACGGAGGGATTCACGCCCGGCACGAGCGCGTGCGCGCACAGCCCGAAGGCCGCGCCGATGAACACGGCCGGGAAGATCCGTCCGCCCCGAAATCCGCAGGACGCGGCGATCAGGAGTGCCGCCAGCTTCACGAAGGCCAGCACGGCGAACTGACCGGCCGTCCAACCGTCCGGGTCCGCGGCCAGCTCACCCACCTCGTGCAGTCCCTTGAACAGGGTCAGATGCCCGCCCAGGGCGCCGAGCAGACCGAGTACCAACCCGCCGAGCGGCAGCATCAGCATCGGATGCCGCAGCCCCCCGAAGGCGCGGTGCACGTACGGGAAGAGGCAGACGGCGACCATGCCGAGGGCCGCGGCCACGCAGGCCAGCACGACCGCGGCGAGCAGGTCGCCCCAGCCGGGCTTCCCGAACGGTGGCAGGTGCAGGTCGAACGACGGCGAGGCGAGAAGCGTCGTCGTCAGCGCGCCCGCCCCGGCGGCGAGGAGCGGGCCGAACAGGTTGTCCCACAGTGAGCCCCTCACCGGCAGGGGCCTGCCCGCCAGCGCCTCGGAGACCACGAGGGCGGCGGCGACGGGCGTACCGAAGAGGGCGCCGAGCGTCGCCGCGGTGGCCAGCGGCACCCACATCCGTCCCGGAGCCTTCGGCACTGCCCTGGTCCCCAGCCAGAACGCGAGCGCGACGTTGGCGGCGATGATCGGATTCTCCGGGCCGAGGCTGGGCCCGCCGGCCAGCATCAACGCGTTGGCGACGAGCAGTCCGGGCACCACGTGGGCCCGCAGCGGTTCCTCCTCACCGAGGCCGAGCGTGGCGGGGTCGGGGCCGGCGTGCCCGGGCGCCTTCCACACCACGAGCCCGACCAGCACGCCCGTGAGGGTGAGGATGGCGATCGTCCACAGCGCGGAGTAGCCGCCGACGCCGAGCGCGCCGGGCAGGTCCGTCCACAGCACGTCCTGGAGCCTCTCGGCCACCGCGCTGACGGCGAGGAACAGCAGGCTGCATACGACCCCCACCACGAGAGCGGGCACGACGACGGGCAGCAGGGTGCGAGCGGAGACGGAAGGCAGGGCCGCGAGGGGCGTCCGGGCAGCATCATCTGGAGTGCTCACGCGATCACCCTAGGTGAATACCCTGGTCCGTGTTTCATAGGAAACGTCCCGCGCGCGGCCGAGGTGGCGGACATTCCCGCACCGCTTCGCGGGTGGCGGCAACAACGAGGACGAAGCCGGCCTTCTGATGCCAGGCGGCTATACCTGCGCCAACTCCTGTTCTCCGCTGCCTTTTTGGGCCCGCTGAGTACGGGACACCTCCGGACGCCGAGCGGGCGGCGCCGCAGAACCGCGCCGCCCGCCCCTCCCCCGCTCTTCCCTCCCCCGCGCTTCGAGCGCGACGCTTCGAGCGCGGCGCTTTGGGCCCGGCACATTGACCGGTTGCCGTCTTCGCCGCCTCGCCTCAACCCACCGATACCGGGCCTCGGCGTAGCCTGATCCCCGCCATCGCGACGACGCGGTGGAGAAGTGGGGGAGGAAGCATGAAGTCCCTTGATTCCAGAGCCCGTTGGATGGCAGCGCTGTTATGCGTGGGGCTGCTGATGGGCGCCGGTACGGGCATGGCGGAAGCGCGCCCGCGCTCCGGTACCGAGAGCGTCACGCGCCTGCCGTCGTCCCAGTACGCGATAGCGCCGCTCGTCAACGCGGCCGGCACCAAGGCGTACGTCGCCTCGATCGACGACGTCGGCACCTCGCTGGACGTCGTCAACACCCGGACCGGGCAGACCACGGCCCACGTCTCCACAGGCAGTGGGCGGTGGGCCGGGCCCCTGCTGTTCGGTGCCGGGGGCAAGCAGATCTACCTGCTCACCGAGGGCACCCTGAACGTGTTCGACACCACCACCAGCACCCTGCGCTCCAGCTTCCCCGTTCCCGATCAGCCGCGGCCCACCGGCTCGAACCCCGGATCACTGTCGCGCATGGCCATCAGCCCGGACGGGGCCTCGATCTATCTGAGCCAGACCGGTCCCGACAACGGGGCCCAGAGCACGGGTCCGTCCCGGCTGCTGGTGTTCTCGACGGTGCGGCAGGCGTTCACCACCACGGTGCCGCTGCCCGGCGAGAGCCCGCGCGCCGTCGTCGTCCGGCCGAACGGCAAGGACGTCTATGTCAGCGGCGATGTCGGGCTGGTCCACCTGGACGTCTCGACCGGCGTCCCGGTGCTCTTGCGCACCGTCTCGGACACCGGCTTCGTCGATGAACTGGCTCTCACGCCCGACGGCCGCCGCCTGTACGCGCTGAGCAAGCCGGACGGCCACGCGGTCCTGGTCGACCTCGACAGCGACCAGGTACTGACCACCATCGACTTCCAGTCGAACTACCAACCGGTGTTGAGCCCGGCCGTGAGCCGAGACGGCAGCCGGTTCTACGTTCTTGAGGACGATCAGCGCAGCGCGCCGAAGGTGCTCTCCTACAAGACGGCGACCAACACGCGCGTGGCCCGAGAGACAGTCACCGGATTCGACATGGAGCGGGGAACGGGTCTGACCATGGGGCCCGACGGCGAAACCATGTACATCACCGGCGTGAACTACGTCGACGATCCCGGGGCGTTTCTCCAGATCGTCGAGTTCTGACGGAACGGCCCGGGCTCTCCGGCGAGCCCGGGCCTGACCGGAGCCGGTGGCCGCGTCCCGGCCTACGGCTGCCGCTCCGTACGCCGGGCCTCCGCGCCCCGGCTCAGCCCTGCGCCCGCTCCGCCACGGGCTGCCACTTCTCCCACACCGCGAGCCGCTGCTCGTAGTCGGCCTTGGCGATGCCCAGCGGTGCCGAACCGAAGAAGCAGCG
Organism: Streptomyces sp. NPDC006691; assembly: GCF_042869955.1. Lineage (NCBI taxonomy): Bacteria > Bacillati > Actinomycetota > Actinomycetes > Kitasatosporales > Streptomycetaceae > Streptomyces > Streptomyces sp. NPDC006691. The sequence goes on from NZ_JBIAGW010000006.1 coordinate 262,348, forward strand.
CAGCGGCGGCTCGTCGGCGTCGACGATCTCCAGCACGGCGGCGGCGGACGCGGTCGGATCCCCCGGCGTGCCGACGCGCTTGCGGCGCTGCTCCTGCACCTGCTGGTGGAAGTCGGCGTACGCCGGCAGCGGCTCGGACGTGCTCGACGAGGAGCCCGCCCAGTCGGTGGCGAACCCGCCGGGCTCGATCAGCGTGACCTTGACGCCGAACGGCGCCACCTCCTGGGCCAGCGCCTGGCTCATGCCTTCGAGCGCCCACTTCGACGCATGGTAGATCCCGACCAGCGGGAAGGCGCTGATGCCTCCGATGGAGGAGACCTGGAGGATGTGGCCGCCGCCCTGCTCGCGCAGGAACGGGAGCGCCGCCTGCGTGATCCACAGGGCGCCGAACAGGTTGGTCTCCAGTTGTGCGCGCGCCTCGGCCTCGGTGAGTTCCTCGATGAAGCCGAAGTGGCCGTAGCCGGCGTTGTTGACCACCACGTCGAGCCGTCCGAACCGCTCGTGCGCCTGCCGTACCGCGGCGAAGTCGGCGTCACGGTCCGTCACGTCGAGGCGCAGGGGCAGCAGTCGTTCCCCGTACTTCTCGCGCAGATCGTTCAGCGTGGAAAGGTCGCGCGCGGTCGCGGCCACCGAATCGCCGCGTTCGAGGGCGGCGATGGCCCACTCCCGGCCGAAGCCGCGCGAGGCGCCGGTGATGAACCAGATCTTCTCCGTCATGGTGTGCTCCTCAAGGAAACTCGTCATGGGTACGATCAGCACGTCGCCGTGTTTCTCCCACCAGACAACACCTTCGAGTGCACTCGAAGGCAACCCCCACAGTCCTGGAGGGGGCCTTTCGAGGATGACGGTGATGCGAGATCCGGTCCGGCACTACTCGTCGGCGCACACCATCAGCGGGGGAAGAAGCTGACGTCGCACCGGCCCTCGAAGTCGCGGATGTACACCAGCCGAGGATCTGCGGGCAGCACCCCATGGACGGAGCCGCAGGTCACGGTCGCCGTATCGGGCGAGAGGTTCACGAACGTCGTCCTCCCCGCCACGTTCACGGTCCCGCCCGGCACCGTGACGCACTCCGTGCCCGAAGCACCTGTGACGCGGACGCCCGTGCACGCATCGGCCTGCGCCGGAACGGCAACACCCGCGATCAGTCCCGCGACCCCCAGGGTCAATGCCGCCACACCACCGGCCAGCCGCTTCCGGCACCTCGTCCCACGACTGTTCATCAACGGTCGTCCCCTCTCACTTGTCTCACCTCGCAGTCCTACGCCCAGCGACGAACCCTCGCCCAGCCCGACCTGGAAAGGCCGGGCGGTTGCCGGTCCGGGGCACCGGACCGGCAACCGCCCGGCCCTGATGGACTAGTGCGATCCGATCGTGGTCCTAGGGCTCTGGACGTCGCCGTAGTACCTGCCGTTCAGCCAGAACCCGGCGGAGACCACGTAGGTGCCCGCCGGCGCGTCCCAGTATTCGCTGTACCCGGCCCCGCCTCCGCCGGTGCCCGCCGTGGTGGAGCCCTGGCCGGTGGAGACCCCGGAACCGCAGCCGAAGTCGTGCGCCCAGCCGCCGGTGTTGACGTTGACCGCGTGCGCGCAGTACACCACGCCGGTGCCGGAGTAGTTCTGGAACGGGATCGTGGCGGAGACGGTGTAGCCGTTGTTCTCGACCCAATAGCAGGAGTCGATCGAGATGTTGTTGGTGACGTACGCGTAGTTGTGCGTGGTCCACGACCGGCACGCGTTTGCGCTGTACGCCGGCGAGACGACGTGGGGGGCGGGCGACGGGGCAGCGGCATGGGCGCCGGACGCGGTGAGGAGGCTGCCGGCCAGGGACGCCGCTACGGCTGCCGAGACGGTGAGTGCCTTCTTGAGACTCATGGGTGCCTTCCGGTTGGGAGTGGCCACTTGGCCGGTGGGAGGCTGCGCTCCCACCGACTCGCAGATCAGCGCTGGGCCCGGACCACTCCCCGTGGCGGTACTGGCCGAGGCGACGGTGGCGACGGCTGTCGTCGTGCCCCCGCTGCTGTCTCGACCGGGCGTCTCGTTGCTGTTCCTCGGTGCCAGGGAGTGGCTGACCGACCCGCGATGACGCTAAGGACGCGGGTCCTTCGGCCGTCCTAGGTTCGTCCTAGTGCCAGGCCAACCGGGAGGCCGGTGCCGATCGTCAACTACTCCCGAGAAAGAGGTATTTGCCGTACGGGCCCGTAACGGAGAGCTCCGTGATCCCCAATGCGCCGACCGGGCGTCGCCCGCGATCACACATCCCGCGATCGAAGCGGGCTGGACGCTCTCCCCTGAACACGCAACCAGAACACGGCACTTCACGCCGCCGGGCGGCCGCTCCCATCGTGCGCGCCGAGGGCTGACCGCGGGCACCCTCGGACGGCCATGGCCTCACGGTACGCAGGAGGCAGGCGCCCATGATCCAGCGTGCCGCTCGCGGATCTCGTCCCTCAACTGCCTCATTCACTCGCCCACTTCACGCACCGGACCGGCGGCGAGCAGTGCGTCCGGGGTGCCGAGGCAAGGGCCCCGGTAGGTCCACACGTCGTCGCGCTCGACCTGGGTGAACGACGCGTGCGCGTCCAGGATGACCACGACATCGCCGTCGCCGTTCCGAGCCGCCCCGGACAGGCGCCGGGCCGGAGCGTGCGCACCAGACGGCCGAGTCGGTTCAACGCGATGCGGTGGCGTGCCGTCGGCGTCGCGAGGCTGGTGACGTCGGCGACCACCTCGACCTGGGGGCGGACCGAGCCACGGGCCTCGACGCGCGATCTTCAGATCGGGGAGACGCCCCATCACCCCGACGAACCATGCGGGTCACGTAGCTAGCCGCTGGGGCGGGCTGCCGCGAGGCCATCCGCGCAACTCGGGTCAACGACTGGACGTCTCGGAAGCCCGGATACCCCTTCGTGCTCGATCAGTTGCCGGGACTCGCGCCTGTCGTCAGGCCGACGAGTCGCCGTGCCGCGTCTTGCAGCCTGCCTATTCTCACGCCGGATCGGCCGTCGGATCTGCCGTCGGTTCGAGTGCTTTCCTCAGGAGACTCACCAGCTTGAGCTGGTCGCCGGCGTCCAGTCGGGCAAACGGGCTCATGGCCAGTGCTGCCTCGATCAGCGCGGACCGTACCCGTCGGCCGCCCTCCGTCAGCGCTGCGACGCGCGAACGGCGGTCGGCGGGGTCAGTGGACCGTTCGACGAATCCCCGGCCGGTGAGCTGATTCATGACGAAGCTGAGGTTGGGCGCGTTGCAGTACAGCCGGCCGGCCAGTTCCTTCATCGAGGGCGGCGCCTCGGCCGGGTCGATCGCCCAGAGTGCCTGAGCGGTTGCCTGCGTCAGACCGTGTTCGGCCAGGACCGTCCCGATCCGGTCGCTGGTCTGCATGAAGATCTCGTGGTTTGCCACCACCGCTGCCTCAAGGGTGCCTCGCGTCATGCTCTCATCCTAGCCTTCTCCTTCGAGTCTCGAAGTGTTATGTTCCTTCGAGACTCGAAGCAATTGGCCTCGTTCCCGCTGTGGACAGGAGGCCGTCCCCGAAGCGGGGCACTCCCCCGCGTCTCGTCCTTCCCGAGGCCCGTCCGCTGTGATGCGGCCCGGCGCCCAGCCGAACAGGAAGCACTCACCCATGCACGACTACGCGAACACCACCGCCCTGGTCACCGGCGCTTCGAAGGGGTTAGGCGCGGCCTATGCACGGGAACTCGCCTCCCGAGGCGCACATCTCATCCTTGTCGCCCGTTCTGCCGAGGCACTCCACGCCCTGGCCGGGCAGATCCGGAAGGCGCATTCCGTCCGGGTCGATGTGATCGTCGCGGACCTGTCGGACCGGCGGTCCCCGCAGGCGGTGGTCGACGCGATCGGGGAACTCGGCCTGGACGTGGACCTCTTGGTCAACAACGCCGGAATGGGGGCAGTCGGCCCCTTCCTCGGCCGCCCCCTCGAACCCAACCTCCAGTCCGTCGACGTGAACGTCACCGCGCTGATCGGCCTGGTCCACCTCCTGGGGCCCGGCATGGTCGGACGCGGCCGCGGCGGCATCGTCAACGTCGCCTCCACCGCGGCCTTCCAGCCCATGCCGTACCAGGCGAGTTACGCCGCCACCAAAGCATTCGTGCTCTCGTTCACCGAGGCGCTCGCCGAGGAGGTCCGAGGTACTGGCGTGCGCGTGATGGCGGCTCACCCGGGAGCCACCGACACCGGGTTCTTCGACCGCACGACCGCGTCCATGGACCCGAAGACCACAGACACCCCCGCCGGCGTCGCCGCCAGAACACTCGACGACTTCGCACGCGGCCGGTCCGTCTCCTTCCCCGGACGCGCCTCCACCCGCGCTGCAACCTGGGCGTCGCGCCTGCTCCCCCGGACCACGGTCGCCCGCATCACCGGCAACCTCAACCGCAAGGCCGGATTCGACGACGTGAGCGACCTCGACGCCGCCACGTCGTGACGCCTCTCGTGACGCCTCTCGTGACGCCTCTCACGAAGCCACAACCTGCGGCGCAAATGCGAGGCCACCGTTCAGCAGAGCGAGGAGCCACTGCGCAACACCCGCTTCAGACTCAATCTCGTCCGCACGACGCCGCCTCGGCCGTCATCTTTACCCAGCTCACCGGCAGCGAGGTGCGCCAATCCGTTCAGCCACCGGCAGGTCGACCACGTCATCACGGCCCTACTGAACGCCGCTGTCATGGATGTGTTCGGCGGCGTCGCCAATGGCGAACTCCTTGAGGCTCAAGTCCTCATCGTCACCGGCCTGTTGGGCCTCATGGGGACGATGACGGATCCGTGGCCTGCCGCCCACGGCTTGGCGGACTTCCTCCCCGGCCGGCGGAGCGCCCGTTACCTCTGCCGCATGCATCAACTGCGCCAGCACAGGCTCTACTTGCTCCGGCGAGAACTGCCCGTCAACGGCGGCCTCGGATGTCCGAATCTCAGTCACGCGATCCGCCTCTCCGATCCGGCGGGGCCGCCCGGCCCCGCCAGGCGGCCCGCCGGAGTCATCAGAGCACGGACCCACACCACCTTCCGGACACGCCCTCACACCTCACTGTTGCGGGGGTGGGGCGGGCTCAGGCGCCGGTGCACGTTCCGCAGCGAGGGCGACGGCGCCGAGGAGGAGCGTCACGGCGGTACAGATCAGGAAGGCGGTCGCGGTCGTGGTGGTGTCGAGAAGGGCTGCGGCGAGAAGACCGGCGACGCCGTAACCGAGGCCGGCCGCGGCATAGAGGAGCGAGAAGCCGGTGGCCCAGGCGGTCTCGGGGAGCTGTTCTTGCAGGGCGACGTTACGGATGGTCAGAAGAGGGCTGTAGAGGATTCCGGCCAGGGCGAAGACGAAGGCGTAAGTGAGGGGTTGGCCAGTGAGGCCGGGAACGGCCAGAGCGGCTGTCATGAGCAACAGCATGCAGGCGCTCTGGACGCGGGCGCTTCCGGGCCACGAGCGGGCTCCGTACAGCAGCCCGGCGATGATGCTGGTGACGGCGAACGCGGCCAGCACGGGGCCGGCCAGGGCGGGGGTGGAGCCGACGGCCTTCAGGCGGGCCGGCAACAGGACGTCGACGGTGCCGATCAGGAACATGATGGCGGCCGACAGCAGTGCGGTGGCCCAACTGCGTCGCAGAATCTGGGCGATGCTCAGGGCCACGGGCCGGTGGGGCCGGTCGGACGGAAGCGTGGCATGGGGGATTCGATGGGCTGCCGCGGCGGGGATGGCGACAAAGACGGCCATCGTGATCAGTACGCTGGACGCGGTTGCCACGGCGTACAGGCCCGATGCGAGCGGGGGCGCGGCGGCGCGGACGACCTGCGACAAGGAGGTGTCCAGGCTGAGCGCGCTGGTACGCAGGGCGTGGGGTGTCGTGGCGGACAGCTGGGCGCGCATGCCACCCGGTGCGCCGGCACCGGCTGCTCCGGCCAGAGCAGCCAGAACGATTAGAACGAACGCCGGGGTCCGCCCCGCTGCCGCGGCGAGGGCGGCGAACGCGAGGGCGTTGGCGGTGAGGGTCCAGCGCAGAACCGGCACGAAGGGTCGTGTGTCGAACCACCGCCCGAGCACAGGTGCGGCGGCTGCCTCACCGAGTGCGTAGACGGCGGCCAGAACTCCACCCAGGGTGAAGGATCCCGCGGTATAGCCGACGAAGACCAGTGCCAGTGGTGCCATTACGACGGGCGCGCGGGCCAGCGCGGCGGTGACGTACCACAGCCGGGCGCCGGGCAGGGACAGCACGGAGCGGTAGTTGGAACGGTGGGTGGGCGTGGTGGTGGTCATAGGTCGTCTCAGCAGGCCGTCGCGGTCTCGTGAAGCCGGTCCTCGGCGTACGCGGCAGCCGAGGGGCTCGGGCCGTAGGCGAGGTACTGGACAGTTCCGGTGTGGGGCACGTCGTCGACGAGGAGCAGAGCACCGGTGCCGCTGTTGCCGTTGAGGTGCTCGTCGTGGCCGATGGCCCATGCGAGCTTCTCGAAGGAGTCGACGTGCAGGTCGTTTCGGGTCAGCAGGGTGGGGAGTTCTCCGTCGGCGCTGAGGATGGAATCGCAATTGAGGCAGCCGCGGTATCCGGTGGTCTGCAAGGAGCGGCCCATCTTCAGGGACCATTCGAGCATGAGGTCCCGCGCGTCGGGCGGCAGGTCGCCGGCTGGACCGTGTCGGCCCAGTGGCCGATCTCGGCCTCCCCCCAACGCGATCCGAAAGTAGTCACCTAACGCCACCAAACCAAATGGCATGCCGTTTCCCCTCGCTGGATTTCAGATACCTAGAGGACTGTGTACCCGTGCCGTCGGACCCCATGGGCAAGGGATCGAGCCAGTCCGGAGCCCGTGCTTCCACATGGAAGAGTTACGCAAAAAGCACAAGGAAACTGCACCAAAGGGGACACGTCCTCGGTTGCCTGATGCATGTGAGCGTGTGTGGCTGTGTTCGCGCGAGAACTTCCGGGCGCGATGCGCCGACCGCCCTGCGATCCGGCCGACCCTGGACGGGTCCGCTCGCGAGGGCAACTGGGCGTGGACGGCGTCGAGTTCGCCGGCCCGCACGAGCGCCTTCTACCGTGATGGGCGGACTTCACGAAGTGACGCGTAGGGCAACGGCGTTCGGACACGTCGCGAGCTGCCTGTGACGGCGTGCGAAGGCCGACCATCGGAAGCTGCCGCGCTCGCCCTTGGTCGCGGGGACGAGGTCACGGACGACGTCGACGTAGGGCGGGAAGCCGAAGCCGCCGACCACCAGAACCGGAATCCTCTACAGAGCGAGCCAGCAGGTGAAACTTCCCCTTGATCGTGTTGATCGTGGACACCTGGACACTGAGATCTTGACGTTCCGGAGGAAGTAGCACCAGACGTGATACACGGGCACGAGGCGGCCCACTGAGGACGTCTCCATTTCGCGAGGACTTCTACGGATGTCTGCCCCGGCGCGGTGACACGCGGTTCGAGGTGCGCGACGCGATGCTCCGCGAGAACGGGCCGGTGGCCTCACCGCTCGAACTGACACCGGTGAATCAACACCGGTTTGGGCACGGCGCGTTGTACGACGCACTCCACCAGGGCCGCATCGAAGCGGTCCGTCTGGTCAAGCACTGGCCATGCTGCCGCAGCCCAAGGCCGCCGACGGGCGTCCGGTCCTGACGGTCGATGTGTCTGTGTGGCTGGGGGCCCGACGCGCCGACCAGCCCGGACCGCCTGCTCTGCCGCCCGGAGCCAGAATCCCATGGACTTCGCGCCGTCAAGCCCTTCAGCCACCGAACGACATCACTCCCCCTGCCATACCCGGAATACCCAGCTCCGGACCGAGGTTCGGGGAGTGTCCCACGCAGAGCGGCGTTTCCCCTGGGCAGCAGCCCGCGGGGTGAGCGGAGGAGTGAGCGATGAAGTCCGTCATCCGGACGACCGCCGGCGGCCCCGAGGTGCTCCAACTCGTCGAGCGTCCCGTGCCCGAGCCCGGCCCGGGCGAAGTACGGGTCCGTATGCACGTCTCGGGTGTCAACCCCACCGACTGGCGCAGCCGCCGACGTGCGCTGCCGGCGGGCATGACCGAGCAGGTGCCCCACCAGGACGGCGCCGGAGTGATCGACGCCGTCGGTCCGCGGGTCGACCCGGCACGGGTCGGAAGGCGAGTGTGGATCTGGGAGGCCGCGTGGCAGCGGCCCTGGGGAACAGCGCAGCAGTACACCCTCGTGCCCGACCGGCACGCCGTCGACCTGCCCGACCACGCCTCGTTCGAACTCGGCGCCGCCCTGGGTATCCCGGCCCTGACCGCCCACCGCACGCTGACAGTTCACGATGGCGGGCCGGGGCGACTCGCGCCCGGCACCCTGCAGGGCGCGACCGTACTGGTGGCAGGGGGCGCCGGCGCGGTCGGCAACGCGGCCATCCAGCTTGCCCGCTGGGCCGGAGCGCGTGTGATCACCACCGTCAGCGGTCCCGCCAAGGGCGCCCTGGCGGGCGCGGCAGGCGCCCACCAAGTGGTCGACTACCGCTCGCAGGACGCGGCCACGGAGATCCTGGCCTTCGCCCCCGAAGGCGTCGACATCATCGTGGAGGTGTCCCCGGGCACCAACTCCACTCTCGACATCGCGGTGGCCGCCCGGGGAGCTGTGGTGGCGTACTACGGGGGCGGCGAGGACGAGCGGCTCTCCGTCCCGGTGCTGTCCTCGATGGCGGCGAACCTGCGCTGGCAGAGCGTCTTCGTCTACACCGTGCCGCCTGCCGCCAAGCAGCAGGCGCTCACGGACGTTGCGGCAGCCGTGGACGAAGGTGCGTTGCGGGTGGGTGAGGATGCCGGGATGCCCCTGCACCACTTCACGCTGGAGCGCACCGCTGACGCACATGCCGCGCTCGAACAGGGCGTAGTGGGGAAGGTACTGCTCGACATCCCGTGACCTGGCACTGCCCGCCAAGAGCGGCGACGGAGGCGGGGCACGGGGCCGGCCGTCAAGCTCGACAGACGTTCGCGCGACAGAGCTTCGAAGGGATCAACGCCTTCCTCGTCCCGTTGCCCGCAGCCTGATCAGGAGACCGACACGATGCCAATCACCGCACACGCGACGGCCGTACCCGCCTGGGTCCTGAAGTTCATGGACGCCATCGACACTCTGGAGTTCGACGACGGCTTCGCGCCGCTGACCGAGGCCAGTGACATGTTCTTCGGTACCGAGCACCTCCACGGCGTCGAAGCCATCAAGGCGTTCTTCGTCAAAATCGACGCTCCGCTGAACATCACCCACGAGGTTCTGGAGTACTGGGCCGCGGGCGACGGCGTCCACCTGCTGCGCGGCGAGGCGACGATGGCCAAGAAGAGCGCACCGGACCGGGTGGTGCGCGCCCCGTTCATGCACATCTTCTATCTCGACCAGGAAGAGCCGGTCCGCATCCGTACCCTCCGCATCACAGCGGGCCCGTTGGAGACCGACGTCGTGATGTGACCAGGTCTCGGGAGTGCCGCGATGGTCGCGGCCTCGGAACCGGGGACGGGCAGAGCGAGCGGCGGCCGTTCTCACCGACGTGAGGCGGTCACCCCCATCCATCCATGCCGCCTTGCCGACGCGGCCCTCAGGTTGCGGGGCCCCATGAGCGCCCGCGTTCCCGCAGTACGGCGAGTGGCGAACCGCCACCAATAGGCCTTCTGCTGTCCACGCAAGCGGGGCGGGGATGATCCGGGAGGGGGCTTGGTCAGGGGGTTCGCCGGGACGGTGGACACCGGTGCCCCGTGCCGGGTCGGCCTGCGCTCGGCAGTGTGGTGCGTCGGTCGTTGATGGTGACGGAGAGATGTGTCCATGACGCGGTGAGCTGTGTTATCACGTCAGCGATTGCGCTGCTCGCCGTGCGCAGGAGTGCGTTCGGGAGGAAGTGGACGGTGGTCCCGGTCGTGCCGTCTGCGGGGATCACTTGCAGGTCGGTGGTGGGGACACCGTGCTCGTATCGCTGGGTCCAGGATCCGTTGTGGCGGCGGTTGGTGTGGACCAGCCAGGTGCTGAGCGCGGCGACCGTGGACATGCCCCGGCGGGGATGGTGGTCGGGCAGCGATGGCGTGTCGGGGCGGTCGAAGAAGCGGAGATCCTCCGTCGCCATGACCGGCTTCTTCACGACCCGGCCGTGTTCGTCGAGGCGCGTGTCGGTGCCCCGCCCGTCGTCGGCGACAGCCACCGAGCCATCGGGGTGCAGAGTGATGCGGCAGTGCCCACCGCCGGTGCACTCGGCCTCGTCAACGGCATAGGCGACAACCTCCAGGACCAGGTGCCGAAGGCCCCCGGGGGCGAAGACAACCGGGTTCTGCCGGATGTGCTCCAGGTGGCCGAGGTTGACGGTGCTTGCCCAGTCGTGTGTCGTATTGCGCCAGGCAGACTTGGGGACGTCCATTCAGGAAGTATGTCGGTGCGGCTTGTGCGGGATCCCTCCGCCCCAAGCACATGGCCATCCCCCGCCGTTGCCGGGGGAACCGTCCACCCACTCGTGTCTCGCTTTGCCGGGTTGGCGGTATCGGCCGCTTTGAAGAGCAGCGATGGATCCGGTTCCAGAGATGCGCGGGCATGGGCATCGGCCGCACGTTCGCCGGCGAGGTCGTCGTCGAAGCCGCCGAGCATCAGCTCCACGGGCCGGGGATCAGGCGAAGGGCCGGTGCGGTTCGAGTCGAGTCGAGACGAGGGGTGCGGACGGCAGGACCGGGCGAACGGTGAAACTCACACCGCGAACCGCGTCGCACACTCTCTTTCCTCGTCCACCAGTGGAGCCGGACTTACCCGCCTGGATACGACTGCTCTCCCTTTCGACAACGAACCTTCCTCCGTGCGGGGCCTGAAAGGAGAAACACGCGCCTTGCCTCTGGCGCGGAAGGTGATGCACAGAGAACCGGAATTAGAGACTCCGCGAAATTTTATGTGTACTTGACAAGCGTGCAGCAGTGCGAGATCCGGCTGAGCGACGAAAATTTGAGGCCCCTCTGAGGTTTACCAAAACGGACAATCTTCGCTTTTATTGCCATATCACAGCAATACAAATTTGCATAAAAGAAAGTCTTGACCTTCCCATGGGCAGAGGTTAACGTTCCTGTCACGCGCCTCGACCTGGGCGATCACGGGGAGTGAACGGGGAGGACGATCGAAGCGGCAGTGCAAAGTTTGTTGCACTCCGACTTCGCGTCTCGTCAACAGCCATCCTTGTTTTTCGCGCCCTGGCCACGCCTGGTCTGCGCCTACAAAAAGGGGATCCCTGTGGGGTCCATATCGCGGGTACATATCGCCCCGCCGGCAACACACATCACCATTAATTCCACACGGCCAATGGAGAGTCTCCCGCGCATTATTTCTCCTGCACGTACAGCGGGAATCTCCGAGGTTGTTTCTTCATGGAGAGGAACCATTCATGCTTACGCAGAAGGTCAACGCCGACCCGTCCCTGGCCGGCGTTCTGGAGGTCGGCACCTCCACCGGCGCGGCGGCGCCCGTCATGGCCACCCCGGCCCTGATCGCGACTCCGGTGATCGCCAAAGCGGCCGGCGCGGTAGTGGGTGCCGGTGCGGTGACCGGTGCGGCGTACGCCGCCTACAAGGTCGCCACCGGCTGAGTCCGGCGAGGCCCGGGCCTTCCGGATCACCGCTCCGCCGGACGCGCGTCGGCGGCGGGACAACACATCGCGGCTCCGTCGCCCTGCGGGCGACAGCCGGTCTTGGCCCCGCTCCGCGGGCCGTTCCCTCGGTCCGGTGTTGGCAGGCAGTGGAAGTGCCTGCCAACACCGGACACTGTCCGATTTACCAGATCAACGGAGGAAACACCATGTCTGTGCTCGTCGAGAAGGTCAACGCCGGCGTCGGCCGGGCGTCCGACGGTCCGGTCGCGCCCGTCATGGCCACCCCCGCCGCGTTCGTGGCCGGTGTCGTGGCCGGCGGGAAGGTCTGCGCCGTCCTGACCGCCGCTGCCGGTGTGGGTGCCGCGGTGAAGGCTGCCCAGAAGTAAGGGGATACCGGCGGGGGGCTTCAGCACTGGGGGCTCCCCGCCTCGCCTCCGATGCCACCGCACCAGCCCAGCGATCAGGAACACAGCATGCTGTCACGTATCCGCAAAGCCGCCGAATCGGCGTGCGCGCGGCCGCTCGCCACAGCCGAACGGCTGTCAGCCGCCACCCACCTGCTGTCCAGTCTTGAGTACATGGTGCGCAGGACCGACCGGGAACCCGGTGGTCTCAACGACTGGACCCACACCAGATCCCAGGTCCCCGCCAAGACGAAGGCGATGCAGGCGGTCAGGGACTTCATCGCCCGCGAACCGGTGACTCAGGCCCTCCATGGGTCCCGCGTCGTAGCCGCAGGAGTTCTGATCTCGCCGGTGCGCGACAACACCGTGCGCATGGCCGCGGACCTGTACCTGGCGGGCAGTCAAGTGCTGCTCTACCCAAGGCACTTGTTCGGTACTGATGGATCCGACCAGGTGTCGTTCCTGGTGCAGACCGCCGCCGCGCTCGGCCGGGCCGGCGGCACCGATGCCACCCGCCACGCCGCCGTGCAGTTCATCGGCGCCCAGACCGTGCTGTCGTACGGAGCGTCGGGCTGGGCCAAGCTTCCCGGCGACGCCTGGCGCAACGGAGACGCGCTCGCGAAGATCATGCGTACCCAGACCTACGGGGACGAGTGGTTCTTCAGGCAACTCGACAAGTACCCGGCGGCGTCCCGCGCGATCTGTCATGTCGTCCTTGCGCTGGAGTGCGGTTTCCCCTTGCTCCTGATCAAGAAGGGCAAGTACATCGATGCCGGGCTCCTCGTGATGGGCGGCTTCCATCTGGCCAACGCCCGCTTCATGGGTCTGTCTCGGTTCGCCTGGGCCTTCGTCTCCACCTATCCGTCCGTGCGGGCTCTCGCCAAGGGCACCGGGGAGGGGAGGTGACCCACCTGACCTTCCCGAAGCTGACCACCGCGGCCCTGGCGACATGTCTCGCAGCCGGTCTCAGTCATCGCGCCTACGCCGATCTGAAGTGCCGTCGTGGTCACGACGGTTACGAAAAGCGGCAGGTGCGCTGCGCCAGCGGGAACATCGTCACTTACCATGTCCGACGCGGAACGCCACAGGGCCCGACGCTCATACTTGAGGCCGGCCTGATGAACACGTCCGCGGCCTGGCTGCTCGTGGCCGCTCAACTCGACCCGGACATCTCGGTGTTGCTGTACGACCGGGCCGGCTACCGCGGTTCACTGCGGCGCTGCCCGGAGGACTACTCCCTCAACGAATCGGTGAACGACCTCACCGAGGTCATAGCCGACGGCGTGGGCACCGGCGGGCCGTGCATCGCCGCGGGGCACTCGCTCGGTGGCTACATCGTCCACCGGGCCGCCGCCGCGTCCGACCGGATCCACGGCCTCGTGCTGGTCGATCCGACCCACCCGGGTGAGCTGCTGCACTCGCGTCGCCAGCGCGAGGGCTCGCGCGGCGTGAACCTCACCATGAAGCTCGGCCCCTGGTCGGCGGCGTTCGGAGCCGGCCTCCTCATCGACAAGAAGGGTCTTTTCGCGTACGCCGAGGGAAGTCCGCACTACCGGACGCTTCGCCTCGAAGGCTCGGCCACCTCGACCTGGCGCGCGGCGAACCGCGAGTGGAACTACACCTACGCGTTCATGCTCGACGGCGGCCGCCCCCTCGATCGGCTACAGGTACCGGTCGAGGTGGTGGCAGCGGAATCGACACTGCGTGACACCCCCGAGCACGGTGATCTGTACCAGGAGTACGTCGCCTCGGGAACGGGCGGCCGGATCGTCACCATCCCCGGCTCCACGCATCTGACCATCACCGGCGGTATCGAGCACGCCCCGCTCACCGCGGCGGCCATCGAGCACGCGGCCGCGGCCGCGGTACACGCGCGGACCGGCGGCGACACACACGGGACGGCAGCATGAGCAGGGCATCAGCTGTGATGGAGCGGGCAGTACCGGTGGCTCTTGCCGGCTGGTTCGTGGCATCGGTGCTCGCTCAGCACCCCGATCGCGGCTTCGACAAGGTGCGCAAGGCGGACAAGACCGGAACCGGAATCGCCATTCCCAACTGGCGGTTCTTCGCACCCACCCCCGCGGTCGAGGACCAGCACTTCCTCTACCGGCTCGCCAGCGAGGACAAGACCCGGCACACGGAGTGGCGCGAGGTGTACGCGATCACGCCCAGGAGGCTCATCCACGCGTTCTGGTTTCCGGGCCGCCGCATCGAGAAGGCCGTCTTCGACGTGGCCTCGACTCTGGTGCACAACCCCGGCGCGATGACGCCGCTGCACGAGGAGGCGAAGAAGGCCGCCTACCGGCTCGTCAACGACTTCGTCCGTACGCGCCTCACACCCGAGCCGGGCCATCCCCTGTTCCAGGTGCTGCTGGTGCGCTACTCCGGCTACGACCACAGCGAGGACCCCAAGTACGACCTGGTCTTCGACTACGAACAGGTGAACCCGTGAACCAGGACGTGCAGTACGGCACCGCGGTGGCATCCGTCTACGACTCGCTCATCGCGCCCGCCATGCCGGCCGAGGAGGCGGTCCAGCGGCTGCGTCCCTACGTATCCGGTGCGCGCGTCCTTGAGATCGGCGTGGGCACCGGCCGTGTCGCCCACCCGGTGGCCGCCTTGGCCGCCGAACTGACCGGCATGGACAACTCAAGGCCGATGCTGGACGGGTTCCGTGCCAAGGGCGTCCCCGCGAACGTGTCTCTGGTGGAGGCCGACTTCCGTCAACCCCTGTCACTCGGGGGGCCGTTCGACGCCGCGTACTCCACGATGGGTTCACTGGCCTGCGTGCACTCCCGCGAGGAACTCATCACCGTCCTCACTCACATACGCGGCGTGCTGAGGCCAGGGGGTTCCCTGTCGCTGGAGTACTACTCCATGACTGCCTACCTGCCCCTCGTGCAGCAGCACACCGTCACCGTGCCCATGCCACATCACGGCGGGACCACCACCTTCGTCGTGACCGTCGACGACTCGGATGTACTCACGATGCGCACCCGCGTGGACGAGGCCGGGAAACCCCCGCTGGAGTTCAGCGAACAGGTCCTCCTGATCGAACGCCACGAGGTCGAGGCCTGCCTGGCCAAGGCCGGATTCACCGTCGAGCACGTGTTCCCGGCCGAGGGCCCGGGGCCCTACGACTGGTACGTCGCACACACCAACTAGAAGGGGGAGGCAGTGCTGACAGTAAGTCGGGCGACGTGGTTCGTCATCACGTTCGCCTTCGCCGTGCCAAGCATGCTGGTGCTGTTCCGCGACAACGGCGAACTCACCCGGAGCTCCTGGATCCAGAGCGTCGTCTTCGCGGCCATCATCGCCACGATCATCGCGATCACCCTCGGTAAGGGCAAAGCGTGAACATATCCCTGATCGTCCGCCGCCACCGACTGCTGCTCGGCGCCGGCATCCTCCTCGGGCTGCTCGGCACCGCCGCCACGCTCGTACAGCCCCTGCTCATCGGCGAACTGATCGAAGCCGTGGCGCTGGACGAGTCGGTGGTGTGGCCGATCGTTCTCATCGCCGCGCTGTTCGCAGCCGACGCGTTGCTGGCCGCCACCCACTTCTATCTGATCGGCCGCGCCGGAGAGAACATCGTGCTCGACATGCGCACCACCCTCACCGGGCGCCTCCTGCACTCCCGCATCCCCGCGTTCAACAGGCTCGAACACGGTGACGTGTTCACCCGCACCGTCGCCGACACCTCCCTCGCCCGCGTGGCCCTCTCCTCGTCCGTCGCCCAGATCATCACCGCCGGATTCACGAGCGTCGGCTGTATCGCCGTCATGGCGTGGATCGACTGGCAGCTGCTGCTCGTGACCGCCGGCTGCCTGGGCGCCGCCTCGGCCGTCGCCCTCGGACTGGCCCGTGCGGTCCGCAAGGCCGCGGTGACGAACCGCGAGGACACCAGCGACTACGGCTCCGGCCTGCTGCGGATCCTCAGCGCGTTGACCACGGTCAAGGCATCGCGCGCCGAGCAGCGGGAAGCCGCGCGACTCAAGGGCCTCGCCGACGCCGCACGCGACAGCGGCGTCCATGTGACCCGTCTGTCGGCCATGCTGATGCCCGCCATGAACGTGGGCACCCAGGTGTCCCTCGCCGTGGTGATCACCTGGGGCATGGCACGCACCGCCACCGGCGCGCTGCCCATAGAGGACCTCACCGCGTTCATCATGTACCTGTTCTATCTGGTGTCCCCGCTGGTGATGCTGTTCATGGCCCTCGGGGAGTACCAGCAGGGCCGCGCCGCCATCGACCGCGTCCAGGACCTGGCCGGTATCGAGCAGGAGACCACCGACGGCTGCGCCGGCCCGGCCGCCGCCGATCGGACGGCTCCCGCAGTCGAGTTCGAGAACGTGACCTTCTCGTACGGCGACGCCGGCACCCCGGCCGTCGACGACGTGTCGTTCACACTTCCCGCCACCGGAGTGACAGCGATCGTCGGACCCTCCGGTGCGGGAAAGACCACGCTGTTCCAGCTCATCGAGCGCTTCCACACCCCCGAGCAGGGCACGATCCGCATTTCGGGCAGCGACACGGCGGCCATGCCGCTCTCCGAGCTGAGAGCCCGTATCGGCCTGGTCGAGCAGGAAGCTCCCCTCATGCGCGGCACCGTGCGGGAGAACCTCATGTACGCCCAGCCCGACGCCACTGCCGAGGACGTGACGGAGGCGGTGGAAGCCGCCCACCTCACCCGGGTGATCGCGGCCATGCCCCACGGGCTGGACACCGAGCTCGGCGAGGGCGGCACCGGCCTCTCCGGTGGCCAGCGCCAGCGCCTGGCCATCGCCCGCGCCCTGCTCACCCGGCCCGATGTACTGCTTCTCGACGAGGCCACTTCCAACCTCGACTCCGACTCCGAGACTGCCTTGCGAGACGCTCTGAGCACCATCGGTGCCCGCTGTCAGGTCCTCACCATCGCGCACCGCATCTCCACCACCATCGGCGCCGACCGGATTCTTGTCGTCGAGGACGGTCGGTTGCGTGCGCGCGGTACTCACGCCGAGTTGATGTCCCGTGACGACACCTACCGGCGGCTGGCCAGCCAGCAGCTCACCCCCGCGGGGGCCCTCTCATGACCGATGCCGCCGTCGTCGGTACCGGTCCCAACGGGCTCGCCGCCGCGGTGACCCTCGCCAGAGCCGGGCTCAAGGTCTCCCTGTTCGAGAAGGCCACCACCATCGGCGGAGGTCTGCGCACCGCGCCGCTGTTCGACCGCGACGTGCCGCACGACATCTGCTCGGCGGTCCACCCGATGGCGGCCGCCTCCCCGTTCTTCCGCCGGTTCGATCTGGAGGCCCGCGGCGTACGTCTGGTACAGCCCGACATGCCCTACGCACACCCCCTGCCCGACGGCAGCGCGGCAGCGGCGTGGCGCAGCATCAGCCGCACTGCCGAGCACCTCGGAACCGACGGCCCACGCTGGACCCGCCTCATGGCTCCCCTCGCCGCTCGGTCGGCTTCCGTGGTCGACCTGCTCCTGTGCCAATGCCGGGCCGTTCCGCAGGACTTGCGCGCGGCTCTGCTGCTCATGTCCCGCGTACTGGCTCACGGCACCACCCGTACGGCGTTCCGCGACGAACCAGCACGGGCACTGCTCACAGGAGTGGCCGCGCACGCCGTCGGCAGGCTTCCCTCGCTGCCCTCGGCAGCGGTCGCGATGCTCCTGGGCCATACCGCCCACAGCACCGGCTGGCCCCTCCCGCAGGGCGGCAGCGCCCGGATCGCCGAAGCCATGGCGTCCGACATCACGGCACACGGGGGCGTGTTCCACACCGAGCGGCACATCCGTGACCTGGCCGAACTCACCGAATTCCCCATCGTCATGCTGGACGTCGGCCCGAAGGAATTCCTCTCCATCGCCGGACCGCGGCTCCCCTCCCGATACGCGCGCGCCCTGCGCCGCTACCGATACGGACCCGGTGCGGCGAAGGCGGATTTCCTCGTGAGCGAACCGATTCCCTGGAGCAGCCCGCTCGTTCGGCAGGCCGGCACGGTGCACCTCGGCGGCACCCACGCCGAGATCGTCCGCACCGAAGCCGCCACCGCCGCCGGAGAACGCGTCGACGCCCCCTTCGTACTGGTCGTGGACCCGGCCGTCACCGACCCTTCCCGCACTTCGGGCGGCAAGCGGCCCGTCTGGGCCTACGCCCACGTCCCCAACGGCGACACCCGCGATCCCGTCGGCCTGATCCGCCGACGCATCGAGGAGTACGCCCCCGGGTTCAGTGACACCGTCATAGCCTCTCGTGGGCTTTCGGCCATGCAATACGAGAGGTACAACCCGAACTACGTGGGTGGTGACATCGCGTCCGGGGCCATGACCCTGCGCCAGTCACTGGCACGCCCCACCGCGCGCCGGGACCCGTACACCACACCGCTGCCGGGCGTGTTCCTCTGCTCGTCGGCCACTCCACCCGGGCCGTCGGTGCACGGCATGTGCGGTTATTTCGCGGCCCGGTCCGCCCTGCGTAGGCACCACGGGCTACGCACCTCTCCCGACCTGTCCCCGCAAGAGAAGCAAGAAAAGGAGTTGACCTGATGCCCAGACGCATCCGCGTGACTGCGGGAATCCGCCTGCCCGGCGCTGCGGCGCGGCCCTTGCCACCGGCGGTGGCGGGCCCGCCCTGCCGGCCGGACGGATAACCAGTGCCGCGCCAGGCCCCGGCGGTGGCGAGCGGTGGACCGACCCACGAAGCAACGCCGTGGACCCGGTTCTCCATCGGCTTGGCTCGACTCCGCCCGACGTCGCTCCGGGCCCGGCTCGGAACGAAGTCCAACTGTCGGCGTCCGGCACAGCCGAGGCCGGCCCGCGCCGGCGCGGAGCATCACCTCTCGGCCCGTCGGCCGAGGCGGACCAGTCCTACACAGAACGGAGCAAGAACATGAACGGCATCGACAAGAACACCCTGGACGAGGTCATCGCCAAGACGTTCAAGGAGGTCAAGACCGCCGTCGACGGCCACAACGAGAAGAGCATCCAGATGTACAGCCAGGCGCTGCGGGCTCTCGTGGAACTGCGTCAGCAGATCGTGTCCGAGGAGCGCGTCGAGGCCTGATCAACGTCGTCCAGTGCCGGGTCCCAAGCACCGCCGGTCCCCGGGACCCGGCACTGCCGCGTGGACCCTGGCTCGGTCGTCCCGACGACAGTAGGGCGATGCCCGCTGCCTTGGGAGGCGTGCTTGCGTAGGCATGTGCCGGGCAGGGCTCGTGCAGATGTCCCACCACCGGTCCGCGAGAGCTCGGGCCAGTTCGGCGTCGTACTGCTCCGCGTCGAAGTGGAAATCGGTCGGCAGTCGATCGCTGTGGGGCCCTTCCCCGTCGGACCAGACCACCAGCCCTCCGCAGCGTTGCACAACCGCAGTCAAGAACCCGCAGCAGCCGCCGGTGCACACGGGTTCACCCAGCCCGAGGCGGCGGGCCTCACCAGTGGCTGCGAGCGGACTGGGACGGTCCGCTCGCAGCACCCGCGCGGCAAGCGGTCCACGCCCGCCCTCCTCGACCGCGGCCTCAACCACTTCGCAGCCATCCACCCAGTGCCGGCCAACGCCACCTCCAGCCCGACGAAGACCGTGTCTCGTGACGCGAGGCCACCCAGCGCCGGCTACAGCGTGACGCTGGCCCGAGGGCTCGGAGTTGAGGCGCTGGCGGCGCGGATCGCGGCCGCGATCCGCTGGTCGAAGCGGACGGCGGGGCCGGTCGGGGAGCTCACCGGGGACGGGCTGGTCGAGGTATTGGATGCGGAGTACGGGGATGCCTGGGACGGGGTATGTCCCCGGCCCACCCGGCCTCACGCCTTCCAGGAGCCACGGCCCCTGGCGTCTGCCGTCAAGCTACTGCGCCCAGCCCGCGCTGAAGCTCGGCAGGGAACGCGGGAAGAAGCAACCGCCCTGTCCGCGCCCGGCTCGCCCGGCTCGCCCCCGCCGAGCTTGGCCGCCTCGGCCAGATCCAGGAATGGTCAGCTCCGGTAGCGGGAACGTCCCACGGCCGCAGCGACCGTCAGCGGGACGGTGAGGATCGCGGCGGTCAGGAACAGGTCCCCGTACGCTTGGTGTTCGGCAGGCCCGGCGGCGAGGGCACTGGCCAGAGCGCTGCCTACGTAGAGGGCCAGGCCGAACATCGCGACGCCGGTGGCGCGGGCCGCCGGGGACAGGCCGGTGGCCCAGGACTGGATCGTGGAGTGCATGAACGACCAGCCGCCGCCGAGCAGCAGCGTGCACGCCACCAGTGCGGGCACCGATCGGCTGGACGCGGCCAGGCCGAAGGCCAGGGCCATCTGCACCCCGCCGGCCACGATCAGTCGCACCGGTGTCCAGCGTCCGACCAGCCGCTTGACCGTCTGGGACGCGGCCATGGAGCCCACGCCGTACAGGGCGGACACCGCACCGGCCAGGGTCGCCGAGGCGCCCTGGGCCTCAAGGGCCGGCGCGATGTAGGTCAAGAAGCCGAGAAGGACGGCGCCTTCGAGCATGGCGACGGCCATGACGTACCACTGCCAACGGGACCGCAGAACAACCTTGAACGGGGCGAGCAGAGCACCGGGCGCCGCCCTCGGCGGCTCCGGCAGGCGGCGCAGGGCGAGGGCCAGATAGGCGGCGATCAGGCCGGGCAGGGCGAAGACCAGCCGCCAGCCGACGTAATGCGCGAGTGCGCCTGCGACGACGGTGGCCGCGGCGGTGCCCAGGGCGAACGCGGTCATCAGTTCGCTGAGCGGGCGTTGGCGGACCGCGGCGGGGACGGTGTCGCCGATGTACGTGATGGATGCGGCGATGGAAGCGGCGAAGAACGCGCCGGCCGCGACGCGCGCCGCGATCAGCACCGCCGCGTCGGGCGCGATCACCGAGCAGAGTGCCGCGACGGCGGCGCCTGCCAGGGAAATCCGCATCACACGCACCCGGCCGAGTCGGTCGCTCGCCAGACCCCAGACCGGCTGCATCAGACCGTAGGCGAGGAAGTAGCCGCTGGCCGCGAGCATCACCGTGGGCAGCGAGACGCCGAGCTGTGTGCCGATGAGCAGCAGCATGGGGGTGATGCAGAAGCGGTCGAAGTTGCTGACGAATCCGGCGGCGCGCAGCAGCCGCGGCGAGGCGCCGAAAAGCGAGGGTTCGGGTGGGATCGCGAGGGGTGCGGGGGTGGTGCGTGCCGAGTCGGTGGTGTCCATGGGGCTCCTTGTGGCGTGCCTGCCGGTGCTGACGAACCGGCAGCTCCAGCTCACCACCGCCGGCGATCAAGGCGGCGCCCCAGCCGATTACCCTTGCTCACACCCTGAGGGCGTGTTGCACACCCCCCGGGTGGACGTCCGCGGTGCAAGGGGGAGCGAGGATGAGCGGCGGAGGAGTCAACGGCCCGGACCGCGAGTTGGGCGCGTTTCTGCGCTCTCGGCGTGAGCGGCTGGCGCCGGCCGATGTGGGGCTCCCCGGTTCACCACGGCGGCGTACCCCCGGGCTACGGCGCGAAGAGGTGGCGGCGCTGGCGGGGATCAGCAGTTGCTGGTACGCGTGGCTGGAGCAGGGGCGTGTGCGTACGTCGGAGCAGGTGCTCAGGTCGGTGGCACGGGCGCTGCACCTCGACGCGGACGAGACCGCGCACGTGATGTCCTTCGTGGCGCAGGCCGCTCCGGCGGAGCAGCCGCCGGGGTGGGTGTCGCGCAACCTGCTGTCCCTGGTGGAGTCGCTGGCGCCGAACCCGGCCGTGGTGCTCGACCCGCACTGGGACCTGCTGGCCTGGAACTCCGGGTACACGGCACTGCTCACCGATCTGGCACGGCTGGCGCCCAAGCAGCGCAATCTGCTGTGGCTGGTGTTCCGCTGGCCGCCCGCCCGCACACTGCTGGCCAGTTGGGAGCACGAGGCGCGGAGCCTGCTGGGCCAGTTCCGGGCGAAGGCGGCCCGGCATCCTGAGGACGGCCGGTATGCCGAGATCACCGCGGAGCTGCTCGCCGACCCGGATGCGGCGCGTTGGTACGGACATCGCGAGACCTCGGCCTTCCATCCCGCCGTACGTCACTTCCGTCATCCGGTGGCCGGTGATCTGCGTCTGCGGTACGTCAAACTCGCAGCGGTCGACGAGCCGGGCCACCATCTGCTCGCCTATCTTCCTGACGACCGGGCGACGGAATCGGCGCTGGGGTCGCTGGTCGGCTGAGCCGGTGCGGCGTGGGCGGACGGCACGCGCGGGCAGCGGCGACGGCCCGATCGCGCGCCGGTGGGCTGCTGTCGGGCCGTCGCCTTCACCGGTCACCCGCGTATCGCGGAGGGCGGTGCGTCAGGAAGTGAGCCTGTGGGGTGGGTGTCAGGAGGTGAGCACCGCCTTCATCACCGACCCTTCGGCGACCGCGCTGAGCGCTTCGGTGTGCTGTTCCAGGGGGAACCGTGTCACCAGGCTCGCCAGGTCGAACCGGGTGGTGAGGGCCGGCAGCAGGCGGACGTATTCGACGAGATGGGCGCCGGTGAAGGCCCAGGAGCCGATGACGTCCAGCTGCCGGTGGACGATCTGGTGCGGGTTGATCAGGGTGTCCCCGGCGTCCGTGTACTGGCCGATGATGAGGTAGCTGCCACCCCGGCGGGCGAGGGTGAGACCCTGTCCGACGGCGACCGGCACCCCGGCGCACTCGATTACCAGGTCGGCGCCGTCCCCGCCGGTGGCTGTCCGTACCTCGCGCAGGATCTCATCGGGGTCGTCGGCGTCGGCGATGTTCAGATGGATGTCGCCGATGCCGGCGGCGGCAGCCAGGTCAAGGCGGCCGGCCGGTCCGCCGACGACGATGACCTGCGCGGCCCCTGCCAGCTGCGCGAACGCGGCCGCCGCGAGGCCGACGGGCCCGCTGCCCTGCACCACCACGCTCTCGCCCAGCCGCACCGGCCGCCGCTCGTACAGGGCGTGGGCCACGGTGGGCCCGGCGCAGGCCAGCGACATGGCTGCGAGCGGGTCGATGCCGTCGGGCACCTTGATGACGGCGGTGCCGGGCTGTAGCACGATGTGGTCGGCCCACGCTCCGGAGAGCTCCGGACCACTGTCGACGGCGCGGTTGACGCCGTAGGTGCGGCGTTGCTCGCACAGGGTCGGTTCGCGGTGCAGCCGGCAGGGCGGGCAGACACCGCAGGCGATGGAGGAGGCCCACATCACCGTGTCACCGACCGCGAGCGGCGCTCCGGTGGCGTCGCGGTGCGCACCGGCACCCAACTCCCCTATGACGCCCAGGCCTTCATGGCCGAGGACGAGCGGGACCGGGATATCGAGGTGCCCCTGCCGCAAGTGCAGATCGGTGCCGCAGACACCGCCGTAGCCGCACGCGACGATCATGCCGCCGTCCGGGGCCGGGGGCAGCGCGAACTCCCGTAGCTTCAATGGGGCGTTGAACTCCTCCAGGACGACGGCGCGTCCGGTACGGGGCGTCATGACGTCACCGTACGCAGCGCGAGTGCCTCGGAGAAGAGCGCGTCCAGGGGCACAGCGGATCGGTGGGCGGCACACGACGTGGGCAGGGTGCGTCGGCGTGTGGGCGGCTGGCGATGGGGGTGGGGGCGATCGCCCCGTGAAGTGGTCCGCGTCGACGATGAGTTGCTGCCCGGTGAACGGTGAGGGAGGAGCCGCGGGTGGTCAGCAGGTACACAAGGGCGTCGGCCATGTCGTCCGTCGTGCCGGCCCACGGGCGGGGATGGTGCCGAGGACACCGGCCAGTGCCTCCGGGTGGCTGGACCCGCCGCGCAGCGCCCTGCGTCACGTACGGAGGTAGGACGCCCCGTTCAGGTCGAGGACCGCGCCCGACGCCCACTCGGCCTCGGGCGAGGCCAGCCACAGCACGGCCGCCGCGATCTCCCGGGCCGACGCCACCCGGCCGAACGGGCTCTGCGCCCGGATCGCCGCGCCTTCGGCCCCGTCCAGGCGGGGCGCCACCCGTTCGGTGTCGAAGAAGCCGGGGGCGACGGAGGCGACACCGATCCCGTACGGGGCCAGCGAGACGGCGAGCGACTGGCCGAGCGCGTGCACGGCCGCCTTCGTGGCGCCGTACGCGGGATGGTCGGGCTCGCCCTTGAACGCGCCGCGCGAACCGATGTTGATGATCCGGCCGCCCGTCTCCTGCTCGATCATCCGGCGCCCCACGAGGTAGCTGAGATGGGCCGTGCCCAGCAGGTTCACCGTGACGTGCCGCTGCCACACGTCCACCCACTCCTCGTACGAGGTCTCGGCGAGTGGATGGGGCAGGTTCACGGCCGCGTTGTTGACCAGCACATCGACACCGCCGAGCAGTTCGGCCGCCGCGGACTCCACGCCCGCCGCCCCCGCCGGGTCCGACAGGTCGCCCCCGACGAGTCCGTGCCCCTCCCCCTCCAGCGACTCCAGCGTCGCCCTCGCCTCGTCCTCGCGCGAGCCGTAGTGCACGGCGACCCGGTCACCGTTGGCGGCGAAGGCCTTGCAGACGGCGCGGCCGAGTCCTCGTGAGGCACCGCTGACCAGGACGCGCCGGCCGGTGGCACACGGATTCATGGAAGAACTCCCGTCGTGGATGGATCCCTGTCGGTCCATTCTTCATCCCCTCCCGCGGGCGGGGCGCTCCGCCCCCCCTCGTCCCGTCGCCGCCAAGCACAAGGGATTTCCCCGATGCCACGCCCTCCTGGGCGGATCGAGTATGTCCGCACCGCTCTCCCCGACCTTCGAGAGGTGTGGAATGAACATATCCAGACGCGCCGGCGCCGCCGCACTGTGTGTGGCGGCCGCTGCCGCGGCGCTGTCCGTGCCGCCGGCCTTCGCGGCCCAGGGCTCCGACGCCCCCGCGCGACCGTCACACGCCCCGGCACGGTCGGAGGTGGCCAGGTCCGAACTGGCCGCCCTGCCCGCCGTGCCCAACACGGCCTACGGACTTGACCCGGCGGCCGGGCAGGTCGTCCTCACCGTCAGCGACGCGGCGCATGGCCCGGACCTGGAACGACTGCTCGCGAAGGCGACCGCCCTCGGCAGTACGGTCCGCGTCGAGCACACCAGGGGCAGGATGGTGCAGCAGAGCACCACGCACACCGGCGACAAGCTCCAGGTGGTCGGAAATACCGGCAGTTGGTGCTCGATCGGCTTCAACGTCACGGACGGGCAGAACAATTACGTGCTGACGGCCGGCCACTGCAAGGCCGCCAACGGATGGCAGACGCCCGCGGGCGACTTCATCGGCAAGACCGTGAAGGTCGGTCCGAACGGCACCGACGCGAGCCTCGTGACCAACGCCCTGACCCCCGACACCACCACGTTCACCAAGGTCGGCACGGCACGGGTCGGCGAGAGCGTGTGCAAGAACGGGGCGACCTCCGGCACCACCTGCGGCACCGTCAACGCGGTCGACCAGACTGTCACTTACGACAACGGTGTGGTGGTCAACCACCTGATCCAGACCGGTAACCTCACCCAGTCCGGCGACAGCGGCGGCGGCCTGTACGACGGCTCGACGGCGCTCGGCGTGGTGAGCGGCGGCAGTGACACCGTGAGCAGCTTCTACCCGGTCACCAACGCGCTGAGCGACCTGGGTGTGCGGCTCGCCACCGGCGGCGCGCCCGGCGGCGCCGTGACCGTGACCAACCCCGGTGACCAGACAGGCACGGTCGCGAGCCCCGCCCGCCTCCAGATGGCCGCCACGGACACCACCTCCGGCGCCACCCTGACCTACACCGCGACAGGGCTTCCGGCCGGCCTCACCATCGACTCCGCCACCGGTCTGATCTCCGGCACCCCCACGGCGGCCGGCACCTACCAGGTCACGGTCACGGCCACCGACCAGTCGAAGGCCGCAGGCAGCGCGTCCTTCGGATGGACGGTGAACCCGGCGGGCGGCAGTGGCACGGTCACCGTCAACAGCCCCGGAAACCAGTCGAGTTGGGTCGGGTACTGGATCTTCTCCTTCACCATTCGGGCGAAGGCCAGTGACGGCGGCGCCGTGACCTTCGGCGCCACCGGACTGCCCGCGGGCGTGAGCATCGACGCGAAGACCGGCCTGGTCTCCGGCACGCCGACCGCCAGGGGCACGACCGCGGTCACCGTGACCGCGACCGAGGCCAACGGCACGCGCGGCAGCACGTCCTTCCAGTGGACCGTGACCTGAGCGCAGCGCGCGGCGGCGGCCCGAGTTGCCGCCCCACGTCATCGAGAGGATTCCAACCTCCGCAGGGCGGGCCCGAGTTCGGTCCGTGACCGGACGGCGAGCTTGCGGTAGATGCGGCTCAGCATGGCCTCGACCGTCTTCACCGACAGGTGGAGGCGGTTCGCGGCTTCCTGGTTGGTCGCCCCCTCGGCCACGATCGCCGCGAGTCCGGCCTCCGCGTCGGTCAGCGGGCCGGCGACGGGGGCGGCCGGAGTGCTCAGGAGAGCGACCCAGGGGTGGGCGTGGATGCGGGCGAAGAGCGCGTGGGCACGGTGCGCCGCCTCCCGTGCGGCGGCCTGCCGACGCCGTCCGCGTTCGAGGCGGGCCAGGTGGAGGAGAGTGCGACCCTCCTCCAACTGGAGCCCCAGGGCCCGGAATTGGACGAGCGAGGTGTCCAGCAGGGCACGGGCCGGTTCCGGTTCGCCGGTCCGGTCGCGGTACGTGGCCTCGGCCCTGGCCAGCGCCGCGCCCGCGCCGGTGCTGAGCGCCGAGGAGCCCATGGCCCGCCGTACCCGTGCCAGCAGGGTCCGGGCCTCGTCCATGCGTCCCAGAGCCACCAGTGTCTCGATCAGCTCGGGCTGCCAGCGCAGTGCCGTCGCGTCGCGCACCTGTTGTTCCGCTTCCAGAGCGGCCACCTCGCGCAGGGCCTCGGCCGCCTGGTGCGGACGCCCGGTGATCAGGCGTACGGTCCCCAGTGCGAACAGGTTGCGCGAGGTGAAGACCAGATCGCGCTCCTCCCGCGAGACGCGCACGCCCCGCGCGGCGTGTGCGGCGGCCTCGGCGAAGCTTCCCCCGGCGCTCTGGACGAGGGCCGCCGTGTAGGAGGCCGGCCCCGGTGACAGGCCCGCTCCGGCGCACTGGCTCAGGGCCCGTTCGCTCCACTCCAGTGCCTGTACGCACGCCCCCGAGCGCGCGTCGACCTCGGCCAGACTGCGCAGCACCTCTTGCAGGTCCTCCGCGTCGCCGGTGCGCTCGGCGAGCGGCAGCAGCCGCAGCAGCTCCTCGCGGGCGAAGCCGAGCCGGTCGTCGAACACGGCGTGCCGCGCGGCCAGGTACTGCGGGCTGTTGCGGATGCCGACCCGCTCGGCGGGCACCGCGAGGGCGAGCGCGGTGGCCAGGGTCCGGGTGGAGCCGGGGTGCCCGGTGATCCGCTCCATGCGGGCCCGCATGGCGAGGGCCGCGGCTTCGAGCGCGAGGTCGCCCCCGTCGCGGGCCATCCGCACCGCACGGTCGGCGGCCGCGCGGGCGCTGCCCGGCAGTCCGTCGCACAGGTTCGTCCGTACGGCGACCCGGAGCTGGACGGCCGCGAGGAGTGCGGGGTCGTCGCCCGCCCGTTCACGGGCCCGCGCGATGATGTCGTCCAGTTCTGCCATGGCCTGACCGCCCGCGTCGATCACCGCGAGGAGCGCCCCGACCTGTTCCACCCGGCCCGCCCCGGCTGCTCGCACCGCGTCGGCGACCCGCACGGCCAGATCGAAGCTGCCGCTCGCCGCCGCGTGCGAGGCGGCAGCCGCGAGGCGGCGCATGCGGTCCCCGCGATGCTCGGCGGGGGTGCGGTCGGCGGACAGGAGCAGGAGCTCCGCGGCCAGCGCCCGCTCGCCGCGCGAACCGGCCTGCCGCGCCGCCCGCTCTCCCGATTCCGCGAGTGCGCGGTCGAAGGCGTCCGAGGCCAGGAGACGGTGGCGGACGGCGTACACCGGGTCGTCCGCCGCTGCGGCCAGTGCCCGATGAGCGGCGGCCGAGCCGGAACGCGTCATGCTGTGCGCGGCCGCGTGCCGCAGCGCCGGCGCTGCGAACTCGACGACGCCCGTCGGTCCGATCCGTACGATCCCGGCGTTGCGCGCATCGGCGAGCTGTCGCTCGGTGGCATCCGCGCATCCGGCCCGTCGCAGCAGGGCGGGGGTCGGGCGGTGCGCCAGGGCGGCGGTCAGAAGTGTCGCCCGTGTCCGGGGGCCCACGGTGCCCAGCCATACGTCGGCGGCGGCACCCACCGTGTCCGGCACCGTTGGTGCGACGCGGCCCCGGGGATCCGGCCGGTGACGCAGCTGCCCGATGACCATCGCCCGCACCAACGCCGGGTTGCCCCCGGTGTACCGATGGACCTTCAAGGCCCAACCATGCGGCAGACCATGGGAGTTGAGAACGTCCGCCACGTCGTCGACGGTGAGCGGTTCGAGCGGCAGCCGTATCGCGTGATCGCCGCACAGCCGGCCCGCGAGCGACGTCTCGTGACAGCCGCGCTCGGCGACGACCACTCTCAACCGTTCGGCAGCCGGGGCACGCAGGGCGTGCCCGAGCGCCTCGGCACCCGCCGCGTCGAGCCACAGCGCGTCGTCGATCAGCAGGAGCGGAGGACCGTCCCGCGTCAGGGAGGCGAAGAGGTCCGTCAGGGCGAGACGAACCGCGAGCGGGTCCCCGGCCACGCCCCGCGGCCCGGCACGTCCGATGGCGGCGGCGAGGGCTCCGCGCTTGTCTTCCACCACGGCTTCGGCCATCGCCCGCGGCCGGACGACGAACAGGGTGGCGAGCGCGGCATACGCGAGATCCTGGTCCCCGGGGGCGGCGGCCATCCGCAGCACCGGCACACCGTCCTCGACGGCTCGCCGGGCCAGCTCCGAGAGCACCACGGACTTTCCCGACCCCCAGGGGCCGTGGACCACCAACCGTCCACCGGAGCCGAGCAGGTGCTCGGCCCGATCGGCAGGCCGCGCCCCGGCCGCCCTCGCATCTGCCGCCCTCGGACCTGTGCCGAGCATGGGGCTGGCGCCGCGGTCCGAGGTCATGGCGTCACCGTAGGGCGCGTCCGCGGCGCCAACAAGCGTCGTGCCGCGACCTCGTCACGCTCCTCCGCGCCCCGCCGGGCGGTTCACGCGGTCGAGTGCCGCTGCCCGCCGGTCGTCATGTCGTGGCGCCGGACAGGGCGAAGGCCAGGAGTGCCGTCGAGCCGAAGTCGTCGGCGGGCTCGACCGTCTGCCAGGCTCCCACCCGGTCGACGTACCGGGCGCCCTTGCCGTCGAACCGCTTCCACTCGGCGTCGCCCGCCGCACACGGGCGCGTCGATTCCAGGGTCTCGTCGCCGGAGAGCTTCTTGGCCCCGTTGGGCCCGTTGACGACCGCGCCCCGCAACAGCGCGCCCCGGCCGGTGGGACTGCCCGCCAAGTTGGCCACCTGATGGGCCGGGCAGTGCGGGAACACCTCGCCGGTGCCGATCATGAAGCTCGTCCCCCAGGCGTTGGCGCCGAGCGCCCAGCCCCGCTGCTGCCCGGCGAAGGCGTCGAAGCGGTGGTCGCCGGTGGCCTTGGCGTAGAGGGCGGCCGTGGCCACGAGGCCGAAGGTGTGCGGCACGGCGTCGAAGTCCGTGTAGACCGCTCCGGCGCGGAAGGGGTCCTTCGCGGCACGGCGTTCGCCGTCGGCGAGCTGCCTTCGCAGGTCGGCGGCGACCGCGTCCGAGGGGCCCAGGCGCAGCAGGTCCGCGTGGGCGAGCGCGCTCACGTCGGAGACGTCGAGTGTGCCGGGACTGCCAAAGGACAGGTAGGCGCGCGCCCATTTGCCGGCCTGCGTGTGCCACTCCTCGGCCCTGTCGTCTCCCAACCGCTGTGCGGCCAGCGCGAGTTCGACGGCGCCGAACTCCATGTCGTCCTGCCAGGAGTCCTCGCTGTAGAAGGCGTGCGGGAAGGTGGTCACCAGTCGGTGGGGGCTGTGCGTGTCGGCCTGGCCGTAGACGGCGACGGCCTTGCCCAGCCACTGCCGGGCGCCGGCCGGATCATGGGCCGCGTCGATCTGTGCGGCCAGCGCGAAGGCGGCGGCGACCCGGCCGGCCAGGTTCGGGCTGATGGGCGCGCCGGGCTGGTTGGCGCGGAAGACGGGCCGGAGTGCGACCAGTTGGTCCGCGTCACCGTCCTGCGCCTGCCGGGCGTCGTCCGCCTCCGGCAGGCGCCACACGTCGTGGTCGCCGTGCAGCTTCTTGTCGCCGGCGCCCAGGCCGACCTGCGCGTAGAGCGTTCGGGTGCGGCCGTCCCACATCTTGTCGAGCCAGGACAGGCCGTGCCGGGCCTCCGCCGCGAGCCCGGGGGTGTCGGGCAACGCCCTTTGCGCGAGAAGCAGTTCGTCCGTGGCGTAGGACGCGGTGTGGGTGAACTTGAGGTAGTCCCCCGCGTCGAACCACCCTCCCGACACATCGACGGATTGCCCTGTCCTCCGCAGCGGGGCAGTCAGCCGGGTGCCGTCGTCGTTGTAGTGGGGCGTGGCGTACACCTGCGCCGAGCGGTCCGCGAGGTGGGAGGGTTTGCGGCCGAGTTCGCCCGGAACGATGTCGGCGCCGTCGCGCTGCGCCTGGAAGAAGCGGACGTTGTCGGCCGCCAGGTTCTTCATGAGCTCGCCCGCCGGCGCCACGGTGAACCGGGGCGAGACGGCGTCGGCGGTGCCGGTCAGGCGCAGCCGGTAGGTGCCGGGCTTGGTGAGGGCGGACAGGTCGAGGGGCCGCACGGTGTCGTACGCCCGGTTCCAGGATCCCGTACGGGGGCCGGGAGCGCCGTCGAGTACGGCCCGCCCGGCCTCGTCGACCACCTCGAAGTGCGCCCCGGCCAGCTTGTCCCGCGGCCCCATCGCGAAGGCGGCCTTGGGCTCTTGGCCGGCATAGCCGCCCTGGTCGACCCTGATGGCGACGGGTCCCGGCCCGTCGTCGTGCTCGGGCAGCGCGTACCAGGCGGCTCCTCCCGCGCCGAGGCAGAGCACGAGGGCGAGGACGAGAACGCGGGGGCGTGGCAGGCGCGGAGACATCGGGGGCTGGCTGCTGCCTTCTCTTGGCCGGCGGACACACGAGGGTCTGCCGCACGGGTTCTTGACTGGCGGACGGGTTCTTGGCCGGCGGACGAAGTCTCGACCGGCGGACCTGGTCTTGGCTGCCGGGCGGGCGCTCCGCCGACGGGCCGGCTTCCGCACCCGCGGCGGACACCGCCAGCCTACGGGCGCCCCTGACGCGTGACTCCGCCGCCCCGTGCGCCGGCGGACGACCGCGGCCGGTGCGGGCACCGGCCTCGATGCCCGCACCGGCCCCCGCGGCCCTCGGCTAGCCGAAGGTGAAGGCGTAGCCCTCCACTCCCGGGGCCACGCGGAGTTCGAGGTTCGCCCGGGCGGGCTTGTCGTCGTTGACGAGGGCGTACAGGGAGGGCGCGCCGTGCACCTGTACGGTCTTGGTGACCTTGCCGTTGACGAGTACCGTCACCGGCCCGTCGCCACCCAGGACCAGGTTGACGTTCCTGGCCCGGTAGGTGAAGGCGAGGCGCGCGTTCTCACCGGCGGTGAAGTGGTCGTATCCCGCCGTCCACGTACCGTCCAGGGAGAGGCTGTTGAGCGGGATGGTGGCCGGGAAGCGGTAGGTGGCCGGCCTGTCGTCGACGAGCGCGGTTCCGACGTAGCCCTGGATGCGCAGATTGCTCAGATACGTCTCCGGGGTGCGGTCCGCGGTCAGGACGTCGGCCTTCTGGCCGGTCTTGGGCGGCAGTTGCACCTTCGGGTCGGCCTGCTTCAGGAGCGTGCGGATCAGGTTCTCGGTCTGGTCGTACTGCCCCTCGCCGAACTTGAAGTAGCGGACCGTTCCGTCGGCGTCGATGAGGTACTTGGCGGGCCAGAAGCGGTTGCGGTAGTTGTCCCAGGTGGTCAGCTTGTTGTCGAGGGCGACCGGGTAGGTCACGCCGAGCTTCCTGGCCTGGCTCGCGACGTTGCCCGGGTCCTTCTCGAAGGGGAACTCCGGTGAGTGCACGCCGATCACTTCGAGCCCGTACGCCTTGTACGCGGCGTTCCACGCCTCGATGTGCGGCAGGCTGCGCTGGCAGTTGATGCAGGAGTAGGTCCAGAAGTCGATGAGTACGACCTTGCCGCGCTGGGCCGCGAGGTCGATGGGCGCTCCGCCGGGGGTGTTGAGCCATTTGGCGATGCCGTCGATGGCGGGAGCCTTGCCGCAGGAGCGCAGTTGGCCGATGCCGTCCTCGCAGCGGGACAGCTCCTTGTTGGAGTTGTCGTAGAGCCCGGACAGCTGCTGGCGGGCCGTGTCGCTGTCCTCGACCTTCTTCTGCGCCGCCGATGTGTAGTCGGGCAGGGCACGCTGGACGGCGTCCGTGACGTTGAACGCCAGGGCGAACGCGAGGGCGACCATCAGCACACCGGCGACCATGCGGAATGCGCGGGCCCGGGTGCGGAAGGCCGCGACGCGCTCGGCCACGCGTCGTCCCGCGAGCGCGAAGGCGAGCAGCGGGATCGCCGTGCCGACGGCGAACGAGACCGTCAGCTCGACGATCTCACCGCTGATCCGCCCTCGCGCTCCGGCCACCGTGATCGCCGCCAGGACGGGCCCGGCACACGGCACGTACAGGAGTCCGAGTCCGAGGCCGAGGACGAACGCGCTGCCGCCCTTGTTGACCTGCCGCTGCGGGAGGCGGGCGAACGGCTTCTCCAGGAGCCGCTCGATGGGCGGGAAGATGAGCCCGAACCCGATCAGCACCAGCAGGCCCAGGCCGACATAACGCAGGATGTCCTGCGGCAGCCCGAGGGCCGAGAGCAGGGTGACGCCGAGCAGCGTGAAGAAGCTGAAGCTGAGCACCAGGCCCGCGACCACCGCGTAGGGCCGCCGGTTGCGCGTGCGCCGGGGAGCCGCTTCGGGGTCGGCCACGAGCGTGCTCGTGGCCCCGGTGGCACCTTGTGCCGGCTCCTCGGCCTTCCCCTCGCCCGGGCGGGGCCCGGTGTCCGCCGCGGGGCCGCCCGCCAGGAACACCACGGGCAGGACCGGCAGGATGCACGGTGACACCGCGGTGATCAGCCCGCCCAGGAGTCCGATCAGGATCAGTACCAACATGGCGGCCCGCTCTCGGGAAACGAAGGCCGGCTGTCGCGACCTCCTGCCCCCTTGATTCGTCACCGTGCCGCCGCCGGATTGCCCCGGGGGTCACCGTGGCGGGATGCCCCGGGGGTCACCGTGGCGGGATGCCCCGGGATCACCGTCGCCGGCTCCGCACCGGGCCGCGCTCTCACGGCGACGTCCCCCAGGCCCGGTTCGGGGCGCTGGGGGACGTGGGGGTGTGGAGCCGCACGCGATGTGCGGCGGCTCGGCTCCTACTTGCCGGACATGCCGGGCATGCCGGGCATGCCGGGCATCAGCACGCTGTCGATGATGTAGACGGTGGCATTCGCCGTCGGCACGTTGCCGCAGACGACGGAGGCACTGGCGTTGACCTTGTACGAGGTGCCGGAGCCCGTGGTCTTCAGGGTGCTCCCCTCAAGGGTCTTGAAACTGCCCTTCGCCAGCTGGTCGGGGGTGACCTTCTGGCCCACCACGTGGTAGGTGAGGATCTTGGTCAGCATGGCCTTGTCGTTCAGCACCTTGTCCAGCTGAGCCTTCGGGATCTTGTTGAAGGCGTCGTTGGTGGGCGCGAAGACGGTGATGTTCTTCGCGTTGTTCAGGGTGTCCACCAGACCGGCCTTCTTCACCGCGGTGACGAGAGTGGACAGGGCCGGGTTGTGGGAGGCGGCCGTCGCGACCGGGTCCTTGGCCATACCGGCGAAACTGCCCGCACCGCCCTTGGGCACACCCGCACAGGCCGTCCCGAAGGGGCCTGGAGTGCTGTCGGCGAACGCCGCCGGGGCGAGGGCGATGAGCGAGGCAGGGAGTACGACGGCGGCAGCACCCGCGAGCACTGTGCGCCGAATACGGCTGGTGTCCATGGTTCCTCCTTGGCCAAGGCGCGGAAGCGACCGGACGAGCGGACGGATCCTGGCTTCCCCGCGACTGTCTGCCGCGTGCCCGAGGGACGTGACCGGGCGGAGAGAAGCCCACGCCATACCCATGATTCGAGGCCCGGGCACATGCGGATTGCCGCTTTCGCCCGATTTATTCTACCTGTCAGTAGACATTTACCCGCCAGGAGACATTCAGCAGACATTGGGGAGTATCAGGTATCAAGCGACACCCCCTTGCCCTCCCGGGAGCCGTTGCGGTCCGGAGATCGGCCCGGTGGGGCGTCGTCCGTCTCAGCGTGGCCTCAAGTGGCCCTGCCGGGGCGGTAGTTCGAGCATGTCCAGCACGGCGGCCGCGGTGGTGCGATGCCATGCGCGGCCGCCTCGCACCATGGCGTGACCGCCGCTGGGCATGCTGATGGCCTCGGTCGTCGCGCCGGCCCGACCCGCTCGGTCGAGGAACGCCCACGACTGCCGGGCCGAAGTCACCCGGTCGCTCTCGTCGTGCAGCACCACGACCCGCCGGTGGGCGAGGTGGGCCACCGGCTCGCCGGGCGGGCACCAGGGGGCCAGGGCCACCACGCCTCGCACCTGAGGATGTCCGGCGACGAGCAGTGCGGCCCGCCCGCCCATGGAGTGCCCGACCAGGACCACGGGGACGTCGTCGCCCACCGTGCGGCCCACCTCCGCCAAGGCCTCGCGCGCGTCCCGGGCGGCGTCGCCACGGGCCCCGTTCCACCCGCGGTAGCGATAGCGCACCTCCCCCACGAGCACACGGTGGGCGCGGCTCGCCCCGGCGATCTGCGAGCTGAAGGGGCGCATGCGGGCGGCGGGGAGGTTGAGGCGTGGCGGCGGGGTCAGCGCTTCCGAGCGCCCGCCGTGCAGGACCAGGACGACCGCCTCGGGCGCCGCGCCGGAGCCGGAAAGCAGCCGGGCGAGGGCCCTCGGTGACTTCCTCCAGACCACCCTTCCCGCGGCACCTCCCCTCGGCGCGAGCGGGTCGGTGTCCATGGGCGGTACGTGGCTCATCGGGCAGGGCTGCCTCTCTGCTGCGGGGCGTACAGATGGTCGCGGTGGGGCCCCTCGCAGGTCCCTTCGCAGGGGATTGGTCGTGCGGGCCGCTCGCGCGGGCTGATCGCCCGTCCAGGCGGCCAGCAGCGCGCGTGGGGGCTGCTCCACGGGGGCCCGACGGTACTGCACGTGGGGAGTACTGCACGCGCGGTCAATGCGCTGCGGCGCCGAACTCGGCGTGCTGGCTGCGATGGGTGTAGTCCTCGTCCTCGGGGGGCGGCGGTGCGGGAAAGCCGGCCTGTCGGGCGGCGGCCTTCGCCTGCGCCATTAGAGCCTCGAACTCCTGGTCCGTCATCACCTTCACCCCGGAACACAATCGGTCACCTGTGGTTCGTCGCCGACCGGCTCGGAGATTGGCCGGATCACGCGCGGCTCGGTGTCGAATGAATGCGACGGCAGCGATGAGATACGCGGCCGGGCGCGGTCCACCTATCAGAGCGGTCCCTACCTAGGGGCTGTACAGGCCCGCCGTACCCCGCCGTGACTCCGGAGGAACCCATGACCGATCAGGCACTGCCGCCCGTCGTCGATGCCGAGACCTGGCAGCGTCGGCTCGACGAGCTGCGCGTACAGGAGAAGGCCGCCACCCGGCAGCTCGACGCCATCGCCGCCCAGCGTCGCGCTCTGCCGATGGTGGAGATGCCCGACTACACCCTCGAAGGGGAGGAGGGACCGGTGCGCCTCGCGGACGTCTTCGACGGCAGGCCCCAGCTGATCGTCTACAACCACATGTGGTTCTCCGGCAAGAAGTGGCAGTGCTCGGGCTGTACGGGGTTCACCTCGCAGTTCACCCGCCTGGAGTTCCTGGCCGCCTACGACGCCCGGTTCGTCATCGTCACCCAGGGGCCGATCGACGAGGCCCTCGCGTACAAGCGCCGGGTCGGCAACAAGATGGCCTGGTACTCCACGGCGAACAGCCCGTTCGGCGCGGACGTCGGCGCTCCGCCCGGCGGGGGCTTCGCGGTCAACGTCTTCCTGCGCGACGGGGACACCGTCTACCGCACCTGGCACACCACCGGCCGCGGCGTCGAGCAGCTAGGCCACACGTTTTCCCTCATCGATGCGCTTCCCTACGGCCGCCAGGAGGAGTGGCAGGACTCCCCCGACGGCTGGCCCCAGTCGCCCACCTACAGCAAGTGGGCCGGTTCCGAGGACATCGCGGCGGCCTACGGTCCGGGCGCGCCCGGCGACTGAGGCCGCGGTCGCGGGCCCCGCCGCGGTGCGGCGGGGCTCCCTCCTCCGGTGTGGGCCCGCGGTTACCGTCGTCGCCATGACTGACGATTCGCTGCGCTCCCTCACCATCGAGCGATCCGGCTCCGGCCGGTTCACCGCGACCAACGCCCGCGAAGGCACGCTGGAATTCGGCACCGGCTCGGGTACCGACTTCACACCGGTCGAGCTCTTCCTTGCGGCGATCGGCGGCTGCACCGCGGCCGACGTCGAGGTCGCCACGAGCCGTCACGCCGATCCGGCGACGTTCACCGTCACGGTCAAGGGCAACAAGGTCGAGGACGAGGACGGCAACCGGATGTCGGACCTCGACGTCACCTTCTCCGTCACCTTCCCGGAAGGGCCGTCCGGGGATCGCGCCCGGGCGATCCTCCCCCGCGCCGTGAAGACCTCGCACGACCGCCTGTGCACCGTCAGCCGCACGATCGAGGCGGGCACACCGGTCAGCGCGACCGTCTCCGACACGGACGACTGAGCCCGACACGTCAAGGCGGCGGCCACGGACCCTCAACGGGGCCTCTCCATAGGGAAATTGGAGCTCGACCCAGGGGCGTGGTCAGTCGCTGGCAGCCGTCCAGCAGAAGTCCCCGGGGCCCGGCGGTCGCGACCAGGACACCGACTCGAAGGAGTGCAGCCGGCCCTGGGTCAGGGCCAGCCGCGGCAGCGTGAGGCCGTGGCGCCCGGCGACGACGTCCAGCGCACGGGCCGCCGCGGCCCGCTGGGCCTGTTCGCCGGGGTTGGTGAAGCCGAGTGCGTGCGGGACGAGCTCGGCGGGGAGAGCGCCGGTGACCTCCGCGACCGCACCTGCTCGCACGGTGAAGGCATACAGAAGATCCCCGGCCCGGGCCACCGAAAGGTGGAAGACCTCGGCTCCCGGGCGTGGCTCGTACCACACCACGATCGCGTGGCCGCCGCGCGTCGATGCGGCCGGGGCGGGCGAGACCAGCCGATCCGCGACGAAGGGATGGAGCTCCACGTCGATGCCGAAGCTCCAGCCGGGTGCCGCGCGTCCGACGCTCAACAGCGCCCTGTCGTCACGCTGGGACGGCTGCCGCAGGCCAGGTGGATGGTGAATGTCCCACGTGCGCTGAGGCGGGGCCAGCACCGTGCTGGATCCGATCAGCTCCGGCAGTTCGGCGGGCGCGACCCCTTCGACCAGGACGAACCGGAAGCCGGACCGCCGGCCATGGCCCAAGCCATCGGGGCGGACCAGCCAGGACAGCCCGCCCGGGTCCAGGTCGCCGGTGGGACTCGGCATGTGGCCCTGCTCACCACCGCGTGGTGTGGCGAGGAGTTCCAGACGCCGCTCAGGGGTGAGCACCATGGCGAGGACGGGGTCGGCGAGCAGGCCCAGCGGCGCGATGTGGTCGGGGCCGAGCGACTCCCAGCACGGAAGGGCGGCACGCAGGACGCGCCAGGCGGTGTCGGCGTCGCCCCAACGTGCCTTCTCCCGGGCCTCGTCGACGGCCTCGCCGAACGCGCCGCCCGGGGCGTAGCGCCAGGTCCCCGCTTCCATCTCGCGCAGGATGTCCGCCGCGGCCCGCGCCGTATCGGGAAAGAACTCGGGGTGGGCGAAGAGCCGGCCATCCGCCCCACGACCGCTGTCGCGGAGCTCGGCGGCGGCGAGCGGAAGGAGATCGGACAGGAAGGCCGAGTCGCAGGGCAGCGGTTGCGGTCGCCGGACGCCGAACACACCGCCCAACCTCGCTATCTGGTCCAGGAGTTCGTCCGCATGGGGTC
Source organism: Streptomyces sp. NPDC006691 (assembly GCF_042869955.1). Classification (NCBI taxonomy): domain Bacteria; kingdom Bacillati; phylum Actinomycetota; class Actinomycetes; order Kitasatosporales; family Streptomycetaceae; genus Streptomyces; species Streptomyces sp. NPDC006691. Next base: position 300,189 of record NZ_JBIAGW010000006.1, read on the forward strand.
GGCCGTACTTCGCGGCATCCGTCAGCAGGCGCGCAGCCTCCTCGTAGTCGCCGCGCAGTGCCAAGGTCCGGGCCCGACCGACCACCGCGTCCTGCTCACGCGTGGTGTCGTTCACGAAATCGATGGTCCGCTGCCCCCGGCTCCCGGCGGCCAAGTGGTGGAACTGCTGGTGCATGGCGACCATGTAGGCCGCGAACGACGGATACCTGCATGGCTCGGCGGCATGCCAGCCCGCCCACTCCCGGACCGCCCACTCGCCGTCCGGACCCACGTCCGCCGGGTCGAGCAGCAGATAGGTCGCGTCCGACTCGACGTGCAGCTGAAGCGCCCGGGCCCACAGGCCGACCTGCGCCCGCACCTCCGGCGGGTTGTCCTCGTCACCCCAGGAGGCGTCGAAGGTCTCACCGAGGTGATGGACGTCCTCGTGCCAGTGCACGTCCTCGGTTCCGGCGAGCTTCCAGACGAAGCCGCCCGCGTGCCGCCAGCCGTTGCTCACTTGGAGGAACGCGCAGTAGGAGGGCGGCAGTTCACAGCCCAGCCGTTCCTCCAGGGCCGCGATGTCCGCCCCGTCCGCCGGCGCGTAACCGAGCCATCTCTCCCGCTGGGCCACCTCGTCCTCCGGGCTCGGGTCCACCTCGTCGCGCCGCGCGTCGGCCCACTCCGCGCTCCATCGGGTGAGGAAGCGCCGCCAGTCGATAGTGTCTGCGTCCATGCGGGCGATCCTGGCACCTGGCACTGACAGGCGGGCCGGACGAGCGAGCGAGCGGGAACACACCGTCGTGGCAACGAAGTTGGGGCCGCGCCACGACGGCGTCGGGACGGGTGGACGTCGTGGACACCTCGGCCGGTTACGTACGTACGGACGGCCTGTCACGCCTCACTGCGGCGGGTTGGGGGCGATCACATCGACCTCTACTGCGCACACCGGCACCATCCGGCGCCCCCGTCGAGGAGCGGTGGGCGCCATGGCCGAGCTGGTGGCGGCCGGCGACGTCCGGCACCTGGGGCCGGGCGAAGTGCGCCCGGTGACGCTGCGCCGCTGTCCGGAGCAGGCCATGGCGCGGCTCGGCCATTGAGCCTGAGATGTCTCCCGTGGGAGCCGTCGGTGCTTGGCTCGCGCAATGGTTCGATGAGTTCGATCTCCCCACACCAGGGATTCCCTGGCACGACCACGGCCGGAAGATGACCGTGGTGGGCCGCCTGCCCGCGTGGATGAAGCAGGCCAGGAATCGCGACCAGGTGCTGCGGGCCATCGCCCGCATCCATGCCTCACTCCGCCACGCCTGATCCGGAAGCACTGAGCCTGCCGCTACGACGTGAGGCGTCTGCGCTGGGCGCCCTTCCTGTGCCGGCGTACTCGGACACCCGGCCGGTCCAGGGCCCAAAGCCACTCGAAAAGCCGGGGATCGCAACGGCACTGTCACCCGGGCCCCGGTGGGCCCCGTCGCGTCAGGCGGCCGGTGCCGCCCCGTGCGCCGGGGCCGGGCGGTCACGGCCGCCGGGGTGGCGGTGGCGCCAGAACCAGAACACCGCGCAGGACAGCAGCGACCAGCCGGCCAGGACCAGGAACGGGAAGGCGTGCTGGGCGTCGGCGAAGTACACGGCCGTGTGCTGGGCGTTCACGGACGCGCCCGGCGGCAGCCAGCGCCCGATGTGGCCGAGGAGCGAGGGCAGCAGCGGCCAGGACACCGCGCCTCCCGACGAGGGGTTGCCGAGCAGCACCATGAGCCCCCAGGTGGGCAGCATCGCCCAGCGTCCGATGAGGGTGTTGAACATGGTGAAGACCATCCCGGAGGTGAACATCGTGAACGCGAGGATCAGCCACGACTCGGCGAACGGGAGCCGTACCGCGCCGAGTCCCCAGTCGACCACCGCCGCGATGGCGAAGCCGCCGAGGAGTGAGTAGGCCACCGTGAACGCGATCCGCTCCAGCGGGTTGAGCGTCCGGGCGTGCACGCTCAGCTGGATGGAGCCGACGAAGCCGAGCACCACGGCGGCGAGGGAGATGTAGAACAGCGCGAGGCCGCGCGGGTCGCCCTTCTGGAGCGGCTTCACATCGGTGATCGTCACCGGTACGCCGACGGCCTTGGCCACCGGGGGCGCCGCCTGGGCGAGGACCTGCGCCACGGACGCGCCGGCCGCGCCCGCCACGTCCATGCGCACCCCGGTCGGCCGGACGTCGAGGATCGCGAAGACGGTCTGCTCCTCCATGGCCTGCCGCGCGGCGGGGACGTCCGGGTACGCGTGCACGTCCAGGGAGGCGTTCAGGGCCTTGTCCATCCCGGCGACGAACTGCTTCGCCTCGGGCGAGCCGGGCGGCGCGACCACGGCGGTGGGAATGTGGTGCGGCGTCGGATTGGCCATGGTGTACGTGTACGAGCCGGCGAACAGGCCCGCGGCCGCGGCCAGGATGAAGACCAGGACGACCGCCGGAAAGAACGGCGAGTCCTTGAAGTCCGCCCAGGTACCGCCCGCGCCCCGCTTGCGCGCGTGCGCGCCATGGCCCCCGTGGGGCTCCCCGGGCGCGCCGCCCCGCTCCGCGGTCGGGCGGCTGGCGTCGTCTTCTTCCATCGGCATGTGCGACCAATCCGGTACCGGGGACGTTCTCCGTGCCGTCTGCCCCGGCCGGAGCCCCCCGGTCGGGGACCTTCGGTCACGGCATGAAGGCCGTTGGTCCCGTGCGCGGGCGCCGGCCGGGGGTACCGGCTCGAAGGCGAACGGGGGGACCGGCTCCCCGCTGCCACCACCCGGTCGGCGGTACCACCGGGTCGCGCAACGAAAGGAATCGGGTTTCCGTTATGGGCATCATCGCCTGGATCGTCATCGGGCTCATCGCAGGAGCCATCGCCAAGGCGCTGACCCCGGGCAAGGACCCCGGCGGCTGTCTGGTCACCATGGTGATCGGCATCGTGGGCGGTCTGCTCGGCGGCTGGCTCGGCCAGCTCGTCTTCGGAGTCGACGGGGTGAAGGGCTTCTTCCACCTGTCGACCTGGATCACCGCGATCGTGGGCTCGGTGATCGTGCTCTTCCTCTACCGCCTGGTCTCGGGCCGCCGCGGCTGACTCCGGCCCGGCGCGGCCTTGACGCCCGAACTCTCCGTGCCTCCCGGCAGCCGCCCGGGGAGGCACGGAGAGATTCGTGGCGCGCGTTGGGTCTTCCGGGGGAACGGGCGCCCCGATCCGGCCTCGGGGCCCGGCTCTCCGCCCGGCTCTCCGCCCGGGGCGGGATCCGCGCCTACGGCAGGATCGAGTCGACGTATCCGCCGTCCACCCGCAGCGCACCGCCCGTGGTGGCGGAGGCGAAGGGCGAGCTGAGGTAGACGACCATGTGCGCGATCTCCTCGGGCTCGATGAGCCGCTGGATCAGCGACTGCGGCCGGTACTCGCGCATGAAGGCGCGCTGGGCCTCGTCCCACGGCAGGTCGCGGTCCACGAGCGAGTACACGAAGTCCTCCACGCCACCGGTGTGGGTGGGCCCCGCGATGACCGAGTTCACCGTGACGCCGGTGCCCGCGGCCTCCTTGGCGAAGCCCCGCGCGACGGCGAGCAGCGCGGTCTTCGACATGCCGTACTGGATCATCTCGGCGGGCACCACCACCGCCGAGTCGCTGGCGATGTTCTGGATCCGGCCCCAGGAGCGCTCGACCATCCCGGGCAGGTAGCGGCGGGTCATCCGGACGGCGGTCAGGACGTTGATCTCGAAGTAGCGCCGCCACTCGGCGTCGTCGATCTCCAGCGCGGGCCTGGCGCCGAAGATGCCGAGGTTGTTCACCAGGATGTCGGCCTGCGGCACGGCCTCGAAGACGGCCGCCGCGCCCTCGTCCGTGGCGATGTCACCAGGGGCCGCCACGAAGTCGCCGCCGTCCTTGCCCAGGCGCTCGATGGCCTCGCCCACCGACTTCGCGCCGCGGCCGTTCACGGCGACCCGCGCTCCGGCCGCCGCGAGCCCGGACGCGATGGCCGCGCCGATGCCCTGGGTGGATCCGGTCACCAGGGCCGTCCGCCCGGAAAGATCGATGCGCACGCTGACTGCCTCCGTACTGCCGCCGGGGCGGCTCCGTTTTCCGCTGCCGTGTGTCCGCTTCCCCGTTTCTCCCGTTTTCCCACCCCTGCCGGTGGTTCCCGCGCCTCCGGGCCGGCCGGGCAGGGGCTCGCCGTGTACGGGGTCGGGCGGGCTCGCTGTAGGGTCCCACCGCACACCCAAAGCCGCATGCCGGAGGCCTCGTGGACATCCGCTCAGCCCAGCGTCTCGCCTGGGAGAACAAACGGGAGAAAGGCTTCAACACCACTGATGTGCCACTGGAGTTCGGCCTCCTCACCGCCGAGGTGGGCGAGGCGTTCACGGCCTGGCGCAAGCAACTCCCCGACTACGGCGAGGAGTTGGCGGACGTCTTCCTGTACTTGACCGCCCTGGCCGAGATGAGCGGCATCGACCTGGAGACCGAGGTCGAGCGGAAGATCGCGAAGAACCGGGAGCGGGTGTACACGCGGGACGCCCGGGGTGTGCTGCACCGGGTCGAGGGCGAAGGCCTCTGAGGGGCAGGCCTCAGGAGCCGTCGCCGACGTCCGGCCCCGCGGACTCGGGAACCCCTTCGCCGCGTGCGAGCGAGCGGTTCTGGTACCGGGCGTCGTCCGTGACCTCCCGGCCGAACCAGGACGGCGGGCGGAAGGCGTGCGCCGCTTCGGCGGTCTCGAACTCGACCTCCGCCATGACGAGTCCGGCGAGCCGCCCCCAGAAGTCGTCCACTTCGGCCGTCCTCCCGCCCGCCAGGGCGACCGTGCGGCGCTCCTTGGCGACGCGGGCCGCTTCGGTCAGGGGCCACAGGGCGTCGAAGAGGGCCGGCGGAATCGGCTCCTCGCACTCCGTCCTGACCAGGCCGGTACCGCCCTTCACCGTCATGAGGACCTGACCGCCACGGCGTCGGACGCGGACCTCGGCGCCGGCCACGTCCAGGGGCAGGTACCCCTGCTCGATCCGTTCGGTCCTGAGCGTGCTGCCGTCGGGCACCTCGCCCGCCACCAGGAAGCGCCGTTCGATCTCCTCGCCCATGGACATGTCCTCCTGTCGTGCCGCCTCGGGATCACCCATCTATACAGCGCGGGGGCGGCAGTTGGGGGCTCCGGCGCCGGAACACCGGCGCGCCACCGGCACGCCACCACCGCGCAACCGGCCTCTTGCAAGCTCTTCACCAGTAAGAGCCGAACACATCGCACGGAGGTGAATGACATGAAGGTTTACACCAAGCCCGAGGCCAAGCAGGTCGAGCAGGGCACCATCGTCGCTACCGTTCGCTAGTAGTGACCCACATGCCACGCCTCTCATCGAGGGGCGTGGCATGTCCACTCCATACGCAGAAATTCACACGGGAGTCGGAAGCCACATGTGCGGAATTGCTGGATTCGCCCATACAGATGGAAGTGGTCTGGCGGAGTCGGCCGACCGGATTCTGCGCGACATGGCCCGTGCCCTGCGCCCCCGTGGCCCCGATGACATGCAGTTCCACCACACGGAACAGGCCTGTATGTCGTTCACACGGCTCGCCCTGATCGACCCCGAGGGTGGCCGTCAGCCCTTCGTCAGCGAGGACGGAAACGTCATCCTCGCCGCGAACGGCGAGATCTACAACTACAAGGAACTCACCAAGAGCCTTGAGGGCCGGGCGAAGTTCCGCAGTGAGTCCGACTGCGAGGTCCTGCTCCACCTCTATCTGGAAAAGGGCCTCGACTTCCTCGACGACGTGCGGGGAATGTTCGGCATAGCGGTCATCGACCTGCGCGAGCAGCGGCTGCTGCTCGCCCGTGACCGCCTCGGCATCAAGCCGCTCTTCCTCAACCGCAGCCGCGGGAAGGTACTGTTCGGGTCCGAGATCAAGGCCCTGTTCCAGCACCCCGAGTGCCCCCGTGAGCTCGACTGGGCCCGGGCACTCGCCGACCAGGGGCTCAGCGCCGCACCCGCGATGACCGACGACGACCCGGTGACGTGGTTCAAGGAGGTCGACCACGTGCCCTCCGGCGCGATCGTCGACATCAGCCTGCGCGACGGCGCGACCCGGGTGCACCGCTACTGGGAGCTGCCCACTCCCGCCGAGGCGGACCACCTTCCCGAGAGCTTCTTCGTCCAGAGCATGGCCGAACTGCTCGCCTCGTCCGTGCGCGAATGTCTGGTCGCCGACGCCGAGATCGGTGTCTTCCTGAGCGGCGGCCTCGACTCGGCGGCGATCTCCGCGCTGTCCGCCCACACCGGCCTGCACACCTTCTCCGCCCTGACCGGCAGCACCGTCGTCAACAAGGACGCCCAGTACGCGCAGCAGACCGCAGCCCTCCTGGGTCTGCCCAACCACCAGGTCGCCTTCGGCGCCGACCGGATCCCCTCCGCCGACGAGTGGAAGCGGCTGCTGTGGCTCATGGAGTCCCCGCAGTGCGGGCCCGAGCAGTTCTACAAGAGCGAGATGTACCGCTTCGCCCGCGCCGAGCGGCCCGGCCTGAAGGCGATCCTCCTGGGCTCGGGCGCCGACGAGTTCAGCGGCGGCTACAGCGTCAGCCTGGCCGGCGGCGGCGGATGGGACGACTTCACCACCAACCTGCGCACGCTCGCCCGCCGCAAGGCCCTCGGTTCCCAGTCCCCCGTCTCGGTGTGGTGGGAGGGAACCGATCTGCCGCTGCTCAGCGACCGCGCGGTCGACGCCTATCAGCCGGGCGCGGTCGACGACCCGTACGGGTCGTATCTGGCCTGGAAGTTCCGCGACATGCAGCAGTACAACTTCTGGGTGGAGGACCGGACCGCGTCCGCCAACGGTGTCGAGGCCCGCGTCCCGTTCCTGGACCACCGCATCATCGAGCTGCTCGCCACCGTGCCGCGCGCCTACCGCAAGCAGCTGTTCTGGGACAAGCAGATCATCCGTGACGCGGTGAAGGACATCCTGCCCGCCGAGGTCATCAGCAGGCCCAAACTGGCCTTCTACGAAGGCGAAGGGGTGCGGCACACCCACCGCGCCTTCACCAGGATGCTCGCCCAGCACGACGACGAGCTGATCGAGGAGGCCCTCTCCTCGCCCCGGGCCGCGCAGTACCTGGACGGCACGAACATGCGCCGCGCCCTGCGCCGCCTGGAGCACGACCAGGGCTCGGGACACGTCGAACTGCTGATGCGCGTGGTGAACCTGGGGCTGCTCGACCACATGACGGTGGATCCGCCCGCCAGCCGCCCCTCCACCGGCCCCGCGCCCTACGAGCTCCGGGTCACGGACTTCGAGGGCCCCGAGGTGCTCGGACTCTTCGCACGCACCGAGGTCGGCGAGGAGTCCGTCCTGCGGCGCGCCGAAGGCGTCCTGGTCCTGGACGACGCCGAGGAGACGCACACGTCCTACGTCGTCGTCGACGGCAGCCTGCGCTTCGTCATCGACCAGGTCACGCACCTGGACTGGCTGCGGCTGCTGCGCGGCCTGGACGGCCGGCGCACCCTCGCGGACGTCGTGGCCTCCGTCGGCTGCGACCTCCAGGAGATGCGGCCGCTGCTCGACGAATCCCTGGAGGCCGGCCTCCTGGACGTCGTACCGCAGCCGGTCGCGTCCGCCGGCTGACCGCACCCCACCCCCATCGGAATCGGCATCCGGACCTGGATGTACGGACGTAATGACGAACGAGGTCACCCATGACAGCCCATCTCTACTGGGACGAGGTCTGGCGCACTGACAGCGGCCGCGCCGACTGGTCCCGCCCCCACCCCTGGGTCGTGGAAGAGGCCACCCGGCTGCGCGCGCTCGGCGCCAAGGACGCGCTCGACCTCGGCTGCGGAATCGGCCGGCACGCGCTCTTCTTCGCGGAGGAGGGTTTCGTCAGCACCGGGATCGACCGGGCGCCCGCCGCCCTCGAAGCGGCCGGCGCCGACAGCGCCGAGCGCTCCCTCCAGGTGACCCTCGATGTCGGCGACTTCACCGAACTCCCTTACCCGGATGGCAGTTTCGACTATGTACTCGCCTTCAACGTGGTCTACCACGGCGACGAGGCGAGCCTGGCCAAGACCCTGGCCGAGGTCCGCCGGGTGCTGCGGCCGGGCGGTGTCTACCAGTGCACGATGCTCTCCAAGCGCAACGGCGAGTACGGCAAGGGCGACGAGGTGAGCCCCAACACCTTCTGCCAGCCGGGCGCGACGGACGACAAGGTGCATCCGCACATGTATGTCGACGCGGCCGACCTGCTGCGCCTGCACGAGGGATTCCAGCTGATCAGCGCCCAGGACGCCGAACACTCCAAGCCCGGCTCGTTCCACTGGCACTGCGTGTTCCAGACGCCGGCGGCCCCGGTGGCGGGCACCAACCACACGCACTTCGCGCAGAGGGCGGGGACACAGTGACCAAGGCAGCCCTGTTCCGCGAGCTCCTGGAGCGGCCCGAGACGGCCCGCATCGTCGGATGCCGCGACGCCCTCACCGCCCTCCTCATCGAGGAGGCCGGCTTCGACGGCCTGTGGGCGTCGAGCTTCGAGATCTCCGCGTCGCGCGGTCTGCCGGACCTCGGCCTGCTCACCATGGCCGAACTCCTCGAAGCGTCCTCGCACGCCAACCAGACGACCGGCCTGCCGCTGCTCGCCGACTGCGACACCGGCTTCGGCGGCAAGATCAATGTGGTGCGCACGGTCCAGCAGTTCGAGTCCGCCGACATCGCGGGCGTCTGCTTCGAGGACAAGCTGTTCCCCAAGCGGAACAGCTTTCTGCGCGGCGGCCAGGACCTGGAGGCGGCCGAGGAGTTCGCCGGCCGCATCGAGGCGGGCGTACGGGCCAGGCGCAACCCGGACTTCACGGTGGTCGCCCGCGTCGAGGCGCTCATCGCGGGCCGCGGCCAGGAGGAGGCCCTGCGCCGCGCACACCTGTACGCCGACGCCGGCGCGGATGCCATCCTCATCCACTCCAAGAAGTCCACGCCCGCCGAGATCGTCGAGTTCCTCCAGGCCTGGCAGGCGCGCACCCCGATCGTCGTGGTGCCGACCACCTATCCGCACTGGGACCTCGCCGAGGCCCAGGCGGCCGGCGTCTCGATGGTGATCTACGCCAACCACACCCTGCGCGCCTCGGTCTCGGCGATGCGCGATGTGCTGACCGAGATCCAACTGCACGGCGGAACGGCGGGTGTTGAGGGGTCCATCACCTCGATGAAGGAGCTGTTCGGTCTGACGCGGGTCTCGCGCTGGGAGGAGTGGAGCGCATGATCAGCGCCGAGTTCTTCTGCGCGGAGCTGGACCGGCACGGCTACGGCTTCTTCAGCGGGGTGCCCTGCTCCTTCCTCAAGGGTCCCTTCGCCCTCCTCGAACAGCGCGGCAGCTATGTACCCGCCCCCAACGAGGGCATCGCCCTCTCCATGGCCGCGGGTTCGGAGCTCAGCGGCGTCAAGTCGGCGGTCCTGGCGCAGAATTCGGGCCTCGGCAATCTGCTCGACCCGCTGACCTCGCTGAGCATGGCGTACGAGATACCGCTGCTGCTCTTCGTGAGCCTGCGGGGCTGGCCGAACGCCGAGGACGACGAGCCGCACCACGCGGCGATGGGCGCCGCGACCATCGGCGTGCTCGAATCCGTCGGGGTGGCCCACGGCATCCTGGAACCCACCGAACAGAGCCTGACGGCGCTGCTCGCGCGGGCGGAGGAGGAGCGCGCGCGGCAGCGCCAGTTCGTGGTCCTCGTACCGGCGAAGACCGTCGGCACCTGCGTGGTGCCGGCCGAGCCGTCCCGGGCCCCGCTCGACCGGCGGACCGCGGTGACGGCGCTGGCACGCCATCTGGACGAAGCCCTTGTCTACAGCACCACCGGCATGATCAGCCGAGAGCTGTTCGGCGTGCGCGACAGCGGCCGGAACTTCTACATGCAGGGTTCCATGGGACACGCCATCGGCCTCGGGCTCGGCACCGCCCTGAACCGTCCCGGTGAGCGGGTCGCGGTCATCGACGGGGACGGCGCCGCGGTGATGCACCTCGGCGGGCTCGCCCTGGTCGGCGAGCGGCGCCCGGAGAACCTCACCCACATCGTGCTCGACAACGGCTCCTACGACTCCACGGGCGGCCAGCGCACACGGGGTTCGTCCATGCGGTGGGCCGACCTGGCGCTCGCGGCGGGTTATCGCACGGGCGAGACCTGTCGGACCGAGGCGGAGATCGACGATCATATGGCGAAGGTGGCGGACCTTCCCGGCCCGCACCTGATCGCCGTATTCATCGCCAAAGGCGGCGCCACTCCGCCGCGTGTCACATCGGCCCACACCAATGCCGAGGTGACCGCGCGGTTCAAGGGTCAAGTCGCCCTGTCCCGTAAGGACTTGCCGTGATCTCCATCGCCCACGTCAGCGATCTCCACCTGGACACCGGCCCGCGGGCCACCGAGCGTGCCGAGCGCGTGATGTCGTATCTGCGCGATCTGCCGGGACCGCTGGACGCCGTTCTCGTCACCGGCGACATCGCCGATCACGCCGCGCCGCAGGAGTACCAGCAGGCGAAGGAGCTCTTCGCGCTGCCCTACCCGGTGCTCGTCCTTCCCGGCAACCACGACCGCAGGGCTCCGTTCCGCACCGGGCTGCTCGACGAGAAGCCCGACGACGACGAGCTGAACCAGGTCGTGCGCACCAAGGGCGCGACCTTCCTGCTGTGCGACTCCACCATCCCGGGCAGCGACGAGGGTCTGATCAGTGACCGGACGCTGGCCTGGCTGGACGAGACCCTGGGCGGCGAGAGCGCCGACCGGCCGGTGTTCGTGTGCTTCCACCACCCGCCGGTGGTGCTGCACACGCCCCACGTGGACCGGCTGCGGCAGTTCCAGGAGGCACGGTTGGCCGAGGTCCTGGTCCGCCATCCGCAGGTCGTCGCGCTGCTGTGCGGTCACGCGCACACGGCGGCGGCCACCACCTTCGCGGGGCTGCCCCTGCTCGTGGCGCCCGGCGTCGCCTCCACCGTGCCGCTTCCGTTCGAGGGCCGCGACGCCGTCGACTTCGAACTGGCACCCGGGCTCGCCTTTCACGTCCTCGACGACCAGCGCCGTCTGGTCACGCACTACCGGGCCCTGAGCTGACGCGCCCGACCGAGAGCCCGACTGGGAGAAGGCCATGAGAAAAGTCCTGATCGCCAATCGCGGCGCGATCGCCGCGCGTGCCATCGAGACCTTCCGCAACCAGGGTTGGTCGCCCATCGCCGTAGCCGCCACGTCCGACCCCCAGCGCCTTCACTCCTTCGCGGCGGACGGCTGCGCGTACCTCCCGGGCACCGGCCTCGCCGAGACGTACGACGATGTGGGCCGGATCGTGGCCGCGGCGCTCGACTGCGGCGCGGACGCCGTCTACCCGGGGTACGGCGCCCTCGCCGAGGACCCCGAGCTCCCCGAGCGGCTCGCGGCCGCGGGCATCGCCTACATCGGGCCGGGCGCCGCGGTCCTGGCCGAGGCCCGGGACAAGGAGCGCGCGGTCGCCACGGCCGGCCGGCTTGGCCTGCCCGTGCTGCCGCACGCGGCCGGGCCCGAGGCGATCGCCGCGCTGATCCAGGACATCGGCCTGCCCGTCATCCTCAAGCCCGTCGACGGGTGCGGCGGCCTCGGCGTGCGCATCCTCCAGACGGCGAGGGACACCGAGGACGCGCTCTCGGTCCTGGCCCTGGACGACGGGACCGACTGGTACGCCGAGCGCTATGTGGAGAAGGGCCGCGTGGTCGGGGTCACCGTGGCGCTCGACGACGCCGGCACCGTCGTCTTCCTCGGGGAGCGCGAGAGCCTGCTGGTCGACGGGAGCATGAAGCTGCTCGAAGCCTCGCCCGTGCAGGGGGTGGGGCCCGACCGGCTCGCACGGATGCGTGCGGACTCGGCCCGGCTCGTGACGGGGATGGGGCTGCGGAACGTCGCGACGGTGGAGTTCATCGTCGACGCCCACAGCCACTACTTCCTTGAGGTCAACGGCCGCCTCCCGCTGGCCTATCGGATGTGCGAGGCGCAGACCGGCATCGACGTGGTGGCCCTTCAGATCGAGCTGGCCGAGGGCGGACTGCTCTCCCCCGGCGCCATCACGGCCGACCGCGGGGTGCACTGTGTGGAGGCCAGGGTGTTCATCGAGGGGCCCGGCACCATCGAGTCCCTGTCGCTCGCGCCGACGCCGGGGGCGCTGTACAACTGCGCGCTCGATGTGAGCCGGCCCGTCGTCCTGGACAACATCGTCACCCAGATCCTCGCCACGGGTGACGACCGGGCCACCTTGGCCCGGGCCGTACTCGAAGCGGTCGAGGGCAGCGAGATAACGGGGGTCGCGCACTGCGGGGCGGACATAGCCGCATGGCTGCGCCACTGCGATCTGACCGGGGAACCCCGCACCGGCCAAGCACTGGGAGTCTGAGATGCACAGCACCGACCCGTTCTCGGGTGTCCGCCACCAGGTCGACGCGGAGCTCGCCCTCGCGCTGGCCCACAGCACCGAGCGGGACCAACACGCCTCCTGGTACCGGGAGTTCGGCCGAACGCTCAAGGAGTACACGAGGCGGCACCTGGACGCCCGGCCCGGGTTCTTCGTCCTGGCGGGTCTGGACCACCTCACCGAGGAGCAGGCGCGGGGCTTCACCGTGGCCGTCTCCCGGCTCACCGGGGACCTCCTGCCGCAGGACGGGCACGGGGCGCTGCTCCGGGACGTCCGCGACCGCGGGGTGAGGCTCGGCGAGGGCGCGACCGGCCGCTACTCGGACAGCCGCCAGGGCGGCAGCCTGCACACGGACGCGGCCCATCGCCCCGGGCGCCTGCCCGATGTCTTCGCGCTGTTCTGCCACCGGCAGGCGCGCAGCGGCGGCGCCCTGGTGACGGTCCACGTCAGCGACCTCCTGGAGCTTCTGGCGGACCACCCCGAGGAGTTGGCGGCGCTGCGGCTGCCGGTCCACTTCGACACCCGGGACGACGCCCCCGGCTTTCCACTGACCGTGGAGCGGCCCGTACTGGAGTTCAGCGGTGGCCGCGAGCGGGTGTACTACCTGCGCGACTACATCGAGATCGGCCACGGCCATCCGGGGATCCCGCCCTTGTCGAAGGACCAGATCACGGCGCTCGACCTCCTCGACGAGCTGCTGGACCGGCGCGATCTCCAGACCCACGGCCGGCTCGCCCCCGGCGAGATGATCTTCATCGACAACCGCTCGATCGTGCACGGCCGCACCCCCTTCGAGGACGACGGCTCCGACGGCGGGGGCCGGCTGCTCCTGCGCACCTGGATCGGCCTGCCGCAGGAGCAGCCGGCCGGGACGGCCCGGTGAACGCGATCCTCACGCCGCTCGTCACCGCACTGGAGGAGCTGGGCCTCGCCGAGTTCCTGGCGGGCTTCTCCGCCGATTCCGTGGACCTCGCCGAGTGGGCACGCGCCGTCGACCTGCTCGACGGAGAACTCCGCACGACCGCCGGGTTCCTCCTGCTCGGCAGGCCCGCGAAGGTGGACCGGCTGCCGGCGGCGGTGGCGGCCGCGCTGCCACGGCTCCAGGAGTACGGGGTCGCCCTCCAGCAGGACAACGAGGCCCAGTTGCTCGATGTGAGCCTGTTCCGGGCCCAGGGGGTATGGCTCTTCGCGGAGCCGCCGAGCCTCTTCCAGGTGCGCCACTACTTCGGCCCGGACTCGCTCGCACTGGCCCGGCGCATCTCCTGCCGGCCGGGCTCCCGGGTCCTCGACCTGTGTGCGGGGCCGGGCTTCCAGGGGCTGATCGCGGCCCAGCTCGGCGCCCGGGCGACGATGGTGGAGCTGTTCGACGACGTGGCGCGGGTGGCCGCGCTCAACGCCGAACTCAACGGCGTGGCGGACCGGGTCGAGGTGCTGGCGGGCGACCTCTACGCGCCCCTCGCTCCCGACGCCCGCCCCTTCGACCGGGTCGTCGCCAACATCCCGTTCCTGCCGACGCCGATCCCGCCGGGCCAGGAGGCCGCGGAGCAGGGCGGCGAGGACGGGTTCAGCGTCGGCCGCCGGGTCCTGGAGGGCCTGCCGCGGCGGCTGGCACCGCACGGCACCGCCCATCTGACCGCGCTCCTGTTCCAGGCGGGCGACGAAGTGCTCATGGCGAAGGAGCTGCGCGACTGGGCCGAGACCCACGGATGCGCTCTCGTGGTGTCCCTCACCGACGCGATGGCGGTCGACCCCGGCTCGGACCTGGTGCAGACCACCGTCTCCGACCTGCTCGACGCGGATCCGGACGCCGACGCCCAGGCGCTGAGCTCCGAGGTCGCCGAGATGTTCGCGCGCCGCGGTGCCACCCGTGCCCGGCTTTCCTATCTGCGCATCGACCGCGGGGTGTCCGGATTTCGCGTACTCGACCACACCGAGCGGTGATCACCGCCTAACGTGAGGCGCCGTGCGGCGCGACGGCAGGCGAACAGGGAGGTGCTCCGTGACGGAACGGGCGCGGGTCGAGGACATACACATCGATGAGCTCGCCTCGGTCAACGAGGTCGAGCCCGCCGCCTGGGACGCCCTGGCCGGCGACGCCTCGCTGTATTCCGGCCACACCTGGCTGCGCTACGGCGAGGAGCTGCGGGACTCCGTTCCCGGCCACCTGGTCGCCGCGGCGGGCGGGCGACGCCTCGCCGCGCTGCCCGTCCACCGGTTCACCGCGAAGGTGCCGCACTTCTACGATCCCGCCGTACTGTTCCCCGGCGTCGCCGAGCCCACCTGCGAGGACCGGCCGCTGCTGCTCGGCGGCACCCGCCTCGGCTACACCAGCGAGGCCCTGGTCGCACCGGGAACGCCCGCGCCGCTGGCCCGGGCGGCCCTGCGCGCGCTCCTCGACCGCCTGCGCGAGCGGCGTGCGGCGGACGGCGGTCTCGCGGCGATGCTGTACGTCACCGACGCATCGGTGGAGCAGCTCCTGCCGGTCCTCGCGCCGGGTGACCGGCTCGTCCTGATGGACGCGACCGCGGTCATCCCCGTCGACCCGACCGGCATGGACGGCTATCGCGAGCGGCTCAGCTCGCGCCGGTTCGCCGCGGTCCGCAAGGAGATCCGGCGCTTCGAGGAGGCCGGCTGCCGGGCCGAGGTGCGACTGCTCTCCGAGTGCCACGAGGACCTCGGGCCGCTCTCCGCGCAGGTGCTGCGCCGCTACGGGCACGACGTCACGGACGAGGGCGAGAGCGAGCGGTTCACCGCGCAGGTCGCCCTGTTCGACGACAACTGCCGCATTCTGGCGGCCTATCAGGACGATCGCATGGTCGGGTTCACCCAGTTCTTCTTCTGGGGCGATGTCATGTACGGCCGCTCGCACGGAGTGGACGACTCGATGGCCCGGGCCGCCTCGGTCTACTTCAACCTGACCTACTACCAGGCCGTCCGGTACGCGGCCGAGCACGGCTACCGGCATCTCGACATGAGCTGCGACTCGCTGGACGCCAAGGTGGCCCGGGGCGGCCACCTCCAGCCGCTGTGGGCGCTGGTCCTGGACGCTCCGTGGTCGGGCCCGATGCTCGACCGGGTACGGGCCGAGGAGAAGGAGCGCCGCGAGACGTTCGCCGCGATCGACCCGGGCATCGAGTCGCCCGTCGTCCGGCTGGTGACCGCCAGGGGCTGACGCCGCGGCCCCAATCGGCCTGCCCCCGGCGGCCGTTCAGGTCGCGGTGCCGGTGACGGTGGCCGGCGGACGGGCCGGGCGGCTGCGCTCGGCGACCCCGGCGACCGGGGGCACCAGGACGCCCGCCGTCACCATGAGCGCGGCGAGCGCGAACCAGCCGGGCGGCCCGGCGACCAGGCACAGCGCGTTCAGGACGGTGGGCGCGACCGCCCCGCCGATGCCCACGCCCACCGCGAACACGCCCTGATACTCCCCCTGCGCGTGATCGGGTGCGAGCCCGAACGACAGGGCGTACTCCCCGGCCGTGAACAGCATTTCGCCGAGGGTCAGCACCGCCGCGCCGACCAGGAGCAGGGTCATCGCCGCGTACGGGGGCACATGGGCGGCGGCGAAGACGAGCAGCATCGCGGCCGCGATGACCGGCCCGCTGCGCCGCATGGTCCGGGCGCCGTCGCGCGGGGTGTCCACGCCCTTGGCCACGCGCGTCTGGCACAGCACGACGAGTGTGCAGCTCAGGGCGAAGATCAGGGACACCGTCCAGCGGGGTGCCTCGGTGTGTTCGGCGATCCACACCGGCATCAGGACCGTGAGGAACACGTCGAACATCACCAGGACGCCCGACAGGAGGCTCACCGCGAGGAACGGCCGGTCCGTCAGGGCGTAGCGACGGCCGCTGCCGTGCTCCCGGGGCACCGGGGGCAGATGGGGCAGCCGTGCGACCAGCAGGGCGGCGGCCAGGTAGGAGACCACGTCGGCGCCGATCGCGATGGTGTAGGCGAGCCGGGTGTCCGCCTGGAGCACCAGGCCGCCGAGCAGCGAGCCGGTGACCATCGCCAGGTTCTGGAGGGAGTAGATGCGGGCCCGGAAGGCGACCCTGTCGTCGCCTCCGACATGGGCCACCAGGGCGCCGCTGATCGCGGGGAACGCGCCGCGCCCGAGCGCGATGAGCGTGATGACGACGAGGAAGCCGGCCATCCCCCGGACCGTCATCAGGGCGGCCGCCGCGGCCGCCTGCGCCACTAGGCCCGCGATGCCGACCTCGCGCGGCCCGAACCGGTCGGCCAGGCGTCCGACCACCGGCCCGGCGGCGAGTCCGGCGAGCCCGGCCGCGGTGAGGCCGAGCACGACATGGCTCGTGGACAGGCCCACCGACCTGACGAAGAACAGCACTTGGAGCGGCGCCCACACGCCGGCCCCGAGGTAGCGGACGAACAGGGCCGCCGACAGACTCCTGCGCAGGGTGGCGGGGCGGCGTGCCATCACAGGGCCGCCGCGCGGGTGGCCGCGGCTTCTTCCAGCCGCGGAACGAGCAGCTTGCGCAACTGGTGGTGGGCGGCGTCCGCGGTGTTGGCGCGGATGACGTCCCAGCCGCGGTCCTCGACCCACTCCAGCATGATGTCACGCACCGCCGCCTGGTGGGCGAGGAACCGCTCGGGCCGGCACTCGGGGTCACGTCCGCACTCGTAGGGGGTGATGTCCCCCTTCTTGCGCCGCAGCGCCTCCTCGGGCGTCACGTCGAAGAAGACGACCATGTCCACGGGCGCGGTCGCGTCCACGATGGCGTCCACCAGGCCCTTGTGGCAGCCGGCGAGCAGCTCGGTGGCCGCGTGCTTGACCCAGTAGCCGTCGAGGACGACCAGGTCCTCCTCCGCGGCCCTGGCGCGTTCCGCGGCAAGGGTGTTGAGCCAGCCCAGGTACAGCATCCGGGCCGGGTTGGGCATTTCGGCGATGCAGACGCGGAGTTCGTCCAGGCTGCTGCCGCGCAGGAAGCGGGCCTGGGGCACCTGGGCCTCCTCGAACACCTGCCATTTGCCCACCACCCGGAAGGAGAGGCCCTGGCTGTCCGCCCAGCTGGCGAGCCGCTTGACCTGGCTGCTCTTGCCGGCTCCGTCGGGTCCGTCCATCGCAATGATCACAGTTCAGTCCTCATCTCGGGTCCGCCACGGGCCGGTGCCGTGCGGAAGCGTCTGGTCGGCCGGGCGGCCCTCGGGTGGCGCCTTCGCGGCGCGGGTCCCGAAGGCCGCTTCGTCCGTGTGCCGGTGGTCAGTAGGCGCCGAAGTACTCACGGTGCTCCCATGCGGTGACCGCGCCCGGGGTGCCGGGTCCGGCCGTCGCCAGCCAGTCCTGGAAACGGGTGGCCTCGCTGCGCTTGAGCTGGACCAGACAGTCGCGCAGGTGCTTGCCCAGGAGGTCGAGGCAGAGCGCGCTGTTCTCCAGGCGCCCGATCGCCGCGGGCAGGTCCCCCGGCAGGGGGGCGGCCGTCGCGCCGTGCGGGTCGGCGGCCTCACCGCCGGGCCGCAGCCCGCGCTCGATGCCGTCGAGTCCGGCACCGAGCTGGGCCGCCAGATACAGATAGGGGTTGGCGCAGGGCTCGCCCAGGCGGTTCTCGATGTGGGTGGACTCCTCGCCCGGGCCGCCGAGCACCCGTACCAGGGCCCCGCGGTTCTCCCTGCTCCACACGACCCGGTCGGGGGCGAGCGAGAACTGCCCCCTGATCCGCCGGTAGCCGTTGACGGTCGGTACGGCGAGCAGGGTGGTGTCGGCGGCGTGCTCCAGGAGCCCGGCTACATAGCCGAGCCCGATGTCCGACAGCGGGGCGGTGCCTTCCGTCGCCACGAAGGCGTTGCGGTCGGCCGCCACGTCGAAGAGCGACTGGTGCAGGTGCCAGCCGCTGGCGTCGAATCCGGAGAGACCGGGAAGGGCCATGAAGCTGGCGTGGTGGCCGAGCCGTGCGCACATCTGCTTGATGACGGTGCGCAGCAGCAGCATGGCGTCGCCCGCGTCCAGGCCGTTCATCGGGCTGAAGGTGAACTCCAGCTGGCCGGGCCCCGATTCGTGCTCGACGGTGCGCAGCGGCAGGCCGAGATCGCGCAGGGCGCGCGCCAGCGGAGCGATCACCGGCATGAGGCCGTCGGTGAGCGTGTCGAGGTTGAACTGGTAGCCCCCGTCGACCGGTTGGACCGCGGGCGGCTCGCCCTGGATGCCGAAGCCGCCGACCGAGGTGGCGTCGGTGGTTCCGGTCAGCCGGGTCAGGTACCACTCGACTTCGAGGCCGACCACGAACGCCAGGCCCCGCCGTGCGGCCCGCCCGCAGGCGCGGCGCAGCACGGCCCGGCTGGACAGCGGGTGCGGACTGCCGTCGCGCAGGTACTCGTCCGCGACCACCCAGCCGGTCGGCGCCTCGGTGTAGGGCAGTACGCGGAAGGTGAGCGGGTCGGGGACGATCAGGAAGTCACCGGCACCGGTCAGTTCGGGTACTCCGATGCCGCCCTCGGGGGCGAAGAAGTCGACGCCCACCGCGTGTCCGGTGTCGAAGACGAACGGTCCCGGGCTCATGTCGAGCCCGTTGCGCAGGGCCACCTTGAAGGCCTCGACGGTCAGCGTCTTGGACCGCATCAGGCCGTGCGGGTCCCCGAAGCCCACGCGTACGAACTCCAGCGCGTCCAAGCGCTCTTCCAGGTCCGCAGCGGCTTCGCGCCGGCCCTCGTCCCACAGCCCGTGCCGCTCCACGAAGCCCACGCTGCCGGTGGCGAACCGCGCGTAGCGGCGCTCGCTGTCCTGGGATTGGGCTCTGGTCCTCGTCATCGTGTCTCCTCCTCCTGGCATCGCTTCGCGAGCTCGGCGTACCAGTGGTGCCAGGGGTTCGTCTGTTCGAGTTGATGGGCGGCGGCGAGGACGCGGCGGTCCTCGCCGAGCCCGCCCACCAGTTGGAGGCCGAGGGGCAGCCCGGTGTCGCTCAGGCCCGCCGGAACGGTCACGGCCGGCTGGCCGGTCAGGTTGAAGACATAGGCCTCGGGCACCCAGCCCAGCCAGGACAGGCCTCCCTTGTCGACGCGTACGGGCGGTTCGTGGAGTTCGGCGGCGAAGGGCGGCACGGCCACGGTCGGCATGGCGAGCAGGTCGTAGTGCTCCATCAGCGTGAGCGCCTGGCCGCGCAGCACGCCGCGCCGCTCGTACGCCCTCGCCAACTCGGCGGCGCCGAGCCCGAGTCCGTACTCGATCACACGGAGGCGGCCCGGGTCGAGCAGGGGCGCGACCCGGTCCGGGTCGGGGCCGTGGGCGGCTGCTTCCGCGGCGGCCAGGATCGTCTCCAGACAGGAGTACGGGTCCTCGAAGGGGGGCGCGATCTCCTCGACCACATGCCCGCGGGCTTCCAGGGCCGCCACGGCCCGGCGCACCCGCCGGACCAGCTCGGGTGCCGGAGCCGGTTCGCCGAGCGAGGCGATCCAGCCGATCCGCAACGGCGGCAGCCGGTCCGCGCAGGCGTCCAGGTCCCGGGCAGGCGAGCCCGCGGGCACTCCGAACGACTGGGGGTCGCGCGGGTCGTACCCGGACATCACCTCCGTCAGCAACGCCGCGTCGGCGACGGTCCGGGTGAGCGGCCCCAGGTGGGACAGGCCGTCCGGGCTGTGCGGTACGTACGGGACGCGGCCGCGGGTGGGCTTGAACCCGACGACTCCGCAGAACGCGGCGGGAATCCGGATGGAGCCCGCGCCGTCGGTGCCGGTCGCCGCCACACCGATGCCGGCGGCGATCGAGGCGGCGGCCCCCGCGCTGGAGCCGCCCGAGGTGAGCGAGGGGTTCCACGGGTTGCGGGTGGGTCCTTGGAGGCGGTTGTTCCCGGCCGCGCTCCAGCCGCCCTCGCTGGTGTTGGTCTTGCCGATCACGATGGCGCCGGCCGCCCGGAGCCGGGCCACCGCCGGGGCGTCCTTGTCCGGGACGGTGGCCCGGTGCAGCAGGGAGCCCCGGGTGGTGCGGATGCCCTCGGTGGCCGTGAGGTCCTTGACCGAGACGGGCATCCCGAGGAGCGGACGCTCCCGCCAGGCCTCGTGTCCCCGCGTCTCGATCAGCCGGTCGGCGCTCGCCGCCTCGGCCAGGGCGCGGTCCCGGGCGACGGTCAGGAAGGCGCCGATACGCGGCTCCCAGCGGTCCAGGAGGTCGAGCGTGTCGGCCACGTACCGCGACGGGAGCAGGCCGCCGTCACGGTAGCGGGAGCGGATGCCGTCGATGCTCTCGGGGCCGGTCTCATGCTCCATGGAAGACCCGGTACCAGGCGTTGTCGAAGTCGCGGATCTCCCACTGCCGATCGGCGGCGGTCTGATGGAACATCGCCTGGACGTTCCCGACGGCGATCGCGGCGCGCAGATCCGCCGGCTCGTACTCGGCGCCCGAGGTCCGCATCAGCCGCAGGTCGTGGATGCCGGGCCGGTACCGGCCCTCCAGGACGATGCCGAGCGGGATGCGCAGCGCGTGGCGGACGCCGAAGGCGACGTGCCCGGTGTGGTGCTGGTCCGACCAGTTGGTGATGTCGGGCATCATCGGGGCGAAGAACCAGTCGTCCCGGCCCGGTATCTCCTCCGTCCAGGACATGCTGTGCGGCAGATAGTGCCAGGTGTTGTACCGCATCCGCGCGCTGTAGGCGGACAGGACGCGGGCGAGGCCGTCCCCGTCGCCGCCGAAGCGGCCCGCGAAGGACGTGCTGGGCGCCACGCAGCAGTAGAAGTCCCGGGTGGCCAGGCCGGCGCGGTCGGCCGCGGGCACCCGGCTGTGCAGCGCGGCAACGGACTTGGGGCCACGGCCCATCACCACGTCGCAGCCCATGGCGTCGGCCACGGTGGCGAAGAACCGGTGCAGGAAGGCCTCGTATCCACTGCTGAATCCGGCGGGCGCGGCGGCGCGGGACACCGGCTCGACAGCGGATTCCACCAGGGCCCGCAGCTCGTCCGCGGAGGCGTCCGGCGGCAGGGTCCTCCCGGCGGATTCACCGAGCAACTCCCGCACCGGGAGCGGAAGTTCGGCCGCAGTGACCGGCTCCCGCATGATCTGTTCGCGCTTGTGCAGGGTCACGCCGTTGATGGTCCGGTAGAAGACGGTTCCGGCACTCAGTAGGTCCGCACGGCCCCGCGCGCAGACCTCGGCCAGCCGGTCGAGGCGGTCACCCGTGGAGCGGGCGCGCAGATCGGGGATCTCCTGGCCGTAGGAGACGATGCGCTCTTCCAGGAAGGTGATCAGCTGGTCCGGGGCCAGCTGGATCCCGTTGAACTCCTCGGCCCTGACCGGGGATCCGGAGGATATGAGGGCGTGCAGACACACGACGAAGGCGGCGTGCTCCGCGGGCCACCGCGCGACCGGTGTCTCCCTGAGCGTGGTGAGCAGCGAGCCCGGCGCACCGGGGGAAAGGGAGCGGCCCGGCAGGTTGGCGAACCTGCCGAGATTGCTGTAGACCTGCTCGTCGCCCACGTACAGCAGCACCGGTGCCATGTGCACCAGGGCGTGGTCGAGCGCGTCGATACGGGCCCGGACGTCCTCGTCGCCCCGGGCCGCGAGCCAGCGGGCGATCTCCTCGAACTGGAGGCGCTGCACCTCCCCCGCCGTGTTCCAGGCCCGGTCGAGCGAGCGGGGCCGGTGGGACCACTTCACCGCGCCGAGGGCGTGGTCCTGCTCGGCGGGGCGGCTGCCCTCCGGCCGGACCTTGAGTTTGCCGGTCTCCGTCAGGAGCAGTACGTCCCCGCCGGAGTCGGCCGCCGCGTCGAAGCCGGCGTCCTGTGACTCGGCGAGTTCCACGTACAGGCGCTCGCGGAGTCCCAGTGCCGCCCGGCCGACCTGCTCGGGCACCTTGCCATCCAGGGTGGTGGCGATCCGGATGGCGTCGGCCGCGAGCCCACAGGTGCGGGCCCGCTCCGCCGCCGCTTTGACCAGGGCGTCGAACCCGGGTGTCTTGAGAAGCATGGTGGTCACCTACGTCGATTCGATGCGGCAGTGGGGGCAGGCGGCACGGGCAGCCCGGGCGGACTCAGCCGAGCGCGTCGAGGGTCCAGGCCGACTCGTGGCGCTTGAACCCGATGTGCGGGTAGTAGTCGACGGCGGCGGGGGCGGAGAGCAGCACCAGCTTGGCGCGCGGCGCCGCCTCCTGGGTGGCCCGGATCAAGTCCCGTCCCACGCCCCGGCGTTGGTGGGCGACGTCGACAGCGATGTCACTGAGGTAGGTCGCATAGGCGCCGTCGGTCAGCGAGCGGGCGATGCCGATGAGCCGGCCGTCGAGCCGCGCCGTGATCACCAGGTCGGCGCCGGCCAGCATCTTGGTGAACCGCTCGACATCGTCGACCGGGCGGCGTTCGGCGAGGGTGGAGGCCCGGTACAGGGCGAGGACTTCCTCGACGTCGAGGCTCGCGCCGACGACCTGCTCACATGTCCACATGCTGCTGCAACTCCTTGCTCAGTGCTTCGAGGCGGGACTTCAGATGGGCGCGGTTGCCGAGGAACCGCTGGGGGTCGAGCTGTCCCTCCCGGACCGTGACACCACGGCTCGCGAGGCTTTCGGCCAGGCCGGTACCGGCCGACCAGGCCTCGGTGGCGGCCGCCTGCACCAGGCGGTAGGCCTCCTCGCGGTCCGCCCCCTCGGAGACGAGGTCGAGATAGATCTCTGAGCTGTAGACGAGACCGAGGGTCGTGCCGATGTTGCGCGCCATGCGGTCGGGGAAGACCCGCAGGCCGCTCAGCAGGTCGGCGGCGGAGGCGAGTTGGTAGTGCGCGACGGTCAGGCTGTCCGGCAGGATGACCCGCTCGACCGAGGAGTGGGCGAGATCGCGTTCGTGCCAGAGCGCGATGTTCTCGTAGGCCGCTCCCGCGTTGGCCCGCAGGATCCGGGCGAGTCCGCACAGCCGCTCGCTCGTCGTCGGGTTGCGCTTGTGGGGCATCGCGCTGGAGCCCTGGTAGGCGCTGGTGCGGGGCTCGTCGACCTCCCCCACCTCGGTGCGTTGCAGCATCCGCATCTCCAGGGCGAACTGCTCGACGACGGCGCCCGTCACCGCGAGCGCGGAGAGCAGCTGGGCGTGCCGGTCGCGGGCGACCACCTGGGTGGGTACGGGCTCGACGCCCAGGCCGAGTTCGGCGCACACGCGCTCCTCCACCTGCGGGGAGATGTGCGCGTAGGTGCCCACCGGCCCGGAGAGCGTGCCCACCGCGACCGCGGTCCGGGCCGCGGCGAGCTGGGTCAGGCAGCGGTGCAGGGCATGTGCGTGGACGGCCAGCTTCTGCCCGAAGGTGGTCGGCTCCGCGTGGATGCCGTGGGTGCGGGCGATGCACGGAGTGTCCCAGTGCTCCAGGGCGCGCCCGACGAGGAGTTGGGCGAGCGTACGCGCCGCGTTCAGCACGAGGTCGCAGGAGCGCGCCAGGATGTGTCCGAGCGAGGTGTCGACGAGGTCGTAGCTGGTCATCCCGTGGTGAACCCAACGGGCGGCGTCGGAGGGCATGTTCTCGGTGTACGCGGCGAGGAAGGCGAGGATCTCGTGGTCGCGCGTGCTCTCGCACTCCCTGATCCGCTCGACCGTCGGGACGGGGGCGCGCCGGATGACCTCGAATGCCTCCGGGGGCACCACGCCGAGCTCCACCTGCGCGGCGGTCGCCAGCACTTCCACCCGGACCCAGGTGGCGTACTTCGTCTCCTCGGTCCAGAGTTCGGCCATCTCCGGCCGGGAATAGCGTTCGATCAACGCCGCTCTCCTTGGTTCTGTGGGGCCGTCGGGGCCGGGTCGGCCCGCGTGGGCGTGGTCGGGCGGCCCGGGGTCGCGGTGGGGGCCGCCGGGGCTCCGGCGGGGGGCGGGGTACGGCTGTGCCGGTTCGCTGGGGCGGTCGGAGTCAGACGGTGCTGAGCGCCACGGGTGGCGCGGGGTTGCCCAGGAGGGTGGGCCCGAGGCCCGGTGGGGTGGCCCGTGCGGGGGCCGGTGGTCGGGCGGGGCTGTCGTACCAGGCGCGCAGGGCGTTGCGCACGGTTTCGTGCCGGCTGTGCACGGAGTCCTCGTCGAAGGTGCGCTCGCGGGCGTAGAGCCGGACGAGCGGGTGGAAGGAGTAGCGGACACCGCTGCCCACGACGAAGTCCGCCTCCAAGAGGTGACGGGCCGTCAGCCACTCCAGGCGCTCCTCCGTCCGGTCGGCCGGGAGGCCGAGTGCGGCGGCCGCGACCCGCACGGGGAACGAGGGCATCTCCAGCAGGCTGAGCAACCGGAACGCCCTGCGCTCGGGCACGCCGACGCCGCGGTAGCTCAGGGCGAGGCTGTCGCGCACACTGAGCTCGCCCACGGTCAGCTCGTCGAGCCGCCTGGCCTCCAGGCGCAGCCGCTCCGACATCTGGGCCAGCTGCCAGTGCGGCCGTTCCAGCAGCCGGGCGCCGACGATCCGTACGGCCAGGGGGAGCGCCCCGCACCGCTCGATCAGCTCCCGGGCGGCCTCCTGCTCGGCGCGGACCCGCTCGGGCCCGATCATGCGCCCCAGGATGTCGGCCGCCTCGGCGGGGTTGAGCAGTCCGAGCCGGACGTGCTCGGTGCCACCGAGCGTGGGCAGCATCGCGACACTGGTCACCAGGGCGGCGCAGGTGTCGGACGAGGGAAGCAGCGGCCGCACCTGGGCCTCGTTCGCCGCCCCGTCGAGGACGATCAGGATGCGCCGGTGCGCGAGCAGCCCGCGGTACAGGGCCAGCAGGGACGCGGGCTCCTCGGGGACGGCGGCGGGCTGCACACCCAGGGCGCAGACCAGTTCGCGCAGGACGTCACCGGCCGCGCGCGGCCCCGCGTCGCCTTCGAGTTCCACGTACAGCCGGCCGTCGGGGAAGTGCTCGCTGACGGCGTGTGCGACCCGCACGGCCATGGTGGTCTTGCCGACACCGGCGCCGCCGTGCAGCGTCAGCGTCTTGGGGTGCGGCCCGGTGCCCCGGGACTGCGTCCCCGAAGCCGGGGCCGGGTCCTGGAGCAGCCTTCGCACGATGTCCGCTTCCAGCCGGGGCCGGGCGAACTCGGCGAGGCTGGGCGGCAGGGAGAACAGGGGCGCGCGGTGTGCGGGCCCGCTGGGGGCCGGTGCGGAAGCGTCCTGTTCCGGCCGTTGCTGCCCTCCTTGCAGGCCGCCCAGTATGTGCTGGTGGGCGCCGCGGAGTTCTTCGCCGGGGTCCACCCCCAGTTCCCGGTCGAGCAGTTGACGGGCTTCCTGGTACGTCGCCAGTGCGTCCGCCTGTCGGCCGGCCCCGTAGAGCGCTTTCATCAGGCGGCTCAAAGCGCTTTCCCGGAAAGGGTGTTCGGAGACGAGCGCTTTGAGCCGCGGCAGTACCTCCGCGTGCCGGCCCACCGCCATTTCCGCGTCGGCCCAGTGTTCGGTCGCGTTCAACCAGCGTTCCAACAGGGCCGCACCGTCGCCCTGTTGGAGATTCTCCGAGGGGATGTCGACCAGCGGGATGCCACCGGTCTCGTCGAGCGCGGCGCGAAAGAGGCGGGCACGCTCTTCCGCGTCACCGGCCCGGTGGGCCTGGGCCAGGAGCCGCTCGAAGCGGCCGAGGTCCAGGCGGTCGCTGTCCACGTCGATCGCGTAGCCGGAGGAACGGCTGACCACGGCGTCGGGACCGAGGACCTTGCGCAGCCGGGCGATGTATCCCTGGAGGGTTTTGCGCGCGGTCAGCGGGGGCTCGTCGCCCCACAGATGCTGTATGAGTTCCTCCTGCGTGACCGCACGGTTGGCGCGGAGCAGCAGAGCCGCCAGGACAATTCTGTGCTTGGCCTGGGGAATTTCTGTGACGTGCCCATTGCGCCGTACCGTCAACGGACCGAAGACACCGAACTGGAGATCGTCCAGCATTCCATACCCCCTGGGGTGAGGGCCCTACTCAGGCGGAAAAGAGAGACACCCCCGCGACTTCTCTTCACACCTCAGAGCCAGGACTCTTCTCACTTATCTTGATGACATCGTGCTCGGCCAGCTCGGTGAACAGTTCCACAACGTCATCGACGACGGTCGCCTGATCGATGTCGTATTCTTCCGCGATGAGCCGCGCAATGTCCGTCACCGTGCGGACCCCGTCTATCTGGCGCCAAATGAAGGTGGCCGATTCGGTGAGCTCGTAGAAGTGCTGATATCCGCCGACGATCGTCTTCCCGCGATGATTCCTGATCTTCACATTCAGCGGCAGGGAGGCCACGGTGGCCGGCCCCACGGGGGCGGTGCGGTCGCCACTCATCAGACGGTCACCTCCATCGAAATGCGCTGGCAGACGGCGATGGTCTCCTCGATCCACTTCTGCGGGTTGTCCGGGTCGAAGGACCGCATGGTCTCGATCGCCCAGTACGCGTCGAACGGAAGCAGCTCGGGATCGAGGATCTGCATCCGACGGGCCCGCCACTTGGGCCACAGGCTGCCGAACTGGCCGAGGCTCGCCTGGAGCGCGTCCACGGCGTGGCTGAAGGCGGTCCGGGCCGCGATGACGGCGCTGTGCAGATCTCCGCGGGCGATCTGACCTGCGACGTCCTCGGTGTAACTGTCCGCCTGCCTGAGCGAGTTGACGATCAGCACCGAGCGGTGCGCCGAGGAGGCGAGGGTGGCGCGGGTGCGCTTGAGCCACTGCCCGTCGTCCGCGGCGGCGGCATAGGGGAGACGTTCGAGCAGGGCTATCTCGTGATAGCTGAGGGTGCGCCAGGTTCCCTGCTCGTCGGCGAACTGCTCGGGAGTGATCTTGGCAAGCACCTGGTCGAGCTGCGAGGCCGTCCAGTATTCGACGTCCCAGCGGCGCCCGTCCACGAACGTGCCCTCGTACTGGAGCGTGTTGGGTTCAAGCGCCACGTGGTTGGTCTCGTCGATACTGCTGTTCCATACATCTTTGGTGACCACATGCACATCGAGATCGCTGGTCGGGTTTCCCCATCCGCGAATCAGAGAACCGCTTGCGAATACCGTCTCGTATTCACTGGGCAGCAAATTACGGCTCTTCAGTTCGCCGATTACACCACTTACATCGTAGGTCATGCGACCATGCCTTTCCATTGTGCCGGTACGCAATAGTCCAAGATCGTTGGAACGCCGCACCCACTCGACGATATATCCCATTCGTCGAGGCTGTTCACCCGGGCCGAGCAGGCAATGCCATTCACGTCAGTCATGTGCCCCCGGACCGCTGGATGCGACCCTAGCAACGATCTTGACCGACGGTCATCGGGGTCCGCTGCGACCTCAATCACATGCACAACGGGTTAAGAAACGGTACGTGCAGGCTCGACCGGGTGCCGTCAGGAATACATCCAAAGAATGGCCGGATCCAGACTTTGCGCGAATGTCTGCGGAGAATGGCCGGATCCGGTCTCTGCGCCGCGGGCGGCCCGGAACCGCGAGCTCGGGGACGCGGACGGGGTGCTCGGTCTGTGGCATGCGCTTCCTCAAGGGCCGGAGTGCGGCACATCATGGGATGTGGCCGGTGGTGTCCTGGAGGTTTTTGGGAGGTGCGCCGCCAACCCCGGTGCGGGGCGGGTGCTTAGCGGAAACTTTGCAGGTCGAAGGTGGTTCTCGGCATGATCGTCAGCCAACCTGGGCACATCGACCCCAACGACTGACGTGGTCGAAATACGCTTCGTGACGACTGGAGAGCCCTATGCCGAGCACCGTTCACCGCAGGGGAACCGCCGTCGCCGTCGAGGGGGACTTCCCCCAAGTGGGCGATGCGGTACGGCCGTTCACGCTCGTGGGCAAGGATCTGTCGGACGTATCGCTGTCGTCCCTCGGGGACACCCGCAAGGTCCTCAACATCTTCCCGAGCGTCGACACCGGCACCTGTGCGGCGTCCGTCCGCAGGTTCAACGAGCTCGCCGGCGAACTGACCGACACGGTGGTCGTGTGCGTGTCGGCGGACCTGCCGTTCGCCCAGGCCCGGTTCTGCGGGGCCGAAGGCCTGGACTCGGTGGTCGCCCTGTCGACGATGCGCGGGCGGGAATTTCACACCGCGTACGGAGTCGCCCTCGCCGACGGCCCCCTCGCGGGCCTGACCGCCCGCGCCGTGATCGTCCTGGACGCCGCGAACCGGGTCATCCACGCCGAGTTGGTCGATGAGATCTCGTCGGAGCCCGACTACGAGGCGGTGCTGAAGGTTCTGGCCAAGGTCTAGGGATCTGGCGGTGGTCCCGGCCGCTTCCGCCGTCGGCGTCCCGAGCCCGGCCACGGCGCGCACGGGCCGGGCCCCGGGAGTCCTGCTCCCGCCCGGAGCCCGGCAGCCCACCGGCCCTCGCACGGCACCGGCGCCCCTGGTGTTCCCGCCGGGGCCGGTACCGCCTGCCGCACCAACTGCCCCGGTGCGGCTACGCCTTGCGCAGGCGCGCGACGATCCCGTCCAGGTCGCGGACGAACAGGTCGGGCCGCACGAAGTGACCGCCCGGCACCTCGTACCACTCGCAGGGAATACCGGCCCGGTCGAGGTAGCCGCGCCACTCCCGCTGGGTTTCGAGCACGGCGGTCTCGTTGAAAGTGTCCCAGAAGGTGGGCTCGGGGCTGGTGCCGGCCACCAGGTAGATCCGCTTGTCGCGGTAGCTCTCGACCCGCTCGCACGGGTTGTCCATGCTGACCCGGTTCTGGTCCCACGGCACGCCGTAGACGGTGCCGCCGCCCAGCTCGATGGCGGCGGAGGAGGCGTTGGCCCACTGCACGACGCCACCGGCGATGCCGCCCGCGTAGCCCCGGAGGCTGGCCGGCCCCGAGTGCGCGCTCACCGAGGCGAAGTGGCCCCAGTACTTGGCGGCGTACTTCAACGCGCCGAAGCCGCCCATCGAGAACCCGGAGACGGCCCGGCCGTCGTACTCCGCGAAGGTGCGGAAGTTCGCGTCGATCCACGGGATCAGCTGGTTGATGTGGAAGCTCTCCCAGTTGCGCGGGCCGACCGTGGAGCTGACCGGGTTGGAGTACCAGCCCGCGTGGCCGCCGTCGGGCATCACCACGATGACCGGTTTGCCGGCCGTCCAGTCGCGGATGCCGAGGCGGTCGAAGGTGATGAAGTCCTGGCCGTCGCCGCCGCCGTGCAGCAGATAGAGGACGGGGTAGGTGCGGCCGCTGGAGTGGTAGTCGTCGGGGAGCAGGACGTTGACCGCGGGGTTCCAGCCGATCTCGGCGGTCTGGAAGCGGTAGTACCACATACGGGGGTCGCCCTCGCCGCGCTCCACGATGCGCAGTCCGAATCCGTCGTCGGCGGCGCTGGCCGTCGACGCCGTCGACAGTACGGTCCCGGCGCCGAGGGCCAGCGCGGCGCCTGCGCCGCCGACGGCCTTGAGGACATTCCTGCGGGTGGGGCGATGCTGCTCGCTCAACGGATCCTCCTGAACGGTGAAAGACGGGTGGGACACGAGTAAGTACGCCTGCGCGGGAGTCGGTTGAAGAGGTGCCGGCCCGCGCGGCAGCCCGGGGCGACGATCCGCAAGCTAGCCGTGGTGCGCCGCGGGCGGCATCCGGAACCATCCGGAGTGACAGCCGGCCCGGTCCGCGGTGGACTGTGGCCGGTGGCAGCGGACCGGCGAGAGCCGAGGCGGCAGGCCGGGGACCGCCGACGACCCGATGCGGTGCGGCTTGCTGCCGCCGCACCGTTCGCGCACGCCTCACCCGGTGGGCGTGGGCGCCGGGCAGTCGGGGACGGAGGGGTGGTCCTTGGTGCGGACGGCCGGCAGCCAGGCGGTGCTCCGGCCGGCGTCGACCCGGGGCAGCCTGACCCGGTACCACTCGGCGGAGTGCGTGTCCGCCTCGTCGATGATCGGCATGCCGAGGGGGAGCCGGCAGTCGACACCCAGTTCGTCGCCGTGCCACACCCGGGTCGCCACCACGTTGTCGACCGTGTAGGGCCGCATCGGGTCGATCGCCAGGCCGAGACTGCAATCGGCGTTGCGGTCGCTGCGGCCCCGGCAGCTGGGCTCGGCGTTGAACACCTCGATGCGGCCGGGGGGGTCGGCGCTCGGGTCGTCGGATGCGGTGCCGTGCGCGAGGTGCGGCCAGACCGTGGCGCCCACCGCGCACACCGCGAGGGCGGCGAACGCGGCTCGTCTTCGGCCACGGCGCAGCCCGGCCCGTGCGAGGGGCGATGCCTGTGGCATCGGCCGCTCGGCGATGCGGGCCAGCAGGCTTTCGGCGGTGTGCGGGGCGCGGGCGGAGTGCGTCGGAGCGAGGCAGTCGGCGGTCAGCGCGCGCCAGAACGGCGGCAGCGCGCCGTCGAGGCGCAGCGGCGTCCGGCCGTCGGCGTACTCCTGGGTCGCCGCGCCGCGCGCCATGGGGGTCGCGCCGGGGAAGGGGGAGGCGCCGGACGCGAACAGTTCGTGGACGGTGATGCCGAGCGCCCAGATGTCGGCACTCGGCCGGATCTCGACCCCCTGCTCGCCGAGCGGCGCCTTCCAGCGCTCGGGCGGGAGGTAGTCGAAGGTGCCCATGGGAGGTGCGTAGCCATGGGTGCCGTGGGTGCCGGTCAGCTGGGTGACGAGCCCGAAGTCGGAGAGCTTCGCCGAGCCGTCCGCCATGAGCAGGATGTTGTCGGGCTTGAGATCGCCGTGCACCCATCCGTCGCGGTGGAGCTGTCCCAGGCCCTCGCAGATCTCCGTGATGAGGCGGGCGCCCTCGGCCTCGCTCACGCCGGTGGCGAGCAGATCGCGCAGACTGCGTTCGGCCCGCTCCATGACCAGCACGATCGCGCCGTCGAGGAGCGGACGTCCGGGTTCGGCGAGTACGAAGGTGTCGAGCAGGCGGATCAGTCGCGGATGCGAGGAAGCGCGGCCGAACTCGACCTCGCGCCGGGCGGTCTCGGCGACCTTGCGGGCCTGGTGCGGTGACAGCCCTGCGGTGGGCAGCACCTTGAGCGCCACGGACTCCTCCCCCGGCACCCCCTGTTCCCGGCCCTCGACCAGGCGCCCCGCGTGGACGGTCGCCCAGCCGCCGGCTCCGATCGGCCCGGTGACCTCCCAGCGGTCCACCCGGTAGCCGGGTGGCAGGAGTTCGGCGCGGTCACTTCCCGAGGTGTCGGCCGGACCGTGCACCGTCCCCTCCTCCGGTCCGCCGGTGCTCACGTGGTGCGGGTCCGTGGCTCATCCGGCCGTCCCCCGCTCCTGACCGGCCGCGCCGCTCCGGGGCGGAAGGAGCGCGAGGTGCTCCTCACGGACCAGGCCGAAGCGCAGGACGAGCCCGACGATCGCCTCGCGTTTGCCGTTGCGGCGGGCCTCCCTGCGGGGCCCGGTCTCCGCGGGCGCGCTGATCCGCATCTTCTCGTCGGCGAGGTAGTCGATGTGCGAGCTGACCGCCCTGGCCGTGAGCCGGCCGCACGCGGGGTGGTTCTTGAGCCGGTCCACGATCTGGGGCGTGGTCGGCACCGCGACCGGCGACTCGTCGCGCAGCCTCGGTTCGCAGAGCGCTACGAGGATGAGGAAGTACAGGGCCGTCTCGTCCAGGGAGTACGCGGTGACGGTCCGGCTCCCCCACTGTCCGTGCAGTCCGTCCGGGTCCAGGTAGACGTGGTCGGGGGCGAACACCTGGAAGGCGACGGAGGTGTTGCGGGTGGGCAGCACGACCCGCGAGAACTCGAACGGGATGGGGGCGCCGGCCCGTCTCGGTGGCACCCGCAGATACTCCCCCGCCCCTTCCGGGTTCTCCACCAGATAGCTCTGGGTCGCGCTGAGGTTGCTGAGCTGCCAGTGGTCGTCCGTCACCCTGATCTCGCCGGCGAGCCGGGAGATCGCCTCGTCGTCCAGGCGGAGCTCGACCGGAGTCGTCGCCGATCCCCGTCCGAAGCGTGCCACTTCGCCCGGGCCGAGCCGCAGTGTGACCGCGTCTCCGCACGGCTCGCCCTGTGCGTCGCCCCTCCCCCCGGGCAGATGGATCACTACCCCGCTCACGGCCCCCTCCTCGCCCCGCGTCACCGATGCTCACTCGGATCGAACGTTACACATCCTGACCATGGGTCAACTCCTGTGTTCTGGCCGAATTCAGGCCCCGGCGTCGGGCCCGGCCGAACCCGGCCCCGACGGGGCGAGGACGGCGCCCGCCAGGTGCTCGCGGAACCAACGATGGCCGGGATCGGCCGAATTGCGGGGGTGCCAGGCCACGCCGAGGTCGAGGGGGGCAAGATCGAGCGGTATCGGGAAGGTGCGCAGGCCGAGGGCGGCGGTGGTGGCGGGGAGCCAGTCCGCCAGGGTGAGCGCGACGAGGTCGGTGTCCCGGGCGAGGATCATCGCGCTGGTGTGGCTGGGCACGACGACGGCCACCCGGCGTTCCAGCCCGAGCGCGGCGAGGGCCTCG
Source organism: Streptomyces sp. NPDC006691 (assembly GCF_042869955.1). Lineage (NCBI taxonomy): Bacteria > Bacillati > Actinomycetota > Actinomycetes > Kitasatosporales > Streptomycetaceae > Streptomyces > Streptomyces sp. NPDC006691. The sequence continues at coordinate 332,783 of NZ_JBIAGW010000006.1, forward strand.
TCGATGGGGCCGTTGCGCTTGCCGTGCCGGGAGATGCCGATGTGGCCCGCGGCGGCGAAACGGCGGGCGTCGATGGGCCCGTCGAAGAGGGGATGGCCGCCGCGGGCCACGCCCACCAGCACCTTCCGGGTGAGGTGCCGGGTACGGACCTCCGGGTCGAGCCGGCCGAGCACGCCGAGCTCGACGTCCACCGTGCCGTGCCGCAGCGCGGGGCCGCCCTCCAGCGCCTCGGGCAGGAAGACCACGTCCACGTGCGGCGCCTCGGCGCGGACCCGGTCGGCCAGCGGCCCGGCAAGCCCGGCGAGCAGCAGATCGGCGGCCTGCACGGTGAAGCTCCGCCGCAGATGTACGGCATCGAAGCCCGCGCCCGGCCGCAGTACGTTGTCGCAGGACTGGAGCAACTCCCGGACGTCTTGGCGTAGTTCGAGCGCCCGCGGGGTGGGGACCATGCGCTGGCCGGCCCGGACCAGGAGCGGATCGCCGACGGTCCGTCGGAGCCGGGCGAGGGTGCGGCTGACGGCCGCGGGCGAGGTGCCGAGGCGCTCCGCGGCGCGGGTGACGCTGTTCTCCCGCAGCAGGGCGTCCAGGACGCGCAACAGGTTGAGATCCATGCGGCGGGCGCTCCTGAACCACGTCTGTACTTCTGGGCCGGTGAGGGAACGCCCATTGTTCCACCGGCCCGGCACCGGCCCCGGGCCGCCCCGCGGAGGCGGCCCGGGGCGGCCCGCCCTTCAGGAGTGGCGGGAGTGGTCTCAGGAATGGCTGAGCACGTTGATGACCCGGCCGTTCGGGTCGCGCACGAAGAAGCGGCGCACCCCCCACTCCTCGTCCGTCAGGGGGTGGACGATCTCGGCCCCGCGCTCCACCATCGCCCGGTGCGCCGCGTCCACGTCCTCGACCTCGATGCTCACGTCGGGCATCACCGGCGCCGTCGCATCCTTGGTCATCAGGCTCAGCTGCACGGCCGGGTTGTCCTCGGAGGCCAGCGTCACGATCCAGCCGTGGTTCATCACTTCCTCGAAGCCGAGCACCCCGTAGAAGTCGGAACTCTCGGCCAGGGCCTGGCCCTCGGACGGGAAGTTGGGAACGATCCGGCGAACGTACATGAGCCACTCCGTGGACGCGGGAACATGCGGGAGGCCCACGGTACCTAAGGCGGGGCGGTCCCACCGGCCGCACGCGGCGGACCTTTCCGCACTCTGTCCGGTCCGTGGGGGGCCCTGCCGGGCCGGGGTTGGATGGGCCGCACCATTCGATGTCCAGCCGTACGGGAGGCGCGATGCGGCTCACCACCACCTCCGGCGACACTGTCCCGGAGCGACTCGTCGAGGAGTTGCGCGAGCAGTTGCGCGGCCCCCTCATCACCGAGGCGGACCAGGAGTACACCGAGGCGAAATCCATCTGGAACGCCTACTTCGAGAAGCGGCCGGGCGCGCTGGCCCGCTGTGCGGGGGCGGCGGACGTCGCCACCGTCGTGCGGTTCGCCCGTGAGCACGACATCCTGCTCGCGGTGACGGGCGGCGGGCACTGCTTCGCCGGCACCGGCAGCGTCGAGGGCGGCCTGGTCATCGACACGTCCGCCATGAAGGGCGTCAAGGTCGACCCGTCGGGCCGCACCGCGCTCGCCCAACCCGGCCTGGTGCAGGGCGAGTTCGACGCGGAGACCATGCACTACGGCCTCGCGGTCACCGGCTCCCAGGAGTCGTACATCGGGATCGGCGGCATGACGCTCGGCGGCGGCCTCGGCTGGCTCGCCCGCTACCGCGGACTGCTCGTCGACAACCTGATCTCCGCCGACGTGGTGCTCGCCGACGGGACGCTGCGCCGGGCCAGCCTGGAGGACGACCCGGACCTGTTCTGGGCGATCCGCGGCGGCGGCGGCAACTTCGGGGTGGCCACGTCCTTCGAGTACAAGCTGTATCCGCAGGGCGACTGCCTCGCCGGGCTGCTGGCCTTCCCGGTCGCGGAGACGGGTGAAGTCGCCCGCCGTCTGGGCGAGTTCAACAAGACGGCGCCGGACGCGCTGACCACCTCCTTCGCCTTCCTCACCGTGGACGGCGAGCCGGCGGTCGGTCTCGGCTACGTCCACGCCGACCCGGAGGCCGGGGGCGAGGAGGCGGTGGCGCCGCTGAGCGGCCTCGGCCGCAAGCCGCTGCTCAACCACGTGGGCCGGATGCCGTACCTGGCCGTGCAGCGGATGCTCGACGACAACACCGTGGCCGGCCGGCGTCTGTACGCCCGGTCCTTCCACTTCGACGAGCTGCACGCCGAGGCCCTCGACATCCTGGGCGAGGGCTTCACCACCAACCCCTCCGCGCTGTCCCTCGTCGGCGGCGGTCTGATGGGCGGCGTGATGGCCCAACTCCCGCCGGAGGCAACGGCGTTCCCGCACCGCACCGGCTATCTGGTCAGTGTGCTGAGCCAGTGGGAGGACCCGGCCGACGACGCGGCCAACGTGGAGTGGACCCAGCGGGTCTACGAGCGCGTGCTCCCGTACACGACCGGCGGGGTGTACGTGAACCACCTCGGCGACGACGGGCCGCAGCGGCTGGGCGACGCCTACGGCCCCAATCTCGACCGGCTCCGCCGTCTGAAGGCGACGTACGACCCGGAGAACCTCTTCCGGGTCAACCACAACATCCTTCCGGCCGGCTGACCTCCGGGCAGCGCGAGGGGGCCACCGGATCACCGGTGGCCCCCTTCGTCGTGGGCGCCGTTCGTCAGGTGCGGGGGCGCGCCCCGCGCGGTCAGGTGGTGCGGGCGACCGGGATGCTGCGGTAGGCGCAGAACGGGAAGCGGAAGCCCGCGGCGCTCGGCTGCCAGTCGGCCTCGCCGGCCGGTTCCAGTTGGCCGGGCCGGTCGAGGAGCCGGTCGAACACGGCCGAGCCCTCCACCCGGGCCAGCATCGCGCCCAGGCAGTGGTGCGCGCCCCCGCCGAAGCTGAGATGGGCGTTGGGCCGACGGGCGAGATCCAGGCGCTCGGGGTCGGCGAACTGCCGCTCGTCGAAGTTGGCGGACGCCAGGAGCAGCACCACGACCCGGTTGGCGCGAATGGTCCGGCCGCCCACCTCGACCGGCTCCAGGGTGAGGCGGGTGGTGGTGTGGATGGGGGCGTCCCAGCGCAGGAACTCCTCCAGGGCGGTCGGCATCAACGCACGGTCGGCGCGCAGCCGGCGCTGCTCGTCGGGGTGGTGGATCAGCGCGTGACAGCCGGTGGCGATGAGGTTGGTGGTGGTCTCGAAGCCCGCGTAGTAGAGGAAGAGCGCGTTGTCGACGGTCTCCTGCTCGGTGAGCGGGCGGTGTTCGTCGTCCCGGGCCAGCGCGATCGCGCTGAGCAGGTCGTCGCCCGGGTCGGTGAGGCGCCGGCGCAGTAGCCCGCGCAGGTACTCGCGCAGCCAGCGCACCCCGTCGTGGGCCGCCGCGCGTTCCTCCTCGGGGATGAACACGGCGAAGGCCTTGGCGACGTCGAGGGAGCGGCGCATGACCTCGGCGCGGTCGCCGTGCGGGATGCCGAGCAGGGTGCTCATCACCAGGACGGGCAGCGGCTGGGCGAGGTCGGTGACGGCGTCGAAGGAGCCGCGCTCCTCGGCGGCCGTCAGAAGCTCGTCCACCAGGTCGCCGATCAGGCCGCCCAGGGTGCGCACGGTCGTGGGCGGGAGCGCCTTGGTGAGCAGCCGGCGCAGCCTCGTGTGGTCGGGCGGGTCCCGGTCGATGACGATGCCGCGCAGGAAGTCCACGGCAGGCCCGGCGCCGACCGACATCTCCTGGAACTCGACCGGGAAGGCCCGCCCGAGCCGGCGGTCCTTCAGGAGCCGCGACACCTCGTCGTACCGCGTGACGACCCACTGCGCCGGGCCTCCCCGGCACAGGGGGCCCGCCTCGCGAAGCCTCCGGTAGACCGGATAGGGATCACGCAGCAGAGCCGCGTCGTCAAGACTGAACCTGGGCAGTTCCCTGTCTCTCACATCGGTCACAACTGGCAGCGTAGGACAGCCGACCCGGTCTTTCCGTGCCCTGAAAGGAAAGGGACAGAACAACTCCACAAGGGAGATCCTGTCTGTCGTCCGGTCCCGCACGGGCGATTCCCGCTGCTAGGATCCGGGCCGAAATCACGGCTTTCGACAGGAGAGCGGCATGGCTTCGGAACTGCCCCTGAGGTTCAATTCACGCGCCCCTGAAGTACTGTCCGATCCGTACCCCGTCTATGCGGAACTGCGCGCCTCGGGGCCACTGAGCCGGGGCGGCCCGGGTCAGTGGGTGATCAGCCGGTACGCCGATGTGGTGCCGCTGCTTCGAGATCGCCGGCTGAGCCACGAATACCCGCCGGAATACCATGAATTCAGTATCGGCGACGGCCCGGCGAACAGCTTCTTCCAGCGAATAATCCTGGATCGCGACGCGCCCGATCACACACGTCTGAGGCGCCTGATGGCAAAGGCGTTCAGCCCGCGTCTGGTGCAGCGCATGCATGATTTCATCGAGCAGCAGGTGGAGGCACTGCTCGCCCCGGGTCTGGACGGCGGCCTTTTCGACGCCGTGACCGAGCTCGCCTTTCCGCTTCCGGTCATGGTGGTGTGCGAACTGGTCGGAATTCCCCCGGTGGACCGGGACCTGGTGCGCCCGCACGCCATCCAGCTGGCGAAGGCGTTCGCGCTGTACGTGGCCGAGGAGGACCGGGCCGCCGCGCACGCGGCCGTCGCGTGGCTGCGGGAGTACATCGGGGCGCTGCTCGACGAGCGGGGGCGCAATCTCGGCGACGACCTGCTGTCGCAGATGCTGACGGCCGAGGTCGCCGACGAGCCGCAGGCGCGGCTGAGCCGGGAGGAGATCGTGGACAACACGATCTTCCTGTTCTTCGCCGGCTTCGAGACCACCACCAACCTCATCGCGACGAGCTGCGCGGCGCTGCTCGGCCATCCGCGCGAGCTGGCCAGGCTGCGCGCCGATCCCGGTCTGCTGCCCAGCGCCGTCGACGAGTTCCTGCGCTATGACGCCCCGATCCAGGCGACCGCCCGGATGGCCGTGGAGGAGATCAAGATCGGGGACCGCGCGATCCGGCCCGGGCGGGTGGTGGTGCTCCTGCTGGGTTCGGCCAACCACGACGAGGAGCGGTTCGCCGACCCGGAACGGCTGGATGTGGGCCGTTCCCCCAACCCGCACGTGAGCTTCGGCGGTGGCGCCCACCACTGCCTGGGCGCGGGCCTCGCGCGCGTCGAGGCCCAGGTCGCACTGGGTCAACTGCTCGGCAGGGCCGCCCGGTTCGAGCCCGCCGGCGAGGTGGTCCGGATACCCAGCGTGACGTTCCGCTCGTACGCGAGCGTTCCCGTCGCTTTACGGTGACGGTGGCCAAAATATGAGTGACAGATTTAGCGACGCGGACCCTCACAAGCCCTTAGATTGAGCCTGTTCGTCCGGCTCATATGAGGAGGCGAGGGGGGCACGGCGTAGGTTTGCACCACGTCGTGGAGGAAAGGTGACAGGGGTGGGACAGCCACCGATCTTTATCGGCCACCCCGGCTGAATCGTTACGGCGAAGGACCTCCGTCGGTCGTCAGGCCCCGACGGGCGCCGAACGATTCTGATCCAATGGTCAACAATTTCACGGGCACGCACACGAGGTGAATGGCTTGAACGGGGCTGTCACGTCGGCTCGTCGAGCGTGCTCCATGTGACCGGCGGCAACCGGCTGTTCTCCGGCGTCTCTTCGCGCCGCAATTTCATCGATGGGTGGCTCCCGCTCCGGGTTTCAGGATGCGGGGATGAGTGAGCGTATAACTCCATGGGCGTGGAAGGGGCGCGTACTTGTCACGTGAAGAAGTCCGGTTACTGAGATGGCCGGCGCAACAGGAACTGCGGGATCGCTACCGCACGATCGGCGTGCCTCGCATACTGGTCGTGGAGGCGAGAGCCGAGGCTCCCGTCTGCGAGGACGTCTGCGAGGACTGGGTCAGGGCCCCGATCGCGGCGCACGACTTACAAGCCCGGGTGAACGCCCTCAGTCGACGGTACCGAATGAACCGGCTTCCGTGTCTGGACGAGAGCGGGGTACTGCATTTCTCCTCCCGTTCCGTGACGGTCTCGCCCACCCAGACGGAACTCCTGGAACTGCTGGTACCGAACTTCCGCGAGGTCGTTCCCCGTGAGGCGCTGCGCTACCGGCTCGGCCAGGTCAACGGATCGAGGACGCGCAACGCCCTGGACCTGCACATGATGCGGACCAGGGAACGAATACAACCGCTCGGCCTTTCCATACGCACCGTGTGGGGGCGGGGCTACGTACTGGAGTCCCAGGCCGATCTGGTCTGAGGGCCGATGGAGGTGCCCACGACACGACGGGGACGTGTCGTGGGCACCTCCATGCCGGACCCCGAGCCGTGGGCCCCCCGGTGCCTCACCCCTGTGCCGTGGGCACCTCCGTGCCCGGCCTCCACGCCCTGGGCACCTCCGTGCCGGGCCGCAGGATGACGCACGAGGTGAGCACCAGGCCGTGGGAGCGCTTCCACCGCCCTTCGAAGTGCCGCCCGTCCAGGTCCACGGTCAGGGCGGGCACCCGCACGCGGAAGCGCCCGCTCGTCCCCGGTCCGTGCCGGCCGGGCTCGACCAGGATGCGCAGTTCGGCCAGCCGCGGGACGCGGCCGTCGCCCACGAGAGCCGAACACGCTTTGTAAGCAGCCTCCTTGGCGCTGAACAGCAAGCGCTCTCCGGCGACTTCCGGCCGCATCCGCCCGGCCTCGTCCGTACTGATCAGCCGGTCCCGCACCCGTGCGGGCAGCGGAGCGTCGACCTCGGCGTCGATGCCGAGCGCCCGTGCCGGCCCGGCGCGGCAGAGCGCGGCCCCGCGGAACCCCGGGCAGTGCGTGATGCTGCCGAGGACTCCCGGTGGCCACAGCGGTTCGCCGCGCGGGCCCCGGCCGACCGCCACCGGGGACCCGCCGAGCCGGACGAGCGCCCGGTGCGCGCACCACCGGCCGGTGGTGAACTCCCCTTCCCTGCGCGGCCCGGCTCCCTCGCACAGCGCCCGTTCCACCGCGAAGAGCGGCCCGGACACGTCGTCGGCGCGGGCCGCGCCGACCGCCCAGGGCGGCAGCACGGCCCGCAGCAGCGCGTCAGCGATTTCCGTGCGCACGCATCGCGGCCTTGTCGACCTTGCCCACCGGCGTCTTGGGGAAGGAGTCCACCCGCTCGACCTGGTCGGGCACCTTGTAGGAGGCGAGACCCCGCTCCCGCAGATACGCCTTCAGGCCCGCAAGTCCCGGCTCTTTGGGGCCCGTTGACGGATCGGCGATGACGTACGCGCAGATCCGCTCGCCCAGCATCTCGTCGGCGAGGCCCACCACGGCGACGTCCCGCACCTGGGGGTGGGACAGCAGATGCTCCTCGACCTCCTCGGCGGACACCTTGTCGCCGCCCCGGTGGATGATGTCCTTGGCCCGTCCCATCACCACCAGGTTGCCGTCGGGGCGCAGCCGCACCAGGTCGCCGGTGCGGAAGAAGCCGTCGTCGGTGAACGCCCGCGCGTTGTGCTCGGGCGCCCGGTAGTAGCCGCGGATGGTGTACGGCCCCCGGGTGAGCAGCTCGCCCACCTCGCCCGCCGGCACCGGCCGGTCCTCCTCGTCGACCACCAGGATCTCGTCGTCCGGGCAGAGCGGGCGGCCCTCGGTGTGGGTGATGACCTCGTCCGGGTCGTCGAGCCGGGTGTGGGTCAGCAGCCCCTCGCCGATCCCGTACCACTGGGTCAGCCGGCACCCGAGCCCCTCGCGCACCCGGCGCGCCACCTCCGGCTGGAACTTGGAGCTGCCCACCTGGAGCAGCAGCCCCGACAGGTCCGCCTTCAGGACCTCGGGGTCCGCGAGCCACATCATGACGAGCGGCGGCACCAGGGTCGTCAGGGTGACCCGCTCCTCGATCAGCAGGGGCAGCGCCTCGTCCGGGCTGGGGCTCGCGGCGAGCACCGCCTTGCCACCGCGGAACAGGGTGCCGAGCACGCCCGGGCAGCCGAGCGCCGCGTTGTGCGCGACCGGGGTGGCCGCGAGATAGGCGCTGTCCTGATCGACCCGCAGCGCATCGGCGCAGGCCAGCGCGTTGTACGCGTAGTCGTCGTGGGTGCGTGGGATCAGCTTGGGCAGGCCCGTGGTGCCGCCGGACAGGAGCAGCAGCGCGACCTCGCCCGCGTCGACCGGGGCCAGGTCGACCGGCGGGCACGGCACCGAGTCGAGGGCGGTGAACTCCTGCGCGTCGCCGGACACCAGCACATGCCCCAACTCGGGTATCTCCGCGCGTACTTCACGAGCCAGTACACGGAAGTCATAGCCCTGGAAGCGGTCCGGGACCACGAGGGCGACGGCCTCGGCGCGTCGGCACAGGTGCACCAGTTCGTTGCGCCGGTGGCCGGGCAGTGCCATGACCGGCACGGCACCGAGCCGGAACAGGGCGAAGCAGAGCACCACGAAGTCGGCGCGATTGGGGAGCTGGACCACCACCCGGTCGCGCGGCCGGATCCCGATCCCGTGCAGTCCGGACGCCAACTCCATGGATCGAGCGGCGAGTTGAGTGAAGGTGAGCCTCGTGGCACCGGAGACCACAGCCGTGCGCGGGCCGTGCTCCTCGGCGGCGGCGAGCAGCAGGTCGTACAGGGTGCGGCCCTGCCGGTAGCCACGGTCGCGGTACCGCTCGGTGAACTCGCTCGGCCAGGGGACGAATCCGTCCAGCATGGGCCCCTCCTGCCGGTACGCGGGTGATGCGCGTACGCCGTTGGGTGAGCGCGAGGAGGCTTCCCCGCACGCGGGACAACCAGAGTCCGCCGCGAAGGCGCCTCGGCGCCGGGCCGGTGAAAGACACTCAACAGCATCCGCCGGCCCGTGCCGGAGGGTGCCTAGGCTCCCGCAGCGAAGCCTGATGGGGGACCGAACGGGGAGGTGAACAGGCCGTGGCCGAGGGGCCGTTGCTCGCATGGATCCGCGATCCCGCCGCCGCCCGGGGCATTCACTTCAGCACCCGCGAAGGGGGCTGGCACCACCGCTCCTACCCGGAACTGGCCGCCGACGCGCGGCGCGCGGCCGGCCGGCTGACGGAGGCCGGGGTGGGCCGGGGCGACCTGGTGGCGCTGGTGCTGCCGTCGGGGCCGGCGTTCGTCGCGGCGTTCTTCGGAGCCCTGCTCGTGGGGGCCGTTCCGGCGCCGCTCGCCCCGGAGGGCGCGGGCCGGCCCGTCGCCACCGGACACCAGGAGCGGATGGCCGCCCTGCTGACCGCCGCCCGCCCGCGTCTGGTCGTGGGCGACGGGGTCGGCGGCGCCCGGGCGGCGGGCATCGACACGCTGAGCAGCACCGAGCTCCTCGCGCCCGGGCCCGACGGGCCGGCGCCGGGCGAGATCGAGCACGACCGCACCGCACTGGTGCAGTTCACCTCGGGCTCGACCGGTCCCGCGCGGGGCGTACGCATCGGGTGGGACGGGCTGTGCGACAACCTGGCCGTCATCCGGGCCTGGCTCGGCGTCACTCCTGCTTCCGTCTGGGCGAGTTGGCTGCCCGTCCATCACGACATGGGCCTCGTCGGGTGCCTTCTCGGACCGGTGGTGGCCGGCAACGACCTGTGGCTGATGCGGCCCGAGGACTTCGTGCGCCGTCCGCTGGAACATCTGCGCTGCTTCGGCGAACGGGGCGCCTCGGTCACCGCGACGCCCGCCTTCGGCCTCGATCACATCCTGCGCAAGGTGCATCCCGGCCAACTGGTCGGTCTGGACCTTTCCGCCGTGACCTCGATGGTGGTGGGCGCCGAGCGCATGGCCCCGAGCCTGCTCGACCGCTTCGCCGCCCTGCTCGCCCCGCACGGCTTCGACCGCACGGCCCTGCTGCCCGCCTACGGCCTGGCGGAGGCCACTCTCGCGGTGACCGGGGTGCGGCGCGGCACCGGCTGGCGCCACGAAGGCCCCGTGGTCGGCTGCGGCACCCCGCTGCCGGGCACGACCGTACGCATCGTGGACGAACGGGGCCGGCCGCTCCCGGACGGAGCGGTGGGCGAGATCATCGTGCGCGGCCCCTCCCTCGGCCTCGGCCACCTGGGCGAAGCGGGCACCGGGAGCCGTTTCACGGGCGGTGAACTGCGCACCGGGGACGCCGGTTTCCTCGACTCCGGCGAGCTCTTCGTGCAGGGCCGGCTCGGCGACAGTGTGAAGGTGCGCGGCACCCGGGTGTTCGCCGAGGACCTGGAGCAGTCGCTCCGAGAGGCCGGCGTCCTGCCGCGCGGCGCGGCCGTCGTCCTCGGCGACGACGCGGCGGGGCCGGTGGCCGTCGCGGTGATCGAGGCCGACGGCGGGCCGCGCGACCGGGCCACCGACGACCGCCTGGCCCGGCTGCTCGCGCGCGGCGCCACCGGAGCCCGCACGGTGGTGCACCTGGTGCCCCGCGGCTCGATCCCCTGGACCTCCAGCGGCAAGCCCCGCCGCCGCTCCCTGTGGCGCGCGTATCGCGCCGCACCAACCGACCCGACCCGGACGTAGGAGAGACGGACATGGCCCACACCGAGAGCTCCGTACGCGACAGCATCCTGTCCCTGGTGCGTCAACTCGCCCCGGACGCCGACGAGATGCCCACCGACCGGCCCGCCCACCTGGTCAACGACCTGGGCTACCACTCGCTGGCCCTGCTTGAGCTGGCGTTCGCGATCGAGGACGACTTCGACCTGCCGCCGATCGACGAGGAGACGGGCCGCGGCATCGTCACCACCGAGGACGTGGTGGCCTATGTGCTCACGCAACTGAGGGAACAGAAGCTCCTGGTGGGCTGATTGACAGATCTCTGACAGCAACGGCTCCCATCACCGCATGTGTTGCTACCGTCGCGGCGCGGAGCGTACCCAATGAGTCGATTACAACGCCTTTGCGGCGTTCCGTTCGTACAGGTTCCGCGACCGCGGAGCCTCCTGCGTGAGGAAAGGGGTCCTGCTGTGGCCGAAGCGGCGATCGAGATCGATCGGCTCCGCAAGAGTTTCGGGCCCAAGGCCGCAGTGGACGACGTGTCGTTCTCCGTGGCCGCGGGTACCGTCGTCGGACTGCTCGGGCCCAACGGAGCGGGCAAAACCACCGTCATCAACTGCCTCACCACCCTGCTCACGCCGGACAGCGGCACCGCCCGGCTCGCCGGGCACGACGTCACCACCGACCCGGCCGGCGTCCGGGCGAGCGTCGCGGTCACCGGCCAGTTCGCCGCCGTCGACGAGACGCTCACCGGCCGCGAGAACCTCGTGTTCTTCGGCCGCCTGCTGCGACTGACCCGGGCCGCCGCGAGCGCCCGCGCCGCCGAACTCCTCGACCAGTTCGGCCTGTCCGAGGCCGGTGACATGCCCGCCGGGCACTACTCGGGCGGCATGCGACGCAGGCTCGACCTGGCCGCGAGCCTGGTCGTGCCCCGGCCGATCCTGGTACTCGACGAGCCGACGACGGGCCTCGACCCGCGCAGCCGGCAGGCACTGTGGGACGCGGTGCACCAGTTGGCCCGTGACGGCATGGCCATCCTGCTGACCACGCAGTACCTGGAGGAGGCCGACGCGCTCGCCGAACGCATCGTCGTCATCGACGAGGGCCGGGTGATCGCCGAGGGCACGCCCAAGGAGCTGAAGAGGGACGTGGGCGGCTCGGTCTGCGAGGTGCAGATCACCGACGCGGGCGACCGGGCCCGCGCGGCCGGCGCGCTGGCGGGCTTCGTGGGCGTCAAGGAACGCGACGACGTCCTCGTCGTCCCGATGCGCGGCACCGACGAGCTCTCCGCGATCGTGCGGGCGCTCGACGGCGCGGCCCTGAAGGCCGACGACATCGCCGTGCACCCGCCGACCCTCAACGACGTGTTCTTCGCACTGACCAAGGACCACCGGGGCTCCGAAGGACCGGCCTTCGACGCGGCGGGCGAGGACCGTTCATGAGCGCCCCCGCGGCCCCCGCAGCGTCCCCGGCCCCGGCCGCCCCGGCGGGCCCGGCCTTCCTCAGCGATGTCCAGGTGCTCGCCGAACGCGACTTCAAGCGGTCCTTCAGCAAGCCGGCGCTCTTCGGCACCGTCGTCCAGCCACTGGTGTTCTTCGGCATCTTCTACGCCACCTTCAGCGGCATGCTCTCCGCCAAGGGCATCGACTACGGCCCCTCGGTGACGCCCACGCTGGTGGTCCAGGCCCTGATGTTCATCGCGATCGCCTCGGCGATGGCCCTGGCCACCGACCGCGGCAGCGGTCTCTTCAACCGGCTGCGCACGATGCCGATCAGCAGTTCCGCGCTCGGCACCGCACGGCTGCTCACCGTCGCCGTCGAGGCGGTGATCTCCACCGTCGTGATCACGGTCGTGGCCCACCTGGCCGGATTCCGGTTCCACGAAGGGCCGTTGGCGGCGATCGGCTTCCTCCTGGTCGCCGTCCTGTTCACCGCGGCCCTGGCCGCGGTCACGGCGACCCTCGGTCTCACCGTGCGCAGCCAGGAGGCCTTGGCCGCCTGCCTGTATCTGCCCTATCTGCCGCTGCTCGTCGTCTCGACCGGGTTCGTGCCGGCCAGCCTCTTCCCCGGCTGGCTCCAGCCGGTCGTCAACGCCTCCCCCGTCTCCGCCGTCATCGAGGCGCTGCGCGCGCTGTCGGACGGCAGCACCGGCACCGGCCGGGTCTGGCCCGCCCTCGTGTGGTGCGCCGGGCTGATCCTGCTGTGCGGGTGGACCACCGCGCGCGCCTTCCGGAAGGTGACCAAGTGACCGCGACAACCAGCGCGCCCGCCACCCTTCCCACCCACGGCGGCGGCCTGTGGGCGGAGAGCGGCATCATCGCGGGCCGGGTGCTCAGGCTCTTCGTGCGCAGCCCGATGATGCTGCTCGCCACGTTCGGCTTCCCACTGCTCCAACTGTTCATGCTGCTCGCCGCGTTCAACATCCTGGTGCACGACACCCTGGGCGGGAGCTACGTCGTACGCCTGGCCCCGCTGATCATTCTGATCACGGCCTTCTCGGCCATCGGATCCAGCGCGATCGCGTTCTGGGTGGACATCCGCAGCGGTGTCTTCAACCGGCTGCGGGCCATGCCGATCAACGCCCTGTCCATGCTGTTCGGACGGATGCTCGGCGACCTGGTGCGCATCCTCGGCATCGCCTTCCTGGTGGCGGCCATCGCCTATCTGCCCGGCTTCCGTTTCGAGCAGGGCTTCGGGGCGGCGGTGGGCTTCTTCGTCCTCGTGGCGCTGTTCGGCCTGATGTGCACCTCGATCGCGGTGGTGGCCGCACTGTCCGCCCCGTACCCGCCGGTCATCATGGCGTGGGTCCAACTGCCCACGCTGGCGCTGACGTTGATGTCGTCGGGCTATATGCCGCTGGACGCCTTTCCGAGCGCGATCCGTCCGGTGGTGGCGGCGCAGCCGGTCTCCACGGCGGTGGAGGCACTGGTGGGGCTCTCGCACGGCGGGCCGCTCCTGGTGCCGGTGCTCGCCACGGTCGCGTGGACGGTCGGCATCAGTGTGCTCTGCGCGTTGGTGACGGTCCGTAAGTTCCGTAATTTCGTTGCAGGTTAGCTCCGGTCCCGGCCAGTCCGGCGACCGGGCGAAGGAGGAAGTACGCCCATGCCCCACGCACGTTCCTTCGACACCCCCGGCGACCAGCGGGTCCTCATCGCGGGCTGCGGGATCACCGGCCCGGTGCTCGCGCTGTTCCTGCGGAGCTGCGGATACGAGCCCGTGCTGTACGAGGGCCGCGAGGAACCGGACGACGCGGCCGGGTCGTTCATCAACCTGGGGCCCAACGGACGCGGCGTCCTGGAGAGCCTCGGCATCGCGGACGAGGTCCTGAGCGCGGGCGAGCCCACCACGCGGCTGGTGTTCGCCAACCACCGGGGCCGCACCATCGGCAAGAACCCCGAGCGGACCACGGTCATCAAGCGCGGGCTGCTCAACAAGGGGCTGCGCGACGCGGCCGAGAAGGCGGGCGTGTCCGTCGAGTTCGGCAAACGGGTCGTCGGGGTGGAGCAGGACGGGCCGGGCCGCGTGACGGCACGCTTCGCGGACGGTTCGGCGGCCGAGGGCGCCGTGCTGATCGGCGCCGACGGGATCAACTCCGCGGTCCGTGCGGCCGTGTTCCCCGAGGCTCCGGCTCCCAGTTTCACCCGGGGCGTCGGCTCGGGCGGCTTCGCCCGGACCAAGGGCGCCGGTGAGGCGGACGGCGTCCTGCGGATGGTGTTCGGACTGCGCGGCTTCTTCGGCTACCAGGTGCTGCCCGGCGGGGAGGTGTACTGGTTCGAGAACCACACCGAGCCCGAGGAGCCCGCCCGGGGCTGGGCCGCCTCGATCACCGACGAGCAGTGGCGGGCGGAACTGCTGCGCCGGCACGCGGCCGATCACCGGGTGGTCGCCGGGATACTGCGGGCGACCGAGGGCCCGATAGGCCGCTGGCCGCTCTACGACCTGCCGTCGCTGCCCACCTGGCACCGCCGGAACGTGTGTCTGATGGGCGACGCGGCCCACGCCATCTCGCCGCACCTGGGCCAGGGTGCGGCCCTCGGCATGGAGGACGCCGTGGTCCTCGCCACGTGCCTGCGCGACGAGCCCGATCCCCAGCGGGCGTTCGCCGCCTTCGAGGGCATCCGGCGCCCGCGCGTGGAGGGCCTGGTCCAGCGGGCCCGCAAGACCGGCGGCCACATGACGCCCAACGGGCCGGTGGGCCGGGCGATGCGCGATCTGATGCTCCCCTTCTTCCTGCGGCTGAGCCTGAAGAGCGCGGACGACGTGTACGGCTACCGGGTCCCCTGGGACGCGCCGCACCGCGTGGCCGCGAGGTGAGCGCGCGATGACCGACGTCATCGTGATCGGCGGCGGTCTCGCCGGATCGGCCGCCGCCCTGTTCGCCGCGCGCCGCGGTCACCGGGTCACCGTCCTGGAGAGCGGGGAGCCGCCGCCCGACGGAAGCCCCGACGACGACGTCCTGCGCTGGCGGCGCCCCGAGGTCCCGCACGCCCGCCAGGGCCATGCCTTCCTCGCCCTGGCGACCCGGGTCCTCGGCGAGGAGGCCCCCGACGTCCTGACGGCCCTGGCCGGCCGGGGCGCCGTACCGGTACCGCTGCACGAGGGCCGGCCGGACGCGACCGTCCTGTCCCGGCGCCTGGTGTACGAGGGGGTGCTACGACGGGCGGCACTGGCCCAGGCGGGGGTCACCTTCGTGCACGGCACCCGGGTCACCGGACTGCGGCTCTCGGGTGAGTCCCAGGGCATTCCACGCGTGGTGGGGGTGCTGACCGCCGGGCGCGAGGAGTTCCGGGGCGATCTGGTGGTCGACGCGAGCGGCCGGCGCTCCCGTGTCGCCCGCTGGCTCTCGGACCTGGCGCTGCCGGTGCCGAGCGAGACCGCGCAGCCGTGCGGCTTCTTCTATCTGACCCGGCACTACCGGCTGCGTCCCGGCCGGCGCTTTCCCTCCACCACGGTGCCGCAGGTGGCCGAGCTGGACTACGCGACCGCGCTGGTCTTCCCCGGCGACAACGGCACCTTCCAGCTCTCGGCGACGGTGGCCGTGTCCGACCCGCTGCGCCACCGGCTGCGGGACCCGGCCACCTTCACCCGCTTCCTGTCCGCGGTGCCCCGCACGGCGGTCTGGCTCGACCGCGGGGACCCGATCGACGACCCGGCTCCGATGGGCAACATCGAGAACCGGTGGCGGCGGCTGCTCGACGACCGGGGCCGTCCGTTCGTGGCCGGGCTCGTGCTGCTCGGCGACGCCGCCGTCCAGACCAACCCCACCTTCGGCCGGGGCACCTCCCTCGCCTTCAGCCACGCACAACGGCTGGCCCGGGTCGCGGACGACGCGGCCGGGGACCCGCTCGCCGCGCTGCTGGCGTTCGAGCAGTGGACCGCCGACCATCCCGGGCGCTGGTTCGGGCTCCAACTCGCCACGGACGAGGCCCGGTTCGCCCAGCTGCGGGCCGGTCTGCTCGGACAGCGCGCGGCGCCGGCCGAGGATCTGCCCAACCGTTTCGTACGGGCGATGGCGGTGCTGCGGGAGGACGACGAGGACGTACGGGATGCCGCACTGCGCCTCTACAACATGCTGATGACCCCTCAGGAACTGATGGCGGACCGGGTCGTCTCCCGGCGCATCCTCGCCTTCCTGCGCGACCACCCGCTGCCCGAACCGCCCGTGGAGGGGCCCGGGCGGGCCGCGTTCGAGTCCTTGGTGACGGGCGGTTCTGTACAGGACCTGTCACCGGCGGCACCGCACCCCGCTCCCCGCCGATAGCGTCGGCGGGCGGGCCGCACCGACCGGCGACCGCACCGCGCGGTCCCCGGCCCGGCCCTTCGGCCCGGCTCCCGGGCCCCGCTCCTCCGGTCCGGTCCCCGACCGCCCGGCCCCGGCCCTCCCACCCCGGGCCCCACCCACCGAATCCCCGCCCGGCCCGCCGGGCGAGTCCGTGAAGGACGGCAGCGTGGAGATCTCTCTCAAGACCGGCGTCACCCTGAGCTACGACATCTTCGGAGACCCCGACGGCAGCCCCGTGCTGCTCGTCCCGGGACAGCACCAGGCGAACCTGTTCAACCAGATGCAGGTCCCGTTCCTGACCAAGCGCGGCCACCGCGTGATCACCTTCGACCACCGGGGTGTGCCGCCGTCGCAGGAGACCCCGCCCCCGTACACCATGGAGGGTCTCGCCGAGGACGTGGCCGCCCTCATCGAGCAGCTCGACATCGGCCCCTGCGCGATCGTCGGTTACTCCCTCGGTGCCACCATCATTCTCGAACTCGCCGTTGAGCGGCCCGAGTTGCTCACCCGGGCCGCGCTGGTCGGAGTGCCGTGGAAGCCGAGCGCGCTGCACCGGGCGATCCGCGAGGACGCCCTGGAGCGGCTGCGGGCGGGGGTGGTGATGCCGCCGGTGATGGAGGGCATCTACCGGGCGATGTATCTGTTCGGGCCGCGCGCCCTCAACCGCGACGCCTTCATCGGGCCGTACCTGGAGGGCCTGCGCGGACTCGCCGAGTCCGGCGGGCACGGGGCGCTCGGCCATGCCGAGGCGTCGGCGTCCTACGATCCCGACCCGAAGCGCATCGCGGAGATCACCGTGCCGTGTCTCGTGGTCGGCATGGAGCACGACATCATGTCCCCGTACCCGATGGCCCGCGAGCTCGCCAAGATCATCCCGGGCTGCGAGTACCGCGAGATCAAGAACAGCGGGCACGCGGCGCTCCTGGAGAAGCCCACCGAGGTCAACATGCTGCTCGACGAGTTCCTGGGCGGCGCGAAGGAGTAGGACCCGCGAAGGCGCAGGGCCCGGACACCCCAGCGGTGTCCGGGCCCTGCGCCGCTCCGCCGCGAGTGCCGCGGTCCCGGAGCAGCCGGTACAGCCGGCGGAGGCGTCAGAGCAGCTGGTACAGGCGGTGGAAGGTGTGCCGCACGGGCAGCACCCGCACCCGTGCGAACCCCGCCTCGGAGGCGTACGAGCGGACCGTGCCGGGGCGCATCACCGTGCCGGTGGCGGCCGAGGGCTGCTCCGCCATGCCCACCGGCAGACAGTGCAGCAGGCTCACCGCGTACTGGAAGCGCTCGGTCTCCGAGGCCGGAGCGGTGAACCGCTCCCCCACGTTGGGCTCCATCAGGAGCACCGAGCCGCCCGGCGCGAGCAGCGCCCGGCAGGAGCGCAGCACCTCCACCGGCCGCGCCATGTCGTGCAGCGCGTCGAAGACGCACACCAGGTCGTAGCGGCCCGCGAGGTCCCGGTCGCCGGCGTCGCGCACCTCGAAGGTCACCCGGTCGGCCACGCCCGCCTCGCGCGCGTTCTCCCGCGCGTCGGACACCGACCGCTCGTCGAGGTCGAGGCCGTGCACCCGCGCCTTGGGGTAGGCCTGGGCGAGGGCGATGGAGGAATAGCCGGAGCCGCAGGCCACGTCCGCGACCACCCCGCCCTCCCCGCCGAGGGCGGCGTGCACCGCGGGCAGGGTGGCGGCGATCCAGCCGGCCAGCTGGTGCTGGAAGACCGAGCGGTTCAACCCGGCCTGCCCGCCGCGCAGTTCGGGACCGAACCGCTCGTACGCGATGCCTTCGCCGGTGCGGAACGCCTCGATGAGCTGGGGCAGGACCGAGGCCATGCCGCCGATCGGCAGCAGCACGAGCGGGGCGATCGAGAAGAGGCTGCCGGGGTCGGTCAGCGCCTCCGCGTGCCCGGCCGGAAGGGTGAACACCCGTTGTTCCGCCGGGACTTCACCGCTCTGCGCAAGCAGGATGCCGGCCGCCGCCTGCTGCTCCAGCCACTCCCGGGCATAGCGCGGGGCGATGCCCGCCCGCTCGGCGAGTTCCGGGGCCGTCGCGGGGCCGCCCTCGGCGAGCACGTCGTACAGGCCGAGCCGCAGCCCCAGGTACGCGGTCATGAGTTCGGCCGCGCCGAGGCCGGCCATGAAGAGGCGTACGGAGAGCGCCTGGGCAGAGGTCGGGGGCGCGGCCGGGTCTGCCGCGGAGCGGGCTCCGGGGACGCGGGGCGGCGCGGCGGAGCGCGGGTTCGGTGCGAAGCGGTCGGGCGCGGTCATGGTGGATGCCTCCGTCGAGTTCAGCCGGTCCGGCCGGCCGACCGGCGCACCGGCGAGCCGTCGCCGAGCAGGTCGAGCCGTTCGAGTCCCTGACGGACCCGGCCGGTCAGCAGGTCGATGTGGTCGAGCGCGCTCACGACCCGGGTGAACACGGTCCGCCGGTAGGCGACCATGGCCCGGTCGGTCGCCGCGTACTGGATGCCCGCCGTGTGGTCGACCTCCAGGCGCTCCCAGAGGTCGCCGAGCAGGAAGCGCCGGCGCATGAGGGCGGCCGCGTCGAGGACCAGTTCCTCGCGGTCGGCCCGTTCGGCGCTGGTGAGTTGGCGGTGCACCTCGCGCAGCGAGAGCACACCGAACGAGACGTGCCGGGCCTCGTCACGGGCGACCAGGGTGGTGATGCGGCGGATGAGCGGGTCGTGGAAGGTGGTGCCCGCGAGCCGGAACGCCGCCATCGCGAGGGCTTCCACGACGATCTGCATGCCGAGCGCGGTGATGTCCCAGCGGGCGTCGGACAGGACGTCCCTCAGCAGGGCGTGCAGTGCCTCGTTGACGGCGTACGGCTGCGGGATCTTCTCCCGCAGATAGCGCGCGAAGGCCTCGACGTGCCGGGCCTCGTCGGTGACCTGGCTCGCCGCGCACAGCTTGGACTCGACGTCGGGCAGCTCCTGGACGAGCCGGGCGGCCGCGGCGAGCGCCGCCTGTTCGCCGTGCAGGAACTGGCTGACCAGCCAGCTCTGCAGCTCCCAGCGGAAGGTGTCCCACATCGGCCGCCCGCGCACCGCCATCGGCGAGGCCTCGAAGGAGGCGCGCGCGAAGTCCGTGCCGTCCGGAAGCGGTTCGCCGAAGGGCACCGCCACCGTCCAGTCCACGTCCTCGGCAGCACTCCACTGCTGCTCCTGGGCCCGCTGGTAGAGGCGTTGCAGCTGGGGCGTGCGCGGTGTGTAGTCCCAGGACAGCCGGGTGTGTGCCGGTGTCGTCATGTCGAGGTCCCGCATGGCGGGGACGCTAGCAGCGCACGGCGCGGTACCAGCGGTTTCTTTCAATGCCGCCAAGTATCTTTCAGTCCCCGAAGCCCTCTCGGTGACGGTCGGTAGCTTGAGCGCCGTGGGGAATTCCGAAGAGCGCGAGACCGAACCTTCCGTGGGGCAACGGCTGCTGTGGTTCCTCGATCGCTATCGCGGTCAGGACGGAGCCCTCAACTGCCCCATGATGTGCCGCATTCGAGGTCCATTGGATCATTCCGTTCTCAGCGAGGCGCTGAACCGGGTTTCGGCCCGTCATGACGCCTTGCGCACGGTATTCAGCGGCGGCGGCAGAAAGCTGCGCCAGATCGTGCGGGAGCCGCACCCGGTGGAAATCCGGCAGGTCGATCTGCGGGGCGAGCCGGATGCCGAATCCGCGGTGCGGGCGCGTGTTTCCGAGGAGCTCGCCACCCGGATCGACGCCACCGAGGACGCGGTGCGCTGCACGCTGTGGCAGGTCGCCGACGACGACCACGTGCTGTGCGTCAACATGCACCATCTGGTCACCGACTCCTGGTCCTGCGGCGTGGTCTTCCAGGACCTGTGCGCCGTGCTCGACCGGCTGGCCGGCGGGACCGAGGAACTTCCCGATCCCGGCTGGCAGTTCACCGAGTTCGCCGACTGGCAGCGCGGCGCCCTGGAGGGCGGTGAGCTGAAGAAGCAACTCGACTACTGGCGGCGGGAGCTGGACGGTCTGGCACTGCCGCCACTGCCCTCGCGGACCGACCCGGGGCCGCGCAGGACCGCGCTCGTGCGCGGCGAGCTGTCCGACGCGACGGTCGCGGCGCTGCGTTCGCTGGCCGTCGGCCAGGGCAGTTCGCTGTTCGCCGCCATGCTGACCCTGTACTACGCCACGCTGCACCGCACGACCGGCCGCACCGACCTCGCGGTGGCGTCCCTGTACGCCAACCGGCTGCGCCCGCAGACCCGCCGTACGGTGGGCTTCCTCGCCAACATGGTCGTCCTGCGGACCCGCCTCAACCCGGACGCGCCGGTCCTGGACGCGCTCAAGACCACACACGCGACCGTCGTGGGCGGCTTCCTCAACCAGGGAATTCCCTACCAGCTCCTGCCCCTTCCCGGTGCGGCGAACGACGGTGCGCGCGCCGACGACATCGTCTTCCAGATGCTGGCCGAACCGGTCTACAGCATCACCGTCGGCGAACTCGACATAGAAGTCCTGGTGCCCGACGGAGTGGGCAGCCGATTCGAGCTGGAACTGGTCCTGGTGCCGCACAGCGAGGGATTTCACGTCCTGCTCTTCTACAACGAGGGCCGTTTCACCCCCGCCTTCGCCGAGGAATTCGTCCAGCGTTTCGTGGCCGCCGCCGAATTGGCCGCCAAGAACGCGGATCTGCCCGTCAGCCGGATCTGTTGACCACCATCGGGGGCACCCATGGGAATTTCGCTCGATGACATGCGCAGGGCCGTAGCGGACCTGCTGGAGGAACCTGTCGCGTCCATCCTCGACGACGACGACCTGGTGGCCCGGGGGCTGGATTCGATGGGCGTCATGCGGCTCGCCGGGCTGTGGCGCCGGGAGGGCGTGGCGGTCACGTTCGGCGAGCTGATCGAGCAGCCCCGGCTCCGCGACTGGTGGACGCTGGCGAGCGGCCGGCCCGGCGGCCGGGACAGCGACAAGCCCCGGGACTCCGCCGACGGGACCGCCCGCGACGACGCGTACACGGAGCTCGACGAGCGGGCGCCGTTTCCCCTGGCCCCCATGCAGCACGCCTACTGGATCGGCCGCGCCGAGGGCCAGGCGCTCGGTTCCGGGAGCCACTTCTATTTCGAGTTCGACGGCCCGGCCCTGGAGCCCGAGCGCCTCGATGCCGCGCTGCGCTCCCTCACCACCCGCCACCCCATGCTGCGGGCCCGGTTCCTCGACGACGGCACCCAGCAGATCGACCCGGCACCCACCGGTCTGGCCGGCGTGCACGATCTGCGCGCCCTGCCGTCCGACGAGTGCGACGCCGAACTCACGCGCCTGCGCGGGGAGTTGTCGCACCAGCGGATGGACGTGGCGCGCGGCCAGGTCCTCGATGTCCGGCTCACCCTGCTCCCCGGCGGCGCCGGGCGGCTGCACATCGACATCGACATGCTGGTCTGCGACGCGATGAGCTTCCGCATCGTGATCGCGGATCTGGCCCGCCACTACGACCGCCCGGACGAGCGCCCCGAGCCCTCCGCCTACAGCTACCGGCGCTACCTCGCCGAGCGCACCGCACACCCCGCCGAGGGCCGGGAGCGGGACCGCGCCTACTGGACGTCGCGGCTCGCCACGCTGCCGGGCGGACCCCAACTCCCCCTGGCGGCGGCCCCGGAGCAGATCCGTGACGCGCGCACGACCCGGCGCAGCCATCTGCTGGGCGCCGCCGAACACGAGCGGCTCCTGACCCTTTCGCGCACGCACGGAGTCAGCCCCTCCATGGCGCTCGCCGCCTGTTACGCCCAGGTGCTGGCGCTGTGGAGCGCCGAGGAGCGCTTCCTGCTCAATCTGCCGCTCTTCGACCGCGACCCCGTACATCCCGAAGTCCCTTCCCTGGTGGGTGACTTCACGAGTCTGCTGCTGCTGACCGTCGAGCCCCAGCAGGCGGACTCCTTCGCCGCGCGGGCCCGTCAGGTGCAGGCGGCCTTCCGGGAGGCCGCCGCGCACGGGGACTACCCCGGCACCGAGGTGCTGCGCGACCTGGCCCGTACCCGGCGGGGCGCGGCCCTCGCCCCGGTCGTGTTCACCAGTGCGCTCAGCATGGGCGAGCTGTTCGGGCCGGAGGTGCGCGGCGTCCTGGGCGAGCCCGCCTGGATGAGTTCGCAGACCCCGCAGGTGTGGATGGACCTCCAGGTGGTCGAGGAGGCCGACGGGATCCGGCTCAACTGGGAGGCGGTGGACGCGCTCTTCCCGGAGGGCGCCGTGGACGCGATGTTCGCGGCCCTGCGCACCCTGGTGTCCCGTCTGACCGCCCCGGGCGCCGACTGGGACGGCCCGCTGCCCGATCTGCTCCCCGCCCGGCAGCGCGAAGTACGCGCGGCGGCGAACGCCACCACCCGCGAGCTGCCCGACGCCCCGCTGCACACCGCGTTCTTCGCGCGGGCCGCCGCCGACCCCGGCCGGGCGGCACTCCTCTCGCGCGACGGCGCGCTCAGCTACGGCGAGGTCGCCGACCGCGCCCTGCGGCTCGCCGGGGCGCTGCGCGAGCGCGGTCTGACGCCCGGCGAGACGGTCCTGGTCACCCTGCCCAAGGGCCCGGACCAGATCGTCGCCGTCCTCGGAGTCCTCGCGGCGGGTGGCGTCTACGTACCGGTCGGCGTGGACCAGCCCGCCGAGCGCCGCGCCCGCATCCAACAGTCCAGCGGCGCCCGCGCCGAGGTCACCGCCGCCACGCTCGCCGAGTCCGCCGCCGCGCGCCCAATCGACGCGCCGGCGGCGCCGGACACCGGCGCACCCGCGTACCTGATCTACACCTCGGGTTCCACCGGCGCGCCGAAGGGCGTCGTGGTCTCCCACCGGGCGGCCGGCAACACCATCGCCGCACTGGGCGAGCACTTCTCGGTGGGGCCCGACGACCGGACCCTCGCGGTCTCCGCGCTCGACTTCGACCTGTCCGTGTACGACATCTTCGGCCCCCTGTCGGCGGGCGGCGCGGTGGTCGTCGTGAGCGAGCCCGAGCGGCGCGACGCCCGTGCCTGGCTCGCCCTGGCACAGGAGTACGACGTCACCGTCGTCAACTGCGTGCCGACCCTGTTCGCCATGTTCCTGGAGGCCGCCGAGGCCGAGGGCGGCGCGCGCGGCCTCCGGGTGGCCCTGCTCGGCGGCGACCGGGTGCCGGTCGCCCTGGCCGAGCGGGCGGCAGAGGTCTTCCCCGGGCTGCGCTTCGCCGGACTCGGCGGCACCACCGAGACCGCCATCCACTCCACCGTGTACGAGACCAACAGGCCTGTCCCTTACGGACGTTGCGTGCCGTACGGCGTCCCACTGGCCAATCAGCGGTGCCGGGTGGCCGACCCGTACGGCCACGACCGGCCGGACTGGGTGCCGGGCGAGCTGTGGATCGGCGGCGCCTCGGTGGCCGACGGATACCGGGGGGACCCGGAGCGCACCGCCGACCGGTTCATCAGGTACGAGGGCCTGCGCTGGTACCGCACGGGCGACCTGGCCCGCTACTGGCCGGACGGCACCCTCGAATTCCTCGGCAGGTCCGACTTCCAGGTCAAGATCCGGGGGCACCGCATCGAGCCCGGCGAGATCGAGGCCGCCCTGCTCTCGCACCCGGACGTGACGGCCGCCGCCGTGGTGCCCGTCGGCGACGAGCCGCGCCGGCTCGCCGCGGCCGTGGTGCTGGGCCCCGACGCGTCCGAGCGCGAGCAGAGAGGTGAACTCCCGGACGGAGTGGCGCGGTTCACCGCCTTGCGGGCGCATCTGGCCGCGCTGCTGCCCGCCCACATGGTTCCCGACCGGATCACCTCCGTGGCCCCGCTGCCGCTCAACGCCAACGCGAAGGTGGATCGCGCCGCGCTGACGGAGCTGCTGTCCGGCGTGCCCCGCGCGAGCACCGCCCATGTGCCGCCGGAGGGCCCCGTGGAGACGGCCGTCGCGGCGCTCTGGGCGGAACTGCTCGGAACCGAACGGGTGGGCCGCACGGACGACTTCTTCGCGCTCGGCGGCGACAGCCTGCTCGCCACCCGGCTGCTCACCCGGCTCAAGGCGGAGGGCCTGCACGACGCCGACCTCGGGCGCCTGTTCGCCGCTCCGACCCTGCGGGACTTCGCCGCCGGACTCACTCCGGGCCGCCCGACCCGGCTGCCCACCGTCACCGCCGACCTGGCACGGCGCGGCGAGCCGTTCCCGGCGACCGACGTCCAGCGCGCCTACTGGCTGGGCCGGGGCTCCGACTTCACGCTGGGCGGCGTCGGCTCGTACTGGTACTGGGAGTTCGACGGCCAGGACGTGGACCTCGCCCTTCTGGAGGACGTCTGGAACCGCCTGGTGGAGCGGCACGAGATGATGCGGGCCGTCTTCGACGACGACGGCAACCAGAAGATCCTGCCGAAGGTGCCCCGGTTCCGCCTCACCGTCACGGACGCGGCGCCCGGTGACGAGGAGTCGGCGCTCGCCCGCCAGCGCGCCGCCATGGACCACCGGGTCTTCGACGTGGGCAGCTGGCCGCTGTTCGACATCGCCGCCACGCGCTACGGCGCCGGCAGAACCCGGATCGCCTTCGGCTTCGACTACATCGTGCTCGACGCGCTGAGCATCATGACCCTGTTCTGGGAGCTGTCCACCCTCTACCGCGCCCCGCGCACCCAACTCCCTTCCCTGGGCGTGTCGTTCAGGGACTACGTCCTCCAGGCCGCGCCCGCCGACGACGACCTCGCGGCCGACCGGGACTACTGGCGGGCCCGGCTCGACGACCTGCCGCCCGCACCCGCGCTGCCGCTCGCCGTGGACCCGGCGCTGGTGACCGCGCCCCGCTTCGCCCGGCGCGAGTTCGCCCTGGAGCCGGACACCTGGGCGACGCTCACCGCGCGGGGCCGCGAGGTGGGGCTCACGCCCTCCGCGCTGCTGGCCACCGCGTTCGCGGACGTCCTCGCCGCCTGGAGCGCGCACCCGGACGTCACGTTGAACCTCACGCTGTTCGACCGGCGCGAGGTCCACCCCGACATCAACGACATCGTGGGTGATTTCACCTCGCTGCTCCTGGTCGGCCACCGGCCGCGGGCGGGCGAGGGCTGGGCGTCCGCCGCGCGCCGCTTCCAGCAGCAGATCTGGGACGGCCTCCAGCACAGCTCGGTCTCGGCGATCTGGGTCCTTCGCGAACTCGCCCTGCGCGACGGGGTGATGGACTCCCCCATGCCGGTCGTCTTCACCAGCACGCTCGGCGTCTCGGACAAGCTCGCCGATCTGCGCATGCCGTTCGGGGAGCAGGTCTACGGCCTCTCCCAGACCCCGCAGGTCTGGCTGGACTGCCAGGTGGTCGAGCGGGACGGCGGGCTCGCCATCAACTGGGACGTGGTGGAGGAACTGTTCCCGGACGGCGTCGTGGCCGACATGTTCGGTGCGTACGAGCGGCTGCTGCGCACCTTGTGCGCGGCGGACTGGACTGCCGAGGTCACCGTGCCGCTCCCGGCCGCCCAGCGCGCGGCCCGTGCCGCCGCCAACGCCACCGAGGCCCCGGCCGGCGGCGGGCTGCTGCACCAGGCGTTCTTCGCGCGGGCCCGCACCGCACCGGAGCGCCCCGCCCTGCTGTGGGGCGGGTCCGGCACGCTGGACTACGCGGGCCTGGCCGCCCGCGCCCTCTCCGTCGCCGGGGCGCTGCGGAAGGCGCAGGTGCGGCCCGCGGACATGGTCGCCGTCGTCCTGCCCAAGGGGCCGGACCAGATCGCCGCGGTGCTCGGTGTGCTGGCCGCGGGAGCCGCGTACGTTCCGGTGGGCGTGGACCAGCCGTCGGCGCGCCGCGCCCGCATCCTGGCCAACGCCGGGGCGCGGGTGGCGCTCACCGGGGGCGCGTCCGGGGACTGGCCCGAAGGGGTCCAACTCCTCGACGTGGAAGCGGCGTTCGGCGCCGAGCCGCTGGCCGGGCCCGTCGAGGTGGCCGAGGACAGCCTCGCGTACACCATCTTCACCTCGGGTTCGACGGGCGAGCCGAAGGGCGTCGAGATCACCCACCGGGCGGCGGCCAACACGGTGGAGGACATCAACGAGCGGTTCGGCGTGGGTGCCGAGGACCGGGTCCTGGCCGTCTCCGCACTCGACTTCGACCTGTCCGTCTACGACATCTTCGGGCCGCTGTCGGCGGGCGGGGCGCTCGTCCTCGTCGCCGAGGAAGACCGCCGCGAGGCGCACCGCTGGCTCGGCTCGGTCCGCGACCACGGGGTGACCCTGTGGAACACGGTGCCCGCACTGCTCGACATGCTCCTGGTGGCAGCGGCCGACGGGCCCGCGCTCGACGGGCTGCGCCTGGCGCTGGTCTCCGGCGACTGGGTGGGTCTGGATCTGCCGGGCCGGCTCGCCGAACGGGCCCCGCACTGTCGCCTGGTCGCGCTGGGCGGCGCCACCGAGGCCGCGATCTGGTCCAACTACCATGTGGTGGACGGTCTGTTGGAGAACTGGCCGTCCATTCCGTACGGCACTCCCCTGCGCAACCAGCGCTATCGCGTGGCCGACGCGCACGCCCGGGACTGCCCCGACTGGGTGCCCGGTGAGCTGTGGATCGGCGGCGCCGGCGTGGCCGAGGGCTACCGGGGCGATCCGGTGCGCACCGCCGAGCGGTTCGTCACGCACGCGGGAGAGCGCTGGTACCGCACCGGCGACCTCGGCCGCTACCGGCCGGGGGCGGTGCTCGAATTCCTGGGCCGCGCCGACCATCAGGTGAAGGTGGGCGGGCACCGGATCGAGCTGGGCGAGATCGAGGCGGCGCTCGGCTCGGCGCCGGGCGTGGCCCGCGCGGTGGCGCTGACCGTCGGGGAGCGTCCGCGCCATCGCATCGTCGCCTTCGTCGTCTCCGACACCGGCATGGCGCCCGACACCGAAGCGCTGCGCGCCACGCTCGTCGAACGGCTGCCGCACTACATGATCCCGGACCGGATCGAGGCCGTGGAGCGGCTGCCGCTGACCGCCAACGGCAAGGTGGACCGCGCCGCCCTCACCGACCTCGTGTCCGGAGCGGGCGCCGGTCCCGACCGGGGCGAGCCTCCCCGAGGAGAGCTTGAGCAGCTGGTCGCCGGCGTCTTCGGCGCGGTACTGGAGACCGAACGGGTGGGACGCGGCGAGAGCTTCTTCCTGCTCGGCGGGGACAGCCTCACCGCCACCCGGGCCGCCGAAGAGCTGTACCGCGCCACCGGACTGCGATTGACACTACGTCAGTTCTTCGCCGCGCCCACCGTGAGCGCGCTCGCCGCGCTCGTCCAGGAGCAACGGAACACGACCGCCCTGACCGCCATGGAAGAGGGAACCCTATGAACATCGCCGGGCTCTTGGCCGAACTGGAGGCCGCCGGGGTCGAGTTGTGGGAGGAGTCGGGACGGCTGCGGTTCCGCGCCCCCCAGGGTGCGCTGACCGACGAGCGCCGCGCGGCGCTGCGCGCCCACAAGGAGCAGGTGCTCGACCACCTGCGCGCGGAGCGCACCCGCAGCACGGTCGTGCACCACCCCGACGACCGCCACACCCCCTTCCCGCTCACCGATGTGCAGACCGCCTATCTGCTCGGCCGCAAGGACCTCTTCGCGTACGGCGGCGTCGCCTGCCACGCGTACGGGGAGCTGCGCTTCACCAGCCTCGACCCGGCCCGGATGGAACAGGCCTGGCAGCTCCTTGTCGAGAGGCACGACATGTTGCGGGCCGTCGTCGACGAGGAGGGCTCCCAGCGGGTTCTGACGGCCGTGGCCCCGTACCGCATCGAGGTCACCGACCTGCGCGAGGCCACCCCGGAGCACGCCGGGGCGGCGCTGGCCGCGCAGCGGGACGCGATGGACCACGAGATCAGGCCGGCCGGCGTGTGGCCGCTGTTCGAGCTGCGGGCCACCCTCTTCGCCGACCACGCGCTGCTGCACGTCTCGCTGGACTTCCTGATCGCCGACTACGTCTCGATCAACCTCCTGCTCGACGAGCTGCGCACCCTGTACGCGGACCCGTCCGCTTCCCTGCCCGATCTGCCCGTCACCTTCCGGGACTATCTGCTCGCCGAACGCGGGCTGCGTCAGAGCACCCGATACGAGCGCGACCGCGCCTACTGGCTGGACCGCGTCGACGAGCTGCCCCCGGCCCCCGCGTTCCCGATGCGGGACGCCCCGGCCGCGGAGGGCCCGGCCCGCTTCGTACGCCATCGGATGGCGCTGTCCCGGCCGGACTGGCAGGCGCTGCGCGACACCGCGACCGCGCGCGGCCTCACCCCGTCGGGTGCGGTGCTCGCCGCGTACGCGGAGGTCGTCGGCCGCTGGTGCAACCGGCAGCGCTTCACGCTCGACCTCACCCTCCTGAACCGCTTGCCGCTGCATCCCCAAGTCGGCTCGCTGGTAGGGGACTTCACCTCTGTCGAGCTGCTCGAAGTCGACCGCTCGTCCGGCGGCACGTTCGCCGAGCGGGGCAAGCAGCTGGTGGGCCGGCTCTTCGAGGACCTGGACCACCGGCTGTTCACCGGTGTCGAGGTGATGCGCGAGATCGCCCGCAGGCGCGGGCAGGACGCGGCCCTGATGCCGGTCGTCTTCACCAGTGCCATCGGGCTCGGGGACGCCGCGTCCGCACCGGCCGACGACACCGAGGGCCGGCTGGTGCACGGCATCAGCCAGACCCCGCAGGTGTGGATCGACTGCCAGGTCATGGAGGACGGCGAGGGCCTCTCGCTCAACTGGGACGTTCGCGAAGGGGTGTTGGCGGACGGAGTGGTGGAGGCGATGTTCGCCTCCTTCCGCACCCTCGTGGAGCGGATGGCCGCCGACCCCGGCGTGTGGGACCTGGCGGTGCCGGCCGAGCTGCCCGCCGAGCAGAGCGCCCGCCGCGCCGTGGCCAACGCCACCGAGGGGCCGCTGTCCGAAGCCCTGCTGCACGAGGGCGCGTTCGCGGCGGCCGCCCGCTCGCCCGAAACCCCCGCCGTGATCAGCGGCGACAGGGTCCTCACCCATGGCGAGGTGGCCGCCCGGGCGCACGCCGTCGCGGCCGCACTCAAGGGCGCGGGCTGCGCGCCGGGCGACCTGGTCGGCGTCGTGATGGACAAGAGCTGGGAACAGGTGGTGGCCGTCCTCGGCACGCTGCTGGCCGGCGCCGTCTACGTCCCCGTCGACACCCACCAGCCCGAGGCGCGCCGCGAGCAGATGCTCCGGGACGCCAAGGTCGGCTGCGCGCTGGT
The DNA here is from genome assembly GCF_042869955.1 of Streptomyces sp. NPDC006691. Lineage (NCBI taxonomy): Bacteria > Bacillati > Actinomycetota > Actinomycetes > Kitasatosporales > Streptomycetaceae > Streptomyces > Streptomyces sp. NPDC006691. Next base: position 362,152 of record NZ_JBIAGW010000006.1, read on the forward strand.
GCGTTCGGGCCGGACCGTCCTGCCCGAGGGCGTCACCGCCATCGAGGTGGACACGCTGGAGCCGGTGCCGACGACCCCGGTCGCCCCGCCGCGGGCGCCCGACGATCTCGCCTACGTCATCTACACCTCCGGGTCCACGGGCAGCCCCAAGGGCGTCATGATCAGCCACCGCGGCGCGGTGAACACGATCGACGACATCAACGAGCGGTTCGCGGTCGGCCCGGACGACCGCGTCCTCGCCCTCGCCAACCTCGGCTTCGACCTGTCCGTCTACGACGTGTTCGGGGTGCTTGCCGCGGGCGGCGCGCTCGTCCTGCCCGATCCCGACCGGCGCGCGGACCCCTCGCACTGGGCCGACCTCGTCGCCCGGCACGGCGTCACCCTGTGGAACTCCGTGCCCGCGCAGCTGCACATGGTGAACGAGTACCTCGGCACCGAACCACTTCCCCTGCCCTCGCTGCGCCTGGCGCTGCTGTCCGGCGACTGGATACCGGTCTCGCTGCCCGACTCCATCCGCGCCAAGGTGCCGGGCCTGACCGTGACGTCTCTCGGCGGCGCGACCGAGGCGTCGATCTGGTCGATCCTGCACCCCATCGGCGAGGTGACCCCCGGGCTGCCCTCCATCCCGTACGGGCGGCCGCTCACCAACCAGCGCTTCCACGTCCTGGACGCGGCGCTGGCGCCCTGCCCCGACCTGGTGGCGGGCGAGCTGTACATCGCCGGCGTCGGGCTCGCGCTCGGCTACCTCGGCGACGAGGCACGGACCACCGAGCGCTTCCCGACCCATCCGCGCACCGGCGAGCGGCTCTACCGCACCGGGGACCTGGGACGGTATCTGCCCGACGGGGAGATCGAGTTCCTCGGCCGGGACGACCGCCAAGTGAAGATCCGGGGCCACCGCATCGAGACGGCGGAGGTGGAGGCGGCCCTGCGCAGCCACCCGGCCGTGGCCGACTGTGTCGTGCTCGTGGAGGGCGAACGCCCGTGGGAGCGGCGCCTGATGGCGTTCGCCGAGACCGCGCGCGTGCCCGCGGGCGCGGCCGAGCGGGACAGCGCCCTGGTGGAGGCGGTGACCGCCGACGGCGAGGAGGTGCGGGCCGGGGTGAACGCCGAGCAGGTCGTCGGGTTCGCCCGGCGTCTGGACGAGGCGGCGCTGCTCGCGATGATGGACGTGCTCCAGAACAGCGGGCTGTTCGCCACGGCGGACGACCGGCACACGCTGGAGACGATCCTGTCGGCCGCGGGCGTCGCGCCCAAGCACCACCGCCTGGTGCGCCGCTGGCTCGCCGCTCTCGAACGCGAGGGGTATATGGAGCGCTCGCCCGAGGACGGCGAGTACCGCGCCCTTCTGCGGGCCGAGCCCGGTTCGGTCGACGCGGCGTGGCTGCGGGTGGACGAGGCGCTGCCCACCGCCCAGGACGGCTCGGAACTCCTCAGCTACTTCCGCACGGCCACGGCCCATCTGCCGCAACTGCTGCGCGACGAGCAGGATCCCGTTCAACTCCTCTTCCCCGAGGGCCGGTTGGAGATCCAGGAGGCGGCCTACACCGAGGGCTTCCTCAACTCCTACCTCAACCGGGTCGCGACCTCCGTCGTCCAGCGGATCGCCCAGGAGCACGCCCCGCGCGGCACCCTGCGGCTGCTCGAAGTCGGCGCGGGCGTGGGCGGGGTGAGCGTCGAGGCGGTGCCCCGGCTGGCCGGGAGCGACTGCTCGTACCTGTTCACCGATGTGTCGCAGTTCTTCCTGAACAAGGCGGCCGAGCGCTTCACCGACTTCCCGTGGGTGAACTACCAGCTCTTCGACATGAACGAGGAGTACCGCCCGCAGGGCATCGAGCCCAACTCACTCGACGTCATCCTGTGCGGCAACGTCATGCACTACTCGCGCGACGCCTCGGTGGTCCTGGACCGGATGCGGGAGATGCTCGCGCCGGGCGGCTGGCTCATCTTCATCGAGACGACCCGGGACAACTACCAGATCCTGACGTCGATGGAGTTCCTCTTCGACGCCACCAACGGCGACTTCGAGGACGTCCGCAAGGGAGCGGACCAGACCTTCGTCGCCCGTGACCAGTGGCTCGACCTGATCGAGGGGGCCGGCGGCGAGACCGTGGTGTGCCTGCCGGACACCAAGGACCCGCTGTCCACCATCGGCATGCACGTCTTCGCGGTGCAGTTCAAGCAGGACCGGGTGCCGGTGAACGCGGCCGAGGTGCTCGGCCACGTCGCCGAGCGGCTGCCCGAGGAGATGGTCCCGGCCCACCTCCAGCTGGTCGACGCGCTGCCGCTGACCGACAACGGCAAGACGGACCGGCGCACCCTCGCCTCCTGGCTGCTGCCCAGGGGCGCGGTCGAGCAGCGCGCCGGGGCGGGCGACCGGGTGCCCATGACCGACCTGGAGCAGCGCATCCAGGCCGCGTGGTGCACGGTGCTCGGCACGACGGCGGTCGGCCGCGAGGAGACGTTCTACGAGGCGGGCGGCGACTCGCTGCTCGCCGCCCAGGTGGTGGGCGTGCTGCGCGAGGAGGTGGCCGAGGCCAAGCACACCTTCTTCGACGAGCTGCTGCGCGAGGTCCTCAACGGCGCCTCCGTGGCCCGGCTGGCCGCCCTGCTCGCCACCGGCCAGATCGACGGCGAGCAGACCGCCGGGCAGCCGAGCGCCCCGGCAGCGCCCGCCGCGTTCCTGGGCGGCGGCGCGGACGACGAGGGTGTGTGGGCCACCTGCGCCGAGGGGTTCGGCACGGCCGAGCGGTACGCCGCGCTGTGCGCCCCGCTGGAGGACGCGGGCCCGCTCCTCGACCTCTCGGCGAGCCATCCGCTGACCGACTACGCGGACGCCACACCGGCCGTGCTCGTCGAGCGCATCGCCCATGACCGGGCCAAGACCCTGCGGGCCACCGGCCACACCCGCTTCCACCTGGTGGGAGCGCATGTGGGCGGGGTGCTCGCGGCCGAGACGGCACGGCTGCTCGCGGAGGGCGGCGCCGAGGTCGACCTCACGGTGATCAGCAGCTATCCGCTGCCGGCGGTGGTCGAGGACGACGCGTTCGCCGAGTACCTCTTCGCCCTCGGCGCGGGCCTCGACCCGGCCGTGCTCGGGCTGCCCGGGGACACCCTGGTCGGGCCCGCGCTCGCCGCCGTGCTCGCCGCGACGCCGGGGCGGGTGCCCGACGGCGCCCTGGCCCGCCTCGACGGCCCGCACGCCCCACTCGCCCGGTCCTTCGGCCAGTACGCGGCCCGGCCCGAACAGGAGCGGCTCGCGGCGCTCGCCGCCGCGCTCGGCACCGACGCCCAGGACGTGCGTCCGCGGCTGCGGGCAGGACGCGCACTGGCCGACGCCTGCGCGGCGCACCGCCCGGAGGCGTACGCGGGCGACCTCACCCTGGTCCTGCACACCGACGAGATCGCGCTGTGGCCGACGCTGCGCGCGGACATGACCGAGTGGTGGAGCGCCGGCTGTCTGGGTGAGGTGCGAAGGATCGACGCCCCCGGCACCCACTTCGACTGCCTGGACCCGGCGCGCGCCGCCCGTATCGCGGCCCTGCTCACCGATGTCCGTACGGAGAAGGAGAACCAAGCGTGAACGCTCCGACCATCGCGGTCCTCGGCGGCTATGGCGCGGTGGGCCGCGTCGTGGCCCAGGAACTGGCCTCCGCACACCCCGGGGCGACGCTGCGCATCGGCGGACGCGACCCCGGACAGGCCGAGGCACTGGCGGCCGGGCTCAAGGCGACCGGCCGGCCGGGTCCGGTGGAGTCCGCCCCTGCGGACACCGCCGACGCGGCCTCGCTCGACGCCTTCTGCCGGGGCAGCCACATCGTCGTCAACTGCGCGGGCCCCTCCTACGTCGTCCTGGACACCGTGGCCAAGGTCGCCCTCGCGGCGGGCGCCGACTACGTGGACGCCGGCGGCGACGAACCCGTGCACCGGGCCCTGTCCGAGCAGCGCCTGGCCGAGAGCGGCCGCACCGCGCTGCTCACGGCGGGCATGATGCCCGGCCTCACCGGTCTGCTTCCGCGCTGGCTCGCCGCCCAGGACCTGAGCGAGCCGAGCCGGCTCACCGCGTACGCGGGCACCATGGACCGGCTCACCCCGGCGGGCGCCGCCGACTATCTGCTCAGTCTCGGCGGCGGCTACGGGGAGGCCCAGTCGGCCTGGCGGGACGGGGCACGGGTGCTGCGCGCGCTCACTCCGCTCGCCGATGTGCGGCTCCCGTTCTTCCCCGGCACGGTCAGCGCCTACCCGTATCTGAGCTACGAGATCGAGCGGCTCGCCCGGGACCTCGGCCTGTCCACGGTGGACTGGTACAACGTGTTCGACGGCGGCTCCCACATGCTCAAGACGCTCAGCCGGCTCCAGGGCGCCATGGCCGGCCAGAGCGATCTGGCGCCGGCCGCCCGTGAACTCATCGACGCGGCCGCCCTGGACCTGTTCGGCCGCGCCCCCTACCAGCTCTTCGCACTGGAACTGACAGGGCGTCATGCGGGGGCGCCCGCGACCCGGAGTCTCGTGCTGCGGGCCGGGGACACCTACCGGCTCACCGGGCTCGTCGCGGCCCTCGCGGCGAGCGCCCTGGTGGAGGGCTCGGCGCCGACCGGTGTGCACTACGCGGCCGATGTGCTCGACCCGTCCTCGGTGGTGGAGCGGGTGGCGAAGCTGGACGAGGTGTCCTTGTTCGAGACCTACCGCGTTCCGCTCGCCGAAGCCGGTGACACCGAGGAGGGCGAGCTGTGAGCGCGGCCGGGCGGCGGCCCCGGCTGGTGGTGTGCGGCACCAAGTTCGGCCGGATCTACCTCGCCGGGGCCGCCCGCGCCGACTCGCCGTACGAACCGGCGGGCGTGCTCGCCCGGGGCAGTGAACGCTCGCGCCGGGTCGCCGAGCACTACGGGGTGCCGCTGTTCACCGAGGTGGACGCCGTGCCCAAGGACGTGGAGGCGTGCGCCGTCGTCGTGGGCGCCGGGATCAACGGCGGTCCCGGCGCCCGCCTCGCCCAGGACCTGATGGCGCGCGGGCACCACGTCCTCCAGGAACACCCGCTCCACCAGCGGGAGTTGGCCGACTGCCTGCGGGCCGCCCGCGAACACCGGGTGGCCTACCGACTGAACACGCACTACCCGCACGTGGAGCCGGTGCGCAGGTTCATCGCCACGGCACGCCGGCTGCTGGCCCGCCAGCGGCCGCTGCACATCGACGCGGCGTGCTCCTTCCAGGTGCTCTACACCACCTTCGACATCATCGGCCGCCTGCTGGGCGGAGTACGCCCCTTCGTCCTGGGTGGTCCCTCACAACTGCCGTCCGGAGCAGCCGAGTTGACGGACTCGGCACCCGTGTACCGGAGCCTGGACGGGGTGGTCGGCGGAGTGCCGCTCAGCCTGCGGCTCCAGAACGACATGGACCCCGGGGACCCCGACAACCACATCCACCTCTTCCACCGGATCACCCTGCACACCGAGGGCGGCCATCTCACCCTCGCCAACACCCACGGCCCGCTGCTGTGGAGCCCCCGCCCGCACATGCCGCAGGACATCCGCACCACCGCCACCCTGGCCGAGTCGGCGGACCCCTCCTTCGCCTTCCCCAGCGCCGAACCGCTCGGCCCGGCCACCGCGCCGGACCAGCGGGGGATCCTGGGCGAGCTGTGGCCCCAGGCCGCGGCCCGTGCGCTCGGGGCGCTGCGGACGGCCGTCGCGTCGGGCGAGGACCCCGCCAAGGAGGGCCAGTACCACCTGGCGCTGTGCCGGCTGACCGCCGAGGCCACCGAGCGGTTCGGCCCCGTACGTCTGCACCGGGGCGGCGCGCCCGAAGTACTGGCCGGCGCCGCGGTCGACGCGGGTCCGTTCGCCCCTGCTCCCGACCCCGGCCCCACCCCCGGCCTCGCCCCGAGGAGCGGCCCGTGAACAGGCCACCGGGCGCGGACGCGCCCTACCGCACCTGGTTCCGCTGCTACTGGCCCCGGCCGGGCGCGCGCCGACGGCTCGTGATCTTTCCGCACGGCGGCGGCTCGGCCAGCTTCTACCGTCCGTTCGCCAAGCGCATGCCGCCGTGGGTGGAGCCGGTCGTCGTGCAGTACCCCGGGCGCGAGGACCGGCTGGAGGAGCCGCACATCGACGACATGGACCGCCTGGTGGCGCGCGTGAGCGACGCGCTGCTGCCCGCCTTCGACCGCGAGGTGCTGTTCTTCGGGCACAGCATGGGCGCGGCCGTCGCCCACGAGGTGGCCGCCCGCCTGGAGACCCGGCACGGCGTGGGCCCGTCCCTGCTCGCCGTGTCCGGCCGCCCGGCACCCCGCTTCCACAAGCCCGGCGACAAGCACCTGGACGACGCGGCCCTGTGGTACGAACTGTCCCGGCTCGGCGCGACTCCCGCCGCGCTGCTGGACAACGCGCAGGTGCGCAAGGTCGTCCTGCCGACCCTGCGGGCCGACTACCGCCTGGTCGAGCGCTACCGGCCGCGCCTCGACACCCGGGTGAGCTGCGCGGTCGCCGCGTGCCTGGGCGACAAGGACCCCGAGGTCACCGAGCCCGAGGCACGGGCCTGGGCCGAAGTGACCGGCGGCGCCTTCGCGTTCCGCCTCTTCGACGGGGACCACTTCTACCTCCGCGGCCGGGAAGAGGCCCTCGCCTCCTGGCTGCTGACCACCGCCGACAGGGAGAACCCATGATCGTCAGGCCGAAGGTCGACGCGTACGCCGAGGAGTTCTCCACCGGCGAGCCGCCCTGGCTGGCCGCGCTCGCCGAGGAGACCCGCAAGGTCTGCGATCTGCCGCAGATGATGGTGGGCCCGATGGAGGGCCGCTTCCTCGCGATGCTGCTGCACATGCTGCGCCCGCGCCGGGTCCTGGAGATCGGCACGTTCACCGGCTACTCCGCGCTGTCGATGGCGGCCCAACTCCCGCCCGGCGGCAGCCTGGTGACGTGCGAGATCGACCCGGTGCACGCCGAGATCGCCCGCCGGCACATCGCGGCCTCCCCCTGGGCGGACCGGATCGAGCTGCGCGAGGGGCCGGCCCTCGACCAACTCGACGACCTCCAGGGCCCGTTCGACTTCGTCTTCCTGGACGCGGACAAGACGGGCTACAGCGCGTACTACGACCGGGTGCTGCCGCTGCTCTCGGAGCGCGGGGTCATCGCGGCGGACAACGTGCTCCAGTTCGGCGGGGTGGCCAACCCGCTGGACCAGAACGAGGACACCGTCGCGCTGCGGGCGTTCAACGAGAAGGTGCGCGACGACCCGAGGGTCGAGCAGGTCGTGCTCACGGTGCGGGAAGGCATCACGCTCATCCGCCGCGTGTAGGCCGCCGCGTCGCAGGCACCCGGTTGCCCCGCGATGCGGGGGCCGGGCCGCCCCCGCATCGCAGGGGCCGGGTTCTTTTCGGCCAGTGAAAGAATTCCGCTCCCTCTTCCGGCGGCGCCCTAACGTAAGCCGCGACGGCACGTCCGCGGCCCGCGACCCCCGCGGCCGCCTCCCGTCGGAGCGCACGTCCAGGTCGCCTGTCCACGGATGGCCGCCCGTCCACGGATCAAGGAAAGTGGGCCACACGTCCATGAGCCTCCACGGAAAGAGCATGGTGGTCACCGGCGCCGGAACCGGGATCGGACGGGCCGTCGCCCGCCGGCTGCTGGCCGCCGGAGCGTCGGTGACCCTGGTCGGCCGCCGGGCCGAGGCGCTGCGCGAGGCGGCGGACACCGAGGGCGGGGAGCGGGCCCTGGTCCACCCCGCCGACATCAGCGACGAGCAGGGGGCGCGGTCCGCGGCCGAGGCCGCCGTCGAGCGGTTCGGCGCGGTGGACGGCCTGGTCAACAACGCGGGGCTCGCCCGGTTCGCGCCGATCGAGAAGGCGGACCTCTCCGACCTGGAGGCCATGCTGGGCGTCAACCTCTTCGGCCCCGTCCACCTCATCCGCGCGGCGCTGCCCGAACTGCGCGCACGGCAGGGCGCCGTGGTGAACGTCTCGTCGGTCGGCGGGGCGCTCGCGATGCCCAACCGCGCGCTGTACGGGGCGACGAAGGCGGCGCTCAACAGTCTGACCCGCTCGCTGGCGCGTGAACTCGCGCCGCTGGTGAGGGTCAACGCCATTCTGCCGGGCCCGGTGGACACCCCCATGTACGGGGACCTGGGCCTCGACGAGGGAGCCACCCGCGACCTGGTCGCGGACATGGTCGAGGCGACCCCGCTCGGTCGCTTCGGAACACCCGACGACATCGCCGGGTGGGTGTGCAATCTGCTGGACCCGGAAGCCTCGGGCTGGGTCACCGGTGCGCTGGTCGCCATCGACGGGGGACGTAGCGCGTGATCACCGAATCGGAAAGCGGCGACGCGGAAGGAATCAGGCACATGGAAACCGTTGACGGCACCACCGAGACAGTCATCGAGGAAAGCACCATCTACACCCGCGAGGAGTTCCGCACCATCGACGTGGGCGCCATCATGCGCGACGGCCACCCCGACATCACCGACGGCGACCTGCTCATCGTGGAGCGCGTCGCGGCCCGGCGCGCGGAACTCGGGCGGCCGCTCACCGTCATGGACGTGGGCTCGGGTTCGGGGGTGCTCGCCGGGATGATCGCCGACCGGCTGCCGGACTGCCGGGTCATCGCCAACGACGTGGCGCGCAACCCGCTGGAGCAGGCGCGCGACCGCCTCGCGGACAAGCCGGGCGCCGAGGTGTACGGCTCCCCGTTCGAGCAGTGGCAGGAGCCGCTCGACGTGATGATCTCGTGGGGCAGCCACCACCACCTGCCGCACACCCACCTGACGCATGCCCGCCAACTCCTGGGCGAGCACGGTCTGTTGATCCTCGGCGACGAGTTCTGTCCGGAGTACTGCACTCCCGAGGACGCCGTACGGTTGAAGTCCGCCGAGGTCATCGAGCTGGGCGGCGGCTACCTGCTGGCCAGCGACGAGGAGATAGCGGCGTACCGCAAGGACGGGACGGTGCCCGAGTGGTCCCGCGAGCTGGAGACCCGCCGCCGCAAGACCCTGTGGAACTGGTACAAGTTCGTCATCGACTACGCCATCGAGCGCGACAACTGGATGGTCGCCATCGCGGAGATGCAGATCACCAAGGACGACGTGGTCACCTCCTTCGAGGAGGAGCACAAGCTCTCCCCGCTGATCGTCGAGCACGAACTGGCCGTCAACGGCTTCCAGCAGCGCGCCAAGCACGTCATCGGCGACCGTGAGCCGGCCCTCCAGAGCTTCTTCGTCTACGAGTTCACCGTCGCCGCGGCCGAAGGCCCCGTGGCCGGTCAGGGACGTTCGTGAACGCCGTGTCGCGGGCCGGCACCATCCCCTCCTCCTGCCTGCACGAGGTCTTCAACGCGGCGGAGCGAAGGGAGCGGGCCACCGGCCGGCCCGTCATCAAACTCCATGTCGGAGAGCCCTACTTCAAGCCGCCGCGGGACGTCGCCGAGGCCGTGGCGGAGGCCGTGCGCACCGGCCGCACCGCGTACACCTCGGCCGAGGGGATGCCCGCGCTGCGCGAGGCGCTGGCCGTCAAGCTGGAGATGGAGAACGGCCACCGCACCTCGCCCGACCACATCTTCGTGACCCCCGGCTCCTGCCAGGGCCTGGCCGCCCTGATGCAGTCCCTGGCCGAGCCCGGCGACGAGCTGCTGCTGCCGGAACTGCACTGGCCGATCCACCTCCAGCAGTGTCTGCTCGCCGGGTTCCGCCCGGTCTTCTATCCGCTGGGCCCGGACTTCCGCCCGACCGCCGAAGGCATCCGGGCGGCCGTCACCCCGCGGACCCGGGCGATCCTCGTCAACTCCCCCGCCAACCCGACCGGAGCGGTCCTCGACGCCGACGCGCTGGCCGCGATCCTGGCAGTGGCCCGGGCACACGACCTCCAGATCATCAGCGACGAGGCGTACGAGCACTTCGTCTACGACGGCGAGCACACCTCGTTCGCATCGCTGGAGCGCGGCCTTCCGGAACACGAGCGCCGGATCTCCTCGACGTTCTCCTTCTCCAAGAGCCTCGCCATGACCGGCTACCGGCTCGGCTATGTGGTGACCCCGCACCGCCGGGCCGCCGACGCCATGCGGGTGGTGCAGGAGGCGAGCCTGGTCAGCCCGTCGACGCCGGTGCAGTACGCGGGCCTGACCGCGCTCAAGTCGCGCGACAGCGCGGTGCGCAACGCGGCCCTGGTGCGGGCCAACCGCGACCGGGCCCTGCCGGCCCTGCGGGACGCCGGGCTGCTCGCGGAACTCCCGCAGGGCGGCTGGTACGCGGTGCTCGACGTCGCCGGGGTGTGCGACGACGCGGAGGTCTTCGTCCAGGGCCTGCTCGAACGGTACGACGTGGGTCTCGCGCCGGCCGCCGGGTTCGCGCTGCGGCCGGTGGTCTCCGAGTCGGTCCGCACGCTGTCCGCCGAGCCCGCCCCGGGGGCGAGGACCCTGGTCCGCCTGGCCTTCTGCGGCGACCCCCAGGAACTGGACACCGGAGTCGAGCGCCTGCTCACCTACACCGCGGAGCGCCGGGCGAGCGGCGGGCACCCGTGAGCCCGCCCGAGTACGGGCGGTACCTCCGTCTGGAGCAGCTGCTCGGCCTCCAGCACCCGCTCTACCCGGCGGACAAGGACCCGGCCGTCGAAACCGCCGAGCGCTTCTTCATCGTGGCCCACCAGACGAGCGAACTCTGGCTCGCGCAGGCGGCCGTGGACATCGACGCGGCGGTGGACGCGCTGGCGGAGGCGGACGGCTCACCGGACTGGGACGGCCCCGAGCGCGCCCTGGAGCACCTGGGCCGGGTGACCGGCATGGTCCGGATCCTGGACGAGACCGTACGGCTCCTGGAACGCCTGCCCATCCAGCACTTCGCGGCGTTCCGCGGCTATCTCGGCACGGCGAGCGGCGCCCAGTCGCGTGGCTTCCGCGCCCTGGACGACCGGCTCGGCACCGCGTCCGACGGGGCGACGAGCCCGCTGTACAGCGCCTACCTCAAGGCCCTGGCCGCGAGGGCGACCGACATCGAGGAGGTGTGCGAACGGGGCGCGGCCGGTGCGGGGGTCGAGCACCGCCTGGCCGAGGCGATGCTCGACGTCGGCTACTCGTTCTGGCGCTGGAAGATCACCCACCTCTCCCTCGTGGACCGCACCGTCGGCACCCTGCGGGGCACGGCGGGCACGACGGGCCTCTCCTATCTGGCGGCCCGGATCCGCATGCCCTTCCCCGAGCTCCGCGCGGTCAGGGAGGACCAGCACACGGGCCAGAAGTAGCCGTCACCCCCAACACCCCCGAGCGCGGGCCGGATTCGTCCGGCCCGCGCTTCGACGTGTGCCGGCACCGGGACGGGTGTGTCCAGAGCTGCGGACGTGTGTGTAAGGACCGGACGCCAGAACTACTCACATCACCCAACACGCCCCGATCCGGACATCCACGGGCATATTCCGGCCGGGTATCCCCAACATCGTTGCCCCGCACAGCCAGTTCACAGGATCGTCGTCGTGGGCGAAATGACCTTTCGGTTCGGACTCGACCCGACCCTCGCATGAACTCCCACGAAGGAGAACTCGTGATCTCGAAGCGCAAGAAAGCCGCACGCTCCCTCGCCGTCGCGTTCGCCGCGACCGCGGCGATCAGCTTCGGCATGCCGACCGGCAACGCCTTCGCCATCGACCACGTCGAATGCCGCGGCGGGGAGAACTTCCTGAAGATCTGGTCGCACAGCGGCGGCAGGCAGAGCGTCGACTGCTACGCGAACAAGGGCCGGACGAACTTCGGCGGGTGGTGGGTCGACCGGATCTCCACGGGCAACAACGACCTGATCTACTACGACGCCAACGGCGATTCGGTGAAGGTCAACCGCTGGACCGACATCACCTTCCCGAACCGTCCGCCCAAGGTCAACTCCATCGAGATCCTCTGACGAACGGCCGGAGGGCAACCTGAGCCGCCTTCGGCAAGGGCGGCTCAACTCAGCGCGGATGTGCGACCTCTGACGCATCATCAGCAGAGGCGCCACCCTCCCCGCCGCCGGGCTCCAGACCCGCGAGGCGCAGGGCCCGCAGCATGGCGGGGAGGTCCCAGTGGTCGTACTCGGACGCCGAGACCATGGATTGCACCAACTCCGGTGTCAGCTCTGCCCGTTCGGCCCGGTCCAGGAGGAACTCCGGTTCCGTTTCCGCGCTCCCGCCGAGGTCGATGGCGTCCAGCACGTCCCCCCGGTCGACGAACCGGCTCATCCCGCAGTCCAGGCCGTCGTCGTCGAGGCTCTCGGGATACGGGGAGCGCGCCCAGGCTTCGTTCTCGTACCAGTAGACGCAGCCCAGCTCATAGCCCTCGATCAGATCGCGGAGCCTCTCGAACGGGAGCCAGTGCGGGGCGCCGGCCAGCAGGTCGATGGCGGGCTTGTGCCACTTGACGTCGCTCGACTCGTCCTCCCCGTAGAGCACGAACCGGCCCGGCCCCCTTCTGTCAAGGGTCCACCACGTACAGCCGCAGTCGTCGAGGTGGAGCCCGCCGGCGTCGGCCCAGTGGCCCGTGCGATGCACGGAGGGTGTGTTCTCCTCCTCGGTCGACGCCTCCAGGACCGCGAGCATGCCCCAGCGCGCCCACAGGAGCTCCGGCTCCGGCAGGTCTCCGGGCAGGCCCGGCCGGTGGATCGTCATGGTCTCCCCCTGTGGGAAGGTGCTTCCAGGCAAGTGGTCCGAGCCTAACGGGCCGGTACGACAGCCAGGTCAGGGCACCTGTCCCGGCCCGGAACGGCTGCCGTCGGGCCTCCCCCGTACGGCCCAGTCCGGCGCGCCGCGGTGCGGCCGGGCACCTTGACTGGTGGCGTGGACACCGATACCAAGCCCTCTGCCGCCGCCTACCGCAACCTGGTGATGGCGACGATCGGATTCACGCTGACGTTCTGGGCATGGGACCTGATCGCTCCGCTGGCCGGCGAGTACAAGGACCGGCTGCACCTCAGTTCCCTGCAACAGTCGCTGCTCGTCGCGGTCCCGGTGCTCGTCGGGTCGCTCGGGCGGATCCCGGTCGGTGCGCTGACCGACCGCTACGGCGCGAAGCTGATGTTCCCGCTGATGTCGGCCCTCACCATCGTGCCGGTCCTGCTGCTGATCCCGGCGCGCGACAGCTACGGCCTGATGCTGGTGGTCGGCTTCCTGCTGGGCCTCGGCGGCACCACCTTCGCGATCGGCATCCCGCTGGTCAACTCCTGGTTCCCGCCGCACAAGCGGGGCTTCGCGCTCGGCGTGTTCGGCATGGGCATGGGCGGCGTGGCGCTGTCCGGATATCTGACGCCCCGCATCGCCAAGCACGGCTACCACGTGCCGTTCCTCGTCGTGGCGATCGCCCTCGCCGCCTATGCCGTCCTCGCGGCACTGCTGATCACGGACCGGCCCGACCGGCCGGTCCCCACGGCGTCGCTCGCCGCCCGGCTCGGAAGCGCGGGACGGCTGCGCGTGACGTGGGAACTGTCGGCGCTGTACGCGATCGGCTTCGGCGGCATCGTCGCGTTCGGCGTGTACCTGCCCACGTACCTGAAGACCTGGTACGCGTTGTCGCCGACGGACGCGGGCTCCAAGGCGGCGGGGTTCGCGCTCGCGACCGTCGTCTTCCGCCCGATCGGCGGCTGGCTCTCGGACCGCATCCACCCCGCCGTGGTGACGGCCGTCGCGCTCGGCCTGGTCGCCCTGCTCGCGATCGTGCAGGCCTTCGACCCCACCCTGTACCCGGGTGGCACCATCGCCCTGCTGTGCATGGGCGCGGGCCTCGGCACGGCGAGCGGCAGCGTCTTCGCGCTGGTCTCCCAGGTGACGCCCCAGCCCCAAGTGGGCAGCGTGACCGGCATCGTCGGAGCGATGGGCGGGCTCGGCGGTTTCGTACCTCCGCTGGTGATGGGCGCGATCTACAGCGCGAAGAACTCGTACTCGATCGGCTTCATGCTCCTGTCCGACCTGGCCCTCGCGGGCTGTGTCTACGCCTTCACCCGCATGCGCACCGCCCGTCCCGCCCCCGAACCCGTGCCCGGCGTCATGGCCGACGCCGAGGCCGGGCCACCGCGAGGGCAGTGAGCGCCGCGGGGTCGCCGTCCGGTTCTCGGCGCTGCCGCGCGGCACGGGGCCGCCGTCAGGCTGCGGCGTCGGCCAGTTCGTCGGGCAAGGGTCCGCTGTGGACGATCTCCAGGCCCGACACCGCCCGCGTCAGCACCACATACAGGCGGTGCAGTCCCCGGTCCTCCGCCGCGGCGATCCCGGCCGGTTCGACGGCCACGACGTGGTCGTATTCGAGGCCCTTGGCCAAGGTGGCGGGCAGCACGGCGACGCGGGACCCGGCGGCCGTGTCGATGGCCGCCGAGGCGAGGGCCTCGGTCAGTGCGGGCACATCGCGCTCGGCCGCGATCACGCCCACCGAGCCCTCGCGGCCGAGCGCGGCCCGTACCGCGTCGATTACCGCGGGGGCCAGTTCGGCCGGCGCCGCCACCTTCCGACGGCCCAACCGGCCGTCCCTGCGCAGGGATTGACCCGGCGGCACGTCCACGTCCAGCGCGGGCAGCAGCCGGTTGGCGAGTTCCACGATCGCGGCCGGCACCCGGAACCCCGTGGTCAGCGGGACCACCACGGCATCCGGCTTGCCCAGATGGGCCAGCTGGGTGGGCCAGTCGCGCGCGGCCCACGGGGTGGTGCCCTGCGCCAGGTCGCCGAGGACCGTCAGCGAACCGAACACCGCGCGCCGGGCGATCGCACGGCACTGCATCGGGGACAGGTCCTGCGCCTCGTCGACGACGATGTGCCCATATCCCTCCGGGTGTTCGATGAGCCCGGACACCTCGTCCAGCAGGACCAGGTCGGCCGCCGACCACTTCGCCGACTTCCACGAGCGCGGCGGCCTCGCCCAGAGCAACGCCTTCTGCTCACCGGGGTCCAGGATGCCGTCGGCCGCCGCGGCCAACGCATCGGCGTCGGTGAGCAGTTCGGCCAGTACCTCCTCCGGCTTCACCTTCGGCCACACCGTGTCGACGTACTCCTTGACCGGACGAGCCCGGGTGATCTTCTGGAGCCAGACGTTGTTCATGGGGCCGGCCCGGCGTTCGGCCTGGAGCTGGATCGTCCGGACCGCCCGGCTGCGCACCCGCTCCCGCCCGATCGCGTAGGGGGGCGCCTCCTCGCGCACCGCGTCGACGATCGCTTCGAGCTCGCCGCGCCCCACTCGCCAGGTGTACGAACCCTCGCGCAGCGCGACGGAGTTGCGGGGCTTGACGATCCGTCCGTAGAGCGCGCGGCGCAGCACCTCGGCCATCCGCACATCGTGCTTGACGGCCGCGGCCACCGGCGCGTCGACCGCCCGCACCTCCCGGCCGCGCAGCTCGCGCACGACCTCCTCGTCCACGGTCGACTGCCGGATGTCACTCTCGCCGAGCGCGGGGAGGACTTCGCAGACGTAGGTCAGGAAGGTGCGGTTGGGGCCGAGCACCAGGAGGCCGCGGCGCTGGATGCGCTGCGGGTAGGTGTAGAGCAGGTACGCGGCGCGGTGCAGCCCGACGGCGGTCTTGCCGGTGCCGGGGGCGCCCTGCACGCAGAGGGACTGGACCAGGTCGGAGCGTACGAGGTCGTCCTGCTCGGGCTGGATGGTCGCGGCGATGTCCCGCATGGGGCCGACGCGGGGGCGCTCGATCTCCCCGGTGAGGATCGCACTCGCCCCGCTCGCCACCTCGCCGGCCGTGAGCCGCTCGTCCTCCAGGCCCGTCAGATCCTCGGCGGCCCCTCGGCTCCCCTGCGCCCAGCCGAACCTTCGACGGACCTCGACGCCCTGCGGGTCGCGTGCGCTCGCCTGGTAGAAGCGGCGCGAGACCGGGGCCCGCCAGTCCACGACGAGGGGCGGGGCCGAGGGGTGCTCGCTGATGCGGAGGCGGCCGATGTGATAGCTCTGGCCGGCGTGGCCGGCGTCGGCCGTCGCGTCGAAGTCGAGCCGACCGAAGAACAGCGGGCCCTGCGGCATTTCCCTCAACTCCTTGGCCCAGCTGCGGAGTTGATAGCCGAGCACCTCGGCGTCGGCGCCGGAGGCGAAGGCGTTCTCGCCGAGGACGACACGCTCGCCCGCACCCTCGGTCATCGCGGCGAGGGCCGTCCGGCAGGTGTCGTGGAAGGTCCGCTCCTGGTCGAGTGCGCGGTCGAGCCGCCGGTCGGGTGACGTCATGCGGACCACGATAACGCAACCTGGTTACATTTTTAACTCGGTAACGAATTGAGGGGTTACCTGCTGCCCGGACGGGGCCGGCGCCCCCGGCCGGCCACCCACCTCACGGCGTCACACCTGTTCACACCTGTCCGTATTCGGTCCCGAGCCCCCGCGCCAGATGCTGGAACGCCCGGTCCGCCGCGTCCAGTGCCTCCGCGTGCAGGGCCCGGGCGCTCGCGCCCTCCGCGATCCGACGCCAGTTCTCCTCGGCGAGGATGCGCTGCACGGCGATGATCTGGCCGGCCGCGACGCGCGCCCCGAGCCCGTCGCCGAGCTCGGCGGCCAGGGCCTGCTCGGATCGGCCCTGGTATCCGTAGAGCCGGGCCACCAGGCTCGGGGTGCCGTACAACAGGGCGTGATACGCCCGGACATGGGCGTTGTCGCAGAGCCCGGTCACCGGGTCCTGACGTTCCAGGCCCGCGCGGAAGTGGGTGTGCAGGGCGGGCAGCGGGGCCCGGCCCGCGGACCGGCCCGCGGCCACGACGCGGGCCGCCTCGTCCTCGTGGTCGGCGAACCGGTGCAGTACGAGGTCCTCCTTGGCCGGGAAGTAGCGGAAGAGGGTCGGCTTGGAGATCCCGGCGGCCGCCGCGACCTCCGCGACGGAGACCTTGTCGAAGCCGCGCTCAAGGAACAACCCGATCGCGGCCTCCGACACCGCCTCGTACGTCTGCCGCCGCTTCCGCTCCCGCAATCCCATCTCACTGCCCATGCCCCGAGCCTACGTGGGCCGTCGGTCACCGCCGGTGCAGTGTCTCCAGCGCCTCGACGAGCACCTTGGGGCTGTGGCGGCCCTTGTAGACGGGCGGCGGCTGCTTGTCCGGGCGCAGGAGGCCCGCGACGGCCGTCCAGGCGGTGCGCACCGAGTACTCGACGGTGAACACCACGTCCTCGGGGACCTCGGCGTACTGGCCGATGAACGCCAGGTTGGTGGACCCCTCGGGGACGACATCGGGGCGGTCACCGTGGCTGCGGACGAGGAACTGGCTGGTGATGTACGGCATCAGGGCCGGGATGACGATCGAGTTCTCCAGGATCTGCGGGCCCTGCTCGAAGCGGAGGTGCTGGAGCACCTCGTCCAGGATCTCCGCGCCGGTGCACTGGTCCATCGGCTTCTTGACGAAATCGCCCTCCTTGTCGGGGAAGAGGGCGTAACCCCACCAGACGAAGGTGTCCTCGGGCTGCTCGCGGAAGTGCGGCTGATGGTTGAGGACGATGGTCAGCAGCCAGTTGGAGTCCTTGAAGGTGATCAGGCCGCCCTTGCCCGCCTCACTGCCGCTGAACTCCTCCATCAGCTTGAAGAAGGTGGGGTCCTTGGTGGTGACCGTGAACGACTCCCAGGTGGAGTCCGCGACGGAGGTGTCGAACACGGCCGGGTCGCCGAGGCCGGGCCGTTTCGCGGCGAGGGTCTCCCACAGCTTCCAGGCCCCGGCGGCGCCGGAGGTGTCCAGGGCGGGGACGGTGTCGGTGGAGCCGAGGGTGGAGCCGGCCGTCATCGACCCGTTGGTGACCATGACGAGGTCACCGGGGGCCAGCGCGATCTCCTCACTCCTGCCGCCCCTGGTCCAGGTCAGCCCGGTCGCGGTGAGCGCCTCACCCTCGGCGAGCCGCACATCGGTGACGCGGGTGCCGAGCTGGAGGGTCACCCCCTGGTCGGTCAGCCACTTCAGCAGGGGCCGGACGATCGAGTCGAACTGGTTGAACCGGGTCCGGTAGATGCCGGACATGCTGTCGAAGGTCTTGAAGAGGTGCACGAAGCGGTTCAGGTAGCGGCGGAACTCGATGGCGCTGTGCCACGGTTCGAAGGCGAACGTGGTGCACCACATCCACCAGAAGTTGGTGGTGAAGAATTCGGGGCTGAAGCAGTCCGTGATGCGCTTGCCGTCCAACTGCCGCTCCGGGGTGGCCACACACTTGACCAGCTCCAGGCGGTCGCGTTCGGAGAACCCCATCGAGTGGGCGGCGATCACCTTGCCCGTCGCGTCGACGAGGCGGGCGTGGTCGTCCCACGCGAAGTCGTCGTGGAAGGCGAAGGTGTCCTCGGTCACCGACTTCGCCGGGTCGTCGAGCGAGGGGATCGAGCTCAGCAGGTCGTAGGTGCAGTCGAAGTGCACCTCGAACATGCGGCCCCCGCGCATGGTGTACCCGGTCTCGGGCGAACCGGCCGCGTCGAGACTTCCGCCCTCCCGGTCCTGCTCCTCCAGGAGGACGATGTCGGGTCCGGCGAAACCTCCGTCCCGGATCAGGAACGCCGCCGCCGCGAGCCCCGCGATTCCACTGCCCACCAGGTACGCCTTCGCCACGATCCGCACTCCTCCGTCAGGGCTTCGCCCCCGGGACCGGGCTCTCGACGATAGGGGATATGGGTGGAAAGCGCCGGATGTGCGCGCGCGATCGCGGGATGGGCCGGCCCTGTCGGGCGCCTGCGCTGCCGCACCCCCGCACTACCCGAACCGCACGTTCCGGCCCGTGCGAAGATCCTCACCACGATCACCTCGCACCCCTCCCGCACCGAGCCACCGACCGCCCGGTCCGAGACAGTCGGTCCGAGACAGTCGGTCCGCCATGCGGGCCCCGCACGTTGGAGAACCATGTCGACCCCGAACCCCGTCCCACTCGACCGAGCCCGACTGTGCGCCGAGTTGCGCCGCATGGGTGTGCGGGAGGGCTCGACCCTGATCGTGCACGCCTCGTTGTCCGCGTTCGGCCCGGTTCTGGGCGGGGCCGGCACGGTCGTCGGCGCGCTGCTCGACTGCCTCTCCCCCGCCGGCACCCTCGCCGTGCCCACCTTCACCCCCGAGGTCAGTGACCCGCATCCGCGAGCCACCGAGCCCACCTCCGACAAAGTGGCCGCGGCCCGTGACGAGATACCCCTCTTCCACGACGCCCTGCCCACCTCCATGGGCGCGGTCCCCTCGGCCGTCCTCGCCCACCCCGGCAGGCTCCGCGGCAGCCACCCCCAGGCATCCGTGGCCGCCGTCGGCCCCGCCGCCCGGAGCATCACCGGCCGGCAGCCGCTGGCCTACGCGCTCGGTGCCGGGTCACCCTTCGAGGCCCTGCACGACCTGGATGCCGACATCCTCCTGCTCGGCGTCGGCCACAACCGCAACTCCTTCCTCCACCACGCCGAGTCCCGCGTCCCCCACCACCGCCGCAAGCTGCGCCGCTTCCCCTACCTGGTCGACGGGCAGCGGGTCTGGGTGGAGGCCCGCGACGTGGGCGACGACAACAGCACCCACTTCCCGCGGGTGGGCGAGGAGTTCGCCGCCACCGGCCAGGTCCGCACCCACACCATCGGCCGGGCCGAGTGCCGGCTCATGAACAGCCGCGCCCTCACCCGCTTCGCGACTCGGCGCCTGGGCGAACTCCTCACCCCCTGAAGCCGGGCGGGGCCGTTCCAGTCCCTCAGATGCGCCAGGCCCGGATCCGGTCGGCGGCCTGGTAGACGTTCACCTTCCCCGCCTGTATGTCGCGTACGAGGTCGACCATCGCGCCGTACGGCGGGTCGATCCCCTCGCCCGAGGCGTACATGTAGGCCGCGGTCACCTGACAGGCGTACAGGCTGTTGCGGTGCGGCAACGGCTGTAGGCGGACCAGGGTGTGCAGCAGGGCCGCCGCGCGCCAGGAGGGTTCCGGGTCGGCGGTCGCGGGGCGGGGGATGCGGGTCTTGTGCCGGGCCACGGCCGCGACGAGGGCGGAGTAGTCGGCGACGCTCACGTCTTCGGGGACAGCCTGCTCCTGGACGTCCAGGAGCCACGGGACGTCGATGTAGAGGACCATCAGGCGGCGTCCGCCCCCTCGCTGCGGGAGTGGGGCGGCGCCTCGTCCGGGAAGGCCTCGTCGAACTCGGCCCGCTGTGCTTCGCCCCAGGACAGCGCGTACCGGACGAACTGCAAGCGCTGCTGTTCACGCAGCGGCAGATCGTGGACGTACTGCTTCAGGGACTTCCCGTCTGCGGCCGCGGCTGCCCTGACCGCTTCGAGTTCCTCGTCGGTGAAGGTGATGTTCAAGGACGGCATACCACCATGGTACCTAGTTGGTACCTGCTCGGCCAGCGGCCGGAGGGAACGTAACGCGAGCCTGGAGCGAGTACGAGCAAACCGGTTGATTCCGGGCGGTTTACTGCGGTGGTGTTTCGACCTCGTGGCAGCACCGGCCACAGCCTGGCGCCGGCCGCAAGGTACGGACCAAAGTGGTCACACCGCACCTCGGTACCTCACGTTCCGTTCCCCCAGAAGGCTTCACGGCACATGCTCACCTCCCTCGGATCCAGCGCCCACGCGGCGCACTTCTCGCATCGGGTGAGGAGGTGGCGGGCGTGCTGCGCCATGTGACCCGCAAGGCGGCCGGCTGGCTTCTGATGATCGCGGTCGCGACCAACGCGACCTATTTCCTTGCCAGTTGGTTCCTCGACCCCCGGTCGAACTACCAGGGCCTGAGGCCCGTACGCAGCGAGGCGCAGATCGACCTGGCGCTGGCGCCGTACAACCTGGACCCGCGAGTGCCGGTGGTGCACCGCTGGTGGGACTGGGTCACCTCGGTGGTCCTCCGGTTCGACTGGGGCAAGTCCCCCACCGGCGTCTCCGTCAACGGGGAGATCGGCTACCGGTCGCTGGTCAGCGCGGAGCTGGTCGTCATCGCGACGGTCCTGTCCGTCGTGGTCGGCGTCGCGCTCGGCGTGTACACCGCCTCGCGGCAGTACGGCTTGGCCGACCGCGTCTCGCAGGCCGTGTCCATCGTGGTGTTCAACATCCCGACCTCGGTCGCCGCGCTCGCCGTGGTCTTCGTCGCCATCTGGCTGAACCAGCATGCCGGACTGCACTTCCTTTACGTCGCCGGTGAGAACTCCCCCGATGTGCAGGGCCTGTTGCCCACGATCGGGGACCGGCTACTGCACCTGATCCTGCCCACACTCACCCTGACCCTGATGGGATACGTCGGCTATCACCTGACGCAGCGATCGCTGCTTCTCGACACCATCAACGCCGACTTCGTGCGCACCGCACAGGCGACCGGACTCACCCGGGCCCAGGCGATCCGCCGGCACGCCCTGCGCACGGCGCTCATCCCGACGGCGACGTCCGTGGCGTTCAGCGTGCCCGCCATCTTCACCGGCGCCATCATCACCGAGACCATCTTCGGCTGGAACGGCATGGGCCGCTACTTCGTGCAGACCATCAGCAAGAACGACGTGCACGGCACGGTCGCGACGGCCGCCTTCGCCGCCGCCCTGACCGCGATCGGCGCGATCCTCGCCGACATCGCCACGGTCTTCCTCGACCCCCGGGTGCGGGTGAGCTGACATGGCATCAGATCTGACGACCGGCGCCCCCACCCCGTCTCCCCTCGGCCAGGTGCCCCCCGCAGCACTGCTCCCCGTACCGCGTGACAAGCGGCGCATCGGCCTGGGCCGGCTGTACCTGCGGCGCTTCCTGCGCAACCGCCTCGCGGTCGCGGGGGTGGTGATCTTCCTGCTGCTCCTGCTGTTCAGCGCGTTCGGCGGCCTGTTCACCTCGTACAGCTACTCCGACGCCGACTTCGCCGCGCTCACCCAACCGCCCAGCGCCGCCCACTGGTTCGGCACCAACCAGGGCGGCAACGACATCTACGCCTCGGCCGTGCACGGGCTCCAGCGCTCGCTGGCGATCGCCGTGAGCGTCTCCGTCCTGACCCTGGTCCTGGCGGCGGTCATCGGCTCCGGCGCGGCCTACTTCGGTGGCCGGGTCGAGAAGGCGACCCTCGCGGTCATCCACTTCCTGCTCATCGTCCCCTCCTTCCTCATCCTCGCCCTGGTCTCGCACCGGCTGGCCGGTGACTGGCGGGACCTCATCGTCGTGCTCACCGTGTTCGGCTGGATGTCCACGGCCCGGGTGATCTGGTCGGTGTCGACGTCGCTGCGCGAACGCGACTACGTGACCGCCGCCGAATTCATGGGGGTGCGCCCGCTGCGCATCATCGTGCGTCACATCATTCCCAACCTCGGCTCGCTCCTGATCGTGAACCTGACGCTGGGTGTGGTCGCGACCGTGCTCAGCGAAACCGCCCTGTCGTTTCTCGGGTTCGGTGTCCAGACGCCGGACGTCTCGCTCGGCACCATGCTCGCCGCCGGCGCGGGCACGGTGACGAGCGCGCCCTGGCTGTTCGCCTTCCCCGCGGGTCTGGTCGTGCTGCTCACCGTGTCGATGACGTTCATCGGCGACGGACTGCGCGACGCCCTCGACCCCACGTCCGTGACCGGCGCGGCAGGAGGCCGACGATGACCCTCACGACCACCCGCACCGACCCGGCGCACCCCACCGGCATCACCCCCGTCCTGTCGGTACGGGATCTGCGGATCTCCTTCCCCTCCGAGGCGGGCCCCGTGGAAGCGGTGCGGGGAGTCGGCTTCGACCTCCTGCCCGGCCGGACCCTCGGCATCGTCGGCGAGTCCGGCTCGGGCAAGTCGGCCACCGCCATGGGCATCATGGGCCTGCTGCCTCCCTCCGCCACGATGCGTGGCGAGGTACTGCTCGGCGGACGCAACCTGGTCGGCCTCGGCGACAAGGAACTGTCCGGCGTACGCGGCAAGTCCATCGGCATGGTCTTCCAGGACCCGCTGTCCTCGCTCACCCCGATCTACTCCGTGGGCCGACTGCTGTGCGACGCACTGCGGGTCCACCAGGACCTGACCAAACAGGCGGCCTGGGAGCAGGCGGTCGAACTGCTCGACCTCGTCGGCATCCCCGATCCGCGCGAGCGGGCCGGGTCCTTCCCGCACGAGTTCTCCGGCGGCATGCGCCAGCGGGTCGTCATCGCCATGGCGATCGCCAACAAGCCGTCCGTGCTCGTGGCCGACGAGCCCACCACCGCGCTCGACGTCACCGTGCAGGCCCAGATCCTCGATGTACTGCGCCTCGCGCAGCGGGAGACGGGCGCGGGCCTTGTCCTCATCACCCATGACCTCGGAGTCGTCGCCGGGTACGCCGATGACATCGCCGTCATGTACGCGGGCCGCTTCGTTGAGCGCGCCGGCGTCACCGAGCTGTTCCGCCGCCCGACGATGCCGTACACCGCACGGCTGCTCGCCGCCGTGCCGACCGTGGACAGCGGGGTGCACCGGCCGCTCGCCGCGATCGGCGGGGAGCCGCCCACCCCGTCGGACCTCCCGCCCGGATGCCCCTTCGCGAGCCGCTGCGCCGTCGCCCTGGACGCCTGCCGCGCCGAAGAACCCGCCCTGCGCGAGGTCACCGGACACGGGCACGTGGCCTGCCTGCGTGCCGAGGAGGTTGCCGACGGCAGGCTCGACCCCGCCGGGCCGGACAACATCGCCGACGAGCACCCGGGCCCGGTTCGGGCCGCGGCCGGCGACGTGGTGCTGCGCGTCGAGGACCTCGTAAGGACGTTCCCCATCACCAAGGGCGCGCTCCTCAAGCGCCGGGTCGGCACGCTGCACGCCGTGAACGGAGTGAGCTTCGAACTGCGGGCCGGCGAGACCCTGGGCCTGGTGGGCGAGTCGGGCAGCGGCAAGACCACGACGCTGCTGGAGGTCCTCCGGCTCGGACGGCCCGAGAGCGGCCGGATCGAGATCGCCGGCACCGAGGTGGGAACGGCCCAATCCGCCGCAGCCGTAAAGGAGTTGCGGCAGAACGTCCAGATCGTGATGCAGGATCCGCTCGGCGCCCTCGACCCACGTCTGCCCGTCCACCAACTGCTCGCCGAACCCCTGCAAGCCATCGGACGAGGCCGGGACGCGATCCGTACGCGCATTCGCGAGCTGCTGGCGCTGGTCGGCCTCGACGCCTCGGTGAGTGACCGCTTCCCGGCCACGCTCTCCGGCGGACAGCGTCAACGCATCGGCATCGCGCGGGCGTTGGCGACCGAGCCCAAGCTCCTCGCGCTCGACGAGCCCCTCTCGGCCCTGGACGTCTCGGTGCAGGCCGGGGTGATCAACCTGCTGGCCCAGCTCAAGCGCGAACTCGGGCTCGCCTATCTGGTGGTGGCCCACGACCTGGCCGTCGTCCGGTACATCTCCGACCGCATCGCGGTGATGTATCTGGGCCACATCGTCGAGACCGGCGACACCGAGGCGCTCTTCTCAGATCCCAGACACCCCTACACGCGGGCCCTGCTCTCCGCGATCCCGGTTCCGGACCCGCAGCGGGAGCGCACGCGTGAACGCGTCGTGCTGCGCGGGGAGTTGCCGAGTGCCGCCAGGCTGCCCGCGGGCTGTGTCTTCGTCGACCGCTGCCCGCTGTATCGGCTGGCCGGCGAGGACGTACGGCAGCGCTGTCGTACGGAACGTCCCGTGCCGAGCGTCGTGGCCGGACAGCCCGGCCACACGTACGCCTGTCACGCGGCCTGAGCCCACCCGCCCCGGGCTCACGGGCCTCTCCCGCTGAAGCGCGCCCGTCACGCCCCCGAACCGAACCGTCGTCCCGACCCGGAGGAACCACCCCGCCATGCGCCCCAGACTGGCCCTGCCCATCGCCCTCATCGCCGCCGTATCCGTCGCAGCCACCGCGTGCCAGTCCTCCTCCGGGAAGAGCGCGTCGGACGCGGCCGCGAAGGACGCTCCCAAGGCGGCGTCGTCGGTCGCCGACTACAACCCGCAGCCGTACGACAACATCAAGGACGGCGGCACCTACACGACCGCCGGCACCTTCGACGACCAGGGCAACCCGTTCAACGTGAACGCGACACTCACCGCGTCGCGGGTGTGGTCCTGGTACAACGCCGATGCCATCACCTACTCGCCGACGGGAGAGGTGCAGTACAACCCGGACTACTACAGCGATGTGAAGGTGACCGTCGAGGGCGGCCACCAGAAGGTCGTCCTGACCATCAACCCGAAGGCCGTCTTCAACGACGGCACCCCGATCGACTGGACCGCGATCGAGGCCACCTGGAAGGCCAACAACGGTTCCAACAAGGCCTTTTCGGCCTCCACCACGTCCGGCTACGACGGAATCACCTCGGTCGAGCAGGGCCAGGACGCCAAGCAGGCCGTCATCACCTTCAAGGGCGTGGACGCCTCCTGGTCCAGCCTGTTCACCACCTTCCTGCACCCCAAGGCCGCCACGGTCGACAACTTCAACCAGGCGTACGTCAAGAAGGCCCACCCCGAGTGGGGCGCGGGCCCGTACACGGTCGGCTCGTGGGACGAGCACTCGGGCAACATCACCTTCGTGCGCAACCCGAAGTGGTGGGGCAAGAAGGGCAAGCTCGACAAGCGCGTGTACGTCAACCTGGAGTCGGCGGCCGCGGTCAACGCGTTCAAGAACGGCCAGCTCGACTACACGTCCGCCGTGGACGCGGAGAGCCTCAAGCAGATCAAGGGCCTGAGCGGCACGGAGATCCGCAGCGGCGGCAGCCCCTTCGAGTACTCGCTGAACTTCAACACCAAGTCTCCGATCCTGTCGGAGAAGGCGGTCCGCCAGGCCATCCAGGAGAGCGTCGACCGCGCCCAGATCGCGAAGATCCAGTTCCAGGGCCTGGACTACAAGGAACCGCTGCCGGGTTCCGCCGTGCTGCACAGCTTCCAGAAGGGGTACCAGGACAACGTCTCGGCCGTCCTGAAATACGCACCGGACGACGCCAGGAAGCTTCTGGACGCGGCGGGTTGGAAGCCGGGAGGCGACGGTGTGCGTGTGAAGGACGGCAAAAAGCTGGAGGTCGGCTACACGCTGCTCGGCGACGACGCGCTGGGCAAGGCGACGGCCGGCGCGCTGACCGAGATGCTGAAGCAGATCGGCGTCCGCCTCGTCATCAAGAAGGCCGACGACGCGGACTTCTCCAAGATCCTCAGCGAGCGCGACTTCGACCTCTTCCTGTCGGGCAACCGCTCCATGGACCCGTTCGCCGCCCGCTACCTGTGCGACTTCTACTGCTCGGACCACGACTCCAACATCACCGGCTCGGGTACGCCGGAGCTGAACAAGGAGATCACCGCCACCACCGAGATAGCCGACCTCGACGCGCAGAACGCGGCGGTCAACAAGGTCGAGCAGAAGGCGCTCCAGGAGTACGCCTTCCTGCCGCTGTTCAGCGGCCCGTCGACGTACGGCGTGAAGAAGGGCCTGGCCAACGTGGGCGCGACCATCTTCTACAGCCCCCTCCCGGAAACAGTCGGCTGGCAGAAGTAGCACCCGCTCCGCCCCGCACCCCGCTCCCGGCTCCGACCCGACCTACCTCTGGTCGGGGCCGGGAGCGGTTCTGTCCGGTCTCTCGGCGTCGGCGGGCGGGGGCCGGGCGCCCCCCGGGGCGTACCCTCCCCGGCCTACAGGTCCCTGGGGCCGTACAGCGCGTACGGATGGCCGGTGGCCAGCGCCCAGTAGCGGTCGCCGTACGACCAGTGCCACCACTCCGTGGGGTAGTTGACCAGCCCCGCCGCCGTCAACGCGGCACCCAGGACCGTGCGGTGCTCGCGCGCCTCGGCGCTGATGTTTCCGGCCCCCGTGTAGCAGGCGCCCGCGCTCTCCTCCGGGGTCGCATTCATCGCTGTGCCCAGATCCAGCTCACGGCCGTCGGCGTCGGCGAGCGTGAGGTCGACGGCCGCGCCCGCGCTGTGCGGCGCGATGCCGGGCGGCGAGACGTACCGGCTCGCGGCCGTCTGGATGTGCTCGGCGGACCAATCCGGGTGCAGCGTCCGCAGTTCCTGTGCGTACTCCTCGAAGTAGGCGCGCTGGAGGGCCGGCGGGCGGTACCCCTCGACGAAGAGCAGCCGCAGTCCGTCGGGCAGCGACTCCTGCGCCCGCAGAAGCCGTTCGAGTACGCCTTTGCGCAGGTGCGCGAACGCGCTCCCGGCATCCTCACGGGAGCTGTCGCACAGAAGGGAACCGTCCAGGCGGACGTCCACGAGGGGCTCGCCGCACTCCCGCACCGCGATGGCCGCGATCTTCGGATCCGACATCAGGACGATGGTGTCGGCGGGGTCGCTGTCGATCGGGGAATCAGTCATGGAGAGATGATCTCCCGCGCCGGAGGGCGGGGGGGCGTAGGGGCCCGGCACCAGGTCCGACCAGCCCGTTGAGATACTCCCGGCCATGAACACGAGCATGGGAGTGGACCTGGGGCGGCGCGGCCGGGCGCTGCCCGGGGGCGGGCCCGAGCTGGCGCCGGCCTGGTCCCTGCGTCCGGCGGAAGCGGCCGACGTCGAGCCGATGGCGGAGCTGCGGGCCGTGGTGATGCGGCCGGATCTGGAGCGCCTGGGACGGTTCGACGAGCATCGGGTGCGTCAGCGGTTCCGGGACGCCTTCTCCGCGCCGCACACCTCGGTGCTGTTGGTCGACGGCGCCCTCGCGGGCTGTGTGGCCCTGCGTCCGGCCGACGAGGGCCGGTGGCTGGAGCACTTCTATCTGGCTCCGGGTGTCCAGGGCCGCGGCCTCGGCTCGGCCGTGCTGCGATCGCTGCTGGAGCGGACCGACGCCGATGGGCAGACCGTACGTCTCGACGTCCTGCAGGGCAGCGCCGCCCGGCGGCTCTACGAGCGTCACGGGTTCACCGTGGAGTCCGAGGACCCCGTCGATGTGTTCATGGCGCGTCGGCCGCCGGGCGCCCGCGTCCGCGGATGACGTCCCGGGACGCATGACGCCCACCGCGGGGGGGGGCGTCCCCGGGACGGATGACGCCCCCGGGCAGAGGGCGTCGCCGGGCAACTGCCGTCCTAGGACACCGGATTCTCGATCAGGGTCACGCGGTTGCCGTCGGGATCGTGGACGGCGGCGAACCGCACGCGCTGGGCGCCCGGCTGGACCTCCCCAGCGGTGATGCCCCGCTCGGCCAGGTCGCCGAGCGCCTTGTCGAGGTCGTCGACGACGAGGTTGATCAGTGTCGACCCCGCGTGTTCCGGGGACTGGAACACCGACACCCAGCCGGACGGTGCGACGTGCCAGTCGGCGAGCCCGGGCATCGGCCGCTTGTCGGCGGGCCGCCCCAGGAGCCGCTCTTACCAGGCCACCGCCGCCTCCATCTCGGTCACGGGCGCCACCGCGAGGACGTGGGTGAATGACATGGCGATCCTTTCGTCGGGGCCGGTGCGTCGGATGCGGCCGCTGTGGCCCGGCCGCCGTCGCGGCCCCGGGCCGTAGCCGTACCGGCCCGCATCGGTGCTTCAGTCCTTCCGGCTTCGCCCCGGACCAAAACTCGTCGACGGGGCCGCCGGGTAGGCTCGCGCCATGACGGATCAGTGGCGCACGAGCCGGATCGAGAGCGCCCTACGCGGTCAAAACCCCACGGTGCTGCGGCGGTTGAGGGCAGGCTTCGCCGCGATCGGCGATGTGCAGTTCCTGCCCGGCTACTCGGTGCTCCTGGTCGACGATCCCCGGGTGGAGCGGCTGTCCGAACTGCCGAGGGCTAAGCGGCTGGACTTCCTGGCCGACATGGACGTGCTCGGCGAAGCCGTCGAGCGCGCCTGCCGGCTGCTCGACCCGGAGTTCCGTCGGGTGAACCTGGAGATCCTCGGCAACAGGGACGGATTCCTCCACGCCCATGTGTGGCCGCGGTTCGCATGGGAGCCGGCCGACCTCGTCCACGTACCCGTCTGGCGCTACCCGGAGGAGAACTGGCGCGACGAGCGGCACGCCCTCGCGCCCCGGCACGACGGGCTGCGGCAGCGGATCTCCGACGAGTTGGACCGGCTGACCGGGCGGGAGTGACACCGCCGGCAGCATCGGGCACGCCTGCGGCGTGGACCGCCCGGGCGTCCGGTTCCGCTCGCCCTCGTCCTGGGCCCGTCCTGGCCCCGTCGGCCAACTACTCGGCGTCGTCGAAGGCCGGGACGCCCTCCCCCCTGGCCCGTGGTCGTCCCGCCGGGGCGAGGCCGGCGGATGATAGGGGCGCGGACACCTCCACCGTGACCCGTTCCCCCTATTCCGAAGGGAATTGCCCGCAGAATACGGGAATCTGTCAAGGCGGCGGGCGGCAGGGCACCTCCGCGTACCCGCGGCCGAATGGAGTTGAGCCATTGCGCGATGGCGTGAATGCACGCCGTCACCCTCGTGTCCGAAGTTCGACCCTGTTCACTGGTAATCGACCAAAGGCCCCGGAAGCACGCGTGACTTCGGGCCTGACACCCATGGCGACACCGGGAAGATCGGGGAACGGAATTGCCATGATCGACGAAAGCGGAGGCGTCGACAGCGTCGTCGACGCCCTGGAACGCCATCTTGTCCACGAGGTACCCCCGCTCCGGCTCCAGCGGGCCCGCCGCGAATTCCTCACACAGGGTTTCGTGAAAACCGGATTCCTCGCCCCCTACGACGTCAAGAGGCTGGTCGCGGAGGAGACCGATGCGCTGATCATCCGTCATGCTGTGCGCAGGGACGGGGAGTTCACCGAGACCGGCGGCACCCCTCGACACATGCACAACGTACGCCGTGCCGAGATCGCCGAGTACGGCCGGATCCTTCCACGGATGTATTCCTCGACGGGGCTTCGCGAGGCACTGGGTGTCATAGCGGGAGAGGACGTCCTCGAATGCCCTTACGCGCCCGAGCAGTTCGTCATCACCGAGCTCACCCGATCCGGTGACACACACGGCTGGCACTGGGACGACTACAGCTTCGCCCTCGTCTGGGTGATCGACTGCCCGCCGCTCGAACAGGGCGGGTTCGTCCAGTGCGTACCGCGTACGGAGTGGGACAAGGAAAACCCGCAACTGCACCGGCACTTCGTGTCACAACCCATTCACTCCGTCGAACTCCGGCCCGGCGACCTCTATTTCCTGCGCTCCGACACCACCTTGCACCGGGTGTATCCGGTGACCGGCGGCAGGCGACTCATCGTGAACATGGGATATGCCGCGCGCCGTGACCTCGCCAAGCCCTTGTCCCACGAGACCATGGACGCCCTGTGGGCGGACCCGGCCGGGGACACTGCCTCCCGCGGAACGGAACAGGAGAGTTCCCAGTGGCGGCCCATGTCCTGCGACGGCACCTCGGAGTCCCCCAACTCGTCGTCCACTATCTGACCTCCGTCCTCGGAGTCGGCCTGCTGGTCATCCCGGTCCTGGCGTGGACCACGGCGGGGCCCCTGTCGCTGCTGGCCTGGGGCATCCTGATCGTCTACAGCTATCCGTTCGCGCTGGTCTTCGCCAAGCTCTCGACGCTGCATCCGACGAGCAAGGGCGTCGCCCAGTTCGTGGAGGCGGCCTTCGGGCGGCGAGCGGGCCGGGTCGCCGCGCTGTACCTGCTGATGACGCTGCTCGCGGCCAATCCGGTACTGGGTCTGATCGCCGGCCGCTATCTGCTCGCGGCGCTGGCACCGGGCGCCTCCAACCGGGCCTCGCTCGCGGCCGGGGCGCTCGTCATCCTCGGCTGCGTCGCGCTCAACCTGCTCGGCCTTGAGGTCAGCGGGCGCGTTCAGCTCGGGGTCCTGGTGCTCGTGGTCGGGGTGCTGTGTGCCGTCATCGCCCTGGCCCTGCCAGGCGGCAGCACCGCCAACCTCGGGCCGCTCGCCCCGCACGGATGGCCGGCGCTCGGGGACTGCCTGCTGATCTGCTTCTTCGGATTCATCGGCTGGGAGAACGCGGCCCCCGTCGCGGAGGAGGTGCGCGACCCGGCGCGTACCTTCCCCCGGGGGATCCTGTGGGCCGTCTGCGTGGTGGGGGTGCTGTACTTCGCGATGGCGCTCACGGTCGCCCTCACCCTGCCGGTGGACCAGGACGCCGAGGGTCAACTCACCGGATTCACCCGCCTGTTGAGACTTGCCACCGGGGCCGACCATGCCACCCTCGGCCATCTCCTCGCGGCCGTGCTGCTCGTTCTCACCACCAACGCCTGGTGCCTGGGCACCTCCCGGGTCGTCTTCGCGCTGGCCCGCGAAGGCATCCTCCCCCGTGGCCTGAGCCGGATCTCGCCCCGCACCCGAACCCCGGCCCGGGCCTTGCTCGCTCTCGTACCGGGCTACAGCCTCACCCTCGGTCTGCTGGCGGCGACCGACTCCAACGAGTCCGTCCTCATCAAGGCCTCGTCCGCCTGCTACCTCCTGGTCTTTCTCCTCGCCTTCCTGTCCGCCGTGCGGCTCGTACGCACCGGACCCATGCGCTGGACGAACTACCTGGTCACGGCGGTGACCGTACTGATGCTGCCGTTCATGGGCGTCAGCGTCGCCTACGCGGCCGCCCTGCTCGCCGCCGCGGTGCTCGTCGAGATGTGGCTCTCCCGACACGAACGCGCCCATGAGAGCCAGCGCGAACGCTCCGCCCCGCTCGCGGCAGCCTCCCCGGACCCCGGCGCGCCCCCGGAGTCGCACACCCCGTGCGGCTCCGCACCGCCCCACCACCATCCCCCGCACGACCGACGAAAGAGGTGACGCCGTGTTCGGACGCCACATACTCGGAATGACCGACTTCGACGCCGGCGAGTTACGCGCCGTACTCACCCTCGCCGAACACATGAAGAGCGGCGAGGACACCCACGCCCATCTCACCGGCACGGATCTGGGCCTGCTGTTCCATGTGCCCTCCACCCGTACCCGCGTCTCCTTCCAGGTGGCCGCGGCCCAACTCGGCGGCCGCAGCTACACCTACGGGCCCGAAGAGCTGCGCCTTGCCAACAACGAGACGGTCGAGGACACGGCCGGTGTGCTCAGCCGCTACCTCAGCGCGCTGGTCGTCCGCTGGTACGACATGGCCGACTACGGCGCCGGCCACCGGCGGCTGCACACCATGGCCGAGCACTCCTCGATCCCCGTCATCAACGCCCTCGACGACGAGGAGCACCCCTGCCAGGTGCTGGCCGATCTGCTGACCCTGCGCGAGCGGTTCGGGGACGAACTGCCGGGGCGGCGGGTCGTCTACACCTGGGCGTACTCCTCGCGGCAGAAGACACCGGGCGTGCTGCACTCCTCGCTGCTGGCCGCGGCCCTGCTCGGCCACCAGGTCACCTTCGCCCATCCGCCCGGCTTCGAGCTGGACGAGCGGTACGTCAAGGAGGCGCAGGCACTCGCGGCCGGCTCCGGGGCGCGGCTCGACTTCTGCGAGGACATGGCGGAGGCGGTGCGGGGCGCGGACGCGGTGTACGTACAGAGCTGGAAGTCGCTGCGGTTGCCCGGGCAGCACGAGTGGCAGGCGCGGACCCGGCTCGCCGACCGGTGGCGGGTCACCGAACCGCTCATGGCGCTCGCCGCGCCCGGCGCGCCGTTCCTCGACTGCATGCCGAGCAACCGGGGCGAGGAGATGGACGCCGAGGTCAAGGACGGTCTCCGCTCGCTGATCTTCGAGCAGGCCGAGAACCGGCTGCACGTCCAGAAGGCCCTGCTCGCCCAAGTGATCGGCACCGCACCGCACACCGCGGACACGGCCACCGCCGGCACGGCCACCACCGGCACGGCCACCGCGGGCACGGCCACCGCGGGCACGGCCACCGCCGACACGGCCACCGAGCGGGGCGCGCGATGAACGGGCCGGGGGAAGCGACAGCGGAGGGCGCGAGGGAAGGCACGGACGCCTCGGAGCGCGATCGCGTCGTGCTGGTCACCGGCGGCGGGGGCGGGATCGGCTCCGCGGTGTGCCGAGGGCTCGCGGACCACCGCACCGCGCTCGCGGTGGCGGACCGCGATGTGGAGGCGGCTCGCGAGGTCGCCCTGGAGGTGCGGTCGGCCGGCGGCCGGGCCGAAGCGTACGGCTGCGACCTGTCCCGGCCCGACGACGTCGCCGCCCTGGTCGCGTCCGTGGTGGCGCGCTTCGGCGCGCTGCACGGGCTCTGTACGGTCGCCGGGAGCATCCGGCGCGGCGACATCACCGAGCTGTCCCCCGCGGACTGGCGCGCCGGCTTCGAGGACAACCTCGACTCCGTGTTCCTGACCTGCCGGGCCGCGGTCCCCCATCTCGCCCGTGCGGGCGGCGGCTCGATCGTCACCATCGCCTCCGGCTGGGGGCTGCGCGCGGGCCGCCGCGCCGCCGCCTACTGCGCGGCGAAGGCGGGTGTGGTGATGCTGACCCGGGCCATGGCGCTCGACCACGCGTCGGCGGGCATCCGCGCCAACTGCGTGGCGCCGGGAGATGTGCGCACCGGCATGCTCGAACGCGAGGCACAGCAACTCGGCCGACCGGTGGCCGAGTTCTACGCGGAGGCGGCCGACCGGCCGCTCGGAAGGATCGGCGAGCCGCACGAGATCGCCGACGCCGTGCGCTTCCTGCTCGGCGCGGAGTCGTCCTTCGTCACCGGAGCCGTTCTGACGGTGGACGGAGGCGGCACGCTGTAGGTGCCCAGCCGTTCGACGTCCCCCGTGCGGGCATGACCGGCCTCCTCGCCTAGGGCCGGACCAGCTTGGGCAGCAGCAGCGCCACGTCCGGCGCCGACAGCTCGACGCCGAAGGTGTCGGCGAGCACCCGGGGCACCTCGGCGGCCTCCAGCTCCCTGCGCTCCGGCGCCCCCGGAACCCCGGGCCGGACCGTGGTGAGGAGACGGTTGTCCAGGGAGTACAGCCGGTCGGGGTGCAGGCGCTGGAGGTAGAGGCGGTCGCTGAAGGCCGAGTGCGGGCTGGAGGCGCCGAAGTGGTTGGTGACCTGGAGGTCGACGGGGTACTGCCGGTGCAGGGTGAAGGTGTGCCGGACCATCCATCCGTCCTCGCTCGTCTCCACTCCCTCGCGCCGCTCCGCGGGTTGGTGGAGTGCCCATCCGGTCTCGCCCGGCGACACCTCCTGGCGCCTCAGCCGGTAGGCCCACACCCCGTCCGTGGAGTCCGTCGCGTCGGTCAGTTCGATGGGCTCCAGGGGGCTCGCGCCGAACCCGATGTCACTCAGCCAGCGCCCGCCCTCCAGCTCGACGATCACCATGGCGTGCGTCTCGGGCCTGATCCGGGGCGAGCCCATCCGGACCCGTCCCTGGACCACGAAGAAGGAGAAACCGAGTCGCTCCAGCGCAGCCGCGTAGAGGGTGACGTGCTCGAAACATGTGCCGCCCCGTGCGGTGCCGACCATCTTGGTCTGCACCGACTCCAGGTCGAGCGGGCGGTACTTGCGGAGCACCGCGTCCACGTTCTCCCAGCGCAGGGAGAG
Source organism: Streptomyces sp. NPDC006691 (assembly GCF_042869955.1). Classification (NCBI taxonomy): domain Bacteria; kingdom Bacillati; phylum Actinomycetota; class Actinomycetes; order Kitasatosporales; family Streptomycetaceae; genus Streptomyces; species Streptomyces sp. NPDC006691. The sequence continues at coordinate 396,310 of NZ_JBIAGW010000006.1, forward strand.
CACATGGCCCCGGTGCAGCGCGCGCAGCGTGGCCAACGAAGGGGTGCGGTCTCCCTCGTGGCCGAGGCGTGCCAGATAGGCATCGAGGTCGAGCGCATCGCCGTTCCACATGAAAAGGACCTCCTTGTGTTGTCGCAGCACATCGGGTGACCGCAGCACGTCGGGTGACCCCAGCACTTCGCGGTGTCCGCAGCGCACGACTGTCGCAGCGCCACCACCGTCGCAGCTTCGGCCGCAGCAGCGCGGGAGCGCGTGCCGGTGTTCGTGCCCGTTTCGGAGTTCTTGAGCGCTGACGCGTTCCGTTCGGCTGCTCGTGGGAGCCTTTCCCACCTGTGCGAGACTTCCCGCCACTTGGGAAGGGGTGGGGCGATGGGTACCGGAGGGAAGCCGACGAAGCCGGCGATACGCGGGCTCGGCCCCCGGCGCGCGGCCATCGCGTGGGCGCTCGTCGTGGTGCTGGCCGTGCTGAGCGCCTACGGACCGGCGCTGCTGGACCTCGGCCTGGGCATCGCCGTCGGCCTCATCGTGCTGGTCACGCTCTACGCCTGGGCAGTGCGGCGGATCATCTTCGGCGGCAGGCCCATCTCCCGCCACAACAGGGCGGGTTACTGGATCGGCGGCGCTCTCCTCGTCGTCGGCGGAGCGCACGCGCCGGATGTCCTCCTGGCCCTCGCGGGCGATCAGGGCACGGCCACCATCGCCTACGCGTCCACGGAGACCGGGTCGCACGGCACGCGGTACAAGCAGTGCTGGGTGGAGCTGCCGGACGGCGACGTCGAGCGGCTCTCCAGGACCGGACCGTGCCCCGCGCCCGACGGCACGGAGCACACGGTCGTCTACTCACCGAGCGGCCTGGTCGGCCCGATCCTCACGTCCCGCGGTGGGCTGATGTGGTGGTGGGCGGCAGGCTTCGGCCTCGCGGGCATCGCCGCGCTGACCACCACCGCGGTACGCACGGTTCGCGGACCCGACCTCCCCTACCGGCCCACCGCCAAGGGACGTTGACGACGGGGCGTGAGCAGCCCTCTTGGCCCCGGGGAATCGGGCTCCGCCTCAGGGGGCGATCGGCAGCCGACGCTTGTGGTCGGTGAGACGGTAGCGGTTGACGATCGTCTCGAAGGCCCGCGCGTCCACCGGCTTGCCCTCCAGGAAGTCGTCGATGTCGTCGTAGGTGACGCCCAGCGCGTCCTCGTCCGCCTTGCCCGGGTCGAGGGTCTCCAGGTCGGCGGTCGGGGTCTTCCACACCAGCTCGGAGGGCGCGCCGAGCGCGTCCGCGACGGCGCGCACCCGGCGCTTGGTCAGTCCGGTCAGCGGTACGAGATCGGCCGCGCCATCACCGAACTTGGTGAAGAAGCCCGACACCGCCTCGGCGGCGTGGTCGGTGCCGACGACGAGGCCCTGGTGCGCGCCGGCCACCGCGTACTGGGCGATCATGCGCTGGCGGGCCTTGATGTTGCCGTGCACGAAGTCCTGGTGGGCCGCGTCCCGGAAGCGCACATCGGCGTCGATGGCGGCCTGGAGCGCGGCGTCGCTGGCCGGCTTGATGTCGACGGTCAGCACGTGGTCGGCCCGGATGAAGGAGAGGGCGAGCTGGGCGTCGTGCTCGTCGGCCTGGACACCGTAGGGCAGCCGCATCGCGTAGAAGCGGGCCTCGTGGCCGGCGGTCCTGGCCCGCTCGACGGCGAGCTGGCACAGCCGGCCCGCCGTGGTGGAGTCGACACCGCCGCTGATGCCGAGGACCAGGGAGCGCAGACCGGTGGAGGTCAGGCGCTCGGCGAGGAAGGCCACCCGGCGCTCGATCTCCCGCTCGGCCTCGAAGGCCTCCGCGACCTCCAGCTCCCGGGCGATCTCCTGCTGTAGGGCGATGGACGCCGGCTCGCTCACGTCTGCTCCTTGTTCCGCTTCACGGTTCCGCTGCACGATGGGTGGTCGCCGCCCAGCGTAACGAAGCCGGACCCGTGCGCCCCCTCCGGTCGCCCCACACCATCACCTGCACCAATGTGTGGCCGGGGCCGGGTTCATCCCTCGGCGTTGATCTTCTGTCGCTCCCGCAGGACGGCCGCGATCCGACGGCACCAGTCCCGGTGCTCCCGCTCGAAGGCGAGACCGCGCAGACAGGTCAGGTACGGGCCGATCCGCTCGCCGCGCAGCAGGAACTCGTCCTCGTCGGCCTCGCCCCTCAACTGGCACAGGAGCGCGCCCAGTAGCTCGATCTTGGCGTCGGCGGCGGTCGCCCGCTCTTCCAGCTGCCCGATCACCGGGCCGGTGCCGACGCGGTCGGCCGCCTGCACCTTGACGAGCAGATCGTCGCGGATGAACGAGGGCTTCGCCGCGGCGGCCGCGAACGCCTCCAGTTCGGCGCGCCCGGCGTCCGTGACGTGGAAGAGGCGCTTGTTGGGCCGGGTCTCCTGGACCACCTGGCGCCCGGCGACCAGACCGTCCTTCTCCAGCCTGGCGAGCTCGGCGTACAGCTGCTGGGGCAGGGCGTGCCAGAAGTTCGCGACGCCGATGTCGAAGGCCTTGGCCAGTTGGTATCCGCTGTACTCGCCGTCCAGCAGCGCCGCGAGCACCGCATGTCGCAGAGCCACCGGAGCCCCCTTCCCTTTTCCTGTTCCGTCCTTGCATAGTACTCATGAAACTGACTAGTCATATTCTTGAGTATGAGCATGCACGTGGAGGACTCATGGAAACTGCCGAACGCTTCCGCGCCGCCGTGGAGAAGCGCGATCTCGCCGCGATGGAGGACCTGTTCACCGAGGACGTCCGGCTCTACAGCCCGGTGAAGTTCGTACCGTTCGAGGGCAGAGCGATGGTGCTCGGGCTCTTCGGGGTCCTGGTGCGCACCTTCGAGGACCTGCGGTACGTCGGCCGCTTCGAGGGCACGGCCGAGACCGGCGCCGACGGAGAGCAGGCGCCGTCGGTGATCCTGCCGTTCCGCGCGACGGTGGGCGGCAAGCAGATCCACGGCATCGATCTGCTCCAGTTCGACGAGGACGGGCTGATCAAGGAGTTCACCGTGATGGTCCGCCCGCAGTCCGCCGTGCACGCCCTGGGCCAGGCGGTCCTGGCCGGCCTCGTGGAGGACGGCCTCGCACCGGCGCCCGCCGACCGCTAGCGCCCGTGCGTCACCGGCCCGGCTCGCTTCCGGCATCTCAGGAGCACACCGCGGCCGCCTACTCGACCAGCGTCTGGGTCCCCACCACCGCCAACAGCTCCAGGCGTTCGGCGTCCCGGGTGCCGGGCTCGGCCGTGTAGACCATGATCCGCAGATCGCTTCCGGCGACGTTCAGGACATCGCAGTCCAGGGTCACCGGGCCCACCACGGGATGGTCGATGACCTTGCGGGACGCCTCGTGGTGGCCCACGGCTCCCGCGTCCCACAGCTCGGCGAACCGTGCACTGGCCGCGCGCAGCTCGGCGACCAGCTCGCGCACCCGCCGGTCTGCGGGGTAGCGGCGAGCCGCGTCGCGCAGGTCGGAGACCACCGCGGTCTCCAGGGCGAGCCGGGACTGCGAGGTGTGGCGGACCCGGTCGTCCGGCGCCCCGGCGAAGGCCCGCCACACGCCATTGCGCGCGCGGCCCCGGCGCTCCCCCAGCAACGCCGTGTGCAGCGGGTTGGCCAGCAGCAGGGTCCACGAGGCGTCGAAGACCGCGACGGGCGTGCCGCTCAGCCGGTCCAGCATGCGGTGCACGCTGGGCGTGATGTGGGCGGGCACCGTGCCCCGACCCGGCGGCGCGAGTCCGGCGGCGTGGAAGAACCGCTCCCGTTCCGCACGCGACAGGCGCAGCGCCCGCGCGAGCGCCTCGACGACCTGGTCCGAGGGGTTGGTGGCGCGGCCCTGTTCGAGGCGGGTCACATAGTCGACCGAGATGCCGGCGAGCAGCGCGAGCTCCTCGCGGCGCAGCCCGGCGGCCCGCCGGTGGCCGCCCGTGGGCAGGCCCGCCGCCTCCGGGGAGACCCGGTCGCGCCGGTGCCGCACCATCCGACCGAACTCCGTGTTCGCCATGGTCACCACTGTGCACCGCCGCGCTCCGGCACGTCCTGGTACTGGCAGTCCCAGGAACGTCGGACGGCTGTCTGCCGGCGCCGGTGCGCCGCAGCATGGAGCCATGACCACCACACTGATCACCGGAGCGAACAAGGGCCTGGGCTTCGAGACGGCCCGCCGTCTCGTGGCCGCGGGCCACACCGTCTACGTCGGCAGCCGCGACGAGGAGCGCGGCCGTCTCGCCGCGGAGCGCCTCGGCGCGCGGACCGTCCGCATCGACGTCACCGACGAGGAGTCCGTGCGTGCCGCGGCGGCGACGATCGAGGCCGGCGGCGGTCTGGACGTACTCATCAACAACGCGGGCATCGAGGCCCGGGGCGCGGGCAACAGCGTGCCCGGCGCCGCCGAGGTGACCGCCGACCAGATGCGGCACGTCTTCGAGACGAACGTCTTCGGCACGGTCCGCGTCACCCACGCGTTCCTCCCGCTGCTCGAACGCTCGGCGGCGCCCGTCATCGTCAACGTCAGCAGCGGCCTGGCGTCGCTGGCCCTCGTCGGCGACGAGACGTCACCCGCGTACGGCTACCCGGGGGTGGCCTACCCGGCGTCGAAGACCGCGGTCAACATGGTCACCGTCCAGTACGCGAAGGCGTTCCCGGCCATGCGGATCAACGCGGTCGAACCCGGTTTCACCCAGACCGATCTGAACGGCAACACCGGCCTCCAGACGGTCGAACAGGGCGCCGACATCGTCGTCCGCATGGCCTCGGTGGGACCCGACGGCCCCAGCGGCGGCTACTTCGACGCCCACGGCCGGCTGCCCTGGTAGCGGCTCGGCTGCTGCCCCGGTGGCGGGCCGGTGGCTGTCCTGGTAGCGGGCCGCCCCGGTTCGTCGGGTTGCCACGGCCAAGATGCCGGAGGGCATGAGCTGTACGAGGGTGGATCTGCGGTCAGGCCGCTGACTGTCCGGATCGAGGAGCTCGTGAACGATGGAAGCAAGGAACGGCCGAAGTGCACACGGCCCCGGGCCCGCCGCCCGGGGCGCTCGCCGCGCGGTGACGGAGTCGCGGGTGACCCTGCGGGTCAACGACGCCGACCACCGGGTCGAGCTGGAACACAGCGCCACGCTGCTTGAGGCGCTCCGGGAGGCCCTGGGCCTGACCGCCTCGCAGAAGGGCTGCGACGACGGCCTCTGCGGCACCTGCACGGTGCTGCTCGAAGGCCGCCGGGTCAACAGCTGTCTGCTGCTCGCCGTGGCGCAGGAGGGCCGCGAGATCATCACCGTCGAGGGTCTCGTGGCGGCGGACGCGGACGACGACCGGCATCCACTGCGCCGGGCCGCCGAGGACCGGGACGTGCTCCGGTGCGCGTACTGCGCGCCGGACCAGCACCGGCCCGCCACGGAGGCACGCGCGGCCGGCGACTCACCGGGAGCCTCGGTCGTCACCGAGATCGACCTACCGACGGACGCACCCGTACGGCTGACCGCCGACGAGGTACGGGACCGGCTGAGCGGGCATCTGTGCCGCTGCGGGGCCTATCCGAACCGGGCCGGCACCGGACAGGACGTGGTCGTGTGAAGCCCATCTCCTATGTGAATCCCCGGACCCTGAAGGAGGCGGCCGCCGCCCACGGCGGCCGTCCCGAGTCCCGCTACCTGGGCGGCGGCACCAACCTCATCGACCTGATGAAGCTCGGCGTCGAGCGCCCCGACGTCCTGGTCGACCTCACCCGTCTCTCCCTCGACGCGATCGAGGAACAGCCGGACGGCTCGCTGCGGGTGGGCGCGACGGCACGCAACAGCGACCTCGCCACCCATCCGGCGGTCCGGGACCGCTATCCCGTCCTGGCGCAGGCCCTGCTCAGTGGCTCCTCGGGCCAGCTGCGCAACATGGCGACCACCGCGGGCAACCTCTTGCAGCGCACCCGGTGCGGCTACTTCCAGGACCTGTCGAGGCCCTGCAACAAGCGGGTGCCGGGGAGCGGGTGCGGGGCGATCGAGGGGGTGAACCGCGAACACGCGATCCTCGGTCACTCCTCGCACTGCGTGGCGACGCACCCGTCCGACCTGGCGGTGGCGCTGGCCGCGCTCGACGCGGTGGTCGAGCTGGTGGGCCCCGGCGGGGTACGCAGCGTCCCGCTGACCGAGTTCTACCGGCTGCCGCAGGACCGGCCCGACCTGGAGACCGTGATGCGGCCCGGCGAACTCGTCACCGCGGTGCTGCTTCCGGCCGCACCGGCAGGCACCGTCTCCCGCTACCGCAAGGCCCGGGACCGGGCCGGCTACACCTTCGCCCTGGCCTCCGTCGCCGCCGTGGTGCGCCTGGAGCGGGGCGCGGTACGCCAGGTGGCCGTCGCGTTCGGGGGCCTCGCGCACCGGCCGTGGCGAGCGCGGCGGACCGAGGCCGCGCTGCTCGGCACGTCGCCGACGGCCGAGGCCGTCGAGCGGGCGGTCGAGGCGGAGCTGGCCGACGCGGTCCCGCTGCGGCACAACGCGTACAAGGTGGAACTCGCCCGGGGCCTGGCCCACGAGGTCCTGACCGCCCTGACGGCCCGCCCCGGCACCACCTGACCGCGCGGCGCGCCGGCTTGGCGACGAGGAGTGGCTGACCGGCGACGGTCAACCGCCCGCCGCGCCGAGTACGCGGTCGCACTCGGCCCGTGCCGCGGAGGAGAGCTGCGGCCGCCACCGGGTGAACAGCGCAGGCAGGCCGGGACCGTGCCGGGCACGGAAGTCCGGGCTCACCGTCGCGCGGTCCAGCTCGTTGGCGGCGGTGAGTTCGGCGGTGAGTTCGGCGAAGTCCCGACGGGCCGGGAGGCCGGGACGCAGCTGTGTGCCGTTGAACCGGTCGATGAACACGCCCTGGACGTCGGCCAGTCGAGGATAGGAGACGGCCCGCTCGCAGGCATGCACGTCCCGGAACCTGCCTGCCCCGCGCCCCGCGAAATCCCGTGCGTACCTCGGCGCTCGGACCGCCCGCTCCGCGGCGTCTCCTGTCTCACCGCGTGTAGGACAGGCGAAGCGGGGCACGGGAGCAGCACAACGTGAACGTCTCGACCGAAGGGCCCCACCCATGCTGATGGCGCATCCGGTAGTGCTCCGTGACCTGCTCGACGAGTACGAGGTCCTGGTCTCCCTCAACGCCGCCGACGGCGACGAGGTGACACGGCAGCGCCTGGACGACGTGACGTACACCCTCTGCGTCTCGACCGGCACCAGGGACATCGATGCCGCCGTCATCGCCGCACGCCACCGGCTGCCCGGGGCCCGCACCTTCGACGACTCGGTGCTCACGGCCTGAGCACCCGGCCGTCTCCCGGGGCAACGGCCGGCTCCCGTAGGGTGCCCGAAGTACCCGCGGGGGTACGGCCGGGAGGGGTGGTGCGGGTGGTGCTGACGGACTTCGACGCGAGTGAGCGGCGCGTCTGGGCGGGCCGGGCCGAGGCGTACGCGGTGAGCTTCGGCAAGCTGTGCGCCCACCCCGTCCCGCAACTGCTCGACGCGGCCCGCGTCCGCGACGGCGTACGCGTACTGGACGTCGGCACCGGAACGGGCACGGTCGCGGCGGCGGCCTGCGCGCGGGGCGCCCGGGTGACCGGCGTGGACGCCGAGATCAGCATGGTGGACCTGGCCGCCCGGAGCGTCCCCTCGGCCGAGATGCATCTGGCCGAACTGCCCCGACTCCCCTTCTCCGAGGGGCTGTTCGATGCCGTGACCGCGAACTTCGTCCTCAATCACGTGGGCCGTCCCAGGGCCGCGCTCGCCGAGCTGCGACGCGTGGTCCGACCGGGCGGCTGGATCGCGGTGACCGTCTGGGCCGTCCCCGCCGCGCCCGGACAGACCCTGCTCGGCCGGGCGGTCCAGGCGGCGGGCGCCTCCCGCCCGCCGCACCTGCCGGCCCTGGCTGCCGAGGACGACTTCGCCAGGACCGGGGCGGGCCTCACGGATCTCCTCGCCTCGGCCGGCCTGAAGGACGCCACCTGCGAGCCGCTCCTCTGGAACCACACCGTGGGTGCCGACGAGTGGTGGCGCGGGGCTGCCGACAGCGTCGGCACCATCGGCCAGACCGTCCTGAGCCAGCCGGAGCACGTCCGCACGGAGATCGAGCGCCATTTCCACCGGCTGAGCAGCGAATTCACCACCCCCGAGGGCCGGTTGGCGCTCCCCCACTCCGCTCTGCTGGCCCGCGGCCGCCGCTGACGCCCGCGGCACCGGAGCGCGCGCCACGCGACAGCCCACGCGACAGCCCACGCGGGAGCCGCGCGAGGCCCGGTCTCGGCCGGTACAGCGCCGGCTCGACGACGCCTCAACTCCGGGTCGGACCCGGGGAACCGATCTCCACCACGCGGGCCCACGCGGGAGGCCGGTCCGGCACGTACTCGGGGTCGTGCTCGGCCCAGGAGTTGCGGGCGCCGTGGCGGGAGAAGAGGCCCACCACCGTCCGGCACGGCGGCCGGGTGGCCGGCCAGGGTGTCTGGCCGTCGGTCATGACCACGATGACATCGGGACCGGGCTTCGCCGCCAAGGCCCGGGCGAAGCCGGCCCGCAGATCCGTGCCCCCGCCACCGATCAGCGGAATCCCCTCGGCGCCGCACAGCGAGTGCACGAAGGGGGCCGCGGCGTCGCAGGGCAGCACCCGGACCAGATCACGCCGGCCGCCCACGGCACGCGCGATCGCGGCAACCTCCAGGACCGCACTGCCCAGTTCGGCATCACTGACGGATGCCGAAGTGTCGATGATCACGCATACCCGGGGCGGCATCCGCCGAAGGCTCGGCAGTACGGCACGGGGCACCCCGGCCGAACGACGCGACGGCCGGCCGTAGGTGTAGTCCTCCCCCGCGCCGGACCCGGCGGCCGCCGAGCGCACCGCCGCTCCGAGCAACTCCCGCCACGCCTGCGGCGGATGGAACGCCTTCTCCGCCCATCGCCGCCATCCCTCGGGCACCGAGCCGGGGCGCCCGCGGATGCCCTCGGCCACTCGGAACCGGACCGCGTCCCGTTCCTGCTCAGTGAGCCCGTGCGAACCACCGGGCCCCAACTCCCATGCCCGCTCCAGGCCGTCGGCCCCGCTGCCGCAGTCGAGCCAGGTGGTCGACCAACCGGACGGCCCGACGGCGAACTTGAGCAGATACTCCTCCATGAGTTCACCGACGGGCAGCCCCACCGAACCCGGCCCCACGGCCCCCTCGGGCCGGACGAGGCCGTCACCGTACACGTCGTCGTTGATCTCGCAGTCCGCGGCGATGTTCATCCGCAGGCGTTCGCCCCGGCCCGTGAGCCGGTGCTCGCGCGCGAACCGGTCACTGCGCCCGTGGTGGTCCCGCAACAGGTGCGACACCTCGTGCACCCACACACCGGCGAGCTCCTCCACCGGCGTGCGGGCCACGAACACCGGCGACACATAGCACCGCCAGTGCCGGTCGACCGCCATGGTGGGGACCTGCCGCGTCTCGACGGGGTGCAGCGCGAAGAGGGCCGACGCCAGGTAGGGCCGGACCCGGGCGGCGTGCAGCCGGGCGGCGAACAGCTTCTCGAAGTCCAGAGCGCCGCCGGGGGCCGTCTTCTCGGCGCCAACCAGCTTGTGCGGCACGGCATCTGATGGCTTGTCAACTCGCTCGATCGGTCTCATCGGCCGACCTTCGTCCTCACTCCCGTGCGGGCCGCCGCCCGGTCGGCGCGGCCGGACAGCGACACCGCGCCGGCGAGCCGCTCGATCGACTCGGGGACGTCCCAGCCCTCGCGGCGCAGCGAGGCGAGGGTGGTCGCCGGAACGACCACCAGGTCCGGCGCACCGGTCTCGACCGCCTTCGCCAGCAGGGCCCAGGCGGCGTCCCAGCGGAGCTTGTCGGGGCGTTGGCGTACGGCGGCCACCACGCCGTCGAGCACCGCCTGGCGCAGGTCACCCCGTTCGGGGAGCTCGGCACCTTCGGGGTCGGCGAGCAGCGCTTCGGGGTCCGGAAGGTCCATCCGGTCCAGACTCGCGAGGAGTTCGAGGCCGGGCCCGTCCCCCACGGTTCCCCTGAGCAGCATCGAGAGTACGTCGCGTGAGACACCGGCCGCCGTCGCGAAGGCGATCAGGCGCAGGGTCATCTCCCAGCTCCGCGGCGAGGGCCACGGCCCGCCCCGGCGCGCTTCGCTGCCGGGGAGCTGGTGGACGAGCTTGGGGCGGGCGGCGAGCAGGCCGCACACGGCACGGCGTGCGAAGGCCACGGCTTCCGGCAGCTTTCCGGGAGTGAGACGGGGCAGCGCGGCACGCGGCCAGGTGCCACCCAGGCCCCGCACCACGACCTCGTGGTCGTGCGTCCACTGCAGGTGCACGAACCGGTTGGCCAAGGGCGGACTCAACTCCCAGCCGTCGGCCGCGGAGGACGGCGGATTGGCGGCCGCCACGATCCTTACTCCGGGCGGGAGTTGGAGCGCGCCGATGCGGCGCTCCAGGACGAGACGGAGCAGCGCGGCCTGCACGGCGGGCGGCGCGGTGGACAGTTCGTCGAGGAACAGCAGACCCCGGCCGGCCCTGACCAGGCGCACGGCCCAGTCCGGCGGGGCCATGGGGATGCCCTGCTCGGCGGGGTCGTCACCGACGACGGGCAGGCCGGAGAAGTCGGACGGCTCGTGCACGCTGGCGATCACTGTGGTCAGCGGAAGGTCCAGGGCGGCGGCCAGTTGGGTCAGCGCCGCGGTCTTCCCGATACCCGGTTCGCCCCACAGCAGTACGGGCAGGTCGGCGGCGACGGCCAGGGTGAGCGCTTCGAGCTGGGCATCGGGACGCGGTTCGGTGGTGGTGTCGCTCAGGAGGGTCAACAGGTCCCTCGCGACGTCGAGTTGGTCCTCAGGGACGGCGAGCGGGGTGTGCATGGACATATGTGGTCATCACCTATGGGTTCGTCTGGGTGTGTGGTGCATACGGGCGCGTCGTCCGACTCGGCGCGGGCTCCGGTACTTCCGGAGGCAGGGCGTGTGCCCCGGGCGGTCAGCGGCCTTGTGTGGAGCGGGGACGTGAGCGCAGGTCTCGGGGGCGGGGGCTGCGCGGGGGCAGGCGATCGGGACCCGGGCCCATCAGGCCCGCACGGTAGAGCCCGTACGCCACCCGGCGACGCGCGGCGGCCTCCAACTCGTCCCGCAGCGGCCCGTCGCGCAACGCCGCGTCGGGGCCCAGGAGTTGCTCGACGACTGCCAGCGCGCCGGAGATGTCGCCGTGGTCCAGGCGCTCACGGACCCCCACCAGGCAGCCCGGACGGCGGTGTGCCTCGTCGATGGCCCGCAGGCAGGGCAGCGGAGTGCCGTTCAGGGCGAACAGAAGCTCCTCGCGCCGGATCTCCGCCGGGTCGTGGTCCAGCGGAACCAGCACCCCGTCGACCAGCCCGACCCGGTGCCGCTCCCCCCGGCACTCCACCACGCGCGGCCCACCCGCACGGCCCCGGCGTTCCGCGGCCCGGGCGGGGCGGGACCCGGGATCCGGCACGAGTGCCGACGCGACGAGCGGGTGGAGGCTGCCGGCCTCGATCGCACCGGCGCGGATGAGGTCGAGGTCGGGTAGTACCCAGGTCGCCGCGTCGGGCAGGACCAACGGCGCCGGGCCACCGCTGTCCGGTGGCCCCGCGGCGAGCCGCAGGGTCGGCGGGCGGAGCCCGTACGGGTCCACGACCAGCTCCAGGTCCAGCCGGTGCCCAGCGGCCAACCGTACGGATACGGGACCCGCGGACCGCCCCCGGGAGCCGAGGAGCAGGCGGGCCTCGTCAGCCCAGCGGCCGGTGGCACAGCGCGCTCCCGGCGGCACCGCCGTCCGCACTTCGGGGTCGGTCACGGGGCTGCCGTCGGCGGGGTACGGCTCGGACCCGGCCGGCCCGTCGGTTCCGTCCGCACCGGCCCGTTCGCGCAGCTCTCCGGTCCTGCGGGCGTCCCACAGGTGACGGTGCAGATCCAACCGGTACCGGGGGTGCGGATGCGGGTGTGGGTGGCTCGGTGCCCGGCCGGCCGCGCCGCGCCCGGGGACGCCGAGGAGGTGGTCGCCCCACAGCGTGAGGGAGATGCGCTGACCGCCGTCGGCCCAGGCCGGCGGGGTCCGGACCACGAGGTGGACCGGACCGGGATCCGCGCGCCCCGTACCGCCGTAGCGGGCCAGCGCGATGGTCAGGCCGGGGCGCAGCAAGCCGTCGGGGGCGATCCTCGGCATGTGCCAGCGCAGCAGGTCCGGCACCAACTGCCGTAGATCCGCACGGACTTGGGCGGCGAGGACGCGGCCGTGGGTGCGTGCCAGGGAACGCAGGTCGAGATCGACGTCGAAACCGGCGGCGGCACATGCCCCGGCCCAGTCCCCGACGGAACGGCGGGAGCCGGCGGTCTCGATCATGGAGGGCGGCACGGCGAACTCGCGCACGCGCGGCCAGAACGAAAGACGGGAATCCCCGTACGCGGTAGGGAGCATCAGCACTCACCTTGCGCGGACGGGTCCCCCAATCCGAGAGCGGGAGGAGTAGTCATCGCGGGGAGCTTAGTCCCGTGATCGCGGACTGTCAGGTGGGTTTCCTCCACACGTCCACATCTGCGGCTGTGCGGCGCCCCCGTGTGCCCCGGGGTCCGCCCCTGCCCCGGGCCCGTCGCGGCAGCTTGATCGACTGGTGACGTCCGGTACCCGGGCATAGGGTCGAACAGTGGACGTCACCGTCCACCGTCCCTCGTGCGAGGGCAGGTCCATCATGACGAGTCCGCAGCCGGCACCCACGACCGCGGCCGCGGCCCCCGGCGGCGGAGGCGGCGGCAAGGGGATAGCGCTGCTCGTCATCGCCGCCTGCCAGTTGATGGTGGTCCTCGACATCACCATCGTGAACATCGCCCTCCCGCACATCCAGAGTGCGTTGCACTTCTCCACGACGGGCCTCGCCTGGGTGGTCAGTGCCTACACCCTCACCTTCGGCGGACTGCTGCTGCTCGGTGGGCGGGCCGGGGACATCCTGGGCCGGCGCCGGGTGTTCATGTGCGGCGTGCTGCTGTTCGCGATCGCCTCCCTGCTCGGTGGACTGTCCCAGAGTTCGGGGCAGTTGCTCGCGGCGCGCGCGGTCCAGGGGATCGGCGGCGCGATCGCCTCACCGACCGCTCTGGCGCTGATCACCACCACGTTCACCGAGGGCCTTGAGCGCAACCGGGCGTTCGGCGTCTTCGCCGCGGTGTCCGCGGGTGGCGGCGCGATCGGTCTGCTCGCGGGCGGCATGCTCGTCGAATGGCTCGACTGGCGCTGGGTCCTCTTCGTGAACGTGCCGATCGCCGTGCTGATCCTGCTGGCCACCCCGCGCCACATCAAGGAGTCGGAACGGCATTCCGGCCACTTCGACATCGCCGGGGCGCTGGCCTCCACCGGGGGCATGGTCGCGCTGGTCTACGGCTTCATCCGGGCCGCCCAGCAAGGCTGGCGCGACCCGGTCACGCTGGGTTCGTTCGCCGTCGCCGTGGTGCTCCTGTGCACGTTCGTACTGGTGGAGCGGCGTTCGCAACAGCCGATCACGCCACTGCACATGTTCGCCGACCGCAATCGCGCGGGCACGTACGGCATCATGCTGAGCCTGGCCGCCGCGATCTTCGGCATGTTCTTCTTCCTCACCCTGTTCGTGCAGAACGTGCTGGGCTTCACCCCGCTGCGGGCCGGACTGGCCTTCCTTCCGGTCAGCGCGATCATCGCGGTCGGCGCGGGCCTCGCCTCCCAGCTCCTCCCGAAGTACGGCCCCAAACCGTTCATGGTGGCGGGCGCGCTGCTGGCCGCGGGAGGCCTGTCCTGGCTCACCCGGACGGACGTCCACTCCACCTATCTGGGCAGCATCCTGGGCCCGATCCTCGTGTTCGGCCTCGGCATGGGCCTGAACTTCGTCTCGCTGACGCTGATGGCCGTCTCCGGTGTCCCCCCGCACGAGGCGGGCGCCGCCTCGGGGATGCTCAACGCGACCCAGCAGGTGGGCGGTTCACTGGGTCTTTCCATCCTGGTCACCGTGTTCGGCACGGCCAGCCGCAACGAGGCGACCGATCAGGTGCCCAAGTTCCTGAGCCAGGCCGATCCGGCGCAGCGCCTGCTGTTCCGGCGCACGGGCCAGCTGCCCCGGCCGTGGAGTGATCAGGTGCTGGCCTCCGGGGTCTCCACGGCCTTCGTGGTCGCCGCGATCTTCGCGGTGGTGGCCGCGCTCATCGCCCTGTTCGCCATCCAGGTGCGCCCCGCCGACCTCGTACGTCTCCAGGGCGCACGGCCCACCGCCCCCTGAACACCGGCGGGCACACCGTCGGCGGCGCCGTCGGACGCGGTCGGCCTTCCAGAGCGAACGGATCGAGTCGTACGCTGAGAGTGACCACCGCTCCGGAAGCGGAACGGGAACCACCGTTGATCCACTGCCGTCTCTCAGCCCGTGATCGCCGCGAGCCGCGGCGGCGCCAGGATCCCGGGCCTGCGGCTCTCCGGGACGGAGGTGCTGCCCGTGCGGCGTCCGACCAGCGGGATCCCACCATGGTCCGGAGTGCCCGAAGACGCTTGGCGCACCATGTCCGCAGCGGCTCTGGCCCAGGCACCCGACCGACGGCGGACCGAAGCGTGGCTGCTGGCCTTCGTGGTGGTGATCACGCTGGGCGGCCGAGCGGTGACCGGCCTGACGATGAAGGGCCAACTGCCCGCGGGATTCGGCACGTTCGCGGGCGCCGTCACGCTGCTCGCGGTCGTCCCGCACCTGGTGGTGCGACGCTGGGCGGCACGCGCCGATCCACTGCTGCTGCCGCTCGCCCTGCTGCTCACCGGCCTCGGCCTGGTGCTGCTGAATCGTCTGGACATCACGTACATCGCCGAACCGCGGCTGCACATGGCCCCGGCCGCCGGCGGGCAGTTGGTGTGGACGGCGATCGGGGCGGCCGCCTGCGCCGGCCTGCTGATCGTGCTGCGCGATCACCGCAGGCTCCAGCGGTACATCTACGTGATGATGGCCGTGGCACTGGTCCTGCTCGCGGCGCCCGCGTTCTTCAGCGCCGACCAGTTCGGCGCCAAGCGCTGGATCATGCTGGGGCCGCTGTCCGTGCAGCCGGGCGAGTTCGTGAAGATCATGATCGCGGTGTTCTTCGCGGGCTACCTCACCGTCAACCGCGACGCGCTGGCCCTGTCGGGCCGCCGCTTGCTCGGCATGCGGCTGCCGCCGGGCCGTCAGCTCGGCCCGATCGTGGCGATCTGGGCGCTCAGCCTCCTGGTGCTGATCTTCGAGCGCGACCTGGGCACCTCGCTGATCTTCTTCGGCCTCTTCGTGATCATGCTCTATCTGGCCACGGAACGGACGAGCTGGGTGGTGTGCGGGCTGCTGATGGCCGTGGTCGGCGCGGGCGTGGTCGGCTCCCTCGAACCGCATGTGCACGGGCGCGTGGAAGCCTGGCTGCACCCCATGGACGCCTTCACCCCGGCGGGCCGAAAGGCGGGCATCTCCAGCCAGTTGGGCCAGTCGCTGTTCAGCTTCGGCAGTGGCGGCATGACCGGGAGCGGGCTCGGCCAAGGGCACCCGGAGCTCGTCGGTTTCGCCGGGAACAGCGACTTCATCCTCACCACCGTCGGCGAGGAGCTGGGCCTGGCCGGGGTGATGGCGGTCCTGCTCCTGTACGGCCTCCTCGCCCAGCGGGGCCTGCACATCGCGATGCTCGCCCGTGACCCGTTCGGCAAGCTGCTCGCCGCCGGCATGGCGGGTGCGCTGGTGCTCCAGGTCTTCGTGGTGACCGGCGGAGTGACCGGTCTGATCCCGCTGACCGGCAAGGCCCTGCCGTTCCTGGCGAAGGGCGGCTCCTCCATGGTGGCCAACTGGCTGATGGTGGGCCTGCTCATCCGCATCAGCGACTCCGCGCGGCGCCGTCACGAACCCGACCCGAGCCGGCTCTGAACGACCCCGGTCCGTCGGCACCACACCGCCCGCGCGCGCCGCGGAACCATGAGGTGAGCATGACGCGTCCACACCTGTGGCCACGGCCTGTGGCCAGGCTCAGCGGTGCTCGCGCTGGTGCTCCTCGTCCTCTTCCTGCTCTGACCCCGGGCCTCCGGGCACAGGCACATCGGCCGAACCCCTTATTGTCGGGCGGGCCACGGACACCCGTGGCCACCGGGCGGGCACAGCCGTCCGGCCGACCCGATCCAGGAGTGTGGGACGACATGACCGGCAATCGAGCCGACGCGACCGTGGCCGAGCGGTTCCTGACCGCGTTCGCCGCCCGCGACTGGGAGGCACTGCGCGCGCTCTTCACGCCCGACCTGGTCTGGACCATGCCCGGCAGTGGCACCATCTCCGGGACGGTGCACGGTGCCGACGCCGCAGTCGACCGGGCCCGGAAGATAGCCGGCCGGGGTCTGGACACCGAACTGCGCCACGTCCTGACCGGCCAGAACGGCGTCGCCCTCGCCCTGCACAACACCGCCGAGGACGCGGACGGCCGCACGCTCGACGAACACCTGGCGACCGTGCTGACCCTTCGCGACGGCCAGGTCTGCGCCATCGACAGCTATGTGTCCGACGTCGACGGCATGAGCGCCTTCTTCAACTAGGCCGAGGGCGGCGGGCGTTCACTGCGGGGCCGGGTGACCGCGGCCCGCCGCTCAACCCGCCAGCGCGTTGAGCAGCATCGGCAGGGAGCGGTGCAACTCCCTCTGCCAGTAGGGCCACGCGTGGGTTCCGGGCCCGTAGAAGTCGGTGCGGACGGGGCTGCCGAGGGCGGCCAGCCGGTCGGCGAGGGCCCGGTTCTGCTGCTCGAAGTAGGCCTCGCCCGAGTCCCTCTCGCCCGCCGGATCGTACGGGCCGGCCTGGCCGTTCCCGCAGGACAGGAAGACGGGGAGCCCGCGCAGCGCGCCCGCCTGGACCGTGGGGTCGTGCTGGGCCCACACGGCGCGTTGCCGTACGGGATCACCCCAGATGGCGTAGGGGTCGACGCCCTGCCGCCGGTCGAGGTTCAGGAACCAGTCGGGGCCGAAGCCTCCGGGCACCTGGAGCAGCGGGTGCACGGTGCCGCTGTACGAGGCGACGGCGCGGAACAGCCCCGGGTGGTGGGCCGCGTACGCCAGCGCGCCGAGGCCGCCCATCGACAGACCGGCCGCGGCACGTCGGCCGCCCGCGCCGTAGCCACGCTCGACGATCTGGCGGACCTCGGTGGTGTGGAAGGTCTCCCAGCGCGGGGCGCCGCCCTTGCCGTAGTTCCACCAGTCGCTGTACCAGCCCGCGGCGCCGGCCTCCGGCATGACCACCAACACCCCGCGCAGCGCAGCGAGTTGGGCCACATCGGTGTACGTCGTCCAGTCGGCGTACCCGCCGCAGCAGCCGTGCAGCAGCCACAGGGACGGCCAGTCGCCCCGCCCCGGCGACCAGCCGTCCGGCGTGAGCAGACGTACGTGGGCGGTGGTGCCCAGGGCCGGGGAGGCGATGGTGAGGTCGATGCGGTGGGGTGCGAGCCGCTGTTCGGTGACGACCCGCGCTCCGTCGTCGGCCCGCACGAGCCGGTCCCGAGCGTGACCCGCACCGGCGCCGAAGACACCGGCCAGCAGGGCGACCAGGACCGCGACGAGGACTGAGCTGACCGGTGCGCGACGCATCCCGACCCCTTTGTGTGACCCCGGGCCCGGTGTGGAACACCGAGCCTCTCGGCGACCGATGGCCCCGCTGGTCTACCAGCCGCGCCCGTCGTCGCGCGAGAGGCGCTCCCCGGCCACCCCCATGTGGGTTCACCACATGGGGGGCTGAACCCATGTGGTGTTCTGCCACTGGCGGGTGCTCTGTTCCGCCACCCGGGTTCAGAGCGACAGCTGGGACACCTCACGGCTCAGCCTCGGTGCCGGGACCGGGCGTTCCGCACGCGGCCTCGCCGGCACGGCGGGGGCGTCGCGGGCGATCGAGGTGATGAGTTCCCTCAGCTGTTCCGCGTAGCGGTGGATGTTCTTGTGCGCGATCGCCGTGTCCGGGTAGCGGATGGCCAGTTGCAGCCCTCCGTGCAGGCGGGTGAACCACGCGCACACCTGGTCCCCGTAAGAGACCCTGAGCAGGGCGGACGCCCGGAGCTCGTCCCACTGCCGGGCCCCGGGGATGTCCCGGGCGTCCACGAACGACACGATCGAGTAGAGGTCGGGCGATGTCGGGCGGAAGTCCGAGCCGAGGAGCCGCAGCACCCGGGCGATCGGAATCTGGGCGAGCGCCTTGTTGGCCCGCAGCGCGCCGTGGACCATCTTCAGGGCATCGTCGAAGCCCCGTGCCTGCGCCACCGGAATCTCGATGGGCGCGCCGCCCACATACCACCCCACCGAGTCCGCCCACCGGGACTTCGCCCTGGTGTGGAGCGGCACGACCGTGCGGTAGACCGGCTCGCCCCCGATGTCGTGGACGATGAGGCTGGTCGCCGCCAGGATGCCGACCTGGCCGCCGCCGAACGGCCGGCAGTACGCCGAGAACGCGGCCGCGTCCACGTCGTCCACGAGCATCTCGTACAGGAGCTTCTGCTCGGGCAGCCTGCCGCCGGCTTCGAGGCCGAGGTCCACCGGGAAGGCCGGCAGCCTGCCGTCGCAGCGCGTGATGAACTCCCGCCAGCGCGCCACGATCGCGTGGGTGTCGTCGACCTGGTCCGCGCTGGCCCGTTCGATCTCGCAGAAGTCGACATAGCTGCCGACCGGCGTCGTCCGCGCGCTGCGCCCTTCGGCCCGTGCCGAATAGAGCTCATGGATCTCGGACGGGATGCGCTGGATCGAATACGCGTCGACGTTGCTGTGGTCGAAGGCCATGTACACGCTGGTGGATTCGGGCCGGACGACCGCCGTGTACAGGAAGTTCGGCCAGCCCAGGGCGTCCGCCTCCACATCGAACCGGTCCTGGAGGTGGTGGCTCAGCTCCTCCGCGTCGGGAAAGTCACCCACGACCTCTCGGCGGAGCGCCACCGCGTCCGGCGCGGCGGTGAAGCGGCGCATCTCGTCGTCGACCCAGCGGAATCCGCTGCGCAACGTCTCGTGCCGCAGGGTCCAGGTCCGTAGGGCCGCCTCCAGGACGTCCAGGTCGACCGGCCCGAGGATGTCGAAGGCGGCACCCAGCCAGGTCGGCACGAACAGTCCGTCCTCGCGCACGGACCGGGCCGTCCTGATGTGTGATTCCTGCACATAGGCGGGGGGCCGGGAGTCGTCTGGCTGGCTGGTCGCGGCCTCGACCATGGCGGGATCCAGACTCCACTCCACCAGCCGTCCGGGACGGACCTCGCAGCCGTGAATGTCGGTGATTCGCACGGGAGTTGTCCATTCACAAGCTGTCGGGGAACACGGGCGAGCGGTGGGCCGGAGGCGCAGGTTCGGCCGCGCGGGAACGCCCGCCGCGGCCGGTCGGCTGGAGCGCCTCGCGGCCGGCGGCCGGGCAGGGCGAACGGCCCGGCCGGGCACGCACGGCCAGGCGGCCGCGGACACGGAGCGTGGCGCGACGGACCGGCACCATGGCGGTGCGGCCCCCGCGCTCCGCGTGGTCCCTCGGCTCCGCCGCCGCGCCGTGCGAACCGGCCGGCTCGCCCATCCGGTGATACCGGAGTGCCGCAACACCCGTCGCCGGGGCTCCCGTTGGGGAATACGTCGGGCGATTCGCGGCCACCGCGCACCGCAGCCCAGGAAATACGGTCATGTGGTGACCAACGCGGGACGGGCACTCCCGGGCACGCAGAACCACCCCATCGAGTCGTTTGCGCCGGCCCCCGCGCCATCGCGCCCCGGAAGGGATCCCCACCTCCGCCCGTCGGGCCCGAGTCGGCAGCCCTGCGTGAACCCGCCATGTCCGCAGGCGATTTGAGGTTGTTTCGCCCGGAAGAGAAAAGGGCGGGGCATGGCGGAAACCAGTCGTACCGAACGTCAGCCCGTCGCGGCGGGCGGGGTGTTCGGCAGGGACAGCGGGGCGGGCGTGGTGGTGGAAGGCTGGGTCGCCGGCTTCGCCTGTGCGACCTCCTCCTTCACCATGGCGGAGATCTCCTTCAGGATGGCCGCGACCTCGGCCTTGGCCTCGGCGACGTCCGCCGCGGCGTCCTTCTTCTCGGCGGCGACCATCTGGTCGATCTCCTTCATCATCGCCGCCAGCTCGGTCTTGACCCCGGCCACATCGTCGTCGGCGGCCCGGCTGCCCGCCGGCTCGCCGCCCGCTCCGGGCACGGACACGGACGGGAGGTGACGGGCGGCGTAGGCAGGTGCCGCGGTACCTGCGGCAAGAGCGCCGCACAGGGCGATGGCGGCGACGGTGGTACAACGGCGCATGATCGCGCTCCTCATCAGATCGACGGCATCCAGATCACTCCACTCTCGATCCACTGTTCGGCACCTTCGGGCGGAGGGCCAGCCGGGCCCTACCGAACGAGTGAGGCCGGTCTGACGCCCCGTCGGGGAGGGGGCCCCACACACTCCGACCGCCGTCATGGAGGATCGACCCATGGGTGAACGTGTGGAGCGGGTCGACGAGCAGGATCGGGTCATCGATGTGGTCGAGCGGGGCGAGGCCGTGCGCGAGGGATGGCTGTACCGGATGGCCATGGTGCTGTGCCGCGACGCGCGCGGCCGCTGCCTGGTGCACCGGCGCCCCGAGAGCAGCTCGCGGTTTCCGGGCGAGTACAGCTGGCTGGTGGCCGGGGCCGTGAAGGTGGGCGAGGCCTACGAGGACGCCGCGCGCCGGGAGCTGCGCGAGGAACTCGGGGTGGACGCTCCGGTGCGCCCGCTCTTCAAGTTCCTGTGCGACGGCGAGCTGAGCCCGTACTGGTTCGCGGTGTACGAGGCCGTCGTGGCGGAGGAGGACATCGTGCCGGACGCGTCGGAGGTCGCCTGGCACGGCTGGCTGACCGACGACGAGTTGAGGGCGGCCATGGCGAGCTGGAAGTTCGTCTCGGACAGCCGGGACGCCTACGCTCGCCATCTCGCCCTCGGCTCGTCCGGCCAGGGCTCAGGAGCGGTTGACGCGACCGGCCACCGCGTGGCCGATGAGTAGGTACACCACGGCGGGCAGACCGTAGTTGACGATCGTGCGCCAGGTGTCGGACCTGATGGTGAACATGTCGCGCGACCAGCCCGAGAGCCAGTCCGCCGCGTGCCGCACCCACGACACGATGTCGTTGGCGGTGTTGGCGTTGACCAGGAAGAAGGCGATCCAGAGGATCAGGATCAGGGCCATGACATCGACGATGACGAGTATGCCGGTGGCTGCGGGGTTACCGCCATAGCGTCTGGACATGTTCAACTCCTTGTCTGTAACGGTGCGTTGAGGTTCCGGGACCACAGGCCGTGACGTGCCCGGCGGGGGCCGCGGGGGCTCCCGCCGGGATACGGGGGATGTGGGTCCTCACAGGCTGAGCAGGCGTTCCGCGAGCCTGCGGTATTCGCGCAGGGCCATCCGCATGTCCTCGGTGGCCGAGCCGCCGGACGCGTCCTGCCAGGTCGCGCGCAGCGTCCCGCGCCGCTCCCCGAGGGTCTCGATGATCCGCTCGGTCAGGGCGTCGACCGCCGAGGCCGCTTCCTCGACCGCCGAGCGGGGCTCGTCCACGAACCCGCCGACCGCGTGCTGGAGCCTGAGCTGCAACTTCTCCCGCTCGTGGGGCGGCAGCACGGTGTCGTCGTCGACGGCACCGCCGGCCTCGGTTCCCGCCCGCCGGCCGGCCTGCTCGGGGACGCGCCCCTCGGCCGCGGACGGCACCGATGCGGGCCGCTCGGACAAGGGCTGGTCGGCTCCGGGCCGCTCGGACAGCGGCCGGTCGGACAGGGCCCGCTCGGACGCCGGGGCCGCGCCGAGGTGCTGGCCGGTGCCGGGCCCAGCCTGGCCGGCGAAAGGCTGCTCGGGAGCGGTCTCGCGTGCGCTCACCGACTGATCGGGCACGGCCCGCTCGGGGACGTCGTGACCGGTCGGTGGCTGATCGGGGACACCCCGGCCGGGGGCCTCGCGACCGCTGAGGACCTGATCGGACGCGGCCCGGGCAGGGACGTCGCGTGCGGTGCCGGGCTGCCCGGGAACGTCGCGTGCGGCGCCGGGCTGTTCGGTGCCGGGCCGCTCGGGGACGTCGCGCCCCGAGACGAGCTGATCGGCCAGGGGCTGTTCGGATGCGGGACGCTCGGGCTTGGTCATGACTGGCTCCCTCGGGCGATGTCGTCGCGATGCGTGGCGTTGGTGGAGGTGTGACGGCCGCCCCGCGCTCCGAGGCGCCCGGCCTTGTCGCCGCGCCGCTCTCCGGCCAGTACGGCGAAGAACTCGTGGGCCTGCACGAGGGTCTCGCGCAGCTCCTCCGTGCTGGGCCTGCGGCCGTCGGCGCCTTGGGCCACGCCGCGGATGCGGCGGTAGCTGTCCAGGTGCTGGGGGTGGTGCACCGAGAGCGCGGCCAGTTGCTCCTCGGACGAACCGCTCGGGAAGCCGCGTTCGTGGGCGAGCCGGCCCAGCAGAGCCTCGGCCTCGGCCACCGCGCGGGTGGGCGATTCCACGAACTCCTCCTGGACGCGGGCCCATTCGGCCGCGTAGCGGCTGCGCTCCGCCGCGCTCGGGGGGTCGACCTTCAGGCTGCCGTACCTGCGGACCCGCTCGTCGAGATCCTTCTCCGCGGCCTTCACATCGCCGTGGTGTTCGGCCACGGTCCGTTCGTACTCGGGTCCGAACCGGCTGCGCAGGCCTTGGCCCCGCCGCGCGACGAACATGCCGATGACCACCGCCAGGACAACGATCACCACGACCGCTATCAGGATGATGACGACACCACTGGACATGGCCTGCCTTTCCGTTGGAGAACGGCCCCGCACTTCGGGCTGTCCTCCACCGTGTAGACGCGAATCGGCCGAATAAACGCGGTGTTAAGAGACGCGTCCCGTGACGTGCGCGCGGCGCGCCGTTCACCCCATCGGGTCACGGGATTTTCGCCCCGGCCCGAACACGGAGACGCTACAGAGGAACAAACACCAACAAACTGGAGGAAATCGTGCGCATCCGTACCGCACTCGCCGCAACCGTCCTGGCCGCCACTGCCGTCGTCGGCACGGCGGGTGCCGCAGCCGCCGACCCCAACCCGCCGGTGGTCGGCACGGCCACGGACTCCCCCGGTGTGCTGTCCGGCGACGTCATCCAGGTCCCCGTCGACATCCCGGTCAACGCCTGCGGCGACAGCATCGACCTCATCGGGCTGCTCAACCCGGCGGCCGGCAACACCTGCGTCAACCACTGACGCGCCGGTCCCGCACGTGACTTCGCCCCGGAACGGCACCAGGGTTCCGGGGCGAAGCCGCGTCCCCGGCCCGCCCGTCCCCGCCAACCCGCCCGTCCCCCAAGGAAATCGCCCGGCTCACCCCGCGTGATGCGTGCATCGGCGCGGCGCCGGGAGCAGACTCGCCCTCGCGAGGGGGGCCGGCGAAGAACAGAACGAACAGGAAAGCAACGTCATGTCGACTGCCACCCACACCGAGCACGCCCAGCACACCCATGAGCACGGCGCCGGCTGCGGCCATGTGGCCGTGCCCCACGCAGACCATGTCGACTATGTGCACGACGGCCATCTCCACCGGTCCCACGACGGCCACACCGACGAGTGCGAGCCCGGCGGACACACCGTGCACGAGGACCACGCCCATCGCCACCAAGCGGGCTGCGGACACGTGTCCGTACCGCACGGCGACCATGTCGACTACATCCACGACGGCCACCGCCACGCCGACCACGACGGCCACTGGGACGATCACTGAGCGTCGCCCGGAGTTGAGCCCCGGAGTCGCACCACGGAGTCGAACCCCGGAGCCGAACGAGGACGCACCGCTTGGGTGCGCCCCGGATCAGCCCGCGTCCGGCCGGTCGACCGGGATCCCCCTCGGCGAGCACGGCAGCTCTCCGCCCGCTCGGGCAAGGGATCCCTCATCAGCGGCCGTGTCCGCTCTCGCCCGTGCGAGCTGTATCAGCTCACGTGCGCAGTCGAGCAGTTGGGCGTTTGCCATCGGCCGTGCCGGGGGCCCGGCCGCCCGGCCCGCCGTCGTGCCGCCGATGGCGAGGGCCAGATGGACGGAGAGCCCGTCGTCCCCGCTCGCGGTGTGCGGGGCGGCACGCGGTACGTACAGGACGTCGCCCGCGCCGATGACGGTGCGCAGGACGGGCGCACCCGGGTCCGGCACCGGGCCCGGGCCGCGAGTGCCGTCGGCCGGGGGCTCGGCCTCGTACACCGTCCACTCCTTGCGGCCCGCGAGCTGCACGACGAGGACGTCGGCGCCGTCCCGGTGCACATCGGGGCCCCGGCTCCCGATCATGGTCGCGAAGCAGAACGCCTCCGTCACGCGCCCCAGGTCCTGGGAGAGGAGGGCCGTCAGGGCGCCCACCGAGGCGTTCCAGCGGCCGAGTCGGGGCAGCAGGAGCGTCGCCCCCTCGGCGAGCAGGTGCATGATCCGTTCCGGGTCGGCGAAGCCTTCCTCCGGACCCTCGGCGCACCCGGCGGCCGTACCGAACTCCACCGCCGGCACGAGCTCCCCCTCGCGCAGCAGCTCGACGTACGGTGTGCGCATCAGGGTTCCGTCGAGCGCGCCCGTCAACTCCCGCAGGGTGGGCACCTCCTGGGGCAGGCACGGTGGGGTGAAGACGTGCGGCCGACCTCGGCGACACTGCTCGAAGAACGCCCCGGGCTCGCCCACCAGGCGGTCAAGCACTCCCCAACGCATCGTCTCTCCCCAGGTCGGAAGCGGTCCGGCGCCGCCACTTGCCGAACCTACGGGAGTGATCACCGGTATGCCCCGGGACGATCGGGCAGCGTGCTCGGCCGCGAAGCCGCCGGATCTGCCCGGGAGATCCTTGACGCGACCGCCAACGGGTTCCGCCCGATCGTTGACCTCAAGCGCGGTAGAGGTCGTACGTTCCTCGCATGAGTATGGAAGCCACCGCGTGGACACAGCTCCACAACGTCATGAACGCCCAGCAGGACAAGCGGCCCTTCAACCGGGCCACCCTGCGCCGCATCGCCGCCTTCGCCCGTCCGCACCGGCGCCGGATCGTCCTCTTCCTGGTTCTGAGCGTCGCCACGGCGCTGCTCGCGGTGGCGACCCCCCTGCTCGCCGGGCGGGTGGTGGACGCGATCGTGGCCGGCAAGGAGAGCGGGACCGTCACCCGCCTCGCCCTCTACATCGCCGCGATCGCCCTGGCCGAGGCGGCGCTGGGGATCGCGAGCCGGTGGCTCTCGTCGACGCTCGGCGAGGGGCTGATCCTCGATCTGCGGACGGCGGTCTTCGACCATGTCCAGCGGATGCCGGTCGCGTTCTTCACCCGGACCCGGACGGGGGCGCTGGTGAGCCGCCTCAACAACGATGTGATCGGCGCCCAACGCGCCTTCAGCAACACGCTGTCGGGGGTGGTGAGCAACCTGGTCACCCTGCTGCTCACCCTCGCGGTGATGCTGGGCATCTCCTGGCAGATCACCCTGCTCGCACTCGTCCTGCTGCCCGTGTTCGTGCTGCCCGCGCGCCGCATGGGCACCAGAATGGCGCGGCTCCAGCGTGAGGCGGCCGAGCACAACGCCGCCATGGGCACCCGGATGACGGAACGGTTCTCGGCTCCCGGCGCGACCCTGATCAAGCTGTTCGGGCGGCCCGCCGACGAGTCGGCCGAGTTCGCCGCGCGGGCGGGCCGGGTGCGCGACATCGGCGTGCGTACGGCGATGGCCCAGTCCGCGTTCATCACCGCGCTCACCCTGGTGTCGGCCCTCGCACTCGCCCTGGTCTACGGGCTCGGCGGTTACTACGCGCTGCGCGGCTCCCTCGAAGCGGGCGCGGTCGTCTCACTCGCCCTGCTCCTCACCCGGCTCTACGCACCGCTCACTTCGCTGGCCGGGGCGCGGGTGGAGGTGATGAGCGCGCTCGTCAGCTTCGAGCGGGTCTTCGAGGTGCTCGATCTGAAGCCGCTCATCGCGGAGAAGCCCGGTGCCCGGACGGTGCCGGCGGGCCCGGTGTCCGTGGAGTTCCACGACGTACGGTTCGGCTACCCGGCCGCCGACAAGGTCTCCCTCGCCTCGCTCGAAGAGGTCTCCAGCCTCGACACCCGGGGCGGCACCGAGGTACTGCACGGCGTGTCCTTCCGCGCCGAGCCGGGCCAGATGGTCGCCCTCGTCGGCTCCTCGGGCGCCGGCAAGTCGACGGTGGCCCAGCTCCTGCCGCGCCTCTACGACGTCGACGCGGGCACGGTCCGGCTCGGCGGGATCGACGTACGGGACCTGACCGCCGATTCGATCCGGGGCACGATCGGCATGGTCACCCAGGACGGGCACCTCTTCCACGAGTCGGTGCGCGCCAACCTGACGCTGGCCCGCCCGGACGCCGACGAGGAGCACCTCTGGGAGGCTTTGCGCCGGGCCCGTCTGGACGGCCTGGTCGCGTCCCTGCCGGACGGCCTGGACACGGTGGTCGGCGAGCGCGGCTACCGGCTCTCGGGCGGCGAGCGCCAGCGGCTGACGATCGCCCGCCTGCTCCTGGCCCGCCAGCGGGTCGTCATCCTGGACGAGGCGACCGCCCATCTCGACAACACCTCCGAGGCATCCGTACAGGAGGCGCTCGGTGAGGCACTGGAGGGCCGCACCGCGGTGGTGATCGCCCACCGGCTCTCCACGGTGCGCTCCGCCGACCTCATCCTGGTCGTGGAGGACGGCCGGATCGTGGAGCGCGGCACGCACGACGAACTGCTCCGAACCGGCGGCCGCTACGAGGAGTTGTACCGCACCCAGTTCGAGCGCCCGGGCGGCGCGCCCGCCCTCGGCTGACGGAGCGGCCGCCGCCGCACCGGCTCCACGGGACGGCGAGGCGCCGTCAGTCGCCGGTCCCGAGCAGCCGGTCGGCGTCGATGACGGCGCCCAGTGCTCCGCGCAGGGCGCCGACCGACATGTCGTGCAGCTCGGCCCGCGAGAGCGTCTCGTGGGTCAGCCAGTCCACGCACAGCGCGCGGACGAACACCAGCCAGGCCGTCAGGGCCGCCGAGGCGGTGTCCCGGGCCCGGCCCTCCAACGCGGTGGCGCCCAGGACGCGGCGGCTCAGCTCGGCGAGTTCGTCGTTGATGATCGCCTGGATCACCGGATCGCCCGCGAGTACCCGGTTCGCGGCGAGCACCGTGTTCCGATTCGCCGCGAAGTAGTCGAAGTGGAGGTCGAGCCCGGCGGAGAGCTGCGCGCGCAGCGAGTGCCCGGGATCGATCCGGGTTCCGTCGAGCAGACGGTCCGAAGCCTGCTGGTAGACGGCGGCGAACAGTGCGCTCTTGTTGGGGAAGTACCGGTAGAGCAACGCCCGGGAGACACCCGCCTGTTGCGCGACGTCCTCCATCAGCACGTCGTCGTACGGCCTCGCCGCGAACAGCCGGGCTCCGACATCGAGCAGCTCCTTGCGGCGCTCGGCGGGGCTCAGTCTGCGGCGCGCGGTCATGCCCCTCACGTTACTTGACGCGTGTACAGCAGCAGACCTATGGTCGCCTTAGTAGACACATGCCCACTAAGCAAGGGGGACTCCATCATGGCTCGGCTCCTCAAGTGGCTTTCGTGGGCGATGGGTGTCGCCGACATGGCGATCGGCGCCCTACATCTCACCGTCGGTATGGGGGCGGTGCCCGGTGCCGGCTCCCCGGGGCCGACCGTCGACAGCCTCATGCGGTTCTTCGGCGCGATCTTCCTCGGGTACGGGCTCGCCTGGATATGGGTGGCGCGTCAGTCGCCGATCCCTTCGCGGGCCGTGCGCGCGCTGGCGGCGGTCTTCTTCCTCGGGGGCGCCGCACGACTGCTGTCGTGGGCGGCGCTCGGCCGCCCGGACTCCTTCCAGATCGTCCTGATGGGCATCGAACTCGCCCTGCCGCCGCTCTACTTCTGGCTGGCGGGGGCCGACGAGCGCGACACCGCGACGCAGCGCCGCGAGGGCGAGCAACCGGTCGGCGCCGCGACCCGCTCGACGCCGTGAGGACGCTCCCGGAAACACGCGGGTCCCGAGGGAACGGATCATCCCCGATCACGGTCTAGTTCCCTGCGCACCCCTGAAGGCGGTGCGGCTGGACGGTGGTCGCCGGGCGCCGCGTCCGGCAGACCGTTCGCAGAGAGTGTTCTTGATCCCATGGGGCTCACAAGTACCGCCGTTCTGGCCTTGGCCGTGCTCTGCACGGTGCTGCTGTCCCTCGTCGTCGTATGGCAGTGGCCCCGGCTCTCGGGGCGGGGGTGGAAGTCGGTCCTCGGACGGGTGGGCCTGATGTGCGCGGTCCAGCTGCTGCTCTTCTCCGCCGTCGGGCTCGCCGCCAACAACACGTTCCTCTTCTACGGCTCGTGGGCGGATCTGTTCGGTCAGCAGGACGGCGTGGGGGTGCTCGGCGCGCGATCCGCCGCCAACCCCGGGGTGAAGGTGGACGGCAAGCAGAAGGTCGACGTCCCCGGCGCCGGCAAGCCCAGCATCGGCGGCGAGGTGCAGAAGGTCTCGGTGCAGGGAGAACGGTCCCGGATAGTGACCCCGGCGTACGTCTACCTGCCGCCGGAGTACTTCCAGAAGGGGTACGAGAAGCGGACGTTCCCCGTCACCGTGGTGCTGACCGGCTTCCCCGGCACGGCCGAGAACCTCATCAAGGGACTGCACTACCCGAAGACCGCGTGGACCCTGTCCAAGCAGAAGAAGACCCAGCCGATGATCCTGGTGATGATGCGGCCGACCGTGGCTCCGCCCCGCAACACCCAGTGCATCGACATCCCGGGCGGCCCCCAGACCGAGACGTTCTTCGCCGACGACCTGCGCAAGGCCGTCGCCGGCACGTACCGGGTCGGCACGAAACCGCGCAACTGGGGCTTCATCGGCGATTCGACGGGCGGCTACTGCGCCCTCAAGATCGCGCTGCACCACCCGGAGGCGTACGCGGCCGGGGTCGGGCTCTCCGCCGACTACAAGCCGGACGTCGACATCCAGTCCGGTGACCTCTTCCACGGCAACAAGCACGAGGAGCACCGTTCCGACCTGCTGTGGAGCCTCGACCACCTGCCCCAGGGCAGGTCCTCCTTCCTGGTCACCACCTCCCGGCAGGGCGAGAGCAACCTCAAGGAGACCCGGCAGTTCATCGCGAAGGTCAAGAAGCCCGCCCAGGTCTCCTCGATCACGCTGGACTCCGGCGGCCACAACTTCAACACCTGGCTCCGCGAGATCCCGCCCTCCCTGGAGTGGCTGAGCGCCCGCCTCGACGGACGCTGAGCGGCGGACGAAACTCGGCTGCCCCACGCGCCCGACTCGCCTATCGTCAACGTGATTTCCGGCCGGGCCCCGGCCCGGCCGGAACGAGGACGACGACGTGGAGGATGATCGTGCGCTACCGCGAACTGGGACGCAGTGGGCTGTCCGTGTCCGAGATCGGTTACGGCGCCTGGGGCATCGGCGAGTCCAGTTGGGTGGGCGCCACCGAGGACGAGTCGGTACGCGCCCTGCACCGGGCCCTCGATCTCGGCGTGAACTTCATCGACACGGCACGCGGCTACGGCGAGAGCGAGCGGATCGTAGGCCGGGTGGTGCGTGAGCGCGCCGGCTCCGGGGACGCGGTGCGCGTGGCCACCAAGGTGCCGCCGAAGAACGGTGTGTGGCCGGCCCCCAGCGGCATCGACCCCGCGCGCGCCTTCCCCGGCTCCCACATCCGCGACAGCGTGGAGACCAGTCTGCGCGCGAGCGGCCTGGAGCGCTTCGACGTGCTCCAGTTCCACGTCTGGAGCGACGACTGGGTCGGCCGGGGCGACTGGCTGGAGACCGTGGACGGCCTCAAGCGGGAGGGGAAGATCGGCCTGTTCGGCGTCTCCGTCAACGACCACCGGCCCGACACCGCGCTGGAGCTCGTCCGCAGCGGCGCCGTGGACAGCGTTCAGGTCATCTACAACATCTTCGACCAGTCCCCCGCCGACGAACTGTTTCCGGCGTGCCAGGAGCACGGCGTCGGGGTCATCGTGCGGGTCGCTCTCGACGAGGGCGGTCTCACCGGCGGCATCACGGCCGACACCACGTTCCCCCAGGGGGACTGGCGTCACCGCTACTTCAAGGGTGACCGTCCCGCGCAGGTTGAACGACGGGTCGACGCGATCGTCGCCGATCTCGGTATCACTTCCGACGGGATGGCCGAGACGGCGCTGCGTTTCGTGCTGAGTTCGCCGGCGGTCTCCACCGTCATCCCGGGCATGCGCAGTGTCCGCAACGTGGAGCGCAACACCGCCCTGAGCGACGGGCGCGCCCTGACCGCCGAGCAGCTCGCCGTGCTGGCGAAGCACCGCTGGCAGCGCAACTTCTACTCCTGAGGGTCCCCGCGGACGCCGGGGTCCCGCGCAGGTCCCGCGGGGCTGTCGTGGGGGGGGGGGCCGACCCCCCCCCCCCCCCCCCCCCCCCCCGCCCCCCCCCCCCCCCCCCCCCCCCCCCGCGGGGGCCCCCCGGGCCCCCCCCCCCCCCCCCCCCCGCCGACCCCCCCCCCCCCGCGCCCCCC